>CBDFKQ010000011.1:0-550235 GCA_965248855.1 Spirosomataceae bacterium | reverse complement strand
CGGAACTTTTAATTGAATCTTTAATTTCAGGCCATACATTCCGATGATGAGCTTCATACTCTTCAATAAGTTTAGGATTGTTCTTTAAATCCAAAGTCAGGCAAAATCTTTTCATATTTCACAATTATAAAATCTAATGGCGTTTTTACTAAAAATCTTTTCTTTTTCTGTAGAAGAAAAGCAGGAAAGATAGTTTTCTATTATATTTAATTGTTCTTCATAAGTTCCTGCCAACAGAGATACGGGATAATCGGAACCATATATTATTCTTTCTACTCCGAAGCAATCAAATATAGTATCCATATAAGGTAAGAAATCTACTTCTTTCCATTTTTGCCAATTTGATTCCGTAAGCATTCCCGAAATTTTGCAACATACATTTTCTGCTTCTGCTAATCGGGCAATATCGCTTTTCCAGGGTTCGATTATCTGCTGAGCAATTAAAGGCTTTCCTAAATGATCTAGTATAAATTTCTGATAAGGAAATTTTTTAACCAAGTCGGAAGCCTCCTTTAATTGTTTGGAATATATTAAAATATCATACGTGAAGTTATATTTTTCTAAGTTTGAAATACTTTTCAGAAAGTTTTTATTCAACATAAAACCATCCGGTTCAGATTGAACGACATGTCTAAAGCCTTTAATTTGTTTAAATTGACTGAAAAAATCTAATCTGTCAATCACATTTTCAGCTTTTAAGTCAATCCATCCCACAACACCCCTGATAAAATTATACTGTTCGGCTAATTCTATTAAATACAAAGTTTCTTCTTCGGATTGATCTGCCTGAATTGAAATACAGGCTTGTATATTATTCTTTTTTAATATATTTAAACTATTTTGAGGTAAAAAATCTTGTTTTAATTTCTCCATGTTATTATCAATCCAGGTATCTCGTACCTGATTAAATTTCCAGAAGTGTTGGTGTGCGTCTACCCTCATATTAATAATTAATTGCAACCTGACTTTGAGTTCCTAAGCCTTCTATACCCAACTCTATTATATCTCCGGCTTTTAAATAAATTGGTGGTTTAAAACCCAGTCCTACTCCTGCAGGTGTACCTGTAGAGATCATATCTCCGGGTAATAAAGTCATAAATTGACTTAGATAATGGATTAAAAAAGGGATTTTAAAAATCAAGTTTGATGTAGAACCATTCTGCATAATCTTACCATTTACCTTTAGCCAGAGATTTAAATTATCGATATCTGAAAGCTCATCAGGTGTAGCCAAAAAAGGTCCTATCGGAGCAAAAGTATTGCATGACTTTCCTTTAACCCACTGCCCTCCCCTTTCCAATTGAAATTCTCTTTCAGAATAATCATTATGAAGGCAATAACCGGCTACATTATTTAAGGCTTCATCCTCTGAAATATAACTTGTTTTTTTTCCGATAACTACCGCCAATTCAACTTCCCAATCTGTTTTAAAACTATTTTTCGGGATTATTACTTTTTCATTTGGGCCTGTTAAGGCGGTTGTGGATTTAAAAAAAATAATTGGCTCATCCGGAATTTTTGCATTTGTTTCGCGTGCATGATCCGCATAATTAAGCCCTATGCAAATTATTTTAGAAGGTCTGGCTATACATGGACCCAGCCTTACATCATCAGGCAACTCTGTAAGGTGATCTTGATTAATTTGAAGCCATTTTTCTAAACGTTCAATACCATCTGTTTCAAAAAAAAGCTCGTTATAATCTTCTCCGAATGCGGAATTATCGTATTTTTTATCGTTTAGGATAATACCCGGCTTTTCTTTTCCTTCTTCTCCAAATCTAAATAATTTCATAAATAATTTAATTTATAATTACATAATTAATTTTGTAAAACCACCGTCGATAGGATAATCGCAGCCGGTAATAAAAGATGCTTCGTCTGAGCATAAAAATAAAGCAAGGCTTGCCACTTCCTCCGGCTTCCCCATTCTTCCAATCGGTTGTGATTTCGATAGTTTTTTGAACATCTCATCCTCGTTTCCTGTATAATATTTATTTATAAACCCATCTACAAAGGGAGTATGCACGCGGGACGGAGAAATTGAATTGCAACGAATATTATCGGACAGGTAATCTCTCGCAACCGACATTGTCATAGAAGAAACTGCTCCTTTGGTCATAGAATAAGCAAAGCGATCCGGGATACCAACTAAAGCAGCTATGGAGGACATATTAAGAATTATACCCCCACCGTTTTGTTTCATTAAAGGTACGACTGCATACATACAATTATAAATGCCCTTTACGTTTACTTGAAAAAGTTTATCAAAATCGGCTTCTAAAGTTTTCTCTAAATTACCTACATGCGAAATTCCTGCATTATTAATTAGAATATTTATTGTACCAATTTCTTCAAAAATTTGTTTGACACTATTTTGATCGGAAACATTACAGGAAAATACCTTAGCTATCCCGCCCAAATCTGTTATTTCTTTAACAGTTTCATCACCTGCCTTATTATCAAGCTCTATTATATATACATCGGCTCCCTGCTTGGCAAAAAGAATTGAAATGGCTTTACCAATTCCACTTCCGCCTCCCGTGATTACTGTTTTTTTGTTAGTTAAGTCAAACATTATTTTATTGATTATATTAAGTTTTAATACAATTTCTTCTCCGATAATATTTTTTAAGAAATCATTATTTTTTTATAGTATAAATTAATTTTTCAAATAAGATTAATTTCAATTAAAGACTTACCCCTCTTTTCCAAGGTATAAAATCATCCTGATGCTTGGCTACAGCTTTAGGGATAATTTCGCCGCTTGCCACTTTTATGCAATATTCAAGTATTTCTTCTCCTACTTCTTCAATCGTCTTTTTACCGTCAATTATATCACCCGTATTAAAATCAATAATGTCTGACATGCTATTTGACAGGTTGGAATTGGATGACACCTTGATTACAGGGCAGATTGGGTTTCCGGTAGGGGTTCCCAGACCTGTTGTAAATAAAATAATATTTGCTCCGGAAGCTGTCTGCCCTGTTGTTGCTTCTACATCATTTCCGGGTGTACAAACCAAACTTAAGCCGGCTTTGGTAACCGTTTCCGTATAGTTTAAAACATCGACAATCGGAGATGTCCCTCCTTTTTTTGCGGCACCTGCAGATTTTATCGCATCGGTTATCAGTCCGTCTTTTATATTTCCCGGCGAAGGATTCATGCTGAATCCCGAACCAACTTTATGTGCCAGTTCATCATAGGTTTGCATAAGATGAATAAATTTTTCTGCCTTTTCTTTTTCAATACAGCGGTCTACAATTTCTTGTTCGACACCGCACAATTCGGGAAATTCGGCCAGCAAAACTTTTCCTCCCAAACCGACAAGTAAATCGGCCGCATAACCGACTGCGGGATTTGCAGAGATGCCCGAAAAGCCATCACTTCCTCCACATTTTACCCCTATTGTCAGTTTATCCAGAGGGGCTTCCTGCCTTTCCTGTTTATTTATCCCGATAAGACCCGAAAAAGTTTTTTGAATTGCTTCCGAAAGCATGCTTTCCTCACTTTCTGAACCCTGCTGTTCAAAGATCAATAAGGGTTTATTAAACCCGGGGTTAAGATTATATAAATCCTTTTTAAAATCGTCGATTTGTAAATGTTGGCAACCCAAACTCAGTAAAGTTACTCCCCCCACATTTGGATGATTTGCATAGGCTGCCAAAAGAGTACTCAGGGTCGAAGAATCCTGACGGGTGCCTCCGCATCCTCCCTGATGATTGAGAAATTTGATTCCATCAACATTTTTAAATATTTTTCCCGTGTGTATTATTGTTTCGCTCACCGGAAAATCGGTATTGATTACTTCCCGCCCGGATTGGTAAAGGTTAACAAGATTACGCGTTAAGAACTTATATTTTTCTGAAGTGCCATAACCCAGCTCATTTTCTAAGGCTTCTTTAATTATATCCATATTACGGTTTTCGCAGAATACCGTGGGTATAAATAACCAGTAATTGGCTGTGCCGACCCGGCCGTCTTCTCTTACAAAGCCTTTAAATGTCCTGTTTTTAAATCGGTCGGTATCGGGTGGAATCCAGTTATAATGAAATTCACGAAAAAAATAAGGGTTTGTGGCATGCTTTACATTAAAGGTAGTTATCAAGCCGCCTGCAGGAATGGGATTTACGGCCTTGCCGACCAATATGCCATACATGATAATTGCATCTCCCGTCTCAAATGCTTTGATCACAAACTTATGCTTTGCCGCGATATCATCATTAAGGGTGAAAGTATCATTATCATAGCTTACGGTTTCACCTTTTTTCAAATCCTGTAAAGCAACTAAAACATTATCTTTCGGATGGATTTTAAGACAGGTTCTGTTTGTTGAAATCATACTTAACACTTAATTTAAAATATAAACTGTCAGGCTTAAAGGCCCATGTGCACCGATAACCAGACTTTGCTCTATGTCTGCTGTTTTTGAAGGGCCTGCAATGAAAACTCCAAAGCCAATATCTGAGTTACCATTTAAATCACTTTTATGTGTTTCTATAATATTATAAGCCTCGTGCATATTGCTTAAAATTGTATCTCTCTTGATTATTAAAACCAAATGCCGGCAAATAAAAGGCAATGCGCGGTGAATCATCTCTTTTTCAGTTATCCATATTGCACCATTCTCGGCAATTGCAAGAATACCCTTAAGTATTACCAAGTGTATTGGTTCCAACTCGTGAGGGTTATTTACTTCTAAACTAAAATTTACCAACTCCTTAAGTTCTTCAATGGGTGATGCTATACTGTATGACGATGCAAATGTTTTTTTTAAGTGATTTTTTATTTCTTCATAATCATTAACTTCAAAAGCCGATCCTCCAATTGCCTTCAATACTTCTAAAAACTTTATAATTAAGTTTTCATATTGTGTTTCAAAAATAAATTTTTCCGGTAAAGCTGAAAATGCAGGTTTGTTTTGGGTAATATTTTTTAAAATCTGGTCCCGGCTACTCATATCATTTATTATAATCTGACATTATTTATTTTTTAAATACCATTCTCTGAAAGTATTTTTAGGTGCAACAGGCATTTCTCTTTGTTTGTACCACGGGTTATAACGATTTAAAAGCATAAAAGGGAAAGATTTCATTATAAAACGTATTATCCGACCGGAAAAACGATATAATTTCGGATTGCCTAAAATGATTGACATTAGTTTAAAACCGGATTTCTTTGTTTTTTCAACGTAACCTTCTTTTGTAAGAACTTGCCTCCACTTTAACAGTTGGACATGAATATCGATTTTTACGGGACAAACATTTGTACAAGAACCGCAAAGAGTGGAGGCAAAAGGTAAATCTGCATTTTCCTTCATGTTCAGGTTAGGAGCTAAAATTGCACCTATAGGGCCTGAAATAGCATTGTGATAACTATGCCCTCCACTCCTTCTATAAACAGGACAGGTATTAATACATGCTCCGCAACGTATACATTTAAGAGAATTTCTGAATTCCTCTCTGCCTAATTGAGTTGTTCGTCCATTATCAACCAAAACAATATGCATTTCCTGCCCTTTCCCCGGTTTTAAAAAATGACTGGAATATGTAGTAATTGGTTGCCCGGTAGCACTTCTGGCAAGTAATCTTAAAAAAACACCCAAGTGTTTATGTTTTGGTATTATTTTCTCAATACTCATACAGGCAATATGCACTTTATTTAAATGAGCTCCCATATCAGCGTTGCCCTCGTTGGTACAAATTACAAACCCTCCCGTATCGGCAAGTGCAAAATTTATACCTGTTATGGCCACTTGAGAATTCAGAAATTTCTCCCTTAAGTGGTTTCTTGCAGCTTCGGTAAGGTATTGTGGATCGGAGTTCCCTTTTTCAGTACCTAATTTTTCATGAAAAAGTTCTCCTACTTCTTCCTTTCGTATATGAATGGCCGGCAGCACAATATGGCTTGGGTGTTCCTTGCGCAGCTGTACTATTCTTTCACCTAAATCAGTATCAATTATTTCTATATTATGCTCTTCTAAAAACTCATTAAGGCGGCACTCCTCAGTTAGCATTGATTTGCTTTTTACAATATGCTTTGCCTGATGCTTTTGTATAATATTAAGTATTATTTGGTTATGCTCTTCAGCATCTTTCGCCCAATGTACTTGTATACCGTTATTTACTGCATTTTTTTCAAATTCTAATAAATAATTATCTAAATTTGAAAGTACATTATTCTTTATTTTAGATGCAACTTCCCGTAATTCTTCCCATTCAGGAAGCCCGTGAGCTGCCTTGTCGCGTTTAGCTCTTACAAACCAAAGGGTTTCGTCATGCCAATCAGTACGGACTTCATCACTGATAAATTTTTCAGAAGCCTGCGCATGGTTTAATACTTTCATTTATAATGCATTTTCTATTTTAAAAACCCATGCATAATCACAGGGATTAGTTAAAAGGGTAACTTTTGGAATCACAATATTAAGACTGCCATTTTTATATAACGTTGTAACATTGGATTTTAATCCCAACATTTTTACGTTACCCGGTTTCTTAATGTGATCAATTACAATATCTCTCTCCGGGAATTTTGTTGATATCAGATATAAATCCTTTCCTTTTTTGGTATAATATATATTTGTTGTTTTGGTAATTGGGGGAGCATCTGTCCATTTGCGGGTACCATAAATGGCTTCTCCATTAATATTTAACCATTTACCTATATCCGATAACCTTTGTTGCATAATCACCGGTATGTGGCCCTCGGCTGTAGGCCCGATATTAAGTAAAAGATTACCTCCCATCGCTACTTTGCCGATAAGGTCATGAACCAGTTGTTGTGAACTTGCATAATCTTCTAAATTTTCATTTTTATTGTAACCAAATGAAAACCCGATACCTTTAGATTCTTCCCATGGTTTTTGTATAGTATTCATGTCTACCATTTTATCTTTTAGGTTGCCATACTCTACGGTTGAATAACCGCCATGTTCACCCCAGGTATCTTTCCCCCATCTGTCATTAATAACTATTGTTTCCTTTACCGGTGATTCATTATAGAGCCATGCCATAAATTCGGGCATTTTCCATACGCTTGAAGAGTAATCCCATTGCCCGTCGCCCCAAAGAATATCGGGTTTATAACTGTTAACAAGATCTTTCATTTGCGGCAGCATATGTTCATTCACATATCTGTCAATAGTTTCAGGCTTATAAAGTGGGTTGAACCATTCATAAAGAGAATAATAATATCCCATTTTAAGTCCTTTATTTTTAACCGATTTTGTTAAATCGCCCAATAAATCACGATGAGGACCGACATCAACCGCATTCCAGTTCCATGACTGTGCGGATGGCCAAAGTGTAAAACCTTCATGGTGCTTGGATGTTAATACAACATATTTGGCACCTGAATTATTGAGTATTTCAGCCCATTGTTCGGGATCAAAATATTCGGCATTAAAATTTTTGGTAAAGTCCTGATACTTGAAATCTTTTCCATAAGTTTTTTCATGGTGCTCAAGAAACTCTTTATACCCAAATTTATTTTTGTTTTCGGGTGTATTTATTCTTTGCCAATACCATTCGGCATATTTCATACCTATTCGGTTTCCCCAATCATTGCCTGCAAGACCTTTAAAGTCTCTGTCCGTTGGCCCCCAGGCCGGTACTGAAAACAATCCCCAATGGATAAAAATACCGAACTTTGCATCTTCAAACCAGGCAGGATTAGGCCTGCTGTCAATAGATTTCCAGTCAGCTTCATATTTTTGCTGAGCAAACAGCACATTTGAAAAGAGAATAAAACAGAAAAAAAAATATTTCATATTGTATTTGTATTATTTATTATTTAGAATTTCTGATATGTGTTTCACTTTTAATGTTGTATTGTTTCTTCGTATAATTCCTTCAAGGTGCATAAGGCAACTTATATCTGTGCCAATAATATATTCGGCACCATTAATAAGATGATCGTTAATACGGTCTTTTCCCATTTTTACTGAAACAGCTTCTTCAAATAAACAAAAAGTACCTCCAAAACCACAGCACTCATCTGTTCTATTTAAGTTAATAATTTCAATATCTTTCACCATTTTAAGTAATTGAAGTGGTTTAGAAAAGTTTTCACCTACCAATTCCGACATTTGTGCAATATGTAACCCCCTTTGCCCATGGCAACCGATACTTAAACCTACTTTGTAAGGAAATATCGCTTCTAAGGCTTCAACCTTCAAAATATCTATTAAAAATTCAGATAATTCAAATATTCTGCTTCCTGCTATCGGATTGTGTTCTTTTATATGTAATACACAACTACCGGAAGGTGAAACGATATATTCATAGCCTTTAAAATTTTTAATAAAATTTTCGTTACAGCTTTTAGAAAATATTTGAAACCCTGAGTTCGCCATTGGCTGTCCGCCAACATGTTTGGTTTAAAGGATATTCGACAGTACAACCTAAGCTTACCAGCAATTCATATGTTGAAACAGCTACTTGAGGATAAAATTGATCAATATAACAAGGTATAAATAAAGCAACTTTCATTTATGAAGAATAAAAATATTTTGTAATTTTTAATTATATAAAATTTGTTTTCACTATCCTACTATCATAAAATCTATAGGAGTTAAAACAAATATATAATTAGCTTTATAACAATATCCGCTGTCTATTCAGTCGAAAATTATTAAAATACAACTATCAATTTAAAATTGATTCGGGTTCGTTTTTTAAATAATAATTAACTTATATAACCATTTACTTCCGAAATAAAATACTACAATAAAACCTGACAATGGTAGTATAAACGACCAATAGATATTATAAATATCAGCGATCCAACCCATTAAAAAAGGGAAAAATAGCTCCTCCGACAATGCTCATAATAAGAAAGGATGACCCTTGCTTGGTTAAACTGCCCAAATCCTTAATTCCCAAAGCAAAAATTGTCGGGAACATTATGCTCATAAAAAAATTAATCAACATAAGAGAATAAACGGATACTACGCCAAAATTTAAAAACACAATAAATGTCAAAGCCAAACAACTCAGTGCACAAGTAGCGAGCAATCGTTGAGGGGAAATAAATCTCATAATGTAAGTCCCTGCAAAACGCCCCCCTGCAAATAAAAACATTGCGCCAGATAAATAAAACGAGGCTTGTTTATTTGTTATATGGATGGACTCAGTTACATAATTAATGAAAAAACTACCAATGCCTACCTGAGTTCCCACATAAAAGAATAACGTGATCAAACTCGCAACAAAATGTTTTCTCTTCCATAAACTGTTTCTTAAAATTGATTCATTATTTCCTATATTTTCTTCTTCTATTATGTTAGGCAGAGGTGTAAAAATAGACAAGTACTGCAACAATTAAAACCACAGCTCCAATAAACAAATAAGGTAATTGTACAGCGGAAAAATCAATACCTGCACCTTTCTTTTTATCATTAAAAATTAACAGACCACCTACCAATGGACCAATTATCCAGCCTAAACCGTTAAATGACTGTGAGAGATTTAAGTCTTCGTTCAGAAGTTTCTTTACTTCCCAATACAGTTATGTATGGATTTGCTGCCGTTTCTAAAAAGGTAAGTCCACAGGCAATAATAAATAATGAGAATAAAAAAAATGAAAAATGTTCTTACATATACAGCAGGATAAAATAAAAAAGAACCAATGGCGTATAAAATTAATCCTGTAATTATACCAAATTTATATCCAAATTTTTTTATCAGAAATCCTGCCGGTAAGGCCAAAAGAAAATACCCTATAAATACAACAAATTGAATTAATCCCGATTCACGTTTTGTTATATTCAGTATCTCTTGAAAATGTTTATTCAAAATATCCAACATACTATGTGCAAAACCCCATAAAAAAAACAAACTGGTAACAAGTATAACAGGAAATAAATATTTATTATTTGGCGCCATATACAATAGTACTTTTAATATAAAAAGTAGAACAAACTAAATGAATACTTAGGCAAAAAAATTGTATTTAATTATCCAGTGTTGACATTATTTTAACATGTTCATTTTTTAACTAATAAATCTTGCAATTGCACAGCAGTGAATAGAATTTTATTCCCATCGGGTATTGATTTGGATGCATACCAATTTTATAATAAATGGCATTATCATCCGAATATAATGAATGGATTAAAGATCTGATTTTGAAGGAATGACTTGAAGGCGGTTAATTAATACATCATTGTAAATATGTATCTATAGAAAAGTAATGAAAGAAGTCGGGCAAAAATTTTTGAAGCTTTTTTCTTGTGGGTTATTAAAATTATTGATGAGATATTTTGGTATTCATATATTCATAATTTTTTTTTATTGATTTACTATTTTCCTTTTTGTATTAGGGATTGCAATAAAAATTCTTTTAACCTACGAACTAAAAGATTGGAACGTTAAAGCGTATGACGCAGGCAATGAAATTTACAAATTTAGTTAGTCCTTAATTTTTGTGGGTAGCATCAAGATAACATCAAAAAACCCAATGTAAATAAATATATTGGGTTCATTTTAAAAACAAAAAATTCTCATTCAAATCAAACTATTTCTTCATTAGCTTCTTTGTGAGGAATTACTCTTTTAGGGAAATTAAATAAGAAAGATGTTAGAATGGGTAGCAGAAAAACACCCCGTTGTAAATAAAGAAATATATAAATCCACTTCATGCCCTTCTAAAATGCGATAAATGTCATGATCTTTTGTCATATATCCATTTTGAACCAAAAAATGTAATATCGATGATATTATGAGTTTAATACCTAAAAAGCCTATAACCACAAAGGCAATTGTTTCGAGGAATGGAAATTTTTCCAACAATTTCACAAAGCCTTGAGCAACAAAACGCATGGCTAATATACCAACAAACACACCAACCATTATAATGTAGATATTATCAGTAAAAGCCACAACAGCAAAAACATTATCGAGAGAAAATGCTAAATCCATTATTTCAACAAGAATTATTGTTGACCAGAAGGGCCAACAACAGCCTTTGCTTTTTATAAATCCAATTTTCATTTTTATTTAAGGAATCATCTTCCTCTCCAGGAGAAAGCTTTGTGCGAAAATAATTAATCATTAACCATAATAAATAAGCTCCGCCAACAAATTTAAGCCATGTAAGTTTAATAAGGTAAGAAGCGAAAATTAATGAAAGACCACGAAAGACATAAGCACCTAAAATTCCATATTTTAATGCTTTATTTCTTTGATTAAATGGCAAGTCGGTTACCATTGTTGCAAGTACTGCAGCATTATCGATAGATAATAAACTTTCTATAATAATTATATTAAAAATTAATAAAGATGCAGCTTCTAGATCCTGACCAAAAAGTTGATGTATAATGTCGTTAATTATATTCATTTATAAGTTTAATTGCCTTAAAGTAATATGTAAAGCTTTTTAATAGGTAAGAAAATAACGACAAAAGTATTATTTTTAATTGTTTTTTTACTTTTTTATAAAATTATTATTAAAACTTACTTATTTTATTTAATAAAACCTTACCAAAGATAATTGCAAACACATCTGTATTATTAAAAATTTCGATAAATAACGGTAGTGCCACATTTGTGAATGCCCTATTATATCTAATTCCGTTTTTATATGTTACAAAGTCAGTTATTTGATCAAGCGGTATATAAATTATTTGCTTAGTCCCCTCAAAAATAAGGCGTTGATTTGTAACCATTAATTTACCACTATCCAACAATGTCATATGTTGGCTGAGTAAGATTCTGCCGGCAAATTGTCTTTCTTCCAATACAAACCCGAATTCACTTTTCTTTTAGGCTTAAAACTTCAACTTCGGGAGCAGGGGGAATTTTATATTCATATAAATTTGAATAACTTTTAAAATGGGCTTTTTCCAGATAGCCCAATTCCAGCTGTGTATTTTCAACTTCAGGTAACTTATTTTCATTTTGAATTTTCCAATAGAGGCGATACTTTTCAAGTTTAATTTTGCTTAATAATCCTTTTGTAAATCTATACCAAGGCTGTGTGCTACAGCAATAACTTCTTCTTCCTCTTTAGGTGAAAGCATTTTATCGGTTACTTTTTCATTAATAAGCTGATCCAACATACTGCTTGCATTAAGTGTATAGAGTTGATCAGCTATCTCATCGGGAACATATAGGGCTTTCTTTAATCGTTCCAGAAAATCTTTTTCTTCTTGTTGTAAAATACCATCTTCAACAGCTTTCCGAGCGTATTCATTATAAAAAGATTCATGGATACCTGATAGTTGCTTATCTGTTAACAATAAAACGTATTTTAAATGAGTAAGATTCTTTATTTCACTATCTGTTAAAAGATTATCAGCCAAGGCGTATTTAAGATATTGTTCATAAATAGTTTTTGACAATAAGCTTTCCCTGAACATTGTTGTATTATATCGTTCACAAACGCGTTCCAAATCCTGAGATGTTATATCCATAACGGGTCTCTCGGCCAATATATTAGTAATTTCAGTAGTTAAATTATTAACTTCCTTTTGCCCGATTATCCTTTGCAAAAGTGTTCTTCGTTTTAAATCTTTCTTTTCGAAGCCGGAGTCAGAACGATTTCCATAATTATGTAAAGTAATAGGTTAAGGCAAAGTTTATATAAACCAAAAATTTAAAACAATTTGGTTAATTAAATGGGAATTTAATGAATGATTATTAATCTTTTACTTTTTGCAGTTTTATTTTTATTCTTGATTTGAATTATATATGCTCCTTGATGAATGTGATTGGTATTAATAGTTAAAAATTTCTCTCCGGATAAAATAGGGCCTGTATCAATAATTTACCAAGCATATCATAAATATTCCAACTATATTTAGATTGAAGCGGCTTTCCAAAATCAATATTTACTACTTGATTTGCAGGGTTTGGGTAAACCAAAAAGTCTTCAACATTTTCTAAATCTTCGATAGCAGTTAAAATATTTGGTGCTACTGTTACATTTTCATAAGCTGACTGATATACTTGTTTACTATTATAATTTTGAATAAATACAATCACAGCAAGTTGCGATGGATCCTTTACAGTAATGTCTTTTATAATAGCACCGGTTAAAGTAAGAGAGTCAGGTAATTAACACTCCAATTCCTTATAAATTTGTACCTGCAGCATTAGGTAATAACTTTCGCAAAACATTTTTATAAACTACCCCATTTATTAAAACTTGCTTTTCAACAATAGCTATTTGAACGATACTTGAATCATTTATTAAATTAACTTTTGGTGTAAATACAGCCCTAACCGTAAAAGAATCTTTAGGAGAAACCGGAAATTTAATACCAATTTTAAATAAAGGTGCCGTTAACTCTCTTGTTTTAAGATATGTTGAATCTTTTGAAAGAAGGTTGTTTTGATATTTCCCATCAATGATAAGTTTTGGGAGTTTCTGGAACAGAATAAAATAATGCTCTTGCACTTTGATCATTTGGATTATTATCATATAATGAATCCGGTAAAGGGAAATTAGTGTGGTATTGAATGTCAATAATCTCATTATTGCTTGTTTCAACTTTATTATTTATAAATAAGTTTTCAGTTAAAGATGAAGCTTGAAAAGAATTAGTAAAATGCTCTAATAATACAACCCCTATCCCTTTCACCAATAAATACGTTATCAAATGCAAAACCATCTAAAATAACTCCGGGCGGGTTATCTCCATTACTTCCAAACGCAATTCGAAATCTAAGGTTTTTGGATCTAAAAAACGCATTAAGATCATATTTAGCTTCAACCCATCCTTGGTTTTCTATTGACCATCCTTGTGCTGATTCAATAACGGATTGTGTACCGGGATTACTCGATATTAAACTTTGGTTATACCCAGTTAATCCCACCATTCTTTTGACCAACTTTAACCCAAGAAGCACCATTATCAGAAGCTTGTAGAACAGCACCATCGAAACCTGATTGTGTATCCGTAAATATTTTTAATGATATTAAAGGCTTTTCTAAGGTGCTTATATCAAAACATGGACTATATACATATGACTGCTCTTTATTTTTATAAGTGGTATCCAAGCCTGTAACCCATGCATTATCGCCGGAAGGTAAATTAATATGTGCTTTCATTGGGTTGCCATATTTCCAACTCCAAGCTGTACTGTCTTTTGATTTACTGTCTTGAACCCATCCACCTGTGCCGGAATTAAAATTTTCAAAATAAGATTGATTTGGAGTTACTACTTTCGATGGCAAAATATAAACTCTTTGAGTTAATGAATCAGTACAACCACTTTTTGCAATAACTTTTAATTTTACATAATATATTCCATAACCGGAAAAAACATGTAATGGATTTTGAGAATTTGATTTATTATTTACTCCGGTAGATTTATCTCCAAAATCCCATGACCATGAAGCAATAAGACCGGTTGGTCCACCTGAAGGAAAATAAGTGCTATCTGTAAAAGCGGTAGAACTGCTTTCACAAAGGTTATCCCAAGTAAAATTAACTATAGGAATTGTTCCTATTCCCACGACAATTGTAGTTGTATCAGAGCAACTATTATTGGTTGTAACAGTAAGTTTTACATTGTAAACACCTGGTAGACTGTATTGATGCGATGGATTTTGTACGTTACTTATTACTCCATCTCCAAATGACCATCTCCAGGTTTTTATAGTATCACCGAAGGTTTGATCCACGGTTGATTTATCAGTAAAGCCGGCAATTTTTGAATTACAAATGTTATTGACTATAAAATTTGCTTTAGGCAATGGGCTCACTTTTACAAATTGATCCTGATGATTGGTACAACCGTTAGCATCTGTATAGGTATATGTAATTTTACTGTTTCCTACTCCTGCAACATTAGGAAAAAATGAATTTCCCGAAATACCATTTCCGGAAAAAGTACCACCAATAGGATTACCGGTTAAAACTGAACTGGTGGCATTTAAACAATATTGAGCAGATAAATTATAAAAACTTACAATTGGCAATGGATTAACAGTTACAAATTGAGAACTTGTGTTTGAACATAAATTTACATCCGTGTAAGTATATTGAATGGTAAATGTTCCTTGCCCTGCAACTGATGGAAAAAATTTATTACCTGAAACTCCGGGTCCGGAAAAAACTCCACCGGATGGAATGCCTACAAGGGTTGAAGGTGAGGAGGTTACACAATAAGGTGATGCTAAACCACTAAAACCAACAACCGGTTTATCTTTAACATCTACTTGTTTTGTAATAGGATTAGGTACCCCACCTATTGTATAGGTATAAGTAATAAAAGCTATTCCAACGCCGGCGCCATTTGGATCAAAAGTATTGCCTGATATACCCGGTCCCGTAAATACACCACCGGATGGGCTTCCTATAAGAATATATGAAGGCGTATGATCAATACAAGTGATTGGAGGTAATCCCGTAAAATCAACTATAGGTGCAGGTTGTACAGTTGTAAATTGATCCTGATAGTTTATACAGCCATTTACATCTTGGTATGTATAGCGTATTGTATGTGGGCCAATTCCTGCAAAGGCAGGGTTAAACATATTTCCAACTATCCCGGCTCCGGTAAAATTCCCACCTGCAGGGGTTCCGGTTAAGATAGAAGGTGGTGCATTTAATTGATAACTTGAAAATAAACCTGTATAACTTACAGTCGGTAAAGGATTTACAATTGTAGACATGGAAGTTGAATTTGAACAACCATAAATATCAGTATATGAATAAGTAATAACTACACTTCCATTCAAGCCCGCAGGTGAAAATGAATTACCTGATATACCGGATCCTGAAAATATCCCTCCTGTTGGAAATCCTGTAAGATTTGAAGATGCCGCATCAATACAGTATGAAGAATTTAAGCCACTAAGTATTACACTTGGCATGGCCTTTATTTGTACAGATACTTGGCTGCTTGCAAAAGTACATGGACCTGCTCCGTCAGGATCATTGGTTGTTATTGTAAATACAATGGTGGTACCACTTTCACCCGGAAGTGAGTTATATGTTGTGTTTAATGAGTTAGGAAATGAAAACGTACCACCTCCACCACTCCAGGTTACTGTACTCACAGGACCTGTTGTTGTTGCATTCAAATTTATAGCAGAACCATCACATACATATGGAGCACTTGAACTTGCTGTAATTGTAACAGCAGGTGAAACAGTAACCATTTGAGGAGTTAAATTTAATGAACACAAGTTAACAGGATTGGTTGCTTTTATATTAAAACTTGTTGTTGAAGATAAGAACCCTGTTAGTAAATTTATGTTTGAACCTGTGCCTGCTACAATTGAACCATATGGGCTTGCACCTATATATAATTGATAATTAATACCACTTTGTGAACCTGTAACTATTATATTTGTCGAACTTCCACTACATATTGTTGGGTTCTGTGCAGAAGTAGTTACATTATTTATTTTTGGATAAATAAGAATTTTTTTAATTGCTGATAAACCACTCGCACAGTTCGTTGGAGATACTCCTACTGCCTGTACCTGATAATCGCCCGATTGAGCAGATGATGTTAAAATTATTGTCTGAAGAACCTTCCCGGCTATGGCAGAACCATTCAAATACCATTGATAACTTGCAGCAGCAACTGATGATTTTAATGTCACAAACGTTGTTCCCCCGTCATCACAAAATGTTGAACTTCCACTTGATATCAATATACCGGGAGTGGCAGGAGGTGTATTTATTGTTATTGCCTGAGCAGCCGAGGATGGACTTATACAGTTTGTAGGGCTGACTCCGATTGCTTTTACCGTATAACTACCCGATTGACTTGAAGTATTTAATACGATTGATTGATTCGTCTGACCAACTATCGGAACTCCGCCTACATACCATTGATAGCTTGAACCGATTGCATTCGATTGAAGCGTAACCGAATTGCTTCCCCCATTGTCACAAAAACTTGACGTTCCGCTTATTACCGAAATAACCGGGGTGCCGGGAATCGGATTTATTGTTATTGTTTGCTTTACCGATAAACCACTCGCACAGTTCGTTGGAGATACTCCTACTGCCTGTACCTGATAATCGCCCGATTGAGCAGATGATGTTAAAATTATTGTCTGAAGAACCTTCCCGGCTATGGCAGAACCATTCAAATACCATTGATAACTTGCAGCAGCAACTGATGATTTTAATGTCACAAACGTTGTTCCCCCGTCATCACAAAATGTTGAACTTCCACTTGATATCAATATACCGGGAGTGGCAGGAGGTGTATTTATTGTTATTACCTGAGCAGCCGAGGATGGACTTATACAGTTTGTAGGGCTGACTCCGATTGCTTTTACCGTATAACTACCCGATTGACTTGAAGTATTTAATACGATTGATTGATTCGTCTGACCAACTATCGGAACTCCGCCTACATACCATTGATAGCTTGAACCGATTGCATTCGATTGAAGCGTAACCGAATTGCTTCCCCCATTGTCACAAAAACTTGACGTTCCGCTTATTACCGAAATAACCGGGGTGCCGGGAATCGGATTTATTACTATTGTTTGCTTTACCGATAAACCACTCGCACAGTTCGTTGGAGATACTCCTACTGCCTGTACCTGGTAATCGCCCGATTGAGCAGATGATGTTAAAATTATTGTCTGAAGAACCTTCCCGGCTATGGCAGAACCATTCAAATACCATTGATAACTTGCAGCAGCAACTGATGATTTTAATGTCACAAACGTTGTTCCCCCGTCATCACAAAATGTTGAACTTCCACTTGATATCAATATACCGGGAGTGGCAGGAGGTGTATTTATTGTTATTGCCTGAACAGCCGAGGATGGACTTATACAGTTTGTAGGGCTGACTCCGATTGCTTTTACCGTATAACTACCCGATTGACTTGAAGTATTTAATACGATTGATTGATTCGTCTGACCAACTATCGGAACTCCGCCTACATACCATTGATAGCTTGAACCGATTGCATTCGATTGAAGCGTAACCGAATTGCTTCCCCCATTGTCACAAAAACTTGACGTTCCGCTTATTACCGAAATAACCGGGGTGCCGGGAATCGGATTTATTGTTATTGTTTGCTTTACCGATAAACCACTCGCACAGTTCGTTGGAGATACTCCTACTGCCTGTACCTGATAATCGCCCGATTGAGCAGATGATGTTAAAATTATTGTCTGAAGAACCTTCCCGGCTATGGCAGAACCATTCAAATACCATTGATAACTTGCAGCAGCAACTGATGATTTTAATGTCACAAACGTTGTTCCCCCGTCATCACAAAATGTTGAACTTCCACTTGATATCAATATACCGGGAGTGGCAGGAGGTGTATTTATTGTTATTACCTGAGCAGCCGAGGATGGACTTATACAGTTTGTAGGGCTGACTCCGATTGCTTTTACCGTATAACTACCCGATTGACTTGAAGTATTTAATACGATTGATTGATTCGTCTGACCAACTATCGGAACTCCGCCTACATACCATTGATAGCTTGAACCGATTGCATTCGATTGAAGCGTAACCGAATTGCTTCCCCCATTGTCACAAAAACTTGACGTTCCGCTTATTACCGAAATAACCGGGGTGCCGGGAATCGGATTTATTACTATTGTTTGCTTTACCGATAAACCACTCGCACAATTCGTTGGAGATACTCCAACTGCCTGTACCTGATAATCGCCCGATTGAGCAGATGATGTTAAAATTATTGTCTGAAGAACCTTCCCGGCTATGGCAGAACCATTCAAATACCATTGATAACTTGCAGCAGCAACTGATGATTTTAATGTCACAAACGTTGTTCCCCCGTCATCACAAAATGTTGAACTTCCACTTGATATCAATATACCGGGAGTGGCAGGAGGTGTATTTATTGTTATAGTTTGCTTCAATGATAACGCACTTGCACAATTGGTTGGTCCCGGTCCTATTACTTGAACTTGATAATCGCCTGATTGACTAGATGTGTTTAAAACTAAAGCTTGGTTGTTTGCACCTCCAATAGGTATAGTATTTGAAAACCATTGATAGCCGGATCCAATAATACTTGATTCCAATGTTACCGCATTTCCTCCACCATTATCACAAAAACTTGCAGAACCACTGATAATATTAATTGTTGGTGTAATTGGAATTGGATTAACCAAAACTGATAAATTAGTGCTTACTTCACTACAACCATTTGCATCAAAAATATTAACATTGATTAAATGATTACCAAGAGACAAACTATTAGTAGTAAATATGTTTGAAGTGGAAACAGCATTAGGAGTACCATCAACTGAAAATTGGTAATTTGGCGCACCGGAAGGTAAAGCAGTAAAAGTAATTGACGATCCAACACAAATAGAATTACTCGCAATATTACTATTTATAACCGGGGGGGGTTGGCTTGCTACTAACAGTGCCATGATTTAACGTATTTACCGGATAATTTCCGACTTGAACGGCAGTTCCACCTGTTCTTAATATATTACCTATAGAAGATGGTGAAGTAGGTTTAATTTGTATTCCACTAATAATAAATTTATCAGTTGGTAATGTAGCAGTCCCTGTTAAATTATAAGAAAAAATTAAATCAGTAGGGGTTATGAGTATTGAAGTAATAAGTATTGAGCCACCTCCTGTTGAGGTCACAGAAGGTATTATAAGATTATTAAAACTAAAATTTGCCGGAGCTGTAAGAATATAAGTCTGCCCTAATCCATCTGCAAAATCAGTTGGTAATGTTTCAGATATTACGATGTTAGGTAATGTTGTATAAGAAGAATTATTAAGGCATGCACCGGATGCAGGTGTTATTGTAGTTTGAGACAATAGCAACTTTGATGGAAATAATATTCCTAATATTACAAGTAAAATTGAATAAAAATTAATTTTTTTTTTTAATAACATCTATTTTTCACGTAAAAAACTATCAGTAATATTTTATTTTTTAAGTTCCCCCATACTATTAGTCTTAATTAATGATAATACAGGAATATTAGAATAATTAATTGTTGCCAATATCACAACCCCACCATCTTGAGCCTGCAAAACACTTTGTCCGTAATCATCATTTATACCTCCAAAAGTTTTAGGTAAATTCCATAAGGAATTACCATTACCATCTATTTTATTTAAATATACATCATATTTATTATTTGTAGTATTAGTTTTTCCGCATATATAGAATCCACCATCATTAGCTAGAGCTATTGATTGACCATAATCATTGCTAGTTGAGGAACCATATGTTTTACTCCAATTTACAGAACCATCATTAAAAATACTTAAAACAAATATATCCTTATTTTCAGTTGGAGCACCGGAACTTACTGATGCCGTACCAATAATAATGTATCCCCCGTTAATTGTTTTTATTTCATTTGCTATATTATCACCATAAGATTGAGTTGTTATAGATAAGTATGTCCTATCAAAAAGTATATCTCCTGCTTGGGTTATATTTGTAACTCTAGCGTTAGAATGAAAATTTGTCGGGGTTGGCCCAGGTCCTCTATATCTATTTTCTCCACCACTCCAAATAAAATTATTGTCAAATGTGGGTTGAATTGATGTAATTACATCCGGTAGTGATTTTACATCATAGGGTTTTTGCCAGAGAAACTTCCCATCAAAGTCGGTTTTTATTAAAAGGATTTCCTGATTCGATCCAACTAAAGAATTTCCCATCATTATATATCCATCAGAAACTATTAATAAAGATTGTGATTGTTGTATCCTAGTATTAGAACCATATGCCTTACTCCATAAAACATTTCCTTGTGGGGATATTTTTACAAGATAAAAAATAGTTGAATCAATTATAGAATTAGAACTATAAGAGGAGTCTGCGAAAACAATAAAATTTCCATCATTATCTATTTTTAAATCTTTTCCGGCATCATTTCCTTTTCCACCAATTATTTTTTGCCATTGAGTAATTCCCTTTTCATCAGTATTGATAACATAAATTTGATTTTTATTTTTTACCGTACCATACGTACCTACAATACCATAACCACCATTTTTATTTAATGCCAAATGTGAAGCTGGACTCTCAATAAAGCCCCCATAAAATTTTATAAAGGCATTAGACTGACCCATTTTATGTGTATCTTTACTACAACCAAGGACAAAAAAAATAAAAAAAATAAAAATTCTATTAATCATATATGTTTCAAAAAAATCAATTTTTTTTCAATAATTTGGGCTTATAAATAGGAACAAAAAATCCTAACGTAAACATCATATTATTCATTCTAAAACTATCGCTAACATAACCAAATTTTATTACATTCGCTCCATTATGCTCGCCATCCCAAGGGTCTTTACTAATATCACTTATACCCACCCAATAGCTTGCGTCAAATATAAGTAGGTTCCTTCCTAATTTATATTTAACGCCTGCGCCTGTTATAACAGAAAAATTTAATTTATGTCTCTGAGTATTAACATTAATAATTCCTTGAGGAGGTGTAAAAGTAATAGGTTGATTATTGACATCCTTTATATTATTAACCGGAATAATTTTAATGGAGGCTCCTAAAAGATAATTCGTAGCTACACCGGCTTTTGCAAAAAAAGAGAAATCCCCTTTATTATAAAAATTGTAAGAAAGAGCTAAAGGTATGGCAATAAAAATTTCATTTTCTGTTCCATAAGATTTATTGAAACTGGAATCTAAACCTGAAAGTGAATATTTACTACGATTTATAATAAAATTCAGTCCTGTATTTAACGACATTTTATTATTAATAAATATTTCGCCATTAATAGCAAAGGTAAAACCCAAGGCAGATGAATATTTAGAAAAATTATTTTCAAACGCAGTAAAACCTTTCATCGCCTGAGGTTGTGCAAAATTTGCCCCAAGCTTAAAACCAACTAAAAAAATAGGCCATGTCCTAAATTGTTTATACAGTTTAGCAAATGGTGCCGGGTCTTCAGCAGTTAATTTATAATCAGGTACAACTTTTAAAAATTCCAACATTGTTTTCTCGGCACTTATTCCTTCATATTGATATAAGTATGAAAGAGTAAGTAACCTATATGCTTTTATTTTTTCATCTCTGCTAAAACCTTTTTGTAAACAAACGTTTAAAATATTTGGAATTTCAGCAATCCTGCCTTCATCATAAGCACGTTGTGCGTTTCTTAAAGTTTGAGTGCAATTTTGAGCTTTTGTATTCTCAATATGACAAATTGTAAAAAGAAACAAGAATACCGGGAATAGAAAATAATATTTTTTAATAGAAATAGACATAATATTTGTTAGAAAGATACCTTAAGATAATTATTTTTCTTCAGGCAAATGAGCACATGTTTTTTGATATAAAATATCACTTCCAACAAATTGTTCCCATTCTTGTTTTTTAAGATTTCTTTTATTTTTGTTGCAAAGCAGGTCAGCCATGTACTTAACTTGTGTTGGCCAAATTCTAAACTCAGATAATCTTCCACCTGTTAAGAGATTTTTTCCATCCGGTGAGAATCCAACAGAAAACATCCAATCTTTATGATCAACTAAAGCAATTGGTTGATCATAATATCTCGCAGTATTCCAAATAAATACTCTTTTATCAAAGCTTGAAGTCGCCATTTGAGAATCGTCATTGTTAAATCGAATATTATCAACAAGGGCAGTGTGGCCGGTTAAAATTGCTATAGATTTTTTCTTTTCCATATCATAAACCCTTACAACACCGCTATAATCACCAAAAGCCAAATATTTACCGTTATTATTAAATGTTACTGAGTAAATTGGAGTATTTTTCTTTTCATAAAAAATAGTTTGTTCCCCTGTTACCAAATCTATAAGTATCAACTGACCTTGTTTGTTACCAACAATAATTTGATTCTTTTTAGGGTTTATGGCCATACAAAGATTTTTACTTGTAAACTTTGCTAATTCTCTACTCTTATTAAAATCCCATATTTGTATACTTGTTGAATCGCCATAAACCATTTCTTTAGAATCTGAGGTAAATCCTACAAACCATACCTCTTTTGTGGGTACTTTTATAATCTTAGGCCTTAAGCCGGATCCGTTAAGATCAAAAAGTTGTATGCTTGGGGTTTCACCAACCACTGCGAGGTATTTATTATCATTACTTATTGATAAACCTCTGTTAATGAAACTATTTTTGGTTAATAAAACAGGATTTTGAAAATTTTTCATATCCCATTTTAAAATTTTCCCATCATGACCGGCTGAAAAAATATTTTTACCACCATGTGTAGGAACTACTGCAATTACTGCATCATCATGGCCAACTAAGGCATTATAATCATCTTTGCCGCTTAGGCTTTTAGTGGCATAGTATAAGCCATCATAAATATCCGGATCATTTGGATTTCCTCCATATTGATTATTGAAATTATAGGCTTGTTGGGCAACTAAAGTTTTCTTCGTCGTATCATCATTTATACGAATAGATTTAACAGCCATGGATCTTGCAATTGAAAGCATCCTTAATCTATCTGCCTCTAATCTTCTTTCTTCTGCAATACCCTTTTGTTTTGTTACTTCTTTTAAACTTTCTTTTGCAATTCCCTCTTGGGTCTTGGCATTATTTCGTTGAATATCAGCTTCATTTTTTTCTCTCTCGGCAATTAATTTTTGAGTTACTGCTATACTTGTTTGTTTTTTAGCTTCTTCTGTTTGAATTCGAGCTAATTCAGCGTTTTGGATTGCTAATCTTCTTTGTGCTTGGGCATATATTTCATTCTTAATAGCTTTTTTCTCATTTTGTTGCGCAATTGTACGTTGTTCTCTTTCTTTTTTTGCATTTTCATTCGCAAGGTTAGCTTGCACTTCAGCATTAATTTGTTGAAAAATTGCATAAATAAGAAAAAGCAGAGATATGATCATTGCAGCACCAAGTATAACAGCTGTTAATTGAGAGCGTTTCAAAGCTCTTTTAGCCTGCATTTCCTTACTTAACTGCTCCGTTTCAAACTTATCAGTACTATGTTCTAAAAACGCAATTGTTCTTTCAAAAGCCGGATGGTAACGCTGAGCCCAAACTAAAGTTGGTTTTTCTTTTTCACGCCAATTAGTAGCAAGTTGCAAATCCGGCGGCCTCCACAATCCTGCCTTGCCAACTTGATACATTTCGGCAGCTTGCGCCAAACGTAAATACATTTGAATTGATTCGTTTTCTTCCTCTACCCAATTTTTCAAACGTACCCAAATACGCATAATACTTTCGTGAGAAAAATCAATTACCGAATTTTCATCCAATTTTGTTGGAAATGGTGGAGTTAACAAGGCTCTACCATGGCTTCTGAACTTTTCAATTACTGCTTTTACTTCTTCGGTGCCTGCTTCGGCAATTAAAGATATTTCATCCAATCGGGTTGGCCTTCTTATATCTGCATTATTACTTCCCCTACCTATTAAAGATTTAAAAAGTGTTTCGCAAATCTTTTTTTGATTCTCATTTAGTTCGTTATAAGCTTCATCGGCATGTAATGAAAGGGCTTCCTCCATTTTGCCAATGGCCTCATAATTCTTAATATCAATAGGTTCGTCTGAAAAATCTTTATTTTCTTCCCAATTGTCCCATGTTCGCATTAAGGAATGAGCTAAAACAGGCAATTGATCCTGATTGTCACCCAATTCATTCAATAATTTTTGTACAAGCTTTGGAGACATCTCAGCACCACCCACTGCAACCGGCCCTAAAATTGCCATCCGCTTTTGATCGCGGGTCATTTGAGGGATAAGGTAATTACTTAAATTAATAAGCCTTGTAAGCTCCGGATATTGAGCACAATCGCCAATAAAATCAGAGCGCATAGCCAGGGCTATAAAAATATTATCTTTCTTATCAGCTACTGCTTCAGTTAATAAATTAACAAATGCCAATGCTTTATCATTGGTACCACCTGCCGGATCAATTTGTTTATACCTGAATAATTCTTCAAATTGATCTATTACTATAAAATAATTTGTATCCTTGGGATGTGAGGAATATTGCGCGATTCTTTCAACTAAACCGTTACTTTGAGTCTGTAAAAGTGTAGAGGTAATAATTTTTTGTATTCTTTTTTCTTCTTCTGATGACTGATTATAATTGTCGTCTATTTTTAATAATGCAGAGGTTAAATTATCTAATGGGTCTACACCCACGCGACTTACTATTACTTTCCATTCAGAAACTTTTTCAGCCAGAAAACCCCCATACAATTTAGGAATAATACCACAATAAATGAAGGATGATTTACCACTGCCTGATGGACCGATAATTCCAACAAACTTATGTGTTGCAATTTTAACTAATACATCATCACTTTGACCTTCCCTGCCAAAAAATAAATGGCTTTCATCAATACCAAACGGGCGCAGGCCCGGAAACGGGTTAAAAAAACGTTTGCTTTTTTTCTTCTTAAGTGTAGGTTCGCCTACATCTTGCACCGTTTTATTCATATTTAAATTTATTTACCTACTTCAGGAAATTGAAGTTGTAACATTATGTGGGTATTATTGCATTTAATTTGTAAAAAAATAAAAAATAAGTGACTAACGCAAAAAAAATAAAGTTTATATTTTAATATTAATATTTAATTTTCATAAATATAATAAGATAAAGTTCGGTTCTTAATAATTTTTGACATCTCCTTTGCAAAATGCGGATGTCTTGCCATCATTTCAAAAATATGTTTCTTGTTAATAAAATACAATTGAGTGTTACCGGTTGCAGTTAAGTATTCAATTTTAACATCTTTTACCTGATTTAAAATATCCCCAAACATTTCTTTTTCTTTAACAAGGTATACAGCCTCATTTTTATCTAAAAGCATTAATTCACCATGTATAACAATGCATAACGAATTACTGAAATTTAATGAATCTGCAATAATGGTCTCGGCATTCTTAATACTGTAATACTTAAGGTGTGTAACCAACTCTGTTAAAATTAAACCCGGGATGTCGATAAAACCTATAACTTCTTTAAGGAAAAAAATTTTTTCAATTATTAAAAGAATTTGTGATTCCTTTTCATCATCTATTTTTTTCCTGATATTAATAGGTTCAAAAACTTTCTCCAAATCTCTTTTTAATTTTTCATTTACCCTTTCGCTAATCTGATAATACATTGCCTTGTCTTTCCTACGCACAGCAAAGGCAGCTGTTTCCCTCAGTAACTCTTCAGGGTTAAATAAATGTGCCAAGAGCGTGTTATTAATAGGGGCGTTGGAAGTCAGTGCCAATGAATATATGGCACATGCCTTTGTCCATCTGTTTAAATGATTAAAATCACTATTGATAATATGTTCAAGCACTTCAATTGAATCTAATTTTTTTCTCGGATAATAACTTTGTAATTGATTCATCCTTTCAGATACTGAAAGATCATCTAAAAGTGGGAATAAAATGGGTTTTAAACTCTTAGAAATAAAAATATCCAATAATTCTATTGCGTAAACCTTATTTTCACTTATTTCACTATCTACATTTTCTCTTACCAATGCTACTGAGTTTACATCGTAAACTAAAGAAAGAAGTTGAAAAAGAGTATCAAAATTATATTTTAGTTCTTCTTTAAGTGCCTGAATTAATTGAGAATTAAATGGGGCATCTGATATTTCAGTTAAAGCAGCCTGATTCCAGGAGGCATAACCTATCTCAGTTTCTATCATTTGAATGATTATTCTCGCTTTTTCGTCTTTAGCAGTGAAATTACAATAAAATAATGCGTATAAAACCTGTTCAACTATATTTTTATCGGGATATTCTATTTTCTTCCATAACAAATCGATTGCCTTTAGCGAACCAATCCTACCATAAATTTGAATAATCATTAACCTCACCAACCGGCTTTGATTAGCCCTGTGAAAATTAATTTCCAAAGTATCCAAAATATTCTCCCCTGCTTCAATCAGAGCAGCAATTGCTTCCTGCCTAAAATCATTTGAAACCATTTCATTGATCAATATTGACCACGTTTCATCTTTTTGAACTTTTCTGGCTGTATGTATGGCTGCTTTCTTTACATCTATATCCTTATCTTTTAAAAGTGTAATTAATATATCAACATTATTGTCATTTATGGTCTTACTTAAATTTTTAGCGGCGTATAATCTTTCAGAAGCAATTTTCGATTTGGCAAATCTTTCTAACCGCGTTAAATTAAGGTTAATAAACTCCTTGTCACCAATTACCTTTGATGCCTCAATAATATTGTTTCGTCTTAAGAATACTTCTTTCTTATCTGATAAACTTGATGGCTGGTATTGTATTTCGTTTTTAATTCCTAAACCATAATCTCTCATTTCAGAAGAATTCTTTCGTGTCTGGTTTATCATTTGATTTTTTAACCGGCCGGGTTCAATTTTTTGAATTACTTGAACATTATAAACTGCACTTAAATTATTATCTTGCCAGCTCCCTAATTCTTCAACATTTATTTGTTTGTCTATTTTTTCCTTTCTCACGATTTGCTGAAGCTTTTTTAAAGTTCCTTCTAAAGTAAATCTATATTCGTTATACATCCTCAAACCTATATAAAACCATAGAACTGTTATAGGAATTAAAAGAAAATTAACATAAATTAATGTAACTACCGGCCAATAATTAATGGCTAATAATATCCCACCGGCTAATAAGCTTGCAGTTGCAGTTACAACACCTTCAACAATAAACTGGGCACTTAATCTAATACCTTGCTCAAGAGGTAAAAAATAAAGTTTAAACGCAGGGCTATCCAGCGCGTCTTTTAGGGAGGTTGCAATCAATCTGCTCAAAGATATTGCAAGACTGAAAAAAATAAAAACTTTTGATTCGGAAGTATATCCTAATAAAGAACCTGTCAAAAATGCAATGATTGACAAAAGAATTACTAATAATGGATTTATTAACAGCGCTATTTTTATACCATAAGAATATATAATTCTATCAGTAACAAGTGTTTGAATCAAGAAACCTAAAACTACTATAATTGCACCGAATATACTCAGGAAATTTGCCAGGCTTGAGGCATCTTTATACTGTTCAGCAGTAACTACGTTAAAAAGATAGTTTATAAAAGTTATACATATAGAAGATACAATTACAAATGAAGATAATAATAATATATATTTTTTAGAAAATAACTGTTTAATATTGGGTTTTGCTGAAGTAGCCTGTACTGAAGAAGATTTTGATTGTAAATCATATTTACTCCGAACAATAAATAAGGTTACTAACAATAAAGAAATACTTAGTGTGCATATAATAAATAAATTTGAAGGGTCGTTGGCCATTAAAGATAATGTAAAACGAATACCAACCAATGAAAGTATAGACGCGACTTGCTGGCCTGTATCAATCCTGCCTATTATTTTTTTCGACTCCCTTAAATTGAATAAAATACCGAATACTCCCCAAAATATTAATAATAAGATTGTGTTAAACGGAATTACGCAAACAAATGCTGCAAAAATCAGACTTTTACGCTGCGATTCCCAATAATGTATCCCTATAAAAAATATTAACGTAATGCAGGTTATTATCAATATTGTACCTATGGCTAAACGACTAAAAGAAATTCGCGACTGAAAGTAGGTAAACAAGGAGGTTATGATTATTCCAACAACTCCCGAGGCCAAAATAGCTGCCGACATATCGGTTTTGCTTACAAATGTTACCAGAAATAAACTTGTTGAACCGACACTAAAAGCCGCAAGATAACTTCCTATAAGAAAACCTTGAATCAACTGCCAACTTACACGTGATGACTCACTTGAAGAGGGCTGTGAAAACATCTTTAAATTAGAGGCTAATGCAGTGGGGTTTATATACTTCATTGATTGTAAAAAAACTGTTTTAACTACAAATATTGTAAAATATATTTGAAAATTGAGATTACAAAATAAACTGTGTAAATATTTTTTGTTAAATAAAAATCTATTTCAATTTTTTATCAATAAATAGAAAATATCAAACAAAAATGCCTGATTAAAAATCAGGCATTTAATAAACTCTTAATAAGTATTTTCAAATCGAATCAAATTACTTTCTTTTCTTTTTCTTTTGTTCTTTTGGTGGTTCGGGAGCTGATGGTATGGGTTTAACTTCAACTTCAGGTTTTAATTTAACTTCATTATCAAATGTCCAAACATCATTTTTAGTATCTACATCGGGTAATTGCTTATTAGGATCCAACTGTACTTTAGTAACTTTTTTGGTTGTGGCAACTTTAATAATTTTTGAATTTGTTTGTTCCCAAATTTCAACCGGTAAATTTAACAATGTAATTTTTCCGTCTTCTTCTGTTATCTGTACTGTAACCGGCATTACATTTTCACCTTTGTTTCTTAAAAATAATAATGAGCCGTTTTCAGGCTTTCCTTCAACATCTTTTTTCGGATCTGCTTTTGCATACCTTACCGAATCGATGGCCTGGTCTACATTTCCGGTTCCATAAAACCAGGCTTTCCAAAACCAATTTAATTCTTCACCTGCAACATTATTCATAGTATTAAAAAAGTCGACAGGTTGTGGATGTTTAAAAGCCCATCTTTTAATGTATGTTTTAAAAGCATAATCAAAACGCTCCTTTCCTAAAATATTTTCTCTTAATAACCATAAACCTGCAGCGGGTTTAAAATATGCAGTAACTCCTAAATTTCTGTCTTGAACTATATCCGGATATGTTGAAATACTTTCTCTGTTTGGATTATTAATGATATATTTCTGTATTAAATTTCCACGCATGGAATCAATTGTAAAATTACCGGTATAATATTCTTTATTGTTGAATGCGAGGGTACTGTAATGATTGATAAAAGTATTAAACCCTTCATCCATCCATGGGTATAACCTCTCATTTGTACCCACTACCATTGGAAACCAATTATGTCCAAATTCATGATCCGTAACATTAAATAAGCTTTCACCTTTATCTTTATATCCACAAAAACTAACTCCGGGGTATTCCATCCCTCCACAAATACTGGCTAAATTATTAGCTGTTGAATAAGGAAATTCAAAATAAGTTTTAGAATAAAATTCAATTACAGCCTTACTGTATTCAGTTGAACGTTCCCATCCTGCATTTCCTTTATCACCACTTATGCTTTCTTTAGAATAACCGGAGATAGCAAGAGATTTTTTTCCACTTGGTAAATTAATTTTAACAGCATCAACAATAAAAGCTTCTGAGGCTCCAAAAGCTGCATCACGTGCATTTTCAATTTTAAAATGCCATGTAATTTTTCCATTGACCCCGACCGGGCGAGAAGGTTGTGTACCAACTTCGTCTGCATTAACAATTTCAACTTTTGTATCACTGTTTTTTGCTTTTTCCCATCTGCTGATTTGAGTAGGCGTATAACAATCCTGAGGGTTTTGAATTTCGCCGGAAGCCAATACAATCAATTTGGAAGACGTCGTTATTTTATAATCTAAATTTCCATATTCTAAATAAAATTCACCCGAGCCTAAATATGGTTCAACATTCCAACCTTTAATATCATCATATACTGCCATTCTGGGATACCATTGTGCAATTGAGTATACCCAACCTTTCTCTGCTTTAAATCTTCCCATCCTGTCTGAACCGTATTCCGGGATATCAAAACCGTAAATAATATCAATCTCAATCTTGGCGCCTTTTGCTTTTAAAGGCGCATCAAGCCTTATCTGCATGCGAGAATCTGAAATAATATATTTAGCATCTTTGCCTGCTATTCTTACACTTTTTATTTCATCTCCTTTTGTTGGGTTTGCCTGGTTTCTACTTCCGTAAACAGCTTGTACATAAGTACCGCGAGAATCCGATTTAAATTTATTTTGATCTAACTGAATCCAAAGAAATTCTAAATTATCAGGGCTGTTGTTTGTATAGATAATTTTTTCAGTTGAATTTATGTGATGATTTTGCTCATCAAAATCTGCATTGATAACATAATCTACATGGTTCTGCCAATATTGCTCACCCGGAGCACCAGATGCGGAACGGTAAGGTGTAGCCCTGAAATCAAACAGGGGGGTAAACTTTGACTGATTATTAATTAATTGGGCATTTGCCTGAATAAAAAAAATACTCAGCAAAAAGGTTAAAGAAATAGTTGCTTGCTTATTCATTTAATGAAGGGTTTTAATAAAAGTACAAAATGATACATTTTTTTTATAAAATTATTAATTGTTAGCCGATATTTTTCAAATTAAATAAAAAAATAATATCAATGTAAATTTGAAATAGCTAAAAAATAAAAATTTAATAATTATTCTTTTTTTTAGTTTTTGTAACGACACAATTATTTTATAAAATTGTAATGTGAAAATATAATAATTTTCTTAAAAGTGTATTTTTAATTTTTTTAATTTTTTATGAGCAACATAACATTAGGCGACAAACATTTTTTTAAAAACATTGATAAAATAAAATTTGAAGGCAGAGAATCAGATAATCCATTGGCTTTTAAATGGTATGATGAAAATAAAGTGGTGGCAGGCAAAACCATGAAAGAGCATTTGCGATTTGCTACTGCCTATTGGCATACCTTCTGCGGAACAGGAGCCGATCCATTCGGACCCGGACCAAAAAAATTTCCATGGGATGAAAAAAGTGAAATTGTTGGCAGGGCAAAAGATAAAATGGATGCTGCCTTTGAGTTTTTCACCAAAATAGGAACACCATATTACTGTTTTCATGACCTTGATATTGTTGACGAAGGCTCATCATTAAAAGAATATGAAAACAATTTATCGCAGTTGGTTGATTATGCCAAACAAAAACAAAAAGAAAGTGGAATAAAACTTTTGTGGGGTACTGCAAATGTTTTTTCAAATCCGCGCTATATGAATGGTGCAAGTACCAATCCCGATTTTGCGGTAGTGGCATACGCAGGTACGCAAGTTAAAAATGCACTTGATGCCACAATTGCTTTGGGTGGAGAAAATTATGTTTTTTGGGGTGGTCGTGAAGGTTATATGACTTTATTAAACACGAATATGAAGCGTGAGCTTGCACATTTGGGTAAATTTTTAACCTTAGCACGGGATTATGCAAGAAAACAAGGTTTTAAAGGGAAATTTTTCATTGAACCTAAACCTTGTGAACCTACTAAACATCAATATGATTTCGATTCAGCCACTGTAATTGGTTTTTTAAAAGAACACGGACTGGAAAATGATTTTATGTTAAATCTGGAAGTGAATCATGCTACATTAGCGGGTCATACTTTCCAACATGAACTGCAGGTGGCTGTTGATAATAATATGTTGGGCAGTATGGATGCAAACAGGGGAGACAATCAAAATGGTTGGGACACTGATCAATTCCCTATGGATTTAAACGAACTTACAGAATCTATGCTTATTATTTTAGAATCAGGAGGATTTAAATATGGCGGAATAAATTTTGATGCCAAAACCCGTAGAAATTCTACCGATTTGGAAGATATTTTTTATGCACATATTGGTGGTATGGATTCTTTTGCAAGGGCTTTGGTTATTGCGGATAACATTCTTCAAAAGTCTCAATACAAAAAATTCCGTATTGACAGGTATGCATCTTTTGATTCGGGTAAAGGAACCGAATTTGAAAATGGTAAATTAACTTTAGAAGATTTACAATTGTTTGCACATCAAAATGGTGAACCTTTACAAAAAAGCGGCAGACAAGAATGGTTGGAAAACATAATTAATCAATATATTTAACAATGATTAATTTTTAAAATATTTAATTAAAAAAACCTCAAATTAATTTTGAGGTTTTTTTAATTAAATATCAAAATAACGATATCAGTATATCAATAAAATTATTTTTCAAGTTTAATAGAAATTGATAATTCATCCAATTGTTTTTGTGATATTTCGGAAGGTGAATCTATCATCACATCCCTCCCACTGTTATTTTTCGGGAAAGCAATAAAATCCCGAATTGAATCTACACCACCAAAAATAGAACACAATCTGTCAAAGCCAAATGCAATACCACCGTGTGGAGGTGCACCATATTCAAAAGCTTCCATTAAAAAGCCAAATTGTTTTTTGGCTTCTTCATCCGTAAAACCAAGTATTTCAAACATTTTTGCCTGCAATTCTCTTTGAAAAATACGGATGGAGCCACCTCCAACTTCTGTTCCATTAATTACCATATCATACGCATTCGCTCTAATAGCTCCGGGGTCGGTATCAATTAATTTAATATCCTCCGGTTTTGGCGATGTAAAAGGATGATGCATTGCAAACCAACGGCTTTCTTCTTCGCTCCATTCAAGCAAAGGAAAATCTAACACCCATTGCACGGCAAATTTATTTTTATCTCTCAATCCTAATCGGTTCCCCATTTCCAAACGCAATTCGCTTAGTTGCTTACGAACTTTATCCGTTTGGCCGGATAGTATTAACAGTAAATCTCCTTCACCTGCACCCATTTCTTTTGCCCAACTCTTAAGATCATCTTCATTATAAAATTTATCAACAGATGATTTTATAGAGCCATCCTGACTATATTTTACATTTATCATACCCTTGGAGCCTACCTGAGGCCTCTTAACGAACTCTGTTAACTCATCTATTTGCTTGCGGGTATATTCTGCACAACCCTTTACGCAAATTCCGACTATTAATTCTGCATCATCAAAAATCTGAAAACCCTTTCCTTTTGCCAAATCATTTAACTCTGTAAATTTCATTTCAAAGCGCAAATCCGGTTTATCCGATCCATAATATTTCATGGCATCCGAATAAAGCATCCTTGGTACTTCACCCAATTCAATTCCTTTTACATTTTTAAATAGATGCCGAACCAAACCTTCAAAAGTTTGTAAAATATCTTCTTGTGTTACAAACGACATTTCACAATCAATTTGCGTAAATTCAGGTTGCCTGTCGGCTCTTAAATCTTCATCTCTAAAACATTTTACAATTTGATAATACTTATCAAAGCCTGCCACCATAAACAATTGCTTGAAAGTTTGTGGTGATTGTGGCAAAGCATAAAATTCACCTTGATTCATTCTGCTGGGAACAATAAAATCGCGTGCACCTTCAGGCGTTGATTTAATTAAAACAGGAGTTTCAACTTCAATAAAATTTAAATTATCGAGGTATATTCTTGTTTGTTGTGCCATTTTGTGGCGTAATTGTAAGTTTTCACGCACCACATTTCTTCGCAAATCTAAATATCGATACTTCATTCTTAATTCATCCCCGCCATCCGTTTCATCTTCAATTAGAAATGGAGGTACTTTAGCTGCATTGAGAATTTGAAAATCAGTTACTTTTATTTCGATTTCTCCTGTAATCATATTTGGATTTTTTGAAACCCTTTCTATAACTTCTCCGGTAACCTGCAATACAAATTCACGACCAACCGTCCTTGCCAACTCGATAAATTTATTTTCGGTTTTGCCTTCTTCAAAAATGAGCTGAGTAATGCCATACCTGTCACGTAAGTCAATCCATAACATATGTCCTTTATCGCGTGTTTTTTGCGCCCAACCGCAAAGTGTAATGGTTTGACCTTTATGAGCGAGATTGAGTTCTCCGCAAGAATGAGACCTGTGCATAAATAAATTTTATATTATCTAAATAGCTATTAAATATTTCCGAATATTTTCGGAGGGCAAATGTAGTAAATAGAAAGGGAAATAAGTAAAAAAGGAAATTTTAAAGAAAATACACCTTATATCTTAACCCGGCGGTGAAGATTTGAAGTAATTATATAAAACAATACCGCAAATAAAATACGTTTGGATTTTTGTAAGATGTATTAGGAAAACCGAATAATTAAGAGAGATTAAATTCAAGTATATAACCCATAGATTAATTATTATTCATTAATTTTTTTAGAATTAAAATTCATTAACTTTCCAATTCCGACAAAAAGAAACGACATAATTAAAAACGTAATAAACAGTAGAACAGAATTAATTAAAACTCTTTCATATCCTAATTCCATAACATTTATAAAGGGATATGGGTATTGAGTACTAAAATGACCCCATATCATTATATAAACTAAGTACATAAATGGATAAAGCAGCCATGGAAAAACATTTTTCCACCCTAAGCTGCCTTTTGGAACAAATATTAACCAAAATATTATAAAATAAATAGGAATAACTGTATGAAGTAATTCATCCACAAGCATTTGCAGTCCTTTGGGCTGCCATGTAAACCTTAATATAAGATTATAAACCAAACCTACAATGGTAATGTAAACTGTAACTGCAGTTAAAACTTTCGATTGAGAAAAGAAGTTTTTTGAAACAGAATTTTTTTGAAAACAAAATGATGAAAAAGTAATAGCAACAATTATATTAGTAAGAATTGTAAAAAAACTAAAAAACCGAAAAATTGTGATTAAAACCGAAAAATTACGATTAATAATTATTAAATATAACTGAAATATTACCGCAAACCACGCCAGTATTGCTCCAATAATTACAAATGTTTGCTGAGATTTTGAAGATTCATTAAGCATAAAAGTTAGGCAGATAAATTCTCTATAATTTTCAATGTTGAAATTGGTTATAAATTGAATGCATTCGAAATAAATGAATTAAAATAGATTTTTACAAATAAAGAATCTTGAGGATTATTTTTAGAATTTTAAAAAAATATTTTTAGCTTAAAATAAATCCCAAATTTTATAATCATTGTTACGAAAGTGAAAGCTTTCACCACTTTTTAATCCGTCACCAAATAAATCGGAGCGGAAGAAGATGTTACAAAAATCGGTGTCTTAATAAAATTTTACCAATGTTAATCATCATAATGAAGTTTTAAGTTGTTAGATGAATCCATAATTTTTTTTATGTTTGTTTTAAGTTAACATAAAACCAACATAAAATATGAAAAATCTAATGAAATCTATTACAAATTATTTATTAAACGTTGTTTCCTCGTTTGTAAATTCTTATGGGCGAATTATAGCCTTTCTTTTTCTATCCATAATATTATATAATTGTCATAAAATCGACCCTATCCCTAAGCCTCCACATTTAACAGGCCTTAATACTTACAAAGGCTATCCTGGAGATACAATTATTATTTCAGGTAGTAATTTTAAATTTGATACCGATAAAAATACAGTGATGTTTGGGGATATTAAGGGTAAGGTTGTAAGTACAAGCTCTACCCAAATAAAAGTAATTATTCCTCAAAATGCTGCTTCAGGAAAAGTTATTCTTAATTTAAATGGCACTACATTATCCTCAAATAAAGATTTAACTGTATATAATATATATGTAGCAGGGTTTGAAAAAATAGGTACCAATAATATTGCAAAATACTGGAAGAACGGGGTATCTGTATCTCTTACAGATGGAACGAAAGATGCGTATGCATATTCAATCTATTTTGCAGGTACAAATGTGTATGTATCAGGTTCTGAATATAATGGAACCAATTATGTTGCGAAATACTGGAAGAACGGGATAGCCGTATTGCTTTCTGATGGATCCAAAAATGCTTCTGCAAAATCAATCTTTGTTTCCGGTAATGATGTGTATGTAGTAGGGCAAGAAAATAATGTAGCCAAATATTGGAAGAATGGAGTTGCGGTGCCATTAACTGATGGAATAAACAATAGTTCTGCAAATTCAATCTATGTTTCCGGTAATGACGTGTATATAACAGGGTCAGAAAATTATGTTGCAAAATATTGGAAAAATGGAATTGCGGTGCCACTAACAGATGGATCAAAATATGCTGATGCCAATTCTATCTTTGTTACCAACTCTGAGGTTTATGTTGCAGGATATCAAGATAAAGGTGGTTTTACCACTAATATTGCAAAATATTGGAAGAATGGGGTTGCGGTATCACTTTCTGATGGGTTAAAGGATGCTTATGCAAAGTCAATTTTTGTTACCGGTTCTGATGTGTATGTAACCGGGAATGAATATAAAGGCACAAAAAATGTTGCAAAATACTGGAAAAATGGAGTAGCGGTGGCGCTTACAAATGGAATAAATGAGGCTGATGGAGGTTCAATTTATGTAAATGACTCTGACGTGTTTGTAGCAGGGTCTGAATATAATGGTTCCTTTTTTGTAGCAAAATACTGGAGGGATGGGGTGGCTGTGCCGCTTACAGATGGAACAAATCAGGCCGGTGCAAACTCTATAGTAATAGCTCCTTAATAAGTTTTTATTTGGACTTTAGTTTCTTATGTGTCATAATTTTCATCAAAATAAAAACCCGAACATTAATGTTCGGGTTTTTATTTTGATGAAAAAATTTCAATTTATTTAAAAATAATTTCAAACTTTAAAATATTTCCAAAATTTTATAATCTCTGTCACGAAAGTGAAAGCTTTCACCACTTTTTAAACCATCCATTACCGAATAAATCGGAGCAGAAGATGAAATTGCAAAAAATTGTTGGTCATCGATAGAAATTTTACCAAGGCTGATTATTATGAAGAAGTTTTGTAAGTTTGTTTTAACAATTGCACCCTCTTCAATTAAATCTTTTTTATTTAAGTTTATTGCTTTTAAATAATCAAGATCATTTCTGGCTGTTAAAAGTTGCGTAGTATACATATCTTTTCTTTGCTGCAACTGTTCACGATATGCATCAAACGCTTCTTCCTCATTATCGGTATTTTCATTTGCACTTTCCGAAGCTTCCTCAATAACTTCTTTTGCATTAAATATAATTTTTTCCTGAGCGGTAATACATGCTTCGAATAGTTTTTGTTTTATTTGTGAATTGTTTTCCATAATTAATAAAAAATATGTTTTAAGTTAATGTAGGTTTGATCAAGAGATATAAGTAATTTTTTTTTTTAACTATCATTATAATAAACTTTATCCTTTAACTGATATTTATCACTAAAGTTGTAATTTTTTTTAAAGGTACCGAGTATAAAATTTTAGCGGATCACTACTCTTCCCTTTTCAATCAAAACCTGCTTAACAACTTCTTCGCAGTTTTGGATAAAATTATTTACTTTATCCTGTAACAAATCCAATTTCTCTGCTTTTTTGGCATATATCTCAATTTCTGAAAGTTTTTCATATAATTCTGATAATCCCATTACTACAAATATTGTTTTATTTTTATGACTTATAAAACTTAAATTTATCCAGTCTTTTTCCTCTGTATAAATTTTCATTTGTAAAAGTACGTCAGGGATTTTATCTGTAAACATATTCATTAGTTCAAGCATAAATTCAGCATTCCCAAGTGCATTTTTTCTTATGTGCCCCACTTCAAACCTTTCTTTTTCTGCCGAAGGTTTTAATGATTTTATATTTAATTTTTCCATTTTTTGGAATAGTTCCAGTGCCTTAAAAGGCTTATAAATAAAATCGTTCATACCGGCTTCAATGATTTTATTTTGATTATCAATTAATACATCCGCTGTTAAGGCAATGATAGGAATCTTATTTTTACCTTCTTTTAAATGCTCCCTGATATATTTACAGGTTTGATAACCATTCATTTCAGGCATTTGAATATCCATTAAAATTAAATCATAGTCATTTGCCAACAATTTATGAATACCTATTTTTCCATTTTCTGCTGTATCTATTTTAATATGTGGGTTATATTCAAGAATAGTTTGAATTGAAAGACTTTGATTGATAGGGTTATCATCTATTAAAAGAATTTTTGCTGTAGGAATATTTAATGTAGACAAATCAATATCTGATAAATCATTTTTTAATTTAATATTTTCTATTTTTTCTTTAGAAGAACTTTTAAATGGAATTTTTACTTTAAATATTGATCCCTGATTTTCTACGCTTTCCACATCAATTGTTCCCCCTTGTAATTCTGTCAACTGTTTTGCAATTGTCAAACCCAATCCTGTACCACCATATTTTCGTGTAGTATCATTGCGAGCTTGTGTATATCCTTCAAATATAGATACCAAATTATGTTGAGAAATACCTATGCCCGTGTCGGATATTTCAAAAATCAAATTTATAATACCGTTACTTTCAATTACCTCATTTGATTTTGTTACCCTTAAACCGACAAAACCTACCTCAGTAAATTTGATTGCATTGTTAATCAGATTTAACAAAATTTGATTTAAACGAATACGGTCTCCAACTACAACTTCAGGAACATCATTATCAATTTCATATTTCAAATTGATATGTTTCTCATTTGCTAAAATTTTTATGTTTTCAATTAATGACTTACAGAATGAATGTACATAAATTTCAATTTCCTCAAATTGCATTCTTCCCGATTCCATTTTTGTAACATCCAAAATATCATTGATTATTATCAATAAGTTATCGGCTGAATGTTGAATATTATATACGTGGTTTTCTTGTACGTTATTAAGTTGAGTACGAGATAATAAGCGTGAAAACCCTATTATCACATTCATTGGAGTGCGTATTTCGTGACTTACATGAGCTAAAAATTGTTCTTTAAATTTTTTGGATTGTTCCATTTGTTTACTTTCTATTTCAGCGTTTTCTTTTGCAATTCTCAAAGTGTTGATTCTATCACCTAAAGCAAGAGAAAGTAAAATGGCTTCGAGTGCTGATCCAATTTGCAAACTATAATCTACCAAAAAAGAATTTGGCAGGAAACCCATGGTATAAAGAGCAAGCAGGATAACACCTATTAAAAAAGCAGACCATGCAATAAGTAAATACTTTGCCTGCCTGATATTGTTTTTCCAACATGCAAAAATGCTTGTCAAAATAACTATTACAAACACAATTCCGTAAATCGGGCTTATTTCAATTCCTGTTCTTTCGTCTATTAAACTTATTATCGAAACCATGCAACCGGCAATTGCAAGCCCTATTAAAATTTTAAAAAAAATTGGGTTATTTCTTTTAACCTGTTGAAAATTTATAACAAACAGCGAACCCCAAAAACCTGTTAAACCAACCATCAAAGGTGTTATTCTATTGGTTAACCAAAAAGGTGTGGGCCATAAAAACTCATATCCAAAACCATTGTTGGATAGTTGAAATAAACAAAAGCAACTTATATAAAGTACGTAATAAAGGTATGATCTATCTTTAAAGGAATAAAAAAGAAATAGATTATACAGAATAACAACCAAGATCATTCCATAATACATTCCGAAAACGAAAGTTTGGCAGTGTAAATGATAAAAATATTCGTTTTTCTTCCATAATAGAATTGGGAAATGCATACCACCTGTGCTCACAAATTTTAAATAATATGTGTGCCCTGTATTTGGCGACAAAGATATTTCATAAAGAGGATTTCTATATTTAAAAGTTCTTTCAGCAAAAGGGTAATAAATACCCATTTTAATCAGATTTATTTTATTATTTTCGCTTATTTCATAGAAACTTATATCTCTGAAAGATGAATTTTCTATTTCTATAAGCCTGTTAATCTTTTTATTCTCCGAATTTTTTATTACAAATTTTACCCAATAAACATCTTTTGTAAACCCCTTTGGCACATCTTTGTATTTATGAGAAAAATTTGAAGTGAAATTTAAATTACTTACTTCTTCAAATGATTTTTTACCTTCTTTATCAATAAAAATTTTAACTTTTTCATTTAAATTTTCACTTTCTTTATCTTGGTTAATTTCAATTGCCTGAGCGTGCAACAAAACGGGAGCGATAATAAATATCGCAATCAACAGGAACTTATGTAAAAAACAAACAGGATTTTTAATAATATTCAATAGTTTTAAATTATAATATCAATAAATTAATGTTTTAACGCAAAAAAAATATTTTGGATTAAAATTCTTATTAAATAAATATTAACAAATTAATTTATAAAATGTTGGGTATTACTATCACATTTCTGCCTCAGTTTGCTTTTTTTTATTTAAAAAGAAATAAATTTTTAAAATCATATAAAACCAATAAATATGTCGGTTATTGATCCATTAACAGAACAAAGGATGAATGAACTCATCCATAAAATTACTTATTACAACGAATTATATTATAATAAAAGTGTTTCGGAAATTTCTGATCAAGAATTTGATCAATTATTAACTGAACTCATATTAATAGAAAATAAAAATCCGGAAATTAAATTACCCGATTCACCAACTCAAAGAGTCGGAGGAACAATTACCAAAAATTTCCCGACTGTTCTTCACAGGCAACCTATGCTTTCTCTTGGAAATACATATTCTGAAGAGGAATTAATTGATTTTGATAAAAGAATAAGAAAAGTAATTGAAGATGAACCTTTTGAATATGTATGCGAATTAAAATTTGATGGGGTTTCATTAAGTTTAATTTACGAAAATGGAATTTTAACCAGAGCGGTAACACGGGGAGACGGTACACAAGGCGATGAAATTACAGCCAATGCAAAAACTATTAAATCCATTCCGTTAAAAATAAATTCTAAAAATATACCTGATTATTTTGAAGTAAGAGGTGAAGTTTTTATGCCATTTGAAGTTTTTGATAAATTAAATAAAGAAAGAGAAGATGTTGGAGAAACCTTGTTGGCAAACCCCCGCAATGCAACTTCAGGAGCCTTAAAGCTACAGGATTCAGCAGAAGTGGCAAAAAGAAGATTAAATTTTTACAGTTATTCTTTATTAACAGAAAAACAAATTTATAAATCACATCTTGAATCTATTCAACAATTAGAAGATTGGAACTTTAATGTATCCCGTACTTATAAATTATGTAATAACCTTAATGAAGTTTATGAATTTATTAAACATTGGGATGTTGAAAGATTTAATTTACCACTTGCCATAGACGGAATAGTTATTAAAATAAACAGTTTTAAACAACAACAAGAACTTGGCTTTACATCCAAAGTACCTCGTTGGGCCATTTCATTCAAATACAAAGCACAATCCGCACAAACTATTTTAAATTCGGTTTCATATCAGGTTGGGAGAACGGGTGCAATTACCCCTGTTGCTAATTTAAAACCTGTTTTGTTGGCAGGTACTACAGTTAAAAGAGCAACATTGCACAACGCATTTGAAATAGAAAGATTAGATTTGAGAATTGGTGACACGGTAAAAATTGAAAAAGGTGGAGAAATAATTCCAAAAGTGGTAGAAGTTATTTTAGAAAAAAGACTTGCAAACAGTGAAAAAATAATTTATCCCATAAAATGCCCTATATGCGATGGCCCATTAATTATTAATGAAGGGGAAGCAAAGCATTATTGTATTAATGAAAAAGGATGCCCCCCTCAAATAAAAGGTAAAATTGAACATTATGTTCAAAGAAAAGCAATGAATATTGATAGTTTGGGTCCTGAAACCATTGATGCATTATTTGAAAACGGTTGGTTAAAAAATCCTGCCGACCTTTATGATATAAAAGCAGAACAACTTTTAACGTTGGAAGGATTTAAAGAGAAAAAAGTAAGTAATATATTGGCAGGAATTAAAAAATCAACCGAAATACCTTTCAAACAAGTATTATTTGCCATCGGGATAAGATTTGTGGGGGCTAACACTGCGGAAAAATTAGCTTCTCATTTTGGAAAAATGGATATGTTGATAAATGCAGGCTTAGAAGAATTACTAAAAGTAAATGAAGTCGGAGAAAAAATAGCCCAAAGCATTTTGTTGTTTTTTAATGATGAAGAAAATTTATCAATAATAAAACGACTAAAAGCAGCCGGAATTAAAATGGAATTATCAGATAATGAAATAATAATACGGGAAAGTAGTTTATTGGAAAATAAAACTTTTGTAATATCCGGTGTTTTTGAAAATTTCGAAAGGGACGATTTAAAAATCAAAATTGAAGCTAATGGTGGTAAAGTGGTATCGGGAGTTTCGGCTAAATTAGATTTTTTACTGGCCGGAGAAAATATGGGTCCTTCAAAATTAGAAAAAGCACAAAAATTCGGAATTAAAATTATAAGTGAATCGGATTTTATTAAAATGCTTGAAGTTTAAAACAATATGCATAAAATAAAAGAATTGGCCTTAAAATGGAAATTGAATAACCGGCATAACGAAAATGTTATCCACGAAAATATAGGGTTTGATAAGGCATCAACTGTTGGAATATTATTTTATGAGGATATTGATTTTTCAATATTGGAAAATTTTGTAAAAAAGATAAAAATTGATAAAAAGTCTGTTAAAGTTTTAGTTTATACGTCTGAAGTAAAAAATATAGAAACCGATTTAGAAATTACAATTTTTAATAAAAAAGATATTTCTTTATTGGGCGAAATATTAAACAGGGAAGTGAAAAGATTTGCAGAATTTAATTTTGATTATTTGTTTTGCACATATAATGAACCATTTCCTGCATTTGATATGATACTTCAAAAAAGCCGGGCAAAATGCAGGGTTGGAATTTATAATGTTGAAAATGCAAATAATTTTGAATTGATGATAGAAAAATCTACCAATAATGATTTAGAAACGACCCTTAATCAACTGTTATATTATGTAAAAGTTATGGAAAATTAATATACTCTATCATTTTTATCGTAAAACATGTATTTTTGTTGACGAATAATAAATTAAAATAAATGTTACAAAAATTTGAGGGCACCGGAGTTGCTTTAATAACGCCTTTTACTAAAAAAAAGGAAATAGATTTTGAAGGATTAGCAAGATTAATAAGGTTTGTAACCGATGGTGGTGTTGATTACCTGGTGGTGATGGGTACGACAGGCGAATCGGCTACTTTAAATGAAGAAGAAAAATTAAAAATATTGAATTTTGTAATTGAAAATAATTATAAAAAATTACCCGTTGTATATGGTTTGGGTGGTAATAATACTCAAAGCATAATAGATAAGCTTAAGTATAACATTTTTGAAGGTGTAAGTGCTATATTATCTGTTAGCCCATATTATAATAAACCTTCTCAAAGAGGAATTATTGCTCATTATGAAGCCGTAGCAGATGTTTCACCCATTCCAATAATGTTATATAATGTTCCGGGAAGAACATCATCCAACATTTGCGCTTCCTCAACACTTATATTAAGTGAACATAAAAATATTATTGGTATTAAAGAAGCATCGGGAGATTTAATACAAGCAATGGAAATTGCGAAAAATAAAAATGATGACTTTTTATTAATTTCAGGTGATGATTTGCTGACAGTTCCTATGATTACATTTGGTGCCTGTGGGGTAATTTCAGTATTGGCAAATGGCTTTCCGGAAATATTTACACATATGGTAAATAGTGCCTTGACCGGAAATTATGATCAGGCAAAAAATTTCCTGTTTAAATTACTTCAAATCAATCCTTTAATGTATGAAGAAAGTAATCCTGTAGGAATTAAACAGGTTTTAGAGATTTTGGGTATTTGTGAAAATGGTGTGCGGTTGCCTTTGGTTTCTGCATCTGATGATTTGACAAAGAAAATAAAAATGATTCTACAAAAAGAAAATTTTCTTGAGGAGATAAAATTATAAAAGTAAAAGAACTTGTTAATCAGGTTCTTTTACTTTCTCATATCCTGAAATTTTAAATATGTTAAAGATCTCCAAACCCATTCTAATGGGCCATATTTAAATCTCGTCAACCAAAATTCACTTAAGTAAATTTGAATAACAAAAATTGGGAATATTAATAAAAATGCAATAAAAGCGGGCAAATCTCCGATTAGACCAAAGCCATATCCAAAGAAAATAAATCCTCCAATAATTGATTGTAAAATATAATTTGTTAAGGCCATCCTGCCTACCATTGCAAGATTGGTAAATAGATCTGTAAATTTATTTTTTATATAAAGCAGTACCGTTCCCGTGATATATAAAATACTAAATGAGAAATGGTTTAAATCCCTTATAAATTCGCGTATAAAATTCAATAAAGGGCTTTTAAAGGATTCTTTGCTTGAAATAACAAAAATTAAAGTTAATACTCCAGCAATCAAACTAATTAGAAATATCTTTTTAATCAATATTTCATGGGCATTTAAATTATTAAATATTTTCTTTCTGCCTACATATAAACCGAGCATCATAAAGCCAAGAGTAATATACATTCGCCCTGTCGATTGAAATAAAAGCTTTGGCTTTATTTCGTATAGATTAGAAATAACTAAATCTTTAAAACTTCCTGTTTTTAAAATAGAATAAAAATATTTTAAATGTTGCTCATCTTCCAAACTTTCTTTTGGTAAAACAGAAGTAATTTGTGGTTTAAAAATATTGGAATCAAAATTAATTATTCTTCCGGGTATATTTAGGATAAGTACAAAAGAAAGAATTACTAACCATTTATCAGGCAAGTTGATTACAAGCATAATAATAAAACCAAGAATGGCATAAATAAGCAGGATATCGCCTCTCCAAAATAACCCATGTAAAAAACCCAGCACGCCTAAAATAATTAACCTCCAGGCGTATCTTAATAAATTCGTTTTAAAATTACCTTTTTTAAAAATCTGTATGCTAAAACTTACACCAAAGAGAAATGAGAATATTGTAAAAAACTTTCCTTTTATGAATAAATTATTAAAGATGGTAATAAAAACATCAAAATAAGGGAAATTAGAAACTTTATTAAAATGTGGGAGTGCTCCGCCATCAAAAGATAGTATTAAATGCGACAATAAAATACCAAATAATGCAAAGCCCCGCAAAGAATCAACAATAGTTATCCTGTCAGGCTTTGCGTCAAAATTTTCAATCGATAATGACGACATTTAAATAAAAAATTTAATATAGAGCAGCTTTAAAGTGACTGTAAATCAATTAAGGCTCTATTTAATGTTGTGGATCTTTTTTCTTTTTTCTTTTTACTTTTTATAAATCCAGGCATTAGGGAATTTATCTTTTATTTCTTTTGATTTATTTTCCGCTTCATCAGAAGTTTCAAAATCACCTAATGATACCTTATTCAAATTATTTCCGATTGGAGGTAAAACCTTTGCATTACTGTTTCCTTCTTCTTTCAACTTGGTAACCAGTTTTTCTGCATTGGCTTCACTGCTAAAACCGCCTACAATTACATAATATTTAACAGAAACTTTTGAAATTTCTTTAACAATCTTTTTTGGTTTTTCTTTTTTTATAATTTCTTCTTTTATCACGGGCTTTGCTTTCTCCGGCTCAACTACTGCAGCAATCATATCTGTTTTTTCTGATTTTTTTACTGAGGTAGTTTCGGGCATAACAACAGCAACTTTTTTACTTTCAGGTGTAATTTTTTGTTTATGAAAAAAACCGGGAAAAATGGCAGGGAAAGGATTAAAACTGCTTAATGCATTATCGCCTTTATCTAAAAACCAAAAGTATCCAAATGCTACAGCAAGAAAAATTAAAACCGGTATTAAAGCAGCTTGCAGCTTTGATAAAGATTTTTTACGCTGTTCGTTTAATTCATTAATCCTACCTTCTTGTTTTACCTGATTTTCTTCAGTTTCATTCTTAATTACCGGTCTGTCTTTTGTACGTGAAGAAGTACTTTGGCGCTCTATTGGTTTATATTGCAAATCCGGCAAACCAAAACTTGCACTCAGATAATTGATCGTTTTATCGGGGTCGAATTGTAATTTTTGTTCGTGATTAAAATACAAATTGCCTATTTGCTCAAAGTAATATTTTTTATTATTATTTATTTCTTCATTAACTTTTATCACAAACTCTTTAACTGCTTTGGTTGCATCATCACGGGAAATTTCTTCATTAGACGCTATATGGCTGATTAACAAACCGTCGTTTACTTTTAATAATTCATTGAAAGCAATGTATTTGGATGGTGGAGCAAACACATGACGAATGGGATGAATTTCTGCACTTACATAATTGGAAATAAACCCCCCAAGTTCAGGAATGATTACACAATTCTGTTCGAATAATAGTTGACGTATATGTTTTTCTATATTCATAATTAAAAAGCATATGTAAACCCTAACATAGATTGAAAACCTCTGTTAGAATAATTGAGATATCGTTGGTATTTATTTGAAAAAACATTATTTAAAGAAGCAAAAACAGAAAAATTTCCTTTTAATAAATATTCTGCCTTTAAATTAAGATCTGCTATTGCATTAAGTGATTGTTGCTCCGTTAAACTTTTTTTAGCCTTAATACCGCTAATGTAATAAAAATCAATATTAATATACAAGTTTTTGCCAATATTATATTTGGCGTAAAAATTCCCAACAAATGTAGGTCTGTGAAAAGGAGCTGAAATAGTTGTTAATGAATAATTATAAAAGTCTGCTTTCAAACCTACCCGAAGATTATTTTGATCAAAAATTAGTTCTCCTGTTGTTTTAAACAGTTTTGTATAAAGGCCTTCATAAATAGCATCAAACTTTGTGGAATCTTTTGGGGCATTTACAAAAAAGTACAAATTTTTATATCTTTCGTAACTGCCTGAAAGTTGAAATGTAAGTGCATTTCCGATTCCGGCTTTAAAACCTGCCGTAAGGTCTGTTTGTTTGTTCGTATTTTGTAGAATAATATTTTGGTTGATCCATGGATTTTCCGGAACAAAACTATTTAGAGTATTTCTCCGGATATCCCCTGTTAATGAAGCGAATACACTGAAATGGTTTGATAAACCATAATTTACTTTTCCAATTGGATAAACGTTTAATTTAGATAAATTTCTTGTAGTATCATTTTGAGAAACAAGGTTTAAGCCAAATTCAAAATTTAATAAACCCTGAGTATATTTAATAGTTGGTTGCAAACGGAATAAATTTCTGTTTAAAGATCCTGCTTCATCCTTCCTTGTTGTAAAATAAAATTCTGAATTTACAGCTGCTGAAATATTTTTACTTATTACATAATCCCCTCCTAATTTAACACCAAACTCAAATTCTTTTGCTTTGTAGGCATCCGATAAATTTCTGATATTAAAACCAAATTTATAACCTATTAAACTGTCACTTGTTCTGTTAGTTAAATCTGTTTTAAAATTAATAATGTTAAATAATTGCTTGATGGAATCTCTTTTAACTTCTTTAACAGGTTTATATCCATAAAAATACAATTGCTTTCTGGTATAATCCAAGGAAGAATTAAAATTTAAAAAATCGCGGGAATATTTATAAAAACCTTTTAGGCTTTGATCTCCTGTTGCAGAATTCTTTTTATTAACCGGCCCTTCAGCAAAACCTAGATGTTTTGCATGCAAACCATAACCATAATTTTTATTTCTGTTATTATTTAAAAAGGCTTCAAAATAAGTACCTGAATAAATCGGTTCGAAACCGGCTTTAATATAATTTCCGGGAATTGGTTTTTGAATTTCTTCAGCGGGCGGTAAAAGTTGAAATTTTGTATTTATATCAGGCAATTGATAAGAAGGTTCTACCATTTTATCATATTTTTGTGCTTGAGGTTCTGCTCTTTTAATTGGCGAAGTAATTTTTTCAAAATTTCTCTCGGCTTCAGGTAAATCTAATTTTCTATTTTTTTCAATAATAACCTCGGTATTTTCTATTTCACCATCTTTTCCACGTTTTACCTGTTTATCTTTTTGGGCATATAATTGATTAAAAGAATTTATAAATGCAAAAAATGTTAATAAAAATAATAATTTGTAATATCTGTTCATGCGTTCAATAGGGGTAATTAACTTTCAAAAAAAACAAATATAATAATAGTTTTTTTTGAAAAATATAATAGAGATACTGTTTGAACGATCTTAATTAATTAAAATTATACATTTATGCTTTCTAACATGGGGTTAGAAACATTAAAATATTATTTTTTTGAAACCAACAGCACTATTACCAACACAACTACTACACCGATTAATAAGCCAATCCAAAAATTAGTATGCCTCCTGTAATCATTACCATAAAATGGATTTCTTGCCAGTTGTTTCCTTAATTTTTTTTGGTTGAGTTTTAAACTCAATCTTTCTTTAAAAGTTAATTCTCTACCCAATAAATGCTGTATGTTTTCGGGAGTTAAATTTAAAAATTCTTTAACTGTAAGCGTTTTTGAAATTTCATTGACAGATTTTGGATTAAAGGGGATAAATTCAACGGCATTTGCGGAAGATATCAATAGCATAAAGCTAAAAATCACTATTATTTTTTTCATAATTTTTTTTTAATAATTATGAAAAAGATCGTACCATTTAAAAATGTTTTTGTAATGTTTAACTATTTCTCCAGAAGATAAACAAACCTTTCGAAAACCATTTGAGGATTTATTAATTTTAAACAAGCCAAATCACCTCTAAAACAAGGTTTATTTCCAAAAACTGAACATGGCCGGCAGGTTAAATCTTTTGTATTTATTTCTAAAATATTTTCTGTATCCTGATTGTAAGGTCCAAAGCCTGAATAAAAGTGCGTTGCTCCCCATATTGATAATACTTTTACTCCGCTCAACGACGCTAAATGCATGTTTCCCGAATCCATACAAATCATTAAATCTAATCTTTTAATAAGATTTAACTCTGTTGCCAATTCCAAATTTCCTGCGGCAATAATAGTTTGAGGGAATAAAGTATGTAAATATTTTAACTTTTCAATTTCTGATTTACCACCACCAAAAAGAAGTATTTTTATATTACTATTGTAGGTATATATTTTTTCAAGAAGAGGGATATAATTTTCAAAATCCCACATTTTTTGTTGATGCTGTGCAAAAGGTGCCAAACCAATCCACATTTCACTTATATTAATATTTAAATCATTCTCCTTATAAAACTGATTTAATTTTCCTGGATTTTCATCCAACTTAAAATAAGATTGCTTTCCGGAAGAATTTATGATTGAAAAGCCGGCTTTTTCAAATGTTTTTAAATAACGATCCACTGTATGAGGGAGAGGTATAAGAATTTTATTTTTAAACCTGGTTAATGCTTTTTTGTCTCTTCTTCCTTTATTAATCGTAAATGATTTTATTCCAAAAAAGAAAAAAAATAATTTCAAAATCCCCGTTCTTAAATTTTGATGCAAATCAATAATTTTATCCGGCTTATATTCCCTTAATAATTTTAAAAACAGAGATATCAGGCCAAAAAATCCTTTGTATTTATTTTCAAAATCTGCTTCAAAAATATTTACATTATTATAACCTTCAAAAAAAATTGAAAATTTATTTCGGGTAACGATTGTTAAATTTATTTCCGGATAATTTTCTATAATTTTTTCAATAGCAGGATTCATCAAAGCCACATCCCCCATCGCCGAAAATCGAAAAATTAATAAATGCATTTTTTAAAGAGATTAAAGACAAAAGACGAAAGACAAAAGACAAAAGACAAAAGACGAAAGACGAAAGACGAAAGACAAAAGAAATTAAAAAAATAGAGGATTTACTGATAATTGAGCTTTTTTAACGAAAAGCCAATCTGATTCTGATACTGACATAATTTTCTTCTTTCTTCTTTCTTCTTTCTTCTTTCTTCTTTTCGTCTCAAATCTCTTGTCTCTTGTCTCTTGTCTCAAATCTCTTCTAAAAGTTATTTTCTTTTTTCCGAGTACAATATCGGATTCAAATTGGGGTCGTTATACATTTTCATTTGCCTGTAAACTTTCATATATTTCTCACCTTTTTGAAAATCGTCAATTAATTCATCAAAACAATGTATTAAATCATTTTCCTGATCCAATAAAATTGCTAGTTTTTGATTTGCTTTGAAAATATGTTCTGCTGATGCCTCAACTCTTTCTGTCTGTTCTTTAAAGTGATATATTTTTAATTGAAGAATAGACATTCTGTCGAGCAGCCAGGCAGGCGTTTCCGAATTCATTCTTGCAGTTTCTTTTGGTTTTATATTTTTAAATTCTTTCAAAAGCCAATCATCTATTTTCTCTACCGTATCGGTCCTGTCCTGATTGGATTTATCTATCCTGCGCTTTATATTAACCAGTTCACTTGAAGAAATATGTGGACTTCTAATTTCATCTTCCAAATGCCATTGAACAGTATCAATCCAATTTTTTAAATATAAGAGATTGTTTATTGTATTTGGTGAATAAGGATTTTGAATTTGAAAATTTATATCATCCGTTATATGATATTTTTTTATGCTTTCTTTAAAAATATTATTCGCTTGCTTGGCATCCATCCGTTAATTTTTTTTAATCTTATTTTTTTCAAATTTTAGTATTCTATGATTTTATTCACAATATTATTTAAGAAGATATAATTTTTATAATATCTATTTTCGATATATTTTCTTAAAAAAAATTAATAATTTTTTTTGTCTGAATTAAGATTAATGGATTTAAAGATTTTATGATTAATTTTTGAAGTTTAAATATCGTTTTATCAATATTGATATTTTGATAATAATTATCTTAAAGATTTTTAATCTTTAAGATAAAAAAATCCTACGTTTCCTAAAATCTTTTAATCCTAATTCAGAAATTTATTTTCCACGTTTTTCTTGCAAATATTTATCCATTTCTTCAACACCAAATGTATTAAAGGTCATTTTTTTTATCAATCCACCTTTTCTTCCAACTAAAACACCATATTTCATATCTGCATAACCGTCTTTTTCATGTGCATCAGGGTTAATGCTTAACATTACTCCTTTTTCCTGAGCATAATCAATATATCTCCAATCCATATCCAAACGCATTGGGTTTGAATTAATTTCTATAATTACATTATTGGCCGCACATGCATCAATAACTTTTAAATGGTTAATCGGGTAACCTTCTCTCTTTAATAAAAGCCTTCCTGTTGGGTGCCCCAATATGGTTGTATATGGATTTTCAATTGCTTTAATTAATCTTTCTGTTGCTTTATCTTCATCCATATTTAAATTAGAATGAATTGAAGCAACAATAAAATCAAATGTTTTTAATACATCATCTTCATAATCAAGACTGCCATCATTTAATATATCAGATTCTATACCTTTAAAAATTTTAAAGGGAGCGAGTTTTTTATTCAGTTCATCAATTTCTTTATGTTGTTTTTCAACCCTGTACTCCTGTAAACCATTAGCATAAAAAGCAGTTTTTGAATGGTCAGAAATTCCTAAATATTCATAACCCAAATACTTACAGTGCTCGGCCATCTCCTGCAAAGAATGTTTTCCATCACTGTATGTTGAGTGATTATGTAATATTCCTTTTAAATCTTTTAATTCTATTAAATCAGAAATTTTTCCGGTTTTGATCCATTCAAATTCCAATTTTCCTTCTCTTAATTCTGAAGGAATAAATGATACACCGGCCTTTTCATAAATTTCATCTTCTGATATAGAGTGATTTGTAACTGCTATTTTTAATAAAGAATGGCTTTCGGAATTAATAAATTTTAAATGACCGGGAGCTGCCGAAAAAATAAAGGCTTGCGTTTTTACTTTTTCTTTTGGTGCTAAAATCAATTCAATGGTTAATTGATTAAAATGTCCTTTCCAGGTGAAAGGTGCACTTGTTTTTTCATTTTTAATCAAAAATGGAATTTTATCAATGAGCTGGTGGGTTTTGGTTAAATTTTCATTAATGCCAATTACCCACTTCAGTGAATGGATTATTTCATTTTTTCTTGCAAATTCGCCTGCTATAATAGCATATAAATCGTTTTTAATAAACTCTCCTTCAATAACAGTAACCAAATCTTCTGCCGTGGCATAAAGCAACTTACCAACGGATTGTTGCTTAAATATTAATGTTTGTTTTATACTTTCCTGCGTTTTTTCTCCAAATCCTTTTAATGTAGCCAACGTATTATTTTCGCAGGCTAGTAATAAATCGTTAATATTGGTAATATTATGCTCTTGCCATAATGTTTTAATTTTTTTTGCTCCCAAACCTTTAATGGAAAACATTTCGATTAATCCATCAGGAGTGATATCAAGTAATTTTTTTAATTCTGAAAAACTTCCGGTTCTTTCAATTTCATTTATTTTTTCTATAAAGGTTTTACCGATGCCTGTAAGTTTATCGGGTTCATTTTTAACATCATTGTACTCATACCGCATATCTTCAAGTGTGAGAACAATATTTGTATAAGTTCTGATTTTAAACTCATTTTCTCCGTGCAATTCAAGCAATTGAGCTGTTAATCTGAAAAGCCTTATTATTTCCTGATTAGTCATAAATATTATTTTTTTACTAATATCTGCAAATATAAAAATTAGGAAGTAACAGATTAGTTTTTTCGTTTTAATTAAAAAAAGCAGTTAATTAGTTGCATGAAATACACAGCACTTATTTTTATCGGGTTTTTATATTTTCAGGTGAGCAAATGCCAACAATTGAAAAAAGAAAAAGAATATTTATTTCAAAAATGGTGGCATAACCATGAAAATGATAAAGATGATGTACAAACTTTCAGGCCGGAAGGATATAATTTACCACCCGGAAGGGGTAGAACCGGTATAGAATTTAAAAAAGACGGTACTTTTATAAATTATGATATTGCTCCTACCGACGGGACCTTAATAGAAAGGGGAAGTTGGGAAACGAAAAATAAAAATTTATCGGAAATTTTTATTCGTTTTAAAAAAAATAAAATTCAAAAAACCGGAATTATTAAAATCAAATTTTTATCAAAAGATAAACTTGAGTGCGTAATTCATTTGGAATAATTCTTTTATCATTAAGTTATAGTTTGATTCTTAAAACTATAATCTTCATATCTATAAACTCAACATGTTTAAACTTAAAAAGATTAAATATTTTTTAAAATGAATCATTGGCTTGTAAAATCAGAACCCGGTAAATTTTCGTGGGATAAATTTGTTAAAGAAGGAAAAACTTTTTGGGATGGTGTTCGAAATTACCAGGCCAGAAATAATTTAAAAGAAATGAAAACCGAAGACTTGGTTTTATTTTATCATTCAAATGAAGATAAAGCCGTGATAGGAATAGCAAAAGTAGTAAAAGAAGCATATCAGGATCCGACAACTGAAGATCCGGCCTGGGTTGTTGTAGATTTAGAACCTGTAGAAAAACTTGTAAGGCCTGTTACTTTACAACAAATAAAATCAGACAAGCGTTTAGAAAATATATCACTTATTAAACAATCAAGGTTATCAGTAATATCACTTAAAGCTGATGAATTTGATTATATTTTAAGTTTAAGTAGCAATTAATTAAAAACTTTATGAGCTTTTCTATGAAATATTTTTTGATTTTTTTATCTGCATTATTTGTAATAATTAACATTAATGCTCAGGATAACAATCGATCACGGGCAGAAATTGTAATGAAATCAAACCCGGAAGATTGGGCAGTTGTACCTGTTGATAAAGAAGGTGTAATTGCATTTGCAGAGGTACAGAAGGGAAAATTAACATTTACACGCTTTGATACTACTTTAACTGAGCAGTTTAACATTGATTGTTCATTTAACAGAAGTTTAGATTTAATAAAATATACATATTACGATGGTTATCTATATTTATTATTTGGAGGAAGGAGAAGAACAGAATATCAGGCAATAAGATTAAGTGTAAATGCAGGATATGCCGAGCGTTTTGATTTTTATGCCATAAAAGACCTTGATGTAGGAGATTTTAAAGCAATTGGCAATGATTTATATATTGGAGCAACTACTCGAAGTGAACCAATGTTACTTCACGTTAATCTGCTTACAAAAAAAACAAGAATATTGCCCTCTGCTTTTAAAGGAAAAACTCAAATCCAATCTATGGAAATTGATAAAATCACACAACAGGTTAATGTCGCCTTTGCAAATAATTATAAAAACGATTATAAAATGATTGTAAAATCATATGGCAGAGAAGGAACAGAAACAAAACAACTTCAGGTATCGGCAGCTAATGATAAAAGATTATTAACGGGGAAATTATCTTCATTAAATGCAACGGATGAATTGATGATCGGAACCTATGGCTTGAGAAGCAACGGAAATAAAGAGTACTCTCAGGGAATGTATTTCAGTAAAATAAATATAGGTGATGAAAACCCATTATATACAAAATATTATAGTTTTACCGATTTTAAAAACTTTTTTAAGTTCCAGTCTGAGCGCCAACAGGTAAGAATGGAAAGAAAAATTAAACAGGCTAAAAGTCATGGTAAGGATTTAAAATTAGATTATCGCTTACTTGTTCACAATGTTATTGAAAAAAATGACCAGTATATTGTTGTGGCAGAAGCATACTACCCAACATACCGTTCAAATAATAATTATAACAATGTGTTTGGTAGTTTTGGCGGGTTTAGTGGATTTGGTTTTGGAGGGTTTGGGTTTGGTTCACCATATAACATGGGAAGCTTATATAATCCCTGGGGTACACCTTATAGAAACAATCAGGTTTTTGATGGTTTTCAATATACACATGCTGTAATAACAGGTTTTGATAAACAAGGCAATATGCTTTGGGATAATATTATTGAGTTAAATGATGTAAAACTGTTTAGATTAAAAGAACAGGTAAAAGTTTCTTTTTCGGGTGAGAATGTAGTTCTAGCATACAGCTTTAGAGGTTCATTAAAATCAAAAGTGATAAGGGGAAGCCAAATAGTAGAAGGTAAAACCGATGTACCTATCATTACTGAGTTTGCAAACGATAAAGTGAGAAAAAACGAAACAAGTAATGTTGAATATTGGTACGATAATTATTTTTTGGTTTGGGGATTTCAAAAAATATCAAACAACTCACAAAATGACCAGGTCAGAGGTAGGAGAAATGTAATTTACTGTAATAAAATTTCTTTTTAATTTTATTTTTAAAACGTTATTCAAAAAAGAAAATCCTTTCAATATTGGAAGGATTTTCTTTTTTGGAATAAATTTATAATTGCATATTTAATAATCTACTTGGCACCAATTTTTTATATTAAAAAAATAAATATAAAAATTAATATGAAAAATACGCTAATCTTATCGATTGCTTTTATAGGAATGCTCTTAATGTTTTCATGTGAGAACAAAACTTCAAATTCTAAAAATGACAGTACCCGAACTTTAAATGTTAAAACTGACAGCTCCAATAAAACTTCTGATGAAATAAAACCAAAGGGATCTTCTCCCGAATGGGCTCCAAATATCAAACCCGAAATGTTAGCAGTTATTGAAAAACTGGAAGGGTATAATGATAAACCTATTGCTGATTTAACTGCATTTGAAGTCAGAAAAAATCATACTCCCACTGATGCAGTCAAGGATTTGATTAATGAACATCACGTTTCTTTACCAAAAACGAATGTTGACACATCAGGAAAAGATATTCCTGTAAAGGGAGGTAAAATTCACTTGCGAATTTATACTCCCAACACCGGTAATGGTCCATTTCCTGTACTTGTTTATTACCATGGAGGAGGATTTGTAATAGCTGATTTAGATGTTTATGATGCTTCAGCTAGTGTACTGGCAGATAAAATTGGAGCAGTTGTCGTTTCTGTAGCTTATAGATTGGCACCCGAACACAAATTTCCTACAGCACATAACGATGCTTTCGCAGCTTATGACTGGGTTGTGAAAAACGTTACTTCCATTAAAGGCGATCCAAAAAAAATAGCAGTTGCGGGAGAAAGTGCGGGTGGTAATTTGGCTATTAATACTGCAATTAAGGCTCGTGATAGTGGTATAATGTTACCAACAACAATTTTAGCCGTATACCCTGTGGCAGCTTCTGATATGGAAACGCCTTCTTACAAGAAAAATTCAAATGCAAAACCTTTAAATAAAGCCATGATGAAATGGTTTGTGAAAAACTATTTGAACAATATGAGTGAAGGTAAAGATGTTCGCATTAATCTTTTAAATGCAAACCTTAAAGGCCTGCCTCCAACCACAATAATCACTGCCGAAATTGATCCTTTGCAAAGTGAAGGAATGGCACTTGTCGAAAAAATGAAAGCTGCAGGAGTTAAAGTAGAAAGTAAAAATTATGATGGAGTTACACATGAATTTTTTGGGATGGGTGTAATTGTTCCCCAGGCCAAAGATGCAGAAATGTATGCTGTCGATGAAATGAAAAAAGAATTAAAAAAATAATATGGATTATTAATCTCTTTTTAAGAATTAATTTTATAAAAAAGCTCCTGAACGGAGCTTTTTTTATTTAAAACTCAATATTTTAAATGTATAAAAATTTAGTTTTTCGGTTCTTCTTAAATTATGAATATATCAATATCAAAATATCAATAAATTAGGTCATCCAGACTAAAATGACGATATTTATGTAATAGAAAAAAGAGAAAAAACTTATCTAAAAAATAAAATATGCTTAATTCACTTACATCCATCGCTGCTGTTGAAAATGTTTTAATGAAATTGACATTAAAACAAAAGCAATTCATTTATCAAATTGCAAGATTGGAATATAAGATTTTTAAAAGCCTTTTAAAATTAGAGGAACTTGAGATATTAATTGCAGAAGAAGAAAAAAATTTAAAATCGATAAATGCAGCAGTTGAAGCAGCGGGAGAAGGAAAAATAAAGGATAAACTATCGGTATGGAAAACAAAAGCCGAATACAAACTTTTCAGACTGAACCTCAGAAAAAGTAAAATAGATGTGGTTAAACTCGTTCTCAATCAAAGCAAATTAGAACAATTAAAACAGGCTTTAAGCGCTTTAAATAATGATATAGAAATGGTTGTAGGGCGAAAGAAAAATTTTGAAATGGTTGCCAAAAAAGAAATAACCACATCGAATTCCTTTAACAATTGGAATAAAATTAAAGAAATGGAAGATAAGAATCCTGTAAATCAATCCATAAAAATATTTTTAAAACAACACTTTCAAATGGCTTGTTAAGTTTATTTTTTATATAGGTTAAACTAAAGCCATTCTTACATTTTTGGCTTTAGTTTGCATTCGCCGAATTGCTTATAATTCTCTATCTGCATTCAATGCCACTGATGTCCGACAATTGTAGTTCTATAATTGCCGGTTCCGGTGTTGAGGGAAAATAATCTGATTCTAATTTTAAGTTCTATTTTTTATATACCCGTTTGTTTTTGCCATGAGTATTTTTTCCTGATTTAACAACGGTAGGCTTCCAAGCGTTTCCGGTTAAGGTAAGGCTGTACAACAATCTTAACGACGAAGCATAATAGCCATCGTAATTGCATGCTTTAAAATAATTGGTAAAGTTATCAGTTGTTGATTGATCTTTTACCATCGCGCCACATGCCCAACTTCCAGTCCAGGCGGGTGATTGGTTCCAGCCACTGTTAGCCGTTCCATCAGTACTTGAATAGCCATCATATATATTTTTAAGGCCACCTTTGGAGTTTATCCAATCCGTCATTTTGTTACAAATATCTTTTGCATTGGTATTTCCATACCAAAGATAATCAGACACAACTCGCCAAGGTATCCTCGCACCGTTATAATCAACTTGCCTTGCCAAAGGGTTTGTTGCTGCGCCTAACTCATTAACTTCATTAGGTAAAAGGCCTGTTACATTATGTTGAGATACATTTAATGCATTATATGTATCGATTATTACTTCATCCCAAAAGGTATCACCGGAAATCTCTTTAAAAACCCTGTAATAAGAAGGAAACAGATAAGAAGTATTTTGATATGGGTTAGAATAGTCACCCGGTAATTGGAACCATCTTCCGTTTACCTTCTTATATAAATGCGTTTTAATCCGACTTATATAACCTGCTGCTTCTAAAGAGTACCCTCCCCATTGGTTATCTGCAAGTAATAAACCAAAAGCAATATCTTCATCACCATCGGTAGCGGCATTATGGCCTCCGGCAGATTTAATAAAACCATTGCAATCAACCTTCCAACCCATCAAACTATTGGTACCCCAATTTTTCTTCACAAAAGCATATAATTTGTCAAAGGTTGTTTTGTCTCCCATGTAAGCTGCTATTAACATACCGTATCCCATCCCCTCCGATACTGTGGTTCCGGTAGGGTCAGAAAATTCAACTCTCAAGTAATCGGCCCCACAATCACTTTTAAGCCAGTTTTTTTTCCAGTCTGAATAATAGGTTTGAATATCGGACGAAGTAATAATACCTGTTTTAAAACCATGCGAATAAGTAATATTTTGAGGAAACGGTTTATTCTGAGCCAATAAATTGCCTGCAGTTAAATTTGCCAACATCAATGTTAAATACAAGAAATGCGATAAAAGTTTTTTTATATTTTTTTCCACAGAGTTAAAAGTTTAAACGTATATATTTATTAAATAATTAATTAACAGATATCATAAAATATTAAACTATATCTCATACAAAATCAATTTGATTTTAAGCTGCATATTCAATTTATCGTTATTTTTCCAATATTTTTTTCTTTAAATGCTCTTATTGTCTTCAAACTAAAATCAAAGGTTTTCTCCATTAAGCTTCCCTAAGCAAAAAAAGAAAATTAAATATAAAATAAAAATAATTTAATTATTAATTTATAAGTATCAATGTCGTTTTAGTTAGAGATATATTATTATATCTGTTTATTTGTTGCAGAGCGTCATAATAAAACAAAAATTTAGGGCTGAAACCATAATTTCGTAAAATAACAAAATCGAAGATGAAAAATTAATAAACCATCTACAAGCGGTAAAAAAATGTTTTCTTCACTCGCAACCGTTAACTTCCTTTTTTAAAATTTAATTACTTGATAAGTTGAGGAGACGGATTTTCAAACATTTATTTTTATCTGAATAAAGTTAAAAAAACAAAAAGGCATCAATAATGTTACAATCAACAAAAATTGTTCTTTATACAATATCAATTAGTAAATGAAACTAATAACAATATTGAATACTGTATATTTAACCACTCATCTTTTTTATATTTTGTATGACATTTTAATAATAACTTTGTCTGCAATATCTAAATATTGAAATCGTTTATTAATTTGATATGTTTTTTGAAAATTTTAAAACCGGTATAGAAAAAGCAATTTTTTTGATTTTGCTGTTTCTTATTTCATTTCACGCTTTTCCTCAAAATAGTGTTGAAGCATTAAAACTAAAAATTAAAGGGTTTAAGGAAAAAGATAAAAATTACATCAACGCCCTTAATGATCTTGCCTTTGAACTTCATAAAAATATCCCGGATTCTTCCAAAGCTTATGCTGAAACAGCTCTTCGGCTTTCGAAAAAACAAAACTATAAAAAAGGCATTGCAAACAGTAAGAAAAACCTCGGTCTTGCTTCACAGATAAAAGGGGAAAGCGCGCCGGCACTTGATCTTTTAATTTCAGCTTCAAATGATTTCGAAGCCCTTTCAGATACCCTGGGCTTAGTAGAGTGTTATAATGGGCTCGGAAAAGTGTATTATAATAAAGGAAATGTAGATAAGGCTCTTGAAATTTTCCTTAAAGGGTTAAAATTATCGGAAAAATTAACTGACCCACGTACGCGAGCGAATACTCTTGACAATATGGGTATAATTTATCTTGCGCAACATAATCTTATTGCTGCACTTGATTATTTTTTTCAGGCATTGGATATTCGTGAAAAAAATCAGGATAAAGCGGGTATAGCCTTATCCGGTAATAATATTGGAATGTATTATACCGAAAAAAAAGATTTTAAACGGGCAATAAATTATTACAATGAGGCATTGAGCTCCGGTAAAGAAATAGAGGATAATTATAGCATTTTAAATAGTTATTACAACCTTGGTTTATTGTATTTTCAACAAAAAGAATATTCCGCGGCTTTAAATTGTTTTGAAAATAGTGGCAAAGTAGCTGCCATACTGGGTAATGATGCCCAATTGGCAAATTCTTACATAAGTATTGGAAATGTTTATTTTCGTCAAAACGATCTTAAACAATCATTCAGTTATCATCAAAAAGCATTAACCCTTGCTAAAGGATCGGCAGATCCGGAAATATTACAGAAAGCCTACCTGAGTATTTATCAGGATTATAAAGATATGGAGCAGGAGAAATCTGCTCTATCATATTTTGAACTATACATTTCTCTTAGAGATAGTTTGAATAACAAAAAAACAAGCAATAAAATATCAAGTTTGCAAGAAGTTTATGAAAAAAATAAACGGGAGAACGAAATTTATGGCCTTCGCTTGCAAAACATTACAAATCAAAAAATAGCGTTGGAAAATGCTTCGCAAAAGAATTTCTTAATTATAAGCGTTCTTCTTCTTTTATGCTTAATCGGTTTATTATTTTTTATAAACAGTAAAAGAAAATCTGCCTTTACGGCACTTGGAATACAAAACATTGAAATTAATCGTCAAAAAGAAGAGCTTGCCCTACAAAAAGAAGAGATCGATAAAAAAAATAGGGAGCTTGAAGAATTAAATAATACAAAAGATAAATTTTTTTCCATCATAGCCCATGATTTAAAAAGCCCTATTGCTTCTTTTACTGCGTTTACGGAAGTTTTAACCAATTATTATGAAGAATTATCAAGCGAGGAAGTAAAGTTTATAGCATCAGATTTAAGCCAATCGGTTAATAATTTAAATCAACTTACCGATAATCTTTTAACATGGGCCAGGTTACAAATGAGAATGGTTGAACCTGAACCAAAGAATTTATCTTTAAAACCTATTATTGAAGAAATTGTAAACCAGCTCAATCAAATTGCTGAAACTAAACATATTCAAATACAAGTTGAACCTTACGACCATAGTGTATATGCAGATGAAAATTATTTAAGGTTTGCACTAAGAAATTTTATTTCAAATGCAATTAAATTTACCAATCCCGGAGGAGGAATTATCGTTGGTACCCGAAAGAAAAATCGGATGATCCATGTTTCCGTTTCCGATACGGGTATTGGAATGAAAGAAGAAGTTATAAAAACAATTTTTGACCCCAACATCAAAAAAAATTATAGAGGTACTGCCGGAGAAAAGGGTACAGGTTTAGGACTCATTTTATGTAAAGAATTTGTAGAGAAATCCGGTGGTCAAATATGGGTTGTGAGTCAGGAAGGGAAAGGAAGTATTTTTACATTTTCATTAAAACCTGCAATGCCTGAAAATTTTCAGGATCTGCTTTCTTTTATGCGTGGGAAAGAACCCCAACATTAAGTGCGTAAGTTTATTTTTGCTTCATTAGAAAATTCTCTTTTACTTACAACTTATTTAAAACACTAAAAGTATTTTCTTATGAAATATCTTAAATATTTAACAATTCTATTTTTTGCATTAATTCTTTTCCAGAGCTGTGAAACTAAAAATAAAAAGAAACCCATGGAAGGATCTGCTAATGTTGTAAAGGACAGCATCCAAAATAAGGTATTATTTGGAGAAGTAGACGGTCAAAAAGTATACTTATATACATTGAAAAATAACAAAGGTTTGGAAGTAAAAATAACCAATTACGGAGGTATTATTACTTCTATATTAACTCCCGACAAAAATGGAAAATTTGAAGATATAGTATTGGGTTACGATTCGTTATCGGGTTATTTAAATAAATTAACGCCCTACTTTGGAGCACTTATCGGTAGATATGGAAATAGAATTGCCAAAGGAAATTTTATCTTAGATGGTAAAAAATATCCATTAGTAGTTAATAATGGACTTAATCATTTACATGGAGGAACAAAAGGATTTGACAAAGTGGTATGGAACGCTGAAGGATTTAAAACAGATTCAGCACATGGGTTAAATTTAACTTATTCCAGTAAAGATATGGAAGAAGGATTTCCCGGTAATTTAACTGTAAAAGTTATTTATTCATTGCATAATGACAATAGCTTACATATTGATTATGAAGCAACTACTGATAAAAATACCATAGTAAATTTAACAAATCACAGTTATTTTAATTTAACCGGAAATGTGAAACGAGATATTTTAGACCATGAAGTAACTATAAATGCAGATAAGTTTCTTCCGGTAGATAAAACTTTAATCCCAACCGGAAAATTAAAAACTGTAGAAGGTACTCCTTTCGATTTTAGAAAACTTACACCTGTTAATAAACACATTAATGATAAGGATGAACAAATAGCTTTTGGTGGAGGATTTGATCATTGTTGGGTTTTAAATAAAAAGAACAATGAATTAAGCCATGCTGCTTCTGTTTATGAACCGATAGGTGGAAGAAAAATGGACGTATATACAACAGAACCTGCTATTCAATTTTACACGGGAAATTTTCTTGACGGAAAAATAAGTGGTAAAAACGGAATAAACTATAAAAATCGCTTTGCATTGTGCCTTGAAACAGAACACTTTCCGGATTCTCCAAACCAACCTTCCTTCCCTTCAGTTGTTCTTAAAAAAGGTGATATTTATAAAACTACAACCATTTATACCTTCTCAAAATAATAATAATAATAGATAGTATTTATTATTGTAATTCATTATTGCTTATAGTTTATCAACTACCTTCCTGACCTTGTTCATTTAATTAATCTGATTTAGTGAACAAGGTTCTTTAAAAGGAGATGCTGCAAAATATTAGGATCTTCATTAAATGTTTTGGGCTTGCCATGCAATCCCCGTGTACGCTCCAATCTTTTTTGTTCGTACACACAAAAAGATTTCCATTCGCACTTTCTATAGAAAGCCCTTTGTAATTTAATTTTAAAACCTGCGTTTTTCTTAAATCCTTTTATAATATTTTCAATAAATGCCTATTAATAAAATAAAATTTGTAAATATCATTAATTACTCTTAAAAAGGTTTTATAATATTTTGTTGATTATTATATTTTTTTTTCCTTTGCAACGTTAATCTCTAAAAAAGAATTCGATTTTATAGATAATCAAATTTTTCAGAGATAATAACATTCCATAACAAAAATTATAAAATTTTATATTCATTCAATAAAATTTTATATGATAAAAAACTTTTATAATATGCAAAAAAATCCTTTAGAAGCTGAAAAAGTAGCAGTGCTGGAGCAAATTATTAATACTGGCGAAAATTATTATTGGCGAGTGCGGTGCCAATGTATTTTATTATTATATGAAGGGAAAAGCACAAAGGAACTTGCGCAAATATTTAACGTAAAGCCTTCAACCATTTACGATTGGGTAAGGCGTTGGCATGAAGGAGGAGTAGAAGCCTTGGCCGATTCAATGGGAAGAGGTCGTAAATCTCCTAAAGAATCTTCATTAAGTTTGTAATTTCAATTAATTCAATAAATCCTCAGACCTTTCCAACATTAATATTGAAGACTGTGGAACAATCATATACTTTATATTTTCATAATTTACTTCAATAGCATTTTTAAATAAAAAAATTGCAGTATCGCCTTCTTTAGCCTGTAAAGGCATATATTTTATTTTTTCTTCTGATTCCTTCCAAGATTCTTCATATTCTGATCCTCCGGGAAAAGGATATCCCGGGCCAACTTTCACTACAACTCCCGATCTGATTTGTTCTTTTTCCTGAACTGTAGGTGGCAAAAACAATCCCGTATTTGTTCTTTCTGCTTGATTAACCGGCTTAACAAGCACACGGTCACCAACTATAATCAATCGTTTTAATTTATTATCAGGCGTTACTCCCAGCATATAAAATTTATAAAATATCTTTACAAAAATCAATCAAATAAATTTGATTGATTTTATTATAGACATATTGACAGAAATAAATATTTGATAAAATAAATCTTGAAGGCAATCTTAGAGATTAAGTCGGTTTGACATTAATTTAGGTACATTAACTTTGCAAAATTTGTAGCAGTAAATTAAATACTATTAAATATAACATAACAATAGAGCAATGTTATTTAAGAATTGGTTTAATCTATTTGAAATCTTACAATAAAGTTTAAGATAACTAAGAAAAAAAACCGTGATATATTTTAAGCCCACATTATATTACAATATTTATTTAACAACCTTCATAATTCCCTGCATAATAGCTGCATGACCGGGATATGTACATAAATATGTATAATTACCGGGTTCAGCCGGAGCAATAAAGTATATCACTTCAGTTGAATTGGGCTGCAATAAATTAGTATTATATAATATTTTAGGTGAATTTGGTACATAACTTTGTTCCGAACCTTCTAATCCCATATTTAAGGCTAGGTTACCAACTTCATTAGCGGTATTTGGCAATATCAACACGAAATTATGGGTCATATCGTTGTCGTTATTATTAAATACAAGTTTTATTTTACTGTTGGCCTTCACTTTTAATTCCTTAACCGAAAACTGTAATACCGGTTTTGTACCTAATGTTATTATCTGATCGGGCTGCCCCCAATTATCAGGCATGGTTAATTGACGCTTTACTGTTAAACCCTTCGTATTCAAATTTACCTTTGTATGGTTATTATTAACAGGCACTGAATGATGTACATGTTGCGTCATTGGATTTTTAGAAAGGTCAGCTTTTTCCCCTGAAGGAATGTTATTTAAAGTATAATAGGCAAAGTTATGTAACAAGGAGTTATTATTCTGATCAGTAATATTGTCTAATTTTATTTCGTGAATATATCCTTCTCTCGCACCATCTATAACCAATCTTACTTTTCTTCCATCCTCCGAAACAATTATACCCTTTAAATTACAAATTTGTTTGTTAATAACAGGGCTACCGTATATATGGTGGTATTTATATGTAAAACTATTCAGTTCATAGTTTTCTGCCATCATACCTGTTTTTTTATTTATAGGAGTTGTAAATTCTATTTCAAATCCATCAGGCATTGCATGGATATTCTTCATTTCAAAAGGTGTTTTGCCGGTCCACACTAATCTTTGAAGCGCATATAATTCCTTTCCGGTACTCGACCATCCGCGACTTGTCATACCGGCAAAAATAGATCCGTCTAAGCCCCATCTCATCCGGATTAAACCTGAAGCAAAACCTTCTCTAAAAGGATAACATGCACCTTGGTACTTACCGTTAATTTTCTCTAATGTCATCCTCATTATTTTGCTATGGCCTTGATCGGCAACAAAATACTGCCCGGAGAATGGCCCATAACCTTGTGAAGTAGTATCTTCTATTATATCAGAGGTCGAGATTCCCATTAACGTATGTGGGAACCATACAGCAGGTAATTTTAATTGCTTAATAACTTTTGCTGCCTCATGCATTGGCTGTCCATTATCAACAGCCTCTAAATCCTGCCTTGTTAATTTTATTGGTGAATCCGGTTCTTTAGTCCATTTCAAACCTCCTGCATTTCCTGCAAAGTCACCTTTTTCAAGATGAGTAACCCTACCGGAGCCCACCCAGTCACCTTGGTTTTCAGCATAAAAAACATCTCCTGAAGAATTTATATTGAAGCCGGCAGGAGAACGCAAACCTGTGGCAATAGGCTCTACACCTCCATTTGGTTTTATTTTCAAAAGCCATCCATGCCATTTAGCCAACCCTTCGCCATACCCTATCCAAGCGACATTTAAAGTAACGAACATATCGCCATTTTTATCAAAAACAGGTCCATAAGCATATTCATGATAGTTACCACTTAAATCAAACTTATAAACAGCCTCATATAAATCGGCTTTATCATCATGATCTATATCGGTTATTTTTGTAAGTTCTCCCCGTTGAGTGCAATAAAAAGAACCATCCTTATAAGCAAGGCCTAATACTTCGTGCATACCTGAAGCAAACCTTATGAAATGTGGGGCAGAACTGTAAGGATTTTCAACTATCCATATTTCACCTCTTCGAGTAGAAACTCCTAATCTGCCATCTGGCAATACTGCCAAACCCCCAACTTCAAGTTTTATATTTTCAGGTATTGAAATTGTTCGAATTTGAAAATAATCATCTTCGCTTTGAGGTTTTGCTTTTTGAGCCGGGGCCAATAAACCTGTGAAAATAAAAATTAAAGCAGGAATTTTTTTTAATATATTTTTCATTTGTTAATCTTAATTATTTTTTTTACTATCATAAGTGATAGTAAGCAAATGTTCTGTTTAAACTTAAATATTCTTTTACTCTTATTTATTCTAATATCTTTTCTTTGGTGTGAAAAACTACCAGTATAAAATATATTTAAGAGTCGAAATATGTTTTTTACCTGATAATGCCGGAATCAGCAATGCATACCCATTATTGGATTTGTAAATTATAGGCTTTGCATTTACATCCAGAATTTTAACATAATATTCCTGATCGTTTATTGCATATAATTGCTCTCCAACCATTTCAACTTTTGAACCTTCAGCTAATTTAAAAAGAATTTCTTCTGAAGGTGAGCCCAGTAAATTTATCTCCCTTAATAACCCTTTCCTATTATCATAGGGTTTAAAAGAATCAGTAAAACCAATTCCATTGTAAGAATATTCAAAAGTTGGATATCTATCTTCTCCAAGTTTATAACTTTTATATATTAGCTCTGTGCGATCATTTAAAGAATCGTGAAGAGAAATTCCGGATTTTTGATTAATCTCTAAAGGGCATTTACCCGAAAGAACCGTTACACCTCCAAGAGCCGAAGCTATCTGTGGCTCACCGCGGTCATACCACATCTCTGCAGTATTTAAAAACTTGCCCCTCCATACCTGAAGTAATCCGGCCTGATTTAAATTATAGGAATAATGTACTCCTTCAGGATCGCCTACAGAGATAACATGAGTTAATTTTTTACCTTTATAATTTAGAAATGACCGAATTAACTCAGGCTCTGATTTTGTAAAAACTTCCATCATAGGGACTATCTCAGGTTGTGGAAGTGATGCTCCCACATATAATTCAACCGGCTTATAATTTTTCTTTTGAATTAAAAAAGCTAAAGCGGGTTGAAACCAGTTATCATTTTTTAAATAACCTAATTTAAAATTATGCTCGCCTTCTTTTAGATTTACTTTAATAAAACCGGCTTCATTCATTGATTTAAAGCCTTCATTCATAACTTCTTTACCATCAATACTAAAATTAGCCAATCCATTTCTTATTATAAGCAATTCATAATCCCCTGCTTCAGGTACAGTTAATTTTCCCATAAAATAAAGGCACATCAAATTAGGGGTATCCCCTACTCTATAATCAATTCCCGATGCACTGCCCTTTCTTGTTAGTTTAGATGGAAGGACTTTATCAAAATTTTCAAAGTTACCTTCATAATACTCATATGTAAGATCCTTTACAGACGCCTTAAATGTACCTAAAACAGCATACTTAATATTTTTAAAAGCCACAGTACCATGGTCGCCCTGAATCATTATCGGAGCAAGTGCTTTTTCCTCTTCATTAGATGATGAACGGGTTGGACCTGTAAGAATTATATTTTCATGAATAATAACACCGTTCAGAACGATTTTAATAAATTTCGCCTGCTCTATTTTCTTACCTGAATCATTAAACCTGGGCGCCTGAAACTCAATTTCCAAATGTTGCCATAAGCCCGGAGCGAAGCATGCATTTGATAAAGGAGGATGACCTTCATATCCTTTTTTTCCTTCGGGTCTTTTTTCATCCCAACGGCTATAAATAGAACCGCAATCTACATAATGTGGATTTTGAATACCCCAACTGTCGTAAAGCTGAACTTCATAACGACTTTGTAAATATATACCTGAATTAGAGCCTTTCGCCATCATAAAATCCATTTCTAAATACACATCACCATGTTCAAATTTGGTAAAAGCATTTTGAGATGATTGATATTTTTTATCTTTCGGTGTGATGGTATTTAACAATATACCTGTGCCCGGTTTTGAATTTAACTGTGTATCATTAAAACCGGCATTAATATCTCCAACAATGTTCCAGTTTTTGCCAATATTATTGAACTCGCTCAAATCCCTTAATGCTAATGCCGAAACATTAAATGAATTATTTTGACAGAATAATTGAAAATGAAATAATAAAAAGAAAGCCAGAATAAATTTTCTGAAAACATTCAACATAAAAATTATTTTTTAAAACTTGTGATTAAATAGAGATTATATATTAATAAAAAAGTAGTCTGATAACCTCCTTAATTATAATTCTTCAATAATTATATTTTTAAAATAAACCTCCATATCCATTCCTGCATGTAATTGAAGTGCTATTTTTCCTATAAGCCTGCCGGTGTCATTTTTTAATTCTGCTGTTTTTGTACCGTTTACCCATACTATAACGTTATTTCCTTTTGCAGTCACCTCCATGTGGTTCCATTCTCCAAATTTATAATACTTTTTAATATCTTCTGGATTTGGTTTTACTACCCAAGCTCTTCCACCTGTTTCATACAAACCACCTACATCTTTTTGTGCATCTATTTCTGCCTGAAAACCATTTACACCTACCTCACCGCCTACCTCTTCAACCCGAAAATATAATCCACTGTTTCCTTTTATGGCTTTATAATCAATACTTATAGTAAAATCTTTAAAAGATTTATCAGAAACCAATAATCCATGATTTTTATCATTTTTATCAGAAATACCTTTTATCACTCCCCGGTTAACTTCCCATTTACCGCCGGGTAAGGTATGCCATCCTTTCAAGTCTTTCCCGTTAAATAATTTTACCCTTTTTTGAGCAAATGAAATATTGGTGGAAATGTAAAGTAAGATTACAATTAAAATATAAGTTTTATAATTAATCATGGATTTTTTTCGTAAATTAAATACTATTTTATAAAATAATGTTAAAATTATTTTATTTTTATTTATTAAGGGCACTTTTAAGAGGTATTAGTAATTATTAAAGTACTTATTGATATCCCTCAAATCAGTAACTATAGATTTTATATACAACTTATATTAAATTAAATATGTAATAGGCAATACTAAAAATATTTAAATCTGAATCTTAAATAATGTATAGGTTGGTTTTTAGATAAAAACTTTTCTTCAAATTTCGTTTTAATACCATGGTGTATTTCTTTTAAATCGGATTTATATAGATCAAATGTATATTCCAAATCCATTATTTCCGGACTTATTTCTTTTAATTCTGTGTGTATCGGGTAATCCTTAACATTCAAAATTCCTAAGGTATATTCAAATAAAAGGGTATTATCTGTTTTGAAATTTATCCATCCTTCAGATTTTAATAATTTTTTATATAAGTGCAAATACTTGGCATTGCTCAATCGATGTTTTTCTTCTTTAGTTTTTGGTCGTGGATCAGAGAATGGAATCCAAATTTCAGAAATTTCATCATCAGCAAAAAAATTATTTAAAAATTGAATTTCTGTTCTTACAAAAGCAACATTATTTAATTTTTTTTCTATTGCAATCGTACTTCCCATCCACATCCTTTCTCCTTTTACATCTATCCCAATAAAATTTTTATCCGGGAATAATTCGGCAAGACCAACACTGTACTCTCCTCTTCCACAACCCAGTTCAACAACAATCGGATTGTTATTCTTAAAATATTTTTTATTCCAATTTCCTTTTATGCTTGTGTAAAGTTCATTTTCGGAGAGTATGATATTTTCTCGCGTGTTAATTTCGATATACCTGATTTCCTTTTTGCGACCCATATAGTTTTAAAAACTGCAAAGGTCATAATAATTATGTCAGAAGAAAAATTACATTAAAAAAACCATTTGGCAGGATGTTTTTAATTAAAGAACTTCAATCTAAACAAACAACACTTATATATGAATGTAGAAAAATATTATGACAAGGCATATGATTGGCTTTTAACCTATGGTCCGAGGGTATTATTAGGAGTAATAATTTTATTCGTGGGTTTATGGTTAATTAATCTTATGGCCAAATGGGTAAAAAGCGGGATGTCAAAAATGGAATTGGATGCCTCTTTAAAACCATTTTTATTAAGTTTTTTTGTAATGCTGCTAAGGGTTGGCCTTGTATTAATTGTCATGCAAATTTTAGGTATTGAAATGACAATTTTTGCTGCTATGGTAGGCGCTTTTGGAGTTGCTGCCGGCTTAGCATTATCAGGTACACTGCAAAATTTTGCAAGTGGTGTTTTAATTTTATTATTGAAACCTTTTAAAGTAGGAGACAATATCTTATCGCAAGGCACTGAAGGGACGGTTAAATCTATTCAAATTTTTTATACAGTATTAACCACATACGACAATAAAAGTGTTATTATCCCAAATAGTAAATTATCAAATGAAGTTATTACAAACATAAGCAGGGAGGGAAACAGAAGATTAGATGTACCATTAATGCTATCTTATGGTGCCGATATAGAAAAAGCTACAGAAATAATAAATTCAATTATTGATTCGTCTGAAAATATGTTAAAATCACCGGAAAGACGGATTGGTATTTCACAAATAGAGAATAAAGATGGTTTTATCTTAATGATCAATGTATGGGTTAACGCACATGGGTTTGAAGATACAAAACTTGCTTTTCAAACCAAATTAATAAATGATCTGACTAAAGGAGGGGTTAAATTACCGGGTTTATAATTCCATTAAGCCATGTTATAACTAAAATATGTTAGGCCTTTATAAAAATGAATAGAGAATGAACATTTTCCTATACCTAATGTCAGCCCTTTTAATACTTGCAGGAATTAATCATTTTAGAAAACCAAAGGTTTATTTAAGAATGATGCCTCCTTTTTTGCCAAATCATGTTTCACTTAATTATTTAAGTGGAGTTGCAGAAATCATTTTTGGAGTTGGGCTATTGATTACTGAAATAAGAAATTGGTCGGCGTGGGGGATTATTTTATTATTTATTGCCATTTTTCCGGCAAACATATATATGCTCACTTCAGGTAAATTTAATAGAATACCTAAATGGGTTCTTTGGCTCAGACTTCCTTTACAAATCGTATTAATTTGGTGGGCTTATCAATACACATAAAAAAATAACTTTATGAATATATCAATATCGTTATTTTGATAATTTATTTTTTAAAAATTTAAAAAAACTAGTTTACCGTTTAAATAATTTAATTTTTTTAATTAAAATTTGATCTTTTATTTTGATTTTTTTAAATCTAACCAAAATTTTAAAACCATGAATAATAAATTTTTATGGCTTTCGATTGTATCAGGATTTGTTTTTATAAACTTATCTGCCCAAGCGCAACCGACACCTCAAAAAAGAACATTTTTTTTTGATAAAAATGGAATGGATCCATCAATAAAGGCAGGAGACAATTTTTTTGTGTATGCTAATGGTGGTTGGATAAAAAATACGAAAATACCTGATGATCAATCCAGTTGGGGCTCTTTCGTAACTTTATATGACAGCAATCAAAAAAACTTAAAAAGTATTTTGGATGAAGTTGCCAATAAAAAAAATGCTTCAGGCACTTTAGAACAAAAGGTCGGTGATTATTTTGCCAGTGGAATGGATACAGTTGCTATAGAAAAACTTGGATATCAACCTATTAATGCAAAATTAGCGCAAATAGACGCCATAAAAGACTACAAGCAGCTTATTAATTTTTTAGCTGAAGATACAAAAGAGGGTGGAGGAGATTTGATAGGTGCTTATGTAGATAATGATGATAAAAACAGTGATAAAAATTTAGTTCACCTTTCACAAAGAGGTACAAGCCTTCCTGAAAAAGATTATTACGCTAAAAAAGATTCTGCAACAATCAAAATTAGAAACCAGTTTGTAATATATGTTGCCAAACTTTTTTCATTAACCGGTACACCTGCAGCTGATGCGAAAAAGCAAGCACAAGAAATTTTAGCATTAGAAACTGAAATAGCAAAATCTCACGTTTCTCGAATTGAACTTCGTAATCCAATTAAAAATTATCATAAAATAAATATAGATTCTTTACAAAAACTGTCTCCAAATATCGATTGGAAATCAGTTTTACTTAAAATGCAATTATTAACTGATTCTATAAATGTTCAACAGTTAAATTATTACAAAGAATTAAGCTCTTTATTAGCCTCTCAACCAATTTCTATTTGGAAAAATAAAGTTAAATTCGATTACTTATCAGCTGCTGCACCCTACTTTGGAAAGGCATTTAGAGATGCGAGATTTGTTTTCTATAATAAAACTTTATCAGGACAAAAAGTAGAACAACCACGTTGGAAACAAATGATTGCTATTACCGATCGTGGATTAGGAGAATTACTTGGCCAACTATATGTAAAAAAATATTTTACACCTGATGCTAAGCGAAGAATGGATGAATTAGTAAGCAATTTAAGAGCTTCTTTTAAAATTCACATTCAAAAATCGGATTGGATGAGTGAAACCACCAAACAAAAAGCAAATGAGAAACTAGCCTCATTTACTCCAAAAATAGGATATCCTGATAAATGGAAAAACTTTGATGATGTTACTATTTCGCGCAACGCTTTTTATCAAAATGCTATAATTATTAAAAAGCATTATTTTAAAGAAATGATAAATAAGCTTGGTAAACCGGTTGATAGAACAGAATGGGGGATGACACCTCCAACTGTAAATGCTTATTATAACCCAAGTAATAATGAAATTGTTTTCCCGGCCGGCATTTTACAATTCCCTTTCTTTGATGCAAATGCAGATGATGCCGTTAATTATGGAGCAATAGGAATGGTAATTGGTCATGAAATAACACATGGCTATGATGATCAAGGCAGAAAATACGACGCTCAAGGAAATTTAAAAGAGTGGTGGACAAAAGATGATTCGGAAAAATTCGACACTAAAGCAGCAGTAGTAGTTAAGCAGTTTAATGACTATACTGTATTGGATACCATGCACGTGAAAGGTGAATTAACACTTGGAGAAAACCTTGCTGATTTAGGAGGTTTAACCATTGCATATGATGCTTTTAAAATGACTAAACAAGGAATGAGTAATGAAAAAATAGATGGGTTTACACCTGATCAACGTTTCTTTTTAGGTTATGCACAAGTTTGGCGAACTAAGGTAAGAGATGAAAGGCTTCGGGTTTTAGTAAATACAGATCCTCATTCACCTGCTATATATCGTGTTAATGGTCCGGTTTCTAACTTTGAACCATTTTATAAAGCATTTAATGTAAAACCCGGTGAAAAACTTTATCGTCCTGAAAAGGAAAGAGCGAAAATTTGGTAACAAAAAAAGGTGTCAGATATTTAAATCCGGCACCCTTTTTTTTTATTTCTAATTATTTATATAATGGAAAATCCTTCATCCAGGTATTGATTTCAGTCTTCACACCTTTAAGAATCGTTTCATTATCATGATTCATTAAAACAGTATCAACATAATCAACAATACGCAACATATCATTCTCCAATAATCCTCTTGTTGTCATGGCAGCTGTTCCAACTCTCATACCTGAAGTAACAAATGGTGATTTATCATCAAATGGAACTGCATTTTTATTGATAGTAATGTCTGCTTTTACCAGAGTTTCCTGAGCGAGTTTACCTGTTAAATCTTTGGATCTTAAATCAATAAGCATTAAATGATTATCAGTTCCGCCTGAAATGATTTTATAACCTTTATCTAAGAATGCTTTTGCCATTACTTGAGCATTTTTTTGAATTTGGCGTGCATAATTTCCAAATTCATCCGACAGTGCTTCATAATAAGCTATTGCTTTACCTGCAATTACATGTTCTAATGGCCCGCCTTGAGTACCCGGAAAAACACCTGAATCTAACAATTCTGATAACATTTTTAAGTTGCCTTTTGGGTTTTTAACTCCAAAAGTATTTTCAAAATCATGGCGAAGCATAATCATTCCACCTCTTGGTCCACGTAAAGTTTTATGAGTTGTAGTAGTTACAACATGGCAATGCTCTAAAGGATCGTTTAATAAACCTTTTGCGATTAATGCAGAAGGATGGGAAATATCAGCCATTAATAAAGCGCCGACAGAATCTGCAATATTTCTTAATCGTACATAATCCCAATCACGAGAATAAGCAGAAGCACCGCAAATAATCATTTTTGGTTTTTCGCGATGAGCTGTTTCTTCAACCTTATCCCAATTGATCAAACCCGTTTCTTTTTCAACACCATAAAATGAAGGGGAATATAATTTTCCGGAAAAATTAACAGGGGAGCCATGTGTTAAATGCCCGCCATGAGAGAGGTCAAACCCTAAAATTTTATCACCTGCATTTAAGCAAGCTAAAAAAACGGCTGCATTTGCTTGGGCACCCGAGTGAGGCTGAACATTTGCCCAACTTGCACCAAATAATTCTTTAGCTCTGTCAATTGCTAATTGTTCAACCTGATCAACTACTTCGCAACCACCATAATATCTTTTTCCCGGCAGGCCTTCTGCATATTTATTGGTAAGCACAGTTCCCATTGCTTCAATTACTTGTGGAGAAGTAAAATTTTCAGAAGCGATCAATTCAATTCCTGATTCCTGTCTGTGTTTTTCTTCTTTTATTAAATCAAATATTCTTGTATCTCTTGTATTATTCGATGTTTTTATCATTCAATTTTATGTTATGCTATGATAATGATTTTTTGAAAAATGGTTTGCAAATATAAAAGAAAGACAAGAGACTTTGGCCGGTAACTTAAGAAAATCAACAAAATATTTTAAAGAATTAAAAATATTTTGTTTTTCAATTCTTTAAAAAAAAATTAATAAAAAATTAGGCAAAATCTTACAATAGTAATTTTTTGAATGTTTATATTAAATATTACCAATTATTATTTTGTTAATTTGTATTATAGTAAAATTATATTTCTACATGATAAATTTTTTTTTTATGCCGCAGGTTCAAAAACATATCGAATATTTAATAACAATGCAAAAATTTTCAAATGCCCATGCAAAGGTTTTTATATTTGAAAATTTAAAGTTTATTAAAAAATTTATTCGAGAAAATAAAAATCAAAAGCGAAATGATTTAAAGAAAAATTTACTTCATCACCTGACAGAGAATTATTTTATTTCAGATTTTTGTTTTGATATGGCTTTGGGATATGTAGGAAAAAACACAAACGTTTGTGCTCATAAGGAGTTTTATTATTATGTAGGGGCTTTTGAAGATGCTTTTTATAAAGAAATTGAAAATTTAATGCCTAAAAAAAATATTACTGTTAGAGTACCACGATAATAATTCTTAAAGTGTTAAAATAGCTGACATATAAAATAAAAACCACTCATTCCTGAGTGGTTTTTTTGATAAGTTTTATAATAATTACATTTTATTCTAATACTACTTTCTTATAAATTACTTTATCTCCCTGCTTACAAGATATAACATACATGCCTTTACTTAAAGAAACCGGGATCTTAAATTTGTCAATTAAAAATTTAACAGGTATCATATTATCATAAATTAACTTACCTGCCATATCGCTGATAAATAACCTCACATCTTGATTATTATCAGTTTGTAAAGTTAAAATAATGTTTTGTAATGCAGGATTTGAATGAATTAATAATTTAAAATCAGTATGTAAATTAGGGGGTGTAGTTTCTCTTGAATGCAATACAATTGCGAACCTTGAATTTTTAACAGACATGGAGTCACCGGTCAATTCAAAATTATAATTTAAATCTTCCTTTATGTGTATTTTTTTTTGTAAAAAATTATCTAAAAGAAAAATACTATCGCTTTTTGAAAATTTATCTACCCCGTTTATTAAAAAAGTATACTTTCCTACCGGATTTTTTAAAACGGATAGTTTTACTACCTCTACATTTTCATTTAAGGAATGAATACTTAAGCTGATAGAATCGCTTTTAATACTTGAAATATTTAAAGCTTCACCAAAGAATTTTAGCGCATCTAAGTTTCCATCAAAGGCATCAGGCGAAGTCGGTTCTTTATATAAAACAATCTCATCAGAATTATCTTGATCATTCTTGATAGTAATTTTTAAAAGTTCGCTTGGATCTGATTCAATTCTTAAAAATGAAGCAATAGTGTCGGTTTTAACATCTTCACTTGCAGTTAATACAGGATTATTATTATTGGCCTTGATAAAAAACGCTTGTCCGGTTGCAATTTTTCCGGATGCACCATTAGTCCCTATATTTTTTATGAAAGTTCCGTAAGATTTTTTTGATGGGTTCCATATGTAAATGGCATTATCTATATTAGTTTTCGTCCATCCTTGTCTTGTCCAACTGATATTGCTTGGATATGGATTTGAAATTAAATTCCAACCCCCACCTCCATAACCAATTTTTCCATCAAGCTGATAAGTAACCGGAAAAATAAATTGTTCACCTGCTGTGGCAATATTATCCTTTCCATCACCAATGATTGGGTCACCAATATTGCTTAAGGTATGGTTTCCCTGAAAAAAACTATTATATAAAAAAAATTTATATCCTTTACCACATTGTATATTTTCAGTTAAAGATGCTGTTTCAAACCATCCATAATTTTGAAAACTATATATGTTATTCCATTTCCATAAAGGGTTTGGCAAGCAATTTTCCGAAAAATAATGAACATTTGATATTTTACCATTCCAAGGCCCTTCTAATAATGCGTTATTCCAATCATTTACAGTTTGATTTTTAACCGGGCTTGAAATAAAAAACCATCCCCGGTTGTATGTTGGAGTGGGGATAAAACGTTGCATTGTTATTTTTCCGGTCATCGACGCTCCTGTCTCTACCTTTTGGATGCTTGCAGTGGAAGTATTATTTGAAAGTAAAATTAAATTTCCACCGGTAACATCAAAGTTTCCTGTTTTTAATTTTAAAGAGGTAATTAAAGATAAATTAGAATGCAGGAATACTTTATTTATGTGTGCATCAATAGTTAATCCTTTAAAAACATTTGAGATTGAGGATGTATAAATATGACTATCTGAACCTGTGTTGAAGTTAACTGAACCACCATTACTTTCAATTTGTCCTTTTTGATTAATTGGATTTAAACTTGTGGTAATTGAAATGGTATTATTACTAATAATAAATTTACTTCCGTCGTTTAAAATTAAATTCCCTATTTCGGGTTGGGTATTAGCATCTAAGTTAAGATTTGTACCTGTGGTAAGGGATAGTGAATTAAATAAGGCATTTACCCCAATGGAACTTAAAAGTTGATTGCCTGAACTACTGAATACAAAATTTAAAAATTTTTTGTCTGAAGTATTTATATTTTGTTGACAAGTTAAATTCCCTTTTAAATCAATCGTATTATCAGTTGCAGAAGTTGAAAAATCAATCTGGTCTTTAATTAAAAGATCACCCAATATATGTAAAGTACCGGAACTTAATTTTTTCTTGGACGCATTGCCTGCTAAAATTATTTTTCCGAATGAAATACTTGGAATAACGGCATTTGATGAAAATATTACAGTGGAAGTTGGTGAAATTTTCCCAAAAGTTACCTGATTGGTACTCTGATTATCAAGTGTAGAACCGTCTTCCAAATCCAAAACAGAATTTAGATTAGCGGAAGGCATTAAAGTTAAATTTTTGTTTTTTTTGATTACAAGTTTCGAATTTAAACCGTTTGCAATAAAATTTGTACTTAAGTTGGCATCTCTATTTATAATCAGAGTAAGCGAATTACTCGTGAAGTTAAGTGGTATTGTACCGGTTCCATCTGCATTGCTTCCCCAATTATTTATATCAGAAATATCACCGGTTGATTTTAAATAGAATGTTTTGGGTTGTGGGTTATTAATATTATCTAATCTGTCAAGTAAAGAAATTCTCGTTGGCGTATCAGCAATCTGTTCAACTAATATTCTGGCATTATATATATCTTTATCAGATTTAGAAGTTTCAGCAACTACAACAGAGTTTGTAGATAGTGTTCTGAGATTAGTAACATATTCGTTATATGGAATTGGATTTGTACGTGTGCCTTTATAAATATACTTTATGGCATTATCTATCCAGCAATCACGAATATGATAGGTATCTTCGGGGTTGAAATGGATACCGTCTACTGATTTAAGCCAACTCTGATTGTTTAGTGTAAAAGAATAAAAATCAACCATCCCCCGCCTTTCCTGATTATTATAAAAATCAGGAGTTAAATCTTTAATAATTTTATCAATTGTAAAATTATAAGGTAAAGAACCGTTTTCCTGATTTTTCCCTTGGTTAACAGGAAATACATTTTTATAATCCCTAAAACTTATCCTCCAGAAAACAGGTATTTTACCGGCATTTTTAATTTTTTGTATTATATTTCTTATTCTTGTATCCATAGTAGTAATATAGGCATCGTTGCTGCCATAAATTAATGGTCTGGTAGTCGTTACATCGTTGCCACCTGTTTCAACAAGAACATATGCTGCATAAGGATGCTGTCCTAAAAATTCATCAATCTTATTATAAAGATCAATAGTTTTTGAACCGCTTACAGCCCAATTGAATACCACAGGTTTATAGCTATCTGTCGGGAATTTATTTTGAATAGATTGCCTCCAATCAGTTAAACCTCCGGCTGATGCAGTAATAGAAGCACCAAGCACCAGAAAATAATTATGTCTTCCTGATAACCTAAACTCATATAAACCAAATTCTTTTAAAATAGGATTACTTGCGTTATTATTTTTAAATGTAAATTTCATCCATTTATTACCTTGGGATTTGGGAATATCTATTTTTTGTAATTGATTATCGGTTTGAGTACTGTAGAGAGCTTGTGCTGAACCCCAGATTATTCCGTCATCCGAAAAATAATACCCTATAGCCACATCAAGCATATTGTTTTCAATTGAAAAAACAAACATACCATCGTTTTGAAGTGCCGGTAATTGTATTAATATGGTTTTTGTTTTGCTTGGAGCCAGTGTAATCTTTTTTGTATAATCAACTCCATTTAATAAACTATTTTGAATTTCAACATCACCGTCACCATCTATACATTTAGCTGCTTTAATATTCCAATTTTGTAAATTTGGTACTAATGGCTGGGCTTTTATTATATTATTAAATAGTATAATAATAAAAAATATTAGAAAAGTTAATTTTGTTAAAAATTTCATAAAAGATTCAGTTGGAAGAACTTATGGAAATGTTGAAACAAAAGTAGATTATTTTCATAAAAAAAACAGACCTATTTTAAATATATCACAAAAAAAAAGCAGGACTTTTTAGCCCTGCTTTTTTTTTGTGATATATTTTTATTTATTGAAGATTAGAACCATCAATACTAAATGGTATCGGCCTGTTTATACTTTCTTCTAAAGAAATAAAGGTTTCTGTACGTTGTATGCCCACAACTTTTTGGATTTTATCATGCAGTACATCTCTTAAGTGATTAGTATCACGACATATAATTTTAGCAAATATACTGTATATACCTGTTGTATAATGTACGTTTACCACTTCAGGAATTTTTTCAAGCTCTTTAGCTACTTCATCATAAAGCGAACTTTTATCAAGGTAAATACCTAGAAAAGCACAAATATCCCAACCCAATTTAACGTAATCAATGGTTAAAGAAGATCCTTTTACAATGCCTAATTGTTCCATTTTTTTTCAATCCTAACATGCACTGTCCCACCCGAAACATATATCTTTTTTCCGATTTCAGTATAGGGCATATTAGCATCTTGCAATAGAAGTGCAAGAATTTTAAGATCTACATTATCAATTTCTAAATTTTTATCCATCGGGTCAAAGTTGCATTGTAAAATATTTAACAAAAATATTGATTATTTACAAAATCCATGAATTTTATAAAAAAAATATTAAAATATTTTAATATTCAATTCCAAATGTTAATTTTGTGTTGTTAAGAAATACTAATTGTAGGGTGATGGAAACTGGCAGCCATGCCCTCCTGTCTCGGGGGTGGAGAATCAGGGATAAACATTGAGTAAAGCCTGCCACAAAGCAGACTGGGGTTGACCACCAAACTTTGTTCAATTGCTAACCTCTCCGTGGAGGTTCGACACCTTCCCCTACAGCCAAATCATATTAATATTGGTTTTTAGTTTAGTTGAAGTTTAAAAAAGTGCAACGGTGTGGTTAACCGTTGCACTTTTTTATTTTCAATATCTAACCGCATTTATTAATCAATACTTATTGTAATGCATAATAAATTCTATACTATTTATTGAAAAATTATTTTTATAGACAGCGTATCGTTAGCTTTCACATAAATAAGATTGCTGCCACTGTTAGGATTTATGATATTTTTTTTGAATTATTGATTCTGTAATATTTTTAAAATGAAATATAAATTTATATTACTTCTTTATTTGTATCCCCTTTATCATTCAAGCGCTCAAAATGTTTATCCTATTTTGGGTAAAATTACCGGAAATGATGTTGCCTTTTATGAATTAATAGATAAAGATGCAAAAATTGAAGTTTTGGCTTCAGGTTTTGACTGGTCGGAAGGACCGGTATGGATTAAAGATGGAAAATATTTACTTTTTTCTGATGTCCCCAGAAATCAAATTTTAAAATGGAAAGAAGATGAAGGAATAAGTATTTGGTTACAACCATCAGGCTATACCGGAAAAGGAACATATAGCAGAGAGCCGGGCAGTAATGGTTTAACTCTTAATAACAAAGGCGAATTGGTTGTATGTGAGCATGGTGATAGAAGAATATCTTTAATACCATTAAATGGAGGAGGGAAACGTACACTTGCCGATAATTATATGGGGCTACGATTTAACAGCCCAAATGATGCTGTTGTAAGCACTAAAGGAATTATTTATTTTACTGATCCGCCATACGGTTTACCAAAGCAAGAAAACGATCCTTCAAGAGAATCAAAAGTTTTTGGTGTATATAAAATATCAACTTACGGGAAAGTTTCATTAGTTGTTTCTGATCTTATCCGCCCTAATGGAATTGCTTTATCACCCGATGAAAAAGTTTTATATGTAGCTCAATCCGACTCCAAAAGTGCCGTGATTATGTCATATTCAATTAGTGAGGATGGAATTATTGGGAAAGGGAAAATATTTTTTGATACTACACCATGGACTAAAGACTTGCAAGGAGTACCTGATGGCCTTAGAGTGGACAAAAAAGGAAATGTTTTTGCAACAGGGCCCGGAGGAATAAATATTTTTTCTCCCTCAGGAAAGTGGTTAGGGAGGATTTTTACTGGTTTACCAACATCAAATTGTGCATTCGGAGACGATGGATCAACACTTTATATAACTGCAGATATGTATTTGTGCAGAATTAAAACCAAAACCATTGGTATTGGTTTTTAATATTTATTTTTTATGCAAGAAATTAATATTGACGGAAAAAAAGTACTGCCGGGTAAATTTACAAAAATAAATATCAGCATTTCCAGATTACCATCTGATACTTTAATCGATTTAAATGTATTTGCATATCGTGGTAAATTACCCGGGCCAACGTTGTTATTAACAGGGGGAGTACATGGTGACGAAATAAATGGGATAGAAATTATAAGGAGGTTAATTTCAGAAGATCAATTAATGCCTGATAGGGGAATGGTAATTGCTATTCCCTTGGTAAACGTATATGGTTTTATATATAACAGTCGTGATTTACCTGACGGAAAAGATTTTAAATCGTTGTTTTCCCGGTTCTGAACATGGATCTTTAGCCAACAGACTTGCTTATATATTAATAAAAAAAATTGTTCCGTATGTAGATTATGGAGTCGACTTTCATACAGGCGGTGCAAAAATCAGTAATTTCCCTCAAATTCGTTGCTTAACCGATAATGAAAAGAATATAGAGTTTGCATCGGCTTTTGGAGCACCTTTTACAATAAACTCTAATCTTATTGATAAATCTTTCAGAAAAGAAACGACAAAAATGGGAAAGACATTTATGGTTTTTGAAGGAGGTGAATCATTAAGGTTGGATGAAAACTCTATTTATGAAGGTAAAACAGGTGTTTACCGATTAATTCAACACCTAAGCATGCGCGATTATGGTTTGTTGCCCCAGCATACAAAAATTTTAAAGGAAACTACATGGATGCGGGCAAAAGTATCGGGTATTTTTAATACTTCGGTTCAATCGGGAATGAAAGTATATAAAAATCAAACACTTGCCGTAATAACAGACCCTTACGGAAAATCAAATATTGTAATTAAAAGTCCATTTGAAGGATTTATTATTGGCATAAATAATATGCCTGTTGTAAATGCAGGTGATGCTCTTATTCATTTAGGAAGTGAAAAAATTCATAAATTCGCTTCGACAAATAATTTATAATCATTATAAAATATTATCTTATAAGAACAAAGCTACCGGAACCTATACTTTTATTTCCATTTTCAACTACATAATAGTAGGCACCTTCGGGTAAATCCCTTCCCCCGGCCCTACCGTCCCAAATAAATTCATCTGAATTACTTGATGAAGCAGTAAAAATAATTTGTCCTGAAGCGTTTAAAATACTTATTTTGGAATTAGGAAACGTATTTATATTTTTAATTGACCAATCATCATTATTACCATCGCCATTTGGAGAAAAAATTCTTTTTGCGTGAAATAAAACAGTATCTCTTATTTCAGCAGCCAATACATTTACTTTAATCCTTGCAACACTTTCAGATAAATTATCTGAAACGGTAAGAGTTAAAATATAGCTCCCTAATGTTAATTTACTTAATTTTATTGTGTTGGTTTTATTATTGGCCGGGTTAATATTGTCAACGTTAGAAGACCAGCTATAAGTTAATGGATCATTATCGACATCAGTTGCTGTTGCAGTAATTGTCAATGAATCTAAAGGTAAAATAATAGATTGTTCAGAATCCAATTTAACAACCGGAGGGCTGTTTGTTAAAGTACTCACCAATACCGAGTTACTTGCAGGTGATATATTTCCCGCTGCGTCTTTTGCTTTTACTGTAAGATTTAAAGAAGTTGAAGGTTGTAAGTTTAAAATAATATAAGAGTTTTCAGTTGAACCGACACTTGCAATTAAACTATTACCGTTATATATATCATAACCAACTACTCCAACATTATCTGCTGAAAGAGCCCATTGTATTGATATTGATTTAGAAGTTTGCGAACCTGATATTAAATTACCGGGTGCGCTTGGTGCCTGAGTATCAGGAGCAGATAATGTTGAAATTGTTACCGGATTACTTAACCCTGATTTATTAGATGCTGCATCTTTTGCCAAGACTGTGAAAGTATATCCGGTTGAAGGGATAAGACTTGTGACTATGAAAGAAGTAGAGTTTACATTTCCAATTAAAGTAGCACCTGAATAAATTTCATAACCGGTAACACCAACATTATCCGTTGAAGGATCCCAACTTAAAGATACCGTATTTATACTCCTGCTTGTAGAAATTAAGTTTAAAGGAATAGTAGGAGGCTGAGTATCCTGAACGTTTGTAGTACTAATGGTAAGTTTTGTACCGGCTGCAGAAATATTTCCGGCAGCATCTTTTGCTTTTACAGTAAAATCATATGAAGTATTGGCAGTTAAATTTTGAGCCACGTAATTTAATGTGGTTCCATTAACAGTGCCAACTTGTGTATTGCCTTGAAAAATATCATAACCTGTAACTCCAACGTTATCAGTGGAGGCTATCCAATTTAACGAAATGGAATTATTTGTTTGATTCGATGAAGTTAAATTACTTGGAGCACTCGGTGCTTGAGTATCAGGTACATTATTTGTAGTACTGATATTTAATACAGCGCTTTTCGATGACATATTACCTGCTGCATCTTTTGCAGCTACTGTAAAGACATAAGGTGTATTTATAGTTAAAGCACTGACTAAGAAGGAAGTTGTAGTACCGTTCACTGTTCCTACCTGTGTGCCTCCCTGAAAAATATCATATTCTGTAACACCTATATTATCTGTTGATGCAGTCCAACTTAATGAAACAGAAGTATTAGTTTGATTAGGTGATATTAAATTAGCCGGAATTGAAGGCGCCTGTGTATCAGCCAATGTAGATATTGTAAGTTGATTGCTTGCTCCTGAAATATTGTTTGCGGCATCTTTTGCTTTTACCGTAAAAGAATAAGATGTATTTATTGTTAAATTATTTACTGTAAAAGTTGTTGTTGTTCCATTTACTGAACCCACAAAAGTATTTCCCTGATAAATATCGTATCCTGTCACTCCGACATTATCTGTTGATGCTCCCCAACTTAATGAAATTGAATTAAATGTTTGATTTGTTGAAGTTAAATTACTTGGAGCAGTTGGTGCCTGAGTATCAGGTACTATATTTGTAGTACTGATATTTAATACAGCGCTTTTCGATGACATATTACCTGCTGCATCTTTTGCGGCTACTGTAAAGACATAAGGTGTATTTATAGTTAAAGCACTGACTAAGAAGGAAGTTGTAGTACCGTTCACTGTTCCTACCTGTGTACCTCCCTGAAAAATATCATATTCTGTAACACCTATATTATCTGTTGATGCAGTCCAACTTAAAGAAACAGAAGTATTAGTTTGATTAGGTGATATTAAATTAGCCGGAATTGAAGGCGCCTGTGTATCACCCAATGTAGATATTGTAAGTTGATTGCTTGCTCCTGAAATATTGTTTGCGGCATCTTTTGCTTTTACCGTAAAAGAGTAAGATGTATTTATTGTTAAATTATTTACTGTAAAAGCTGTTGTTGTTCCATTTACTGAACCCACAAAAGTATTTCCCTGATAAATATCGTATCCTGTCACTCCGACATTATCTGTTGATACTCCCCAACTTAATGAAATTGAATTAAATGTTTGATTTGTTGAAGTTAAATTACTTGGAGCAGTTGGTGCCTGAGTATCAGGTACTATATTTGTAGTACTGATATTTAATGCAGCGCTTTTCGATGACATATTACCTGCTGCATCTTTTGCGGCTACTGTAAAGACATAAGGTGTATTTATAGTTAAAGCACTGACTAAGAAGGAAGTTGTAGTACCGTTCACTGTTCCTACCTGTGTACTTCCCTGAAAAATATCATATTCTGTAACACCTACATTATCTGTTGATGCAGTCCAACTTAAAGAAACAGAAGTATTAGTTTGATTAGGTGATATTAAATTAGCCGGAATTGAAGGCGCCTGTGTATCAGCCAATGTAGATATTGTAAGTTGATTGCTTGCTCCTGAAATATTGTTTGCGGCATCTTTTGCTTTTACAGTAAAAGAATAAGATGTATTTATTGTTAAATTACTAAGAGTAAAAGTTGTTGTTGTTCCATTTACTGAACCCACCAAAGTATTTCCCTGATAAATATCGTATCCTGTCACTCCGACATTATCTGTCGATGCTCCCCAACTCAATGAAATTGAATTTGTAGTTTGATTTGTAGAAACCAAATTACTTGGAGCAGTCGGTGCTTGATTATCAGTACTCGGATCGGCACTAAAATTCACATCAGCGTAACCGGACCCACCATTTGCATCTGTCACAAAAAATCTGAAAACATAATTTCCTTTTTTTAAATCCTGAAGAGTGGGAGTAGCGGAATTTTGATTAATGATTGTTACATCCGGTCCTTGTCTTTTCGTCCATTCATAATAAACTATATTACCATTATTACTTGAAGCACTTCCACTCAAGTTATAAGTTGATGCTGTTATATTAGGATAGGTACCTGGGCTTACCGATAATACTTTATTAAGAGGGTTAGATAATGTTTTACTTAAAAGCCACTGATACACATCTCCGGTATTATACATTGCCGACCATGAATCGTGTTGATTAGCATTATAAATAGTTGTTAAATGTGGTGTTGTAGGTGCGGGTTGGCATCCATTTACCGTACTCATAAAACTATTCAGATTGCTGTTTATATTCACAACTGGATCACCACTATTTGCAAATCCCCAAAAAGGAACATTTTTATAGGTGCAGGTATTACCTTTCAACCACCAATCATATACACCGGAAGCAGGTAACATTGCGGCAATACCTGTAGGCTTCTCTTCTGCAAGTTTATAAACAGCCCTTCCACCTAAACTTAATCCTGTTAAATAAACGCGCTCAGCATCAACCCTGTTTGTAGCTTTTATTTGATCTAAAACTTCAGACAACCACCCTTGAGTTGCATATCTTACTGGACCTGCTCCATCATTATATGCCTGAGGTGAAACTACTATATATTCCATTTCTTGTCCATCTCTTATCAATCGGGGTGGGCCTCCTGCATTTATTATTCTGTTTTCATCTCCATCATTTTGCCCTAACTCACCTAATCCATGAAAGAACATTAATACCGGATAGTTTTTTGTCGGATTTTTATAATATGATTCCGGCCTGTAAACCCAATAGCGAATTTTATATCCAAATTGATTATCAACAGTTATTTGAGATTTGTATGATAATGATTGTTGCCTTATACCCAGCGACGGTGAAAAATTTTGAACACTGCCTAAATTTCCACCACTTTCAAATACTCCATACAATTGATAGGTAGTATTTTCCCCCAGATTGGAAATAAGTTTTTTTAAATCCTGACCTGTTTCGCCATTTATAATAGTTAATGTTCCATTTCTTTTAATATTTCCTCCCCCTGAACCTATGGCATCATTTTTTATACTTACAGCTGTAGATGATGAAGGAGTTGATGAATATAAAACATAATATAATGTTCCTGTTTGTGAAGAATTGGCTGTTATGTCAATGGAAGTAGCTCCATTGGTAACTTTAGTTATTACCTGACAAAAAGAGATTAAAGGAAAAAAGAAAAATATTATAAAATATATAGTCGTTTTTTCCAAATAGATCGAATTATCTAATTTAAAAGAATAGTCAAATTTTTTCATAAGAATAAATAAATACCTGTGGAAGATATTAAACATCTTCCCAATATACGCGTATAGAATTAATTTGTTGTGTTTCAGACACTATAGAATTAAATTTTATTAAAAAAACTTTAATAATTTATAAAATTTATTCTTTAAATTAAATTTCCTTAGCTTTTAAGAACTTTCCTGATGCCTTCCTCTATAAATCCAAAACCATAACCTAGTAATTGTGTGAAAGATGCAAAAATACTTAATAAACCAATTTTGAAATTTTTATTTTGAATTGAAGAATCTATAAAAATTAAAAAAGTAATTATTAACAGAAAAATTATTGAAGTATAAAACAATGGTAAATAAATAAAATATACAATAGGTATTGATAAAATACCCAGTGTAAATAGCATTGGAAAAAAATGAACAATCTTAAGCTGATTTGGATAAAACCTGCTTAAGTTAATCCTTGCCCTGCCAAAAAAATGTAATTGTTTATAAAACTGTACAAAATTTGATCTTCTTTTATGATACACATAAGCTTCGGGAATTAATGCCACTTTAAATCCGCTTTTTATTATTCTTATACTGTATTCTAAATCTTCTGCCATTCTTGTAATTATAAAACCTCCAACACTTTCATAAACTTTTTTGGATAAACCCATATTAAAACTTCGAGGATGAAATTCCCCTGCATGTTTTTTATTTCCTCTTATGCCTCCGGTTGTAAAAATTGAAGTCATGGAGTAACTTATCGCCTTTTGAATATTATTAAAATCAGACGCCGCTGCATCGGGGCCACCAAAAGCATCTAATTTCTCTAAATTTATTTTATCATTAACCACATTTAAATACTGAGGCGGGACGATTATATCCGAATCAAAAATGATAAAAAAATCTCCACTTGCTTTTTCAAAGGCATAATTTCGTGTAAAACCTTGTCCCGAATTTTCTTTAAAAAAATACTTTATTAAAATTTCATTTTTAAATTTTTCAATAATTTCTTCGCATTTATATTCTTCTTTCGAACCGTCTTCCACAATAATTACCTCAAATTTTTTATACGATTGTAAGGTAAGGCTATGTAAAAGTTCGTTTATTTCATCAGGGCGATTATAAACAGGTATTATAATAGAGAAAAAAAATTGATTCATTTTTCAAAAATTGGAATTAACACAGGGTTTCTGATTTCCTGATGCTAATCTAATAGGTTTTTAATTTCGAAATATGTGTTGATATCCGGGTTATCAAATATTTTATCAGTTGTTACCCTTATCTCCATTTTCTTTCGGTTATTTCTAAGGCTTCTATATTTTGTAATAACTCTTCTTCCTGAGCCTTTAACTGTTCGGTTTGTAACTTAAATTGCTCAAGTAAAACTTCTGTTTTTTCATTGCTTCTAACTTCTGCAATGGCAGATGCAATAATTTCTCCGGCCTTTTCCACAAACGCTATTTGATGTGCTTCGTAATGAATAAAACCGGCAATCTCTAACATTGCTTCTGTTTTTCCATTGTATTTTAAAGGTACGATTAGAAGGCATGATGGTGATTTTTCACCTAGACCTGAGGATATGAGATGATAATTTTGTGGCACTTCACTTAAAAAAACAGTCTTACCTTCTAAAAAAGCTTGGCCTGTCATACCTTCTCCGATTTCTATTCTGTCTGAAATATATTTTTTTCTGTCAAAAGCGTATGTAGCTGTTGATACTAAATATTTTTCTGCACCCTCTTCGCGTAAAACGAAAATTGAACCTTGCAATGCTTTTAGGTACTTTATAATAAAAGTTAAGGAATGATAAGTTAAAGTTTGCATCTCGCCTTGATTATCCCTGACGGTTTCTGATACAAGTGCTAATCCTTCACTGGTCCAAGTTCTCTTTTCTTCCTCCTTTTTATTAGCCTGCAATAAATCGCGCATAACCATTAAATGCCCTGCCAAATTTTGATGATTTAAATATTCGTTTTCAGGAGTCAGTCCCGACCATTGTATATTATAATCTCCGGAACCAATTTGGTTAACAAATCCCGAGGCATTTTTAAATGAATCTATCGACATACTAATTACATTCCCGACATTAGCTATATCGATATTTGTACCCGGATTAAATAAATACTTGCGATTATTTTCATCCAGGCTTTTTAATAAGGTTCGCATATCGTACCAACTTATATAAATTTTATAAATCACCCAACTCAGTGTTGGTAAGCCGAAAACCAAAAAAAAAATTTGGACCCATGTATTTCTACTTTCAGCACCGTTATAACTTTCCTTTGAGTCTTCCTTTAGTTTATTTTCAAATTTGTATAATTTCGTATTTAAATCAACAAAAGACAACCATGGTACCATACCCAAATCTTTTTTAAAGATTGTAGCAAAGGAATCTATCTTCTCCCTGTTCACATAATCAACCATTTGATTCGTTATTGTTATATACTCTCCCATTTTACGTCTCCCTATGTGGTTTAGGGCAATAATTGAATCGATAGTGGCTTTAGATTTCGGAAAACGAATTTCCTGAGTCTTTAATAAAACAACTAATGAATCGAACGGTGGGCCGATGTTTATAACAGCCTGATCGTAATAATGAAGTTGTTGCGGATCCTTGGATATAGCATAGCCCCTCAAGCATTTATCTAAAGTGGACAGGCTTTCTGAAATTACGCCTCCGGATTGAATAATTTTCTCTGTTTCGTACTTCAAAAGCATATTTTCAGCCATTACCTGTCTGTTATAAAAAGAAAAAGAAACGCTGGTCACTATAACAATTCCTATCAGAATAATTGGAAATACTATTGTATTTTGTTTTATAAATTCTTTCATATTAAAGACAATTTCATATATTTTTTAAATTTATGAAAATTATATTATTTTTTAAATATTGTATTTTAATCAATTAAAATTTAGTAAATAATTTTTTAAATAAGTTTTGATGGCAATTTTATTATTTAACATATTTCTGTTAAATAATAATGCAGAAGTTTAAGTATACATTTCCAAAAAAATTTATGAGTTTTTATTTTTGCATTACAACATAAACAAAAAAAGACCATCCTTCTAAATAAGGATGGCCTTTAATAAAAATAAAATTTTTTTTATTTTTCCATAATTGCTTTTATACCTTCTATGGGTATTATTACCCAATCAGGCCTGTAAACCAATTCATAATTGAGCTCATAAATTGCTTTTTCTAAAATAAATGTTTCCAATAAAATTTTAAAATCATTTTGATCTTTAGGAATGATTGCATTTCCGGCAGCAACATTTAAATAAGATTGCAAAAATGATTCGGAAATTATTTTATACCATCTTTCAGCTTTTGGTTGGAGAGATTTTATTTCTTCTTGTGTAAAATTACCTTGCAATAACGAAGAATAAATAGAATAATGAAAAGATCTCAACATACCCGCTACATCTTTTACAGGAGATTTTTTTAAGCGACGCTCAGAAAACGGGCGTGCCGGTTCACCTTCAAAATCTATTATTACAAAATCATTCTCACTCACCAATACCTGGCCCAAATGATAATCGCCATGTGTGCGGGTTTTTAAAGCTTCAATTTTATTATACGTTAACCTTTTGAAAGAATTAAGAATTTCAGGACGTAATTTTTGTATATTCTCTGCTTCTATTTTTAATAATGGTAAAAGATTGGGCAATTGTTTGGTAAGTGTTGCAAAACTGCTCCTAACCATAGAATATAAACCTGCATATAAAGAACTTTGGTAATGCAAAGAAAATTCTTCGGTTTCAAAATTGCTATCCTCTTTTGTTGATGATAAAGCAATATGCATTTCGGCAGTTCTTTTACCTAACAATATCGTTTTATCAATAATTTTTTTGCCAACAACATCTTCGGTTATTTCTTCTGAACTATTTTTAATACTCTCGAGGAAAATTTTTGTTTCGTTTCCATAATATGACCAGGCATCACCATCATTTTGAATTAATTTTTGCAATAAGCCAATTGTATAAATTTCCTTTTCTATTTTAAAAAATAATGAGGCTGAATAAATCGGGCTATGGGTAAAATTAGTTTTTTCGGTCAAAAACCTTGTAACTTCTACATCCGGATTAAAATGACTGTCAACTTTTCGATAAAGTTTTAAAAAATGTTTATTATTATAAATAATTGAAGTGTTGCTTTGCTCAACCCCTACCATAATTGATGAGATCTCTTTCACTATTAAATTCTCAGATGAAGAAATTTCACTGTATACAGTTGATAAACCGGTTTTTAAAGATTCATTACCCGAGAGGATTTCATATAATTCATTTCTGAATTCTTCATTATAAACTGCATCATACAATACTCCTTCTTTACCTGATAATTTCACTTTGGAAATTATGCTCTTAGGAAATTCTTTTTCAAGTTTTTGCGCATCATTTAATTCGGCAAATGCAACAGGTAAAAAGTATGTTTCAGGAAAACCTTCGTTATAAGTTACCTTTATAAGTAAAATATATGCCTTTGAACGACTTGCAAGTATTGCAGATTTTATTTCGATTTGTTGGATAGCTAATGCCTTACCTCCATACCAGCGGCACTTTTGCAAATAATGTGGTAAAATATTGTAGGTAAATATTGAAGCAGATTTTCCCTGAATAAACTCATCCAACAATAAAACTTCAGGAATATTGCTGTTTTCAACATTTATTTCTGCATTAATTTTATTTAAGGCCAACCAATAATATCCATATGAACTCAAAGTAATCTGGTAAGGTTCAGCAGTTATTTCCGGAAATTTACTCTTACCAAAAATTTCTGTTGGCACATATCCATTTAATTCGGATAAATTAAGAGTTGTGGCTTGTGGGTTTTTAGATAAATTTACAATTACCAATATTTTCTCATCTTGATAACTTCTTACAAAAGCTAAAATTTTAGAATTTTCAGGATTTAAAAATGTAATATCACCTCTACCAAATACTTTATATTTTTTTCTTGTCTGAATTGTTTTTCTTATCCAATGAAAAAATGAATTTGGATTTCTCCTGCTTAAGTCTACATTAATAACATCAGGTTTATACTCATCACTTGCAATAACAGGTAAATATAATTTATGAGGTGTAGCATCAGAAAATCCGGCATTTTTACCTGCCGACCATTGCATTGGTGTACGAACACCATCTCTGTCTTTTAAATAAAAATTATCTCCCATTCCTATTTCATCTCCATAATATAATACAGGCGTACCCGGCATGGAGAACAATAATATATTCATTAATTCGATTTTCCTGCGATCGTTATCCATTAATGGTGCTAAACGGTGGCGAATACCTACGTTTATTTTTGCACGCAAATCGGGAGCATAGTTTTTATACATAAAATCACGCTCTTCGTCAGTCACCATCTCTAAGGTTAACTCATCATGATTTCTTAAAAACATCCCCCACTGGCAAGTTTCCGGTATGGAAGGTGTTTGTTCGAGTATATCAATAATAGGATAACGTTGTTCTGTTTTTACCGCCAAATACATACGTGGCATTATCGGGAAATGGAAATTCATGTGGCACTCATCACCGGTACCAAAGTATGATGCAGAATCTTCAGGCCACATATTGGCTTCAGCTAAAAGAAATAAACCGGGATATTTTTCATCAACATGCTTTCTGATTTTCTTTAAGAAGTCGTGTGTTTCCGGTAAGTTTTCAGAATTCGTATTTTCTCTTTCAAACAAATATGGAATGGCATCCAGCCTGAAACCATCAACTCCCGTATTTGCCCAAAAATCCAACATATTAAAAATTTCTTGTTGAACTTCAAGATTATCAAAATTTAGATCGGGTTGATGAGAAAAGAAACGGTGCCAGTAATATTGTTTTGCTATAGGGTCGTATGTCCAATTAGAAGGTTCTGTATCTGTAAAAATAATTCTTACATCTTTGTATTGTTCCGGATTATCTGTCCATACATACCAATTCCTTTCAGGTGAATCTTTTGGAGCACGACGAGAGCGCTGAAACCACGGATTTTGATCGGAAGTATGATTAATAACCAATTCGGTTATTACTTTTAAATTTCTTCGGTGTGCTTCTTCAACAAAAGATTTAAAATCTTCCATTGTACCATAATTTGGATTAACATTATAATAGTCTGCAATGTCATACCCGTCATCACGTTGTGGGGAAGGATAAAAAGGCAAAAGCCAAATGGCTGTAACTCCAAGCTCTTCCAAATAATCTAAATTTTCCATTAAACCTTTAAAATCCCCTATCCCATCGCCATTGCCATCTTTAAAAGCTTTTATATGTAATTCATAAATTGTTGCGTCTTTATACCAATGAAGTTTATCGTCAATCATTATCAAAAATTTAGTTTTATAAAATTATATTGCTAGATAAATAAAAAATAGTATTTAATTTATTAACTGATGTTACGCACAAAAATATCAAAGATAAGATTATGTAAAATTGATTCTTTTAAAATAAATATTTATGAATATATCAATTTATCAATATCGATATATTCATAAATAAGATATTATTCTAAACCATTTTTATTTCCAACCATAAATAATGCATTTCCAAATAATAATTTACCGTTCAGCCAAAATCCTCTTATTAAAGGATTGTCTGCCATATAAATAATTGTTCCTCGCCCACTTTCCTGTACTCCAAAAATAAGTGAATTTGCCAATTTAGTTTTTGCTTTACTTCCGGCAAACCCTCCGACAAGAGCATCTTCTTTAATGACTCCCACATTCCAATCTTTTTTCAAAAATTGGTAAGCTGTTGCATCTGTTTTTAAACTCATATACGTTTTCCCATATCCAAATGCCAAGGGGTGAGTATTTTCCATATCTATTTTAAAAATACTGCCGGGCACTTCCTCGCTTTGCAAATCTCTTTCTCTTTTGCCGTATTCTTTTATGAGATCATAGCTATCACTTGCCGGTTCAGTTTTTTCATCCGGTTTCTTTTTAATATCAAAGCCCGACTTATTTGCCAGAAAGGACATAGAACTGCCAACAGCAATTAATTTGCCTCCAATATTTATCCAGTCTATAATTTTTTCCAGTTTTTTTTCAGTTAAAATATTATTATAATTTCCATTCGGTAAAATTAATGCATCAAATTTATTCCAATCCGCATCCCCAACATCATTAACATCTATAACTGTGAGAGGGTAATCTATTTGCTGTTCAAAAAAATGCCAAAAATCTCCAAAACCTGTTGTTGAAATCCCGATCCCTGAAATTATAGCTATTCTCGGGTTTTTAATTATTTTCATATTATCCGACCCTAAATCATTTCCTTTTTCAACATAACCGGAATTTAAAATGGAAACCTGAATATTAAATTTTAAAGCAGTTTCTTTAATATATTTATCTATATCAATTCCATTATTTTTATTATCTGCCTTTGTAATAATTAAAGTTCCGGCATTAAATTTCTGACCGGCAGCTTCGAAATCTTTTTCTGAGTGCCTTACTTTTATTTTTTGGTTTAGTAAAGCTGCAAGAAATTGTAGGCTGTTAAAGCTATTCCATTTTATCAAATATGCGTAAGGCCTTGTACCATTGTTAATAGCAGTATTAACTATTGGTTTTTCATTACTCCCCGATTTTATTTTTTCTTTAAGTGCATATGTTTCCAAACCATAAGCCAAAGGAATGGACCAGGCAGTTAAATCATAAGTAATTGAATCTTCAAGTGATGATTTAGGTTCGAAAAGTACTTTAATTAAATTCGCTTGCGATTGATATGAGCTTATTATTAAATCGCCTGTTTCTAATTTAAAATTTTCATTCCGCTCTGTATTATAATGATATCCTTTTAAAGATTTATTTTCTCCGGGCGAAAGAATAGATTATTTTTTTGTTATTTAAAAAGGTTTCCAGACTACTCAAATTACTTTCGTTATTCTTCGATTTAAAAATGAAAGTTTTAAACTCTCCTACCCCTTTATTTTTTGCATCTGTAAAATAAGTCGTAAAATTTTTTACAGAATTATCCGCATATGTTGCCAATGCTTTAAGAGTAGCGATGGTAGAGCCATAATGATGGTCAATTCTCTCATTTAATGTTAATGTATCAGCGAAAGATTTTCTTTCTAAAGCCAATCCGGAAAAACCCGACCCACCTTGTTCGAAAGTTAAACCAACTGCACCATTAAAAGTTGGGTATGTATCGCCGTAGCTTGGATAAAAAAGATCAAATCTTTCTCTGGTAAAGTATAACCAATTGTGTTCATCAAAATATTTTTTAATGCTATTGCCGATATTTTGTTGCAGTGCTCTCTGCCAAGGAGTAATAACTTCGTGATAGGGTTTTGCTGCAGGTGCAAAATAATAAGGAATGTAAGCACTCATTTCATGAAAATCAGCATGAACTTGAGGCATCCATTTATAATAATTTGCAATTCTTTCTTTGGTTTCTTTTTGCGTTTGCCACGCCCAATCACGATTTGGATCAAAAATATAGTGATTGTATCTTCCTCCGGGCCAAGGCTCATGATGTTCTTTTGCAATAGAAGAAGGATTTGGATTCTTTCCGGAATTTTGAATATAAAAGTTTACATATCTGTCGTGCCCGTCAGGATTTAAACAAGGATCAATAATTACAACCACTTTTTTTAACCATTCTACAATTTCCGGATCTTTTTGAACGGCTAAATCATATAAAACTTTCATTGCAGTTTCTGTGGAAACCGCTTCATTTCCATGAATATTATAACTCAAATATAAAATGGCAGGTTGTTCGCTCATCGGCTCACCATTTAATAAACCTGCTCTTTTTAAATTACTTTCTCTTATTTCTTCAATTTTATTCATATTAGTTTCCGACGAAACAATTGCCGTTGCAAGCATTCTGTTTTCGTAAGAACTTCCATATGGTTGATATTTTACTTTTTTAGGAAGATTTTTTGCTACATAATCAAAATATGCATGCGCTCTTTCACTTAAAGTGAACCGAGAACCGATTTTATAACCCAGAAATTCATCCGGTGATTGTATGTTTTGTGCATACAATAAACTTGATGCAAAAAATATTAATAAAACTTTTAAGCAAGCACGAAACATATTTAAAGATTAGAATAGGCGTATATATTTTTGCAATATTGCAAAAAGTAAAATTGATTTTTTAAATTTTTTAAAATTTAAAATTATAATGAGTTCGGAACATAATTTAGATAAGATTCTTTTTTTAGATATTGAAACTGTACCTGAAGAATTTCATTTTAAAAAATTAGATGAAAAGGTCCAATCATTATGGGCTCAAAAGTTTAAATATTTTAAAGAGCAAAATGAAGTTGAAGACCATTATCAAAAAGCCGGAATCTATGCTGAATTTTCAAAGGTAGTTTGTATCTCTGTGGGTATTGTAAGTGAAGCAGAAAGTGAAAGAACTTTAAGAATAAAATCATTTTACGGTCATGATGAGAAAGAATTATTAACAGATTTCGCACAATTATTAGAAAAAAAATTTAACAAACGCGATAATGTTCTATGTGCTCATAATGGGAAAGAGTTTGATTTTCCATTTTTATGCAGAAGAATGCTAATCAATAAAGTGCCTTTGCCTCAATTATTAAAATTATCGGGAAAAAAACCCTGGGAAATCCCTCATCATGATACGCTTGAACTCTGGAAATTTGGGGATATAAAAAATTATACTTCCTTGAGCTTGCTTGCGTATCTTTTTAATATACCTACATCAAAAGATGACATTGATGGCAGTGAAGTGGCATCCGTTTATTGGGAAGAAAAAAACCTGCCCCGAATAGTAGAATATTGTCAGAAAGATGTAATTGTAACAGTTCAATTATATTTAAGTTTTAAATTTGAAGAACATATTAAGAAGGAAAATATTCAAATTGTTTTATAAGACAAGAGATGTGAGACTTGAGACAAGAGAATTTTAAGAATATGATTATTTTTTTATATTTATTTTTTCTCTAATTTTTTTTCTCATGTCACTTGTCTATCATCTCTTGACTTTCTTTATTTTTTCTCTTGTCCCTTGTCTATCATCTCATGTCTCTTTAAAAAAACATAACATGCCAATAATATTACCGGTAAAGGGAATCCACCCTAAATTTGGAAAAAATTGTTTTATTGCTCCCAATGCAACAATAGTTGGCGAAGTGACAACAGGCGATGAATGCACAATATGGTTTAATGCTGTGGTTCGTGGTGATGTAAATTCTATTACTATCGGTAACAAAACCAATATTCAAGATGGTGCGGTAATACATTGTACATATCAAAAACACAAAACTATTATTGGTAATAATGTATCCATTGCGCACAATGCTGTTGTACATGGTTGCACCATTCATGATAATGTATTGGTTGGAATGGGTGCTATCGTAATGGATGGAGTGATTATCGAACCTTTTTGTATTATTGCAGCCGGGGCGATTGTTTTACAAAATACACATATAGAATCAGGAAGCATTTATGGTGGTAACCCTGCAAAATTTATAAAAAAAATGAGTGAGGAGCAAAAGGAAATAATTAATCGTACTGCTAATAATTACCCGATGTATTCAAAATGGTTTGAGGAGAATGATTAAAACTTTTAAATGAGGAGCAGAAATTTATTTACTGCTCCTCAATTAATTTTTTAAATTATTTCTTTCAAAATCGTATTTAATGATACCGCTTTTGAAATAATATCTTTTACTTCCAAAATTTTTACTCTTATTTGTTCTGATGAATCTCTATATCTGATTGTTACACTTTCGTCGTTCAATGATTCGTAATCAATAACAATACAAAATGGAGTTCCTATTAAATCCTGACGGGTATAACGCTTGCCAACTGTATCTTTTTCTTCATAAATTACATTAAAATCAAGCCTCAAATCATCATAAATTTTTCGGGCAACTTCAGGTAAACCATCTCTTTTAACAAGTGGGAAAATTGCTGCTTTTATGGGTGCCAGTGTCGGATGTAATTTTAAATAAACCCTTTCTTTCTTTTCATCACCTTCTCCAATCGTTTCTTCGGTAAATGCATTACAAAAAACGGCTAAAAATAAACGATCTGCTCCTACTGAAGTTTCTACTACATATGGAATGTAATTTTGATTGATTTCATTATCGTGATAGCGTAATTTCTTTTTAGAAAACTCTTCATGACTTTTTAAATCAAAATCGGTTCGTGAATGAATTCCTTCCATTTCTTTAAAACCAAATGGAAATTCATATTCAATATCAACTGCGGCATTGGCATAATGTGCTAATTTTTCATGATTATGAAATTTTAATTTATTGGCAGGCAAGCCTAAAGCCAGATGAAACTTCATTCTTATATTTTTCCAATGCTCATACCACTCCATTTCTGTACCCGGACGAATAAAAAATTGCATTTCCATTTGTTCAAATTCACGCATACGGAAAATAAACTGGCGGGCAACTATTTCATTCCTGAATGCTTTTCCAATTTGTGCAATACCAAAAGGAATTTTCATCCGACCTGTTTTCTGAACATTTAAAAAATTAACAAATATTCCCTGAGCTGTTTCCGGACGTAAATAAATGGTATTTGAATCTTCAGCAACAGAACCAATTTGAGTCGAAAACATCAAATTAAATTGTCGCACTTCAGTCCAATTAGACGTTCCGGAAACGGAACATTTTATTTTTTCTTCAATAATAAATTCTCTAACCTTATCTAATTCATTGTTTTCGAGCAGCCTCGCTAATTTATTTCTAAGTTCTTGTCCACGCTCTTCATCGCCGGCTTTTTCATATTCTGCCGCCTTTTCTTCAATTAAAACATCTGCTCTGTATCTTTTATTTGAATCTTTATTGTCAATCATAGGGTCGCTAAACGAATCAACATGCCCTGATGCTTTCCATGTTGTAGGATGCATAAAAATTGCCGCATCTATCCCAACGATATTTTCATTTAATTGTGTCATGGCTTTCCACCACAATTGCTTTAAATTATTTTTCAATTCTACACCATACTGTCCATAATCATAAACAGATGCTAAACCATCATAAATTTCACTGGATTGAAAAACAAAACCATATTGAGTGGCATGTGAAATAATTTTATTAAATAAGTTGGAGTCTTTCTCTTGGTCTTGTTTTGACATTTTATAATAATAATTTATACTTAAAAGTTGATTTAGCAAAAGTAATATTTGTAAACAACTTTTACTTATTCCGGATTTTTAAAATTTTTTAAATGAAATTCTATTAAACCTTCTAATGGTGATTGGATGATTTTACCGATTTCTAATTTTTTTTCAGAAGTTATTTCTTTTATAATTTCTTGAAAATAATACGCAACAGAGCCGATAAAGTTAATTTTACAATTCTTATACCCGGTATATTTTTTAATATACTTGTCAAAAAATTCACAAAAAGATTTTTTAATTAAGCTGTATATAAAGGGATTTGATTGATTTGTATGTAAAAAAGGCACAAACGAAGCAAAAAATCTATTAGGATAAGGTTTATTGTATGTAAAATTTAAAATTTCCGATTTACTAAAATCAAATTCTGAAACGAAAATTTTAAATAAATCATCGGGTAACTCATCTCTCAAATAATATTGTAAAAAAGTTTTGCCTAAGTGCCCTCCGCTTCCTTCATCACCAAGCCAAAAACCCAAAGAAAATTGTTCTTCTATAATATCCTTTCCATCAAATAAACAAGAATTTGAACCTGTTCCCAATATACAGGCCATACCAAAATCATTACCGCAACCGGCACGGGCCGCACCAATCATATCAGAATATATTTCAATACTTTTTGCAAGTGAAAATGTTTTTCCCAAAGCCAAATTCACTTTTTGTACATTTTCTCCTTTGCAACCGGCGCCATAAAATATCAATTTATCAATATCGTTATTTTGATATTTTAATTTAATAAAATCGTTTTTTAATGTTTCATATATTTCGTTTTCACTTTGGTAATACGGGTTAATACCATTTGTAGTAAAAGTTTTTATTTCATTTTTCGTGTTGATAAAACTCCAAGTAGTTTTTGTCGACCCACTATCAGCAATTAAAAGCATATTAGAATGAGATGAAAGAATAAAGAAGACGAAAGACAAAAGACAAAAGATGAAAGACAAAAGATGAAAGATGAAAGATGAAAAGAATACCTATTTAGAAAAAAGCAATAAATAAATAAGTTTTTTATTAAAAGAAATGTAAAGTTTTGAAGAAAGTCTTTCTTCTTTCTTCTTTCTTCTTTCTTCTTTCTTCTTTCTTCTCTCTTCTCTCTTCTCTTCTTCTCTCTTCTTTCTTCTTTCTTCTTTCTTCTTTCCGTCTTTCTTCTCTTTAAAAGTTAAAGAAAGTTAAATTTTAAGAAATTAAAGCTTATTTATTAGTTTTGTAACTCAAAATAAAAAAATAGAAAGATTTTTTAAAATTTATCTTTTAAAAATTAACCTTTTCAAACCAATTACAATAACTAACAGATGATGCTTGATTATAAAAAAATTAATAACATTACCGGCTGGGTAATTTTTGGAATTTCAGCTTTGGTTTATGCTCTCACTGTTGAGCCCACTGCAAGTTTTTGGGATTGTGGAGAGTTTATTGCAGCTTCTTTTAAATTACAGGTACCTCACCCTCCCGGTGCTCCTTTATTTTTAATAATCGGCAGGTTATTTTCAATGCTTGCCGGTGGCGACGTTTATAAAGTTGCTTTTTGGATTAATATTTCTTCGGCATTGGCCAGTGCATTTGCATCTTTATTTCTTTTTTGGTCAATAACTCTTTTAGGAAGGCGAATATTTAAAATTACCGATTATAACGTAAGTCCTTATCAAATTATATTATTGATGGGATCGGGCATTGTTGGTGCATTGGCATATTCATTTTGTGATTCTGCATGGTTTTCGGCTGTTGAAGCAGAAGTTTATGCCTTATCATCTTTCTTTACTGCTTTTGTAGTTTGGGCGATGCTTAAATGGGAATTGATTGAAGATGAAAGAGCATCTAACCGTTGGTTGATTTTAATTGCCTACATGATCGGTTTATCAATCGGTGTCCATTTATTAAATCTTGTTACATTACCTGCTCTGGGTTTTATATATTATTTTAAAAAATATAAATTTTCTGTTCAGGGGGCACTTGCTGCATTTGCAATCAGTTGTGTGATTATTGTTACAATTATGTCGGGTATTATTCCCGGTTTACCAAGCATGGCATTTTCTATTGAAAAAGCTTTTGTAAATGGAATGGGAATGCCTTTTGGATCAGGGATTGCATTTTTTATGATATTAACTTTAGGAGCTTTAATTTTTGGGTTATATTATACACAAACAAAAGCAAAAGTATTATTGAATACTGTTTTACTGGCCTTAACATTTGTTTTAATTGGTTATACATCATATACGAGTGTTTTAATCAGATCTAATTTCAATCCTCCTATTAATGAAAACGACCCAAGTGATATTATAAAATTTGTTTCTTATTTGAAACGTGAGCAATATGGTGACAGGCCTTTATTTTTCGGTCCGAGTTTCCTTACTCCTGTTAAAAGCCAGGATCCTGATAATAATCAACCTTTATATAAAAAAGGAAAAGATAATTATGAAGTGTATGACCACAGATATAAAACAGAATATGAACCTAATGGCCAAATGTTATTTCCACGTTTGTTCAGTAAACAAGAAGGTCATCCGCAATTATATATGCAAATATTAGGTTTGGATAAAAACCATAATGGCAAGCTTGATCCAAATGAAAAACCAAATTTTGGAGATAATCTTTATTTCTTCTTTAAATATCAAATCGGTCATATGTACCTGCGGTATTTCTTGTGGAATTTTGCGGGAAAAGAAAGTGATATTGAAGGCGCTTCGTTTTTAAAACCTTGGGAAGTAAGCACAAAGGGAATGCCTGAAGAAATTAAAAATAACAAAGGGCGTAATCAATTTTTTATGCTGCCATTGTTTTTAGGACTTTTAGGATTTTTCTTTCAGGCAGGAAAAGATAAAAGAGGGGCATTAATAGTATTTTTATTATTTTTCCTTACGGGGATTGCTTTAATAATTTATCTCAATTCACCTCCCACAGAACCTCGAGAAAGAGATTATATTTATGTCGGTTCTTATTTTGCATTTGCAATGTGGATTGGTTTGGGAGTAATGTCGGTAGCAGAATTATTGTCAAAATTTATTAAAAATCAAACCACACAATCGGCTGTTGCAGCAGCGGTTTGTTTAATAGTTCCTGCTATAATGATTCAACAGGGTTATGACGATCATGACCGTTCAAAAAGATATCATTCAGTTGATTCCGCAAAAAATATTTTAAATTCTTGCGCACCAAATGCCATTTTATTTACCGGGGGTGATAATGATACTTTCCCACTTTGGTATGCCCAGGAAGTTGAAGGATTCCGTACTGATGTGAGAGTTTGTAATTTAAGTTTATTGGGAACCGATTGGTATATTGAACAAATGAAAAGAAAGGCATATTTATCTGAACCACTGCCTATTAAACTTCCTTTTGACAGATTTATACAAGGCACTAACGACCAGATAGTATATTTTGAAAATGAAAATGTAAAAGGCGGAATGAATGTAATTGATTATATAAAGTTGATCAGAGAAAATAATCCCGCCATCCAATATCAATTACAAGACGGCAGGTCAATTTCAGTTTTACCAACAAATCAATTATTTATACCGATTGATTCAGCTTCCTTAAGTGCAGGAAACTTTGTTCCGGAAAAATTAAAACCAAATCTTAAAAATGTAATGGCATGGAAACTTCCGCCGAATGATATTTTTAAACCGGAGTTAATTATGTTAGATATTATTGCCAACAACTCTATTGATGGATGGAAACGCCCTATTTACTTTTCAACAACTATCGGTCAACCGGGAAACACAAATTTTGTAGGGATTTCGGATTATCTTCAATTGGAAGGCCTGGCATATAGATTAATGCCTGTTAAAGTTGAAGGAGCTACAATGGGATATATTAATTCGGACATTATGTTTGAAAATATGACTAAAAAAATGTTCTGGAGAGAAATGAATAATCCTAAAGTTTACTATGATGAAAATTATAGAAAATTCCCGATGAGCGCGCGACTTAATTTTTATCGTTTGGCTCAACAATTATTTGATGAAGGTAAAAAAGATAAATCAAAAGAAGCAATTGAACATTGTTTTAAAGTTTTGCCTGATAATGTAATTCCATTTGACAGGCTTTGTGTAAATTTTGTTCCGCTTCTGTATAATTTGGACGATCAAAAACAATCCAAACAAGTTGCTGAAATAATGTATAAAAGATCAAGTGAAAATCTTGAATATTATTTAAGGTTATCTCAAGGTAAGAAAGGGAATATCGAAATGAGCGACGTTCAGGATGATTTAATCATACTCAGCAGGTTAGGTAATTTTTATAAAGAAAAAGAACCAAAAACCGGAGAAAAATATGAAAAGGAATTTAATAAATATTATGAAAAGTTAAACTCAATGGGAGTTTTACAATAATCAAAGTAAAATTAATTTAGAATAAATGCCATGAGGATGTTACCTTATGGCATTTATTTTTATATATACAGTATCTGTATCTTTTTAATAAAAAAATACTTCATTTTTTAAATAAAAAATCGGATAATTGTAATTTCATATATAATATTTCTTTTTATTGAATATTGATGACTATAACCGATTTCAAACTGAATTTAGCAGCTCTCTATCATAAATATAAATCTGAAAGAGAAATATCATTAACTGAAGCTCAGTTTTATCCGATTATTTTTGCCTTCCCTCCATTAATTGTTGTTGCCTGTGATGGCATAGTTGACGATTTAGAAAGAAAAAGTATTGAATTTATTGCAAAAAGTCTCGCTTTCTCTTATAATAGGGATGGATTAACTTACTCACAAATTATTCAGCTTGGTGAAGATTATGTGCGTGAATTTGATTATTTATTAGATAACATGGATAAATATGAGGGTGATTTTTTAAAAGTTTTAGATAATTACCTTGCCGATAACATTAGTGAACGACCGGATATTAAAGAAATGATCATCTCGGCAGCAGAAGCCTCTGATGGAATTTCGGATGTGGAACAAGAAACAATCGATAAAATAACAGAAGTTTTACATTTAGACAGTTTGGTTTAAACGTATGTTTATTCTAAAGCTTTTTAAGCCTGTCAACATCACCTATTCTACTAATTTACATATCCCCGCTTTAGATGGAGTGAGGGGTATTGCTATTTTTTTAGTTTTATTATACCATTGTTTTTATCCGTTAAGGCACCTGGGTTCAACTGTTGGTTGGGTGGGTGTAGATTTATTTTTCGTGCTTTCCGGTTTTTTAATAACAGGTATTTTATTGGATACCCGCCAAAACAAAAATTATTTTAAAACCTTTTATTTACGTCGTTCTTTAAGAATCTTTCCTCTCTATTATTTATTTCTTATCTTTTTTTTTATTTTAAGTCCAATACTTTTAAATCCAACACTTCTTAAACCCTATCAATATTACTTTGATAATCAGATTTGGTATTGGCTATATATTCCAAATTGGTTAATTACATTTAATAATCATTGGCCACCTGTACCCAAGCCACTTTTAGATCATTTCTGGTCTTTGGCTATTGAAGAACAATTTTATTTATTTTGGCCGTTTCTGGTTTTTATTTGCAACCGAAAAGTGCTTGGTTTTATTTGCCTTTTTTTTATTTTTCAAAGTATTTTAATCAGAAATATTTTTGAAAACATTGGTCAGGATTATTCAAGTTCTTACGTTTTTACATTTGCAAGGTTGGATGCTATTTCAATTGGGGCATTGATAGCCATTATGATCAGAAGTGAAAAAGGTAAAATTATTTTAGAGAAATATACCGCTCTTATTTTAACCGTTTCTACATTAATTTTGATCCTCATTACTTTAATAAACCATAATTTCAGCCTTAAAGATGAATATTTTATAAGAATAGGTTATACTGTTATAGGTTTTTTCTTTGGCTCATTTTTATTATTTGCTTTAGTACCAAACAGTCCGATAAATAAGGTAAGCGAAGTTCGCTTTTTTAGATTTTTAGGGAAATACAGTTATGGAATTTATATATATCATTGGTTAATATTCCCTTTATTTATCGATTATATAGCCAAATGGATAGAAAAATTTACATCAAAATCAATATGGCTGATAGCATCTTTTATTTGTGTTGGTTTTATAATTTTATTGGCGGTTATCACCTTTCATATATTTGAAAAACAATTTTTGAAATTAAAAAAATGGGCAGTTTAAATTTTTTGGTTAAAAATTTAAACTGCCCTAATAATGTCGGTATATTAAACGATTTATTTATCCAACTCACTTAATAACCCGATAATATCAAGGTGTTTTGTATACATCTCGATAGAACCATCGTCCAAATAATTCCAAAATTCTTTTGGTTTATCCCAATATAATTCAACTCCATTTTGATCGGGATCATTTAAATAAATAGCTTCGGATACACCATGATCGCTTACGCCTGTTAAAGGATATTTTGCTTTTGTAAGCCTTTCAAAAATAAAAGCCAAATCTTTTCTATTTGGATAAAGTATTGCAGTATGAAACAAACCTGCGCTATTTACAGGTGCAGGACCAGCGTTTTTACTGTACCAGGTATTTAATCCGATATGATGATGATAACCTCCCGCAGAAATAAATACTGCCTCACTTCCATACCTTGCTGTTATATTAAAGCCGAGTAAACCACAATAAAAATTCAGAGATCTTTCAATATCCGATACTTTTAAATGAACGTGGCCTATCCTTGTTTGATCAGGGATTATATATTTATCCTCCATATATAATGAATCAATTAATAAAATAAGGAATAATAAATTATTTTTTGAAATAGGCACTTAATTACATTGATAATTGGTATTTACACCACGAAAAGCAACGTTTCTGCACTTATGATTTGTCACTTTTTTCCTCTTAAGTAACTAGACTCTAACTAGCTGTAAGCCAAGTGCCTTTGCTTGCTTGTTCAATCTGTTAATTTGCTTTTCTTTAAACTGTTTTTCATATACTTCATTTCGCATTGGTTCAAATTTAACTTTATCTTTCAACATCTTATAAAAGATTACTGCTATTTTTCTTGCTGTTGCTACTATTGCTTTTGGTGTTCCTTTCTTGCTTTTTATTTTTTTATAGAAATGTGATAGCCAGTTATTACTTCTTTGAATAGAATAAGCTGCCAATTTAAATACCTGACCAGCTCTATTCTTCTTTTTTGGGATTTTGCTGCTTAATATTTTTCCCCCTGAAATTTTATTATTGGGGGCTAGGTTGAGCCAGGATGTAAAATGTTTCACCGTGGGCCACTTACTCATATCAAGTCCAATCTCACTAATAATCCCTATCGCATTTGAATCGGTAATGCCAAATATCTCCGTTAAATCCACGCTTGTTATCGTAGCCAGATTGATATTTCCCAAATTTATGTCATTTTTATTCCTCTTTCCATTTTGTTTCTTTTCTTCTAATTCTTCTTCATTAACTAAGGTTTTTAAGTGTTCTTCTATCTTTTTATCGCAATCTATAATGCTTGCACAGTATGTTTTATACATATTATAACTTTGTTCCAGTTCAAAAAGATGTTCTTCCTTCCAAATTCCATTCAGCGATTTTTTTATTGATTCTTTCTTTTCTCTTCGGATGCGGTTATCACACAAGGCTGTTAGTTTTTCCACATCCCGTTCGCCTTTTAGAATGCTTTCTATTATTTCTCTACCTGATTTTCCGGTAATGTCTGCGATGACATGTTGAAGTTTTACATTCATTTGTTCAAAAGCTTTCTGCATCATGCGCACATGAGTAGCCGACATTTCTATTAAATTTTTCCTATGACGAACATAGGTTCTTAGTTTTCTGGTAAAGCCATCGGGTTGAAAGCCGGAAGACAATAAACCGCAGCTATGTAATTGCCTGATCCATTCTGCATCGCTAATGTCAGTCTTTTTACCTTTTACATTTTTTACATGTTTGGCTGTAACTAGCAATACATCTATCCCTGCTTCCTGAATCATGAGAAACAGACTCACCCAGTAAATTCCAGTGGCTTCCATGGCTACTGTATCTACCTTGCATTCTTTTAACCATGCTACAAGGGTTTCCAAATCTTCTGTAAAAGCACCAAAAGCTTTTATAGGTTCTGATAAATCAGGGTTTACAGCTACAAAATGCTCTTTACTGGAAATGTCAATCCCGGCAGCATTAGGAGAAATAATGGGAAATGCTTTTTTGTGTGTCATGCTTTTAAAATTTAAAGTATAAAAAGCAGTGCATTTGTTCTTTCCAGATTCCTATAAGCTCTTAAACGGGGTCCTGATTTATTGGCCACCAAATGGATTTCTATTAAAAGAACATAACCAAACTTGATGGCGGGTTCGTATAACACCATTGAAAAAGACGGTTTTGCTTTGGCACTGCTAGCTTGACAAGTTACTTCAGGGGATTTAGAATTTCAAATGTTTAGATACTTGATGAAAAAAGTAACCAAAAAAATCAAGAAATTCCGAAAGCTATCTGCCCACATACCCACCGCACGCCCGCCGGAATTTCAGGCTTACACCTTCTAATTCTTGTTTTATTTTTTTTGTTCTTTTCAAAATTAATTATGCAATACTTATGTCTATTTAATTATTTTTATTAACCTATCGCCTGTTTAATATCATCCAATAAATCACTAATATCTTCAATACCTACACTTAATCGTATTAAAGTATCTTTTAAACCCGCTTTCAAACGATTTTCGCGTGGTATGCTTGCGTGAGTCATTACTGCAGGATGAGTTACAAGGCTTTCAACTCCTCCTAAAGATTCTGCCAATGAAAATACTTTAAAGCTCGACATAACTCTTTCTGCTTCTTTCATGTCGTCACCTTTTAATGTAAAAGAAACCATTCCGCCAAAATCTCTCATCTGGTTTTTCGCAGGTGAATTTGAAAATCCGGGATAATGAACCGCTTCTACTTTTGGATGTTTTAAAAGGTATTCGGCTACTTCCCTCCCATTTTCGCAATGCCTTTGCATTCTTACATGAAGTGTTTTAATGCCGCGTAAAACTAAAAAACAATCCTGAGGGCCCGGCACTGCACCACTTGCATTTTGTATAAATGCCAATCTTTGTGCAATTTCTTCATTATTTAAAATAAGTGCGCCCATTACGGTATCAGAGTGGCCGCCTAAATATTTTGTTACAGAATGCATAACAATATCGGCACCCAAATCCAACGGGTTTTGTAAATAAGGCGAAGCGAAAGTATTATCAACGGCAGTTAAAATATTATGCTTTTTGGCAAGCCTTGTTGCACCTTCAATATCTATTAACCTCATTAATGGATTTGTAGGAGTTTCTAACCACAGCATTTTGGTATTTTTATTGATATAAGATTCGATTGAATTTATATCCTGCATATCTACAAAATGAAATTTTAAACCAAAAACTTCGAATATTTTGGTAAAAATTCTATATGTACCGCCATACATGTCATTGGTGGCAATAATTTCATCACCCGGTTTAAAAAGTTTTAAAACAGCATCCGTTGCCGCCAAGCCGGATGAATAACAAAGTCCGAATTTTCCATTTTCTAAAGCAGCAAGTGCCGATTGCAAAGCATTGCGGGTTGGATTTTGTGTTCTTGCATATTCATAACCCTTATGCTTGCCCGGTGCTTCCTGTACATATGTTGATGTTTGATATATGGGAGTCATAATAGCTCCCGTTGTAGGATCAGGTTCCACACCTGCGTGGATGGCTTTCGTACCGAATTTCATACTGTATACATTTTAATATTTGTAAAATCAATAAATGCGAAGTTAATGTTTTTATTATGATGATATAATAGAAGATTTTTTACTTTTAAACTAACTCTCATTTAAAATAACTTATAGAAAATAAAAACAGATTTATTAAAATTTATACAGGTTTAAGTAAGATTAAATAAATGTTTGGGGCTTGCCTCCGGCCCGGGCTTTACGTTCCAATCTTTTTGTTCGTACCTCACAAAAAGGATTTCCACTGCAATCCCTAATCCAAAAAAAGAAAATAAGAATATGTTCTTCTATTTTAAATTAACCAATGTGTATAATAAGCTTAAGAAGCCATTTTAAAATGTTCTTTCAAATATGCTTTTATGGATTGATGAACAGGGTTTTCTTCATCACTAAGCCTTTCCCTAACATTAAAAACACCCGAGTAGAGCAATGCAGCCTTATCGTGTTTTACATTTTCTTCAAAATGCAGTTTTTGCAAGTCAATGTTAGCAATATCTTTCTCCAAAGCGATCAGCGCCTGCTTCGTTTGCTCCAATTTACTTTGGTTAATTATAATTTTAGTAACGTCAATTTTATTTTTACGCAAATTGAGTTTAAAAAGTTTATATTCTGCTTTTGTTTTCCAAATCATTAATTTATCCGACACTTTACCTTTTCCCGCTGCCGGAATGGCTGCGTTTAAAGAATTGATATTATCCTGCTCTTCAGCAATTAATGTATTTACAATTTCCAATTTGGTTAATGCTTTCCATATTCTGTATTCGAGCCTTGCAATGGTGTAAATGAAATTCTTTTGCTTAAAAGTTAATTTGATTAAAGCGTTTTCGATAATATTAAGTTGGGTTTTCATAATTTTTTTGTCTTTTGTCTTTTGTCGAAAATCTAGTACAATAAATTTCGTCATTTTGCTTCATAAAACCTAAATTATTGATATTTTGATATTGATAATTGATAATTTGAATTTATTTAAATGTAATACCGAGAAAAGATATTAAAAAAACGATAGCATGATGCAACCATTTAGCTTTCAGATGGGTCATGTTAAAAAATAAATGGTTAAAGCCGTAAAGAGTAGCATTAATAATCTAATTTTTAACAAGGTTATAATTAAATTTTTGCCTTTGTTTCTATCGGCCAATAACTTACTATGAAAAATATTTTGTCACGTTTTCAAAAAGCTTCGTCTTAGTAATTAGAAATAAAAACATTTTTGAAAATCAAAAATATTATCATTTTCTTAATAATTATGGATTTTTAATGTGAATAATATTTAATGTTACTTCTAACTAAATAACAACTACTTTGCAAACGTTTCTTAGATTTTTTTCTGATTAAAAATTGGTTTGATTTTTAAATCAACTTATTTCTTCATCTATTGTGCTTAGCACAATCATTAACAGATAAGATTTTCTAAATCTGATCCTGCTATTAAAATAAATTTTTAACATTTAAAAACAAGCAATATGCTTACACTTACAAAAATCATTCTATTAAATGGTATGTTATTTCTCGCCATTTGCCCACTTTTTGCACAGTCGGACACCCTTAAAGCTCCGTCGCACAAAGAAAAAGCTGCGGCAATGACCGAGAGGATGCAACGGGAATTATCATTATCCCCTAAGCAAGCCCAACAAGTACATCAGCTTTTGGATGATAGGTTCACTAACCTCACTAAAGCCGACAAAAACAATGGTTCTTTAGATAAAGTTAACGAACAGGCAAGGCAAAAGCTTTCTGCTATTTTAACAAAGGAGCAATTTAGTTTGTATTTAGCAACCAGAGCTGATACTAAAAAGCAAAAGGACCAACATTTTAAAAAGAGCCAATCCCTCACAACATCAACTTTATCAACTGAAGACAAGGAACTTGATTTTTAATTAAAATCATTTTAAAAATCTATAAACATTATTTGTTTCACCTTATACAAGCTTTATGAAAACTACTCACACCCCAATTTGGATATCAATCCTGCTCTTTTTCTTTTATATTAATATAAGCCGGGCACAGGTAACAACAACAATTTCTGCCGGAGCTTCCTGGACTGATGCTACCTTAACAAAAAGCCTTAATCTACCAAGTGAAGCCTATTTGCAAACTACGAATTATAATTCATATCCACGGATTGATGCGACTGCATGGACACATTCGAGCCAACAAATAACTTACCGAAATCTGTTACGTTTTGATTTAACGGCTATACCTGTTAATGCGACCATTCAAAGTGCAAATTTATTTTTATATAGCGATCCCACTGCTACGAGCGGACCGGGAAGCAATACAGGTACAAATGCCTTTTTTTTACAAAAAGTTACTACGGCATGGAACCCTACTGCTGTAACTTGGGACACACAACCTACCTCAACAACTGTTAACAGGGTTTATGTTCCTGCTTCTGCATCTGCCACTGAAAATATAACAGTAAGTTTAACTTCAATGATTCAGGATATGGTACTTAATCCAGGTACAAACTTTGGTATGATGATGCTGCTTGAAAATGAAATCACTTATGAAAGCAGAAATTATGCAAGTTCAGACCATGCCAATACTGCTATCAGGCCTAAAATTGTGATTACTTATACACTTCCAGTATCAATGGCTCCTCAAGATTCACTAGCCTTAGTAGCCCTTTATAATAATACTAATGGGAATAGTTGGACAAACAAAACAAACTGGCTTAATGGACGTGCCTCAAATTGGTATGGTGTTTCTTCTGTTAATGGACGGGTAACTAACGTTAATTTGCCTAATAATAATTTATCTGGCTCACTGCCTAACGCAGTAGGAAACTTAAGTCAATTAAAAAAATTATTTCTGCAGGGGAATTCATTAACAGGTATTATTCCGGCTTCAATAGGTGGTATTACAACCTTAGATACTCTTCAACTTCAAAATAACCAATTTACAAGTATTCCTGATTTTAGTGGTAACATAAATAAGGCTAATATAACGCTTTTGGTAGAAAATAATAAGATTGATTTTTCAAGCTTGGAACCTATTTTTAATTCATCGGGTATTCCAATAATTAAAAATTTACGTTATAGTCCCCAACAATCAAGCATATTAAAAGTTGATCTATTTTCAAACAAAATTATTTCTGCAATTGGAGGATTAAATAATCAATATAGATGGTATAAAGACGGTGTCCTCTTAAATAGCCCACTTACATCATCTTATTTTCTATTAGATGTTGAAATTACAGGTAGTTCAGTTTTTAAAATATCAACTACAAATAGTAAAGTACCCAATTTAACAATAACATCAGATCCATTAGCAATATCAAGTATTATATCCGCATCCCTGCCTTGCCCTAATGCAACAAGTTATAAAGATAAAATGGATTGTATCTTTAGCAGTTTAAATAAATCCCAGGTTCCAACACAAATATTATACAATAGGGTTAACCCTATAGCGGGTTTGCATGTGTTTGGACAAAATGGTAGAAGAGACACATCATCTTACAATCATTTAGTCCAGTCTGAAGCCGATTTATATAATTCCAGTTATGCTACAAATCTTATGCCTGATCCTACTATTTTTAGGGATATGATAAGAAAGAATACTTTAAACAATTCTATCCCCATTGGATTGCTTTATTACGATTTTAATGTTATCGATACTTTGGCTATAGATAATAATACTCTTCAATCTCAAAACAATCTTATATCCAATGTTTCCGGGAACACAGCATCTCCTTTTCAGAATCGCAGGGTTTTGGTTTCTGCACCTCTTTTAGAGAGGGTTCCGCTTGGTCAGGCTACATTTAAAATTCCGTCAGATTTAATATGGACAAATATAAATAAAACGATCAGTAACGTGCAGGTAACCGGCGGTGATGGAAACCAAAGTATCATTCTAACTCCGGATGGAAGCCCCATGGCTCTCAATTTTACCACAAATGGTAATAAACCACTTGAAATTAAGATAAACTTTGCAGATAACACTCAGCTAACTACTTATGCGGTTATTAAAGTAGGGCAGTAAATAAAAACATTCTTCAATTTTTAAATTATTTATTTATGAAATATATAATAGTATATGCCATCATCTGTATGCTTGCCGGATGCAAAAAAATAGAAACTAGCGAAGAAAGCCTTCTCCCCCCTGCCACACAAACCGGAGCTAATACATTTGGTTGTTTGGTAAATGGTAAGGCATGGGTACCTAATGGAGGAGGCAGCTTTACGGGGATAAAGCCTATTGAGGGAGGGTATCAAGGTCCTATTATTGACAGTATTACTAAATGCTTGTGGATAAGGGCGAGGAAAGATGATAAAACAGGAGTGCAGTTCTTTGTTGAAAAAGTTCATAAACCTGGGATTTATAAATTAAATTTTAATACAGGTATTAGACCCGGTGTAATGCTTCCTGATAATTATGGTTATTATTTTGATAGGAATGGAAAAGGAGATTATGTTACAAATAAACGCTATAATGGAAATGTAACTTTCACCCGTGCTGATACTATTACCGGTTTCGTAGCCGGGACTTTTGAATTTACCGCTTACAACGGACAAGATACAATACGCATAACTAAAGGCAGGTTCGATCTTAATACTTATATACTTCCATAAAAAACTTCAATTGAAAAAAATTATAATTTTTATTTTATCTGCCATACCTTTATTGGCAAGCTCACAAACTATTACGAATTATTTCACCAATCCGGTTTATATGGATTTTACCAGAATAGACGATAAAGGGGTCAATTGGGAAAGCGTAAACCCTCCATGTTACAAGGAAGCTGTAATAGCAAGCAGGGATTTTCAAGGGGAAGAAGAAACCAGACCTCAAAAAGGCTTGGGCGAGGTGACTTATTATTATAAGTCGTCAAATCCTAAATCTGGCTGTCCAGCTGGCAAACTTCCAGTTACTAAACCAATTATTATTTTGGATGGTTTTGACCCAAATGATGATAGGTCGGGAGCGGAATTGTATGGTAAATATTTGCAATATGTCTCAAATAATAATAAAATTTTGTTGGGTGATGAAATAAGGAGTACATTAAATCCTAATAGTAGTTTTGATGTAGTTATCCTTAATTTCCCACGTTATAAAATCGGTGAAACACAGACAACTTATAACATATTCGGTTTGAACCGCATAATTTCTTCAGATATTTACCATAATGGAGGGGCGGATTTTGTTGAAAGGAATGCCTATATACTCGTAGAACTGATTACTAAATTAAACGCTGAAATGAAAGCCAATGGGAGTACTGAGCAAATTACCATTATTGGCCCCAGTATGGGAGGATTAATTTCCAGATATGCCCTGGCTTATATGGAAAAGAATAACCTTGCGCATAACACCAAATTGTGGATATCTTTCGATTCACCACATAGTGGCGCAAATATCCCTATCGGTGACCAGGCTTTTCTTAACTTTTTTGCTGAATGGGCAGGCGACGATGGTGCTAAGAAAAACAGAGATGACAAAATTAATTCACCCGCAGCAAAACAATTTTTGTTGCACCATTATTTATCTAACCCATCATCACCTGGAGGGGCTCCGGTTTTTAGAGATAATTTCGTAAATAGATTAGAAAATAATGGCATAAACCCCGGTACTAATTTTGGCTTTCCTATACAATTGCGAAAAGTTGCTCTTATCAATGGAAATCTAAAAGGCATAACTACAGGAATAGGTGGTCAAACTATATTAAACTTTGAAAGCAGATTAAGAATTTGTAATAAGTTATTCGGTTTTTTCGGACCTAAAATATTTTGTGGTAATACAATTATTGTAGCTCAAGCAGTTATTAACTTTACGGGGAATTATGGAGCTAATAATAGGGTCTTTTTTGGTGCTTATACAAATAAACATGATGAAACCAATACACACGATCCTTCAAATACTATTAGCTATGATATCAGTCCGGGGAGCACAACAGATGCTACAAATCAAATTGCTATCAAGATACCAAGTGTTACACATTCATTCGGGTTTATAACAACGTCACAAAACGTTGGACCAGTATTTCCTAATCATTGTTTTATTCCAACAAAAAGTTCTTTAGCATTTAAATGGAACAATAAAACTAATATTGGCGATTTTGGTGAGAATTTAAGCTCTAAACCTTTAGTTTGTACCGGTGATATTCCTTTTGATTCCTATTTTGCTCCACAGGTTAATGAGGAACATGTTTTTTTATCACCTGAAGGTGCTAATTATGCTCTTAATGAAATAAGGGGTATCCCGCAAAAACCACGTATAAATTTATCAGTAACTAAAAGCGTTAATGGCAGTAGTTGCTCTAATACATCATATACTTTTTCTGTCCCTAACTTAGGTGCAGGTATTACTTATAACTGGCAAATTCCATCCGGGGCTACTATTACCTCGGGTGCGGGAACTAATCAAATCACTTTAACCGCAACTAATACCGGTGAAGTTACTGTTAATATTACCGGTAATTGCGGTGAGTTTGTTGTCCTACCCGGTTATATTGACCATGTTGGTCAACTTTATTACCCTAATGATTTTACAGTAACCGGCCCGGCATCTTCTAGTTTATGCCCTAATTCATCATATTCTTTTGGTGCAACTGCCAATGTAAACAAAGGAACACCACTAACTTATACTTGGTTAGTTCAAAATGCAACCATTGTGTCGGGTCAGGGGACTTCTCAAATACAAATTCAAACCGGTAGTTCAAGTTCCTCCAGCGTTGCAGTATTACTGTTGTCAATCAGCAACTCATGTGGAACAGGTAGTTCTTCACCTGTTGTAAATTCTTACAATACAAGATGTGGAAGTTTTGCTATGAAAGCTTATCCAAATCCGGCTGACCAACAAATGACCATTACTGCAATATCTATCCCTCAAACCGCAACAAAAAGTACAGCTTCAACCGATGCGGTTCAAATGCAGGCTTCAGATGAATTAAGCGAAAATGATATTATTATACACATCAATAACAATGTAAAAATATATGACAGTAACAACAAGCCGGTTTGGTCGGGTAAGTTTGAAAACGGTAAAGTAAATATTCCGGTAAACAAAATGCAAAATGGTTTTTATTACGTTAAAATAGAAGGTGAAAATTCTGTTACAAAAAGAATTTTTATTCAACATTAATTTCTGTTCTTATTTTTAAAGACAGTGTCTCATGAACTGTGTAAGTGATTAAAAGTTGGGGGTAATCCCAACTTTTAATCACTTTTTTTAATTTTAAAAATCACGTTTAAATCATGGATAAAGAAAATATCTAAGCCGGAAAGAAAATGAAAAAATAATAAATATCAATATATCAATATCAGTATATTAATAATTTAAAAGCAATCTTTAAATTAAAAAATTCATTCAAGCAATTAATGATTAATAATTACAAACGCCAAATTGTAAAAAAATCAAATTTGCATAACATCAATCAATAATTATAAAATATAAAAATATTTTTGCATTATTTGTTTAAACAAAGTCATTTTAATACTAAAACTCAAATAATATGTCGTTAAAAAAAGGTGATAATGCTCCTGAATTTAAATTATTCAGTTCCGATAAAAAAGAAGTTTCACTTAATGATTATAAAGGAAAAAATTTAGTTGTCCTGTTTTTTCCTTTGGCTTTTACAAGTGTATGTACTACCGAATTGTGTAACATCAGAGATAATTATAAAGATTATGAGAAATTGAATGCGGATGTTATAGGTATTTCTGTTGACTCTTTATTTGTACTTGATAAATTTAAAGAATCAGAAAAATATAACTTTCCTTTATTATCGGATTTTAATAAAGAAGTTTCGAGAGCATTTGGAGTTTTATATGAAGAGTTCCCTGCTTTTGGGATGAAAGGTGTATCTCACAGGGCTTCGTTTGTAATTGACAAAACCGGTGTTATCCAACACGCTGAAGATTTACCTTCACCAAAGGAAATGCCAAATTTTGAGGCAATTAAAAGCGTTTTGTCAGGCTTAAATTAGTATAAGTATTTCCTCTGTAATCGTTTTGAAACGGTTACAGGGCTTTTATTTTTTGACTTTCAATAAATCATTAGCAAATTGCGTCATATTTTTTAAAAATTATGACGAAACAGGAAATTTTTGAGCAAATCAAAAAGAAAAATTCTTTTTTATGTGTCGGTTTGGATACCGATATCAACAAAATTCCGTCCCATTTAAAAAAATCTTCCGATCCCCTTTTCGATTTTAATAAATACATAATCGATGCAACTGCCGATTATTGTGTTGCGTATAAACCTAATTCTGCTTTTTATGAAGCGCATGGATCAAAAGGCTGGGAAAGCATGCAAAAAACTTTTGAATACATTCCCAAAGAATTTTTTAAAATTGCCGATGCAAAACGCGGTGATATAGGGAACACTTCAGGCTTGTATGCACGTGCTTTTTTTGAAGAAATGAATGCTGATGCGATAACGGTTGCACCCTATATGGGAAATGACTCTGTTGTTCCATTTTTATCATACGAAAATAAATGGGTTATATTATTAATACTTACCTCCAACCCCGGAGCTGAAGATTTTCAAAAGATTGAAAACAACGGACAAAAATATTTTGAACTGATACTTAAAAAATCTCTTGAATGGGCAGATAATGAAAAAATGATGTATGTTGTCGGGGCCACACAGGCAGAAACCTTACAAGAAATCAGAAAATTGATTCCTGATCATTTTTTATTAGTTCCGGGCGTTGGTTCACAAGGCGGTGATTTACAAAAAGTTGCCATGTATGGAATGAATAAGCAGGTTGGTTTATTAGTGAATGCATCACGTTCAATTATTTATGCATCATCAGAAAAAGATTTTACCATCAAAGCATCGGAAGAAGCAAAAAAGATTCAAATTGAAATGAAAAATTGTATTGAAAAATATTTGTAAAATTTTAAATTTAAATTTCTCCTTCAAAAAATAAACATCTTTATTATTTATTTTCTCCGTTAATAATAATTTGAAAGACCTTTTACCAAGTTAAGAAAAGCAAATGTTGATCGCAGTTTTTCATCCCATTAACAGTAGATTAGATTTACTGAAATCCGTATTCAACCACATAAGTAAATAGTATTTTTTACTTAACCAATCAGTTTTTCGGTAATTGTTTTTTTCTCAGATATTCTGATATTAAACTCCCAAGCTCCAACCTTCACGATATGTTCGCTTAATATATTGATTGGCTTCGTCGAAATTGGTAATTTTCATATTATTGCCATCCCACAACAATTTTTTTCTTCCGGGAAACTTATCATTAATTTTCAAATTAAAACTTCTTACTGCCAGGTTTCCCATTAAAACTGCTTCTGTTAACGGGCCTGAATAATCGAATGGTGAACTTGTAAATCCTTTTCCATAACCTTCCTTACATGCTTTTACCCACTGTTGATTATGCCCTGCATCTCCTTTTTCAACTCTGGCGATAGTTGGAGGAGGCAGTGTTACCTCTTTCATTAACTTTCTTGGAAGTAAAGTGGGGTTCATGCCATAAACACCACACAATATTTTGCCTTTTGATCCAATTAATAAAACTCCATTATCCTGCAAAGATTCTTCCAACCCTAATTCTTCAGGGATATCAGGTAATATTCCACCATCAAGCCAGATAACTTTTACATCAGCTTTTCCATTTTTGCCCGGAAAATTAAATTTAATTTTAGAAGCCGGTGGGCAGCTATCAGGAAAATAACCGGCTTTAAAATCATCAACATATGATTGAACAACACTCGCTTCCACTTCATTAGGATAACCCAAGCCTAAAACTTTAAAAGGAACATCAATGATATGACAAGCCATATCCCCTAATGCACCTGTACCATAATCCCACCATCCACGCCATTTAAATGGTAAAAGCATTGGGTGAAATTCTCTTTTTGGTGCAGTACCTAACCATAAATTAAAATCTAATTCTGCCGGTACAGGGTAGTTACCTTCAAGCCTTGGTAAACCCTGAGGCCATATTGGGCGGTTTGTCCAAGTATAAACTTCTTTAACTTCACCTATTAAACCTGCATTATACCATTCCTGAATTAATCTTATTCCTTCTCCGGAAGAACCTTGGTTGCCCATTTGGGTGATTACCTTATGTTTTTTTGCAGCCTCTGTTAGCATTCTTGCTTCATAAATATCGTGAGTTAATGGTTTCTCCACATACACATGTTTCTTTAATTGCATGGCCGCCATAGCTATAACTGCATGCATGTGATCGGGGGTTGAAACAATTACAGCATCAATATTTTTTTTCTCTTTTTCTAACATTACTCTATAATCTTTATAATAAGGTGCTTTTGGAAATTGATCCCTTACCTTTTTACTCATCCTGTCATCTACATCGCAAAGAGCAGCAATATTATCTGTTCCATTATTCCAGGATGGAAAAATATTGGATGTTCCTTTTCCACCAAGCCCAACAGCAGCAATATTTAACTTATCACTGGGAGCAATAAAACCCTTGCCTAAAACATGGCGTGGAACAATCAAAAAAGCCCCAATACCGATGGAGGATTTTTTGATAAAATCTCTTCGAGAAACATTTTCAAAATCATTATCATCTAAATTCATAAAAATAATTTTTCGTGGCTTAAGTGAAAAATAGAATCAAAAATGAAATAATGAATAAGTTACTTTCGATATTTTATTTCATTAAAAATAATTGATAGAGTAAAATTAAATTTTTTAACGAATTATTGTATTATTTGGCAAATAAATATTAAATAAAAAATATTTTAAACATATTTACTGAATTCAATTTTTGAATTAGATTTTAAAATACTCATATTGACCAATTAAATTTACCTTAATCTAAAAAACTTTTTTTATGGAAAACCTTATCCACACCACACCGTCGCCGGGCGACCGTTTTATTGCTCTTTTTATTGATGGTTTAATTGCAGGAGTTGCAATGATAATTATCGGCTTTATACCTTTTATTGGACCACTGGGTTATTTAGTTTATTTGGCTTATTATCTGCTAAGAGATGCTCTTCCATTTTTTGACGGACAAAGTATTGGTAAAAATGTAATGAAGTTGAAAGTTATAAAAGAAGCTACAGGTCTTTCTATAAAAGGTGATTATGCAGCCAGTGCAACCAGAAATGTTTCATTATTTATACCATTTTATGACGCCTTATTAATTTTAGGATTAATCGGACCAAAAGATGGTAAACGCTTGGGTGATACCTGGGCAGGAACAAAAGTTATAAAAATATCTTAAAATAAAAACTTTACTATTTCTTAACCTTATAACAAACCTTTTCAATGGAAACAACTTCAACTGTTTTTGCAACACCGCCTTCTTTTAACTATGCTACTGTAGGTTCAAGATTTGTAGCTTTAATAATAGATGGGCTTATTGTGGGTATACCGGTAAGTATTATACTTATTGTATTAGGAGTTGGTGCAGCTTCATCTTTATCAAATGCAGCTTCTTCAATGAATATTGCCGCTATAATGGCCGGTTATTCAAGTATGATAATTGTTATTTATGGTGTTCAAATCCTTTATTATTCTTATTTTGAGAGTTCGGCCAATCAGGCTTCTCTAGGTAAAAGAGCAATGGGAATAAAAGTTATAAGTTTAAATGGTGAAAGAATTTCTTTTGCCAATGCTCTGGGAAGGAGTGCTTTTAAAGTTTTAATAAGCGCCCCTATATGTGCCATTGGTTATATTGTAGCGCTTTTTACAGAAAAAAGACAAGCGCTTCACGATATGGTTGCCAGTACTTTGGTAGTTAAAAGTTAAAAAGAGTATTCAATTGAAAATAAGCCCTTCTTTTTTAAAAGTAAACATAACTAAAACAATTACAACTGTAGTGATGGCTGCAGTTGTAATTGTTTATTATAATTTCAACCCCTCACATTATCATTTTTTTCCTTCTTGCGCCTTTAAACAAATTACCGGTTTGCAATGCCCCGGCTGCGGCGGACAAAGAGCAATTTATAGTTTATTGCATTTTCAACTTCCAGAAGCTTTTCAGTACAATTCTCTTTTGGTTTGTTCTTTACCTTATCTAAGTGTCTGGGCACTTTTTGAAAATACATTATTGAAAAAACGATATCATTATATTCATAAAATTGCTTTTGGAAACATGGCAAAAATAATTTTTATAATTATTATAATAGGTTTTTGGATAGGCAGGAACATTTAAAAATACTTATTTTTTGGTTATAACATAATTATACAACCATTGATATCCTATAAACCCGAATAAATAGATCCCAACGGTTTCATCAGTTCTTCCAATAGAATAAAACGCTTCGCCTAAACCTACAATGGCTAATGCTATTGTATAAATTTTAATCAGGTTACTTCTTTTATAATCCGGTAATTCAAAATATTTAGATAAAGGGATAATAATTGTCAGTACGAAAATGGCAAAGGTTAAATAGATTTCACCTCTTAAAAAAGTAAAAACAAGTAAAATAATTCCAATAAATAATCCTGTACTTACTATTAATGCTGCAATTTTTTCATCCTTCTTTAAAGCATATCTTCCCAATTTATCTAAAAATAAAACACTGTTTGAAAGTGGATTTATTATCCATGAAAGATAAAGTACAAACACGATGAAAATTATTATTGGATTTAGGATAGGATAATCTTTAGCCAAGCCCCCAATCAGGCGGGTGAGAAAAAAGAAACCGATTATAAAAAGCCATTGAACCCTTCCCTGTTGCTTACTGATCCAAAAACTATAATCGAGAAAAAGTTTATAGATAAAATTTTTAGCTTTTATTGCTTCAACCATTCCTAACCTGGCATTTTCAGAATTTGGATTTATCCTTAATGCTTCAGCAAAATGTTCTTTTGCCTCTTTATGGTTACCATTTTCTAACTTTGCCCAACCTACATTCGAATGAGTATATGCGTCATATGGGTTAGCCTGAAGAGTGTTTTCAATACTGGAAATTAATTCGGATTTACGATTTAATTTTGTTAAGCAAAGCGTGCGATGATTTAAACAAACTCTGTTTTCAGGGTCAATTTGTAATCCTTGATCAGCATATTTTAATCCAACATCCCATTTATGCCTGTCTATATACAATCCGGATAAAAATCCAAAATAATCTGCGTCGTATGGATCGATTTGTATGGCCCGGATAATAAATTTTTCGGACTCTTCTGATTTTTTTAACCTATCCAAACAAATGGCTTTATAATAACAGGCAACACTAAAATCAGGTATAATCCTTAATAATTCGTCGGCATAAACAATTGCTTTTGTATTTTCATTTAAATCCAAATAGCAACCGGTTATTAATAATATGGCATCAATGTTCTCCGGATCGAATGCTAATATTTTTTTTAATTCGGAAACTGCCTGATCAAGCCTGCGGAGGTTAACGAGCGACCTCGCCCTTTCGATTAATATTTCTGTTTGCTCCACTTATTACTTTCGTCAATTTTAAAATAATTACCGGAAAATTAAATAAATATATTTAAAAGGATCAGGATTGGTTATAAACTTTTAATACGGTTTCTCTTAAAACCTGCGCAGGATCGGAGCAAACAAAGTTAATAATTTCGGCAATTGCATCAGGAGTTACCCAATTATTAAAATTTGCATCAGGCATGGATTTTCGATTGGCGGGTGTATCGATTATGCTGGGAACAATTACAGTAGAAACAACATTTTTATTTTTTCCTTCATCATTTAAAATTTCCGAAAGGTTAAAAATTAAAGATTTCGATAAAGCATAAGCCAAGTTATTCTTACCAAGGCTTGCTTCCAATGCAGGCCTTGCACCAATAAAAATAAGCCTGCCACCTTCCTCTTGGTTTATCATTTGTTCAAAGGTAGGTTTTGCTATATTGAATGCCGATTGAAAATTCAATTTTATCATTTTATCCAACATTTTTGTGTCGGTCTCTTTCACGTTACCCATTGCAAAACCACCTACCAACATAATAGCTGCATGTATATGTCCATATTTTTGAACTACATTTTTTAAAAAAAAGCTTGTTCCCAATTCATCTGTTACATCCAAAGTTCGCACTTCAAGGTTTTCCTGAGCATGCATGGTTGTTCCGGGCTCCACAGTTGCTATTACTTTATGTTTAGAATCTAATAATTTTTTTACTACCACATTCCCTAATCCACCTGAACCCCCGGTAACTATTATTGTTTTTTGCATGTTTTTATTTTTAAAATTCAAATTGAAAAAAAATATTTATAAATACAAACTATAGAAAGTTAAGAGATATTTTTGCCACTCAATTCCTCTTTGAAAAAAGGAGAATTAGCAAAACAACCACGTAGTTCAGTAAATAAGTAGCAATTATAAGTAACTTGATTCCCGGTTCATAAATCATAAATGTCGGCTTCTCTAAAATTTAAACAATTTTTCTAAAAGCAATAAAAAAAGCCTGCCAGTTACGGCAAGGCTTCTTTTATTGTTTTATTTCTCTTGCGCCGTAATTAATTGTACACATCGAAAGAGAAGATAATCAATTTTATCGTTGAATAATAAGCTTAAAAGCCTTTTTTACTTTTCCTGCATTTAAATAAGCGATGATAATATTTCCTGACTGGTCAGGAACAGAGGTGGAAACCTTATTTTCACCCTTACTGTAATTAAAGTGATGTGTTTTAAGGGTTTCACCTTGCATGGTAACAAATTTAATATCGCCTGTACCACTTTCCTGCGTATTAAACGAGAAATTGACTTTATCGTTTGTCGGGTTGGGATATACGATTGTTTCGTAATCCTCTTTTAGCGAAGGTTTGATATTCTTCTCACCGCCATTTGCATACCTTGCACTGCTGCCTGTTGTAGTTAAAGTAAGTTTATCTACATCTGCACATACATAACTTCCGTTATCGTCAGCATCTTGCGATATTTTTATTGAATTGGTACTGCCGGAGTTTAAAGTAATGCTGATTGATTGGTCTCTCCATGTACCATATGAACCGGATCCCCAATTTATTTTGCCTGCATTGGCACCGTTTACATAAAGCGTTGCACGGCGGTTATTATCGGCCGAATATTTTATAACCAGAGAAGCAGAACCACCGGTACCTCCATCCACATTGTTAATGGTAATGGATGAACCAACAAGATTAGAACCAACCATTTTACCATTAGAACAACTTGTGCTATTATAAATATTATTGCCTGAAAGTACTCCGTTTTCAGCTTCATAAACTTTAGTGACGCTCGTACTTCCCTGTATGTAAAGTGCCGAAACGGGTACAAGCGTTTTGCTTAAGCCGGGTCCGTCATAACTTACTGCCAGAGATTGGCCGCCTCCCTGTTGGAAAAATGTAACAGTAATTGCATGCCTGCCGGCTTTTAAACCTATTTGCCCGTTTGCTTCTATTACGGCATGTAAGCCATCGTTATTTACTACTTCCTTATCACCTATATAAAGTTTGCTTCCGTCATCAGATGAAGTATAAAATGTATAAGTGCCGTCAGCCGGTATGCTTATATAGCCTGTGTATTTAAAAGCGTAATTGACTTCCTGCATTCTTGGTGATATGTCAAAACCTGAAGTGGAATTACCTGTTTTAACGGGAGCTAATCCATTAAAGTCCGGCAGTTGGCTCCATGTTCCCGTATAATAAGAATAATTTATTCCGTTTACAGGGTTGGAAGGGTTCTCGGGGTCACGAAGGGTTACTGTAGTCGGAGTTACGGTAAGCTTATCAACATCTGCGCATACATAACTTCCGTTATCGTCAGCATCCTGCGATATTTTTATTGAATTTGTACTGCCGGAGTTTAAAGTAATATTGATTGACTGATCTCTCCATGTACCATAAGAGCCGGATCCCCAGTTTATTTTACCCGCATTTGCACCGTTTATATAAAGCGTTGCACGGCGGTTGTTATCGGCCGAATATTTAATAACCAATGAAGCAGAGCCTCCACTTCCTCCGTCCACATTGTTAATGGTTATGGACGAACCTACTACGTTGGAACCTACCATTTTACCATTTGAACAACTTGAGCAGTCATAAATATTATTGCCTGAAAGTACGCCCGTTTCAGCTTCATAAACCTTGGTGCCGGTAGTGGCTGCATTAACCGTAATTGTACTGGTAGCTGTTTTGCCTCCATCAGCAGTGGTAGCAGTGATAACAACTGTTCCTGCCGCTATGCCGGTTACCAGTCCGCTATTATTTACTGTAGCTATTGATGAGTTGCCAGAACTCCAATTTACACTTTGATTTGTTGCGTTTGATGGACTCACGGTTGCATTTATTTGTTGGGTGTTACCTGCACTTATTGTAGCGGCAGAGGTATTTAAACTCACGCCGGTGACTTGAACAGTTGTAACTGTTCCTGTGCAATCCCCAGTGGGGCACCAACGGAATATCTCTACCGCTGCTCTGGAGTGGTGATTTACGGAAACAAGATATTCACCGTTTACTCTCTTAAATGCGCGAACGCCATAAGTCACATCTGTATCATAAACTGAGAAATCAGGCAGCATTTTACCTGTCAGGTTCCCATCGCTTAAATTGGAAACATAAATTCCACCCGGGTCAAACCCGCCGAAATAACTGAAGAAAATATAATCTCCGGCCAATGTCATACCATGTGGCATATGTGAAGAACTGTTATAAACAAACTTTCCATTATTATTGGTGAAATTATAACCCGGAACGTCTTTAATCCAAGTCGCCGACCATTTTCCGGCATTTGTGCTCCAATGATCATATCGGGCAATAGTTTTCCCTACCCATGCGCCATCGTCACCACTAACTCCCGGCTGATATCCGGCAAGAATCATAATATCTTTTTCCGAATCGTAAGCAAGATGTTCAAATCCACTTGTAAAAGGCGCAGGTATTGCATAAACCTGACGTTTGGTATAATCCCATTTTGGAGAACCGTTCGCGGTAAAACCCTGAAATGCCACTCTGATAATGTTGCTTCTGTTTCCTGTCAAGTCATTAAGCCAAAGATCACCATTATTTCCTACAGATATTGTATAAAAACGCGCGTCTCCGGATGGTTGAGTGAATTCGTTGGCCTGCGGAACAGCGTCGTCATTTAAATCGCTCCATATGTACCCATCTGTCCATACACTTGATCTGATAGCCGGTTGATTTGGGCTCCATGTCCCTTCTTTTGCATCATCCCAGAAAAGACCTCCGTCAGGCCAATTTTTAGAATTGTCGTAAGGCATATGAATATCTGCTATCTCTGCACATGGAATGACAATTTCTCCGTCTGTAGAAGGGCTAAATCTGAATACTTCAATATCTCCCCGTGTTTGACGGGTAACGAATAATAATTTATGGCTCTCTCCATTATAGGTTATGTTTTTTACCCACGTGTTCCCTGGATTATCTAAAAACCAATGACTGCGCATATCGTATTGATATTTATAACGGCCATGTGTGTAGCCTAATACGCTCCATTCCTGTCCTTGAGCCTTTGTATAATCCATTTTGAAATGCCATGCTTTTCCATATACGTCAACCCCATCTGTAGTGGGATCAAAATCCACACCGTCTTCAAACATTAATCCATACTTAACCCAAAGCCTGGTTCCGCTCGAGGTATATTTAGATATTACTGCTCCCCCACCTGTGTATGTAGCAAATTCACTAACATAAATATTTCCATTTGAATCAATACCCACACCTGTAGGATGATTAAAACGAAGTGCACCCATTTTTCCGACACTAGATCCGGAGCCTTCAAAAACACCGCCGACTACACCAAAATTGACAGGTGTCGGAGCTACTGTTCCGTTAAGGGAACTGATATTTGAATAAATTTTAATATTCTGATCTGTACCATCTTCTGCTACTAAAAGGCGGTTATCGCTAGTGATGGCTAATCCACGGGGACGTTGTAATCCGGTTATTTGTGCTATTACATTCCCACCGGATGCATCAACATGATAAATGGAACAGTTGCTGTTTGCATTATCGAAGGCTACTTCCAATTTGGGTATTCTTCCCGAGATAATCCATAGGGAGCCATCCGGGGCGGTGGCAGAACGATGGGGTTGTGTGACCGTAAATTGACGTTTAAATCCTAAAGAGTTTGCATCATACACTTTAATGAGGTTAAGATCGGGACAAGAAATAAAAACTTCATTATCTGTAGTTGCAATGCCTTCAACGTGAGTACCGCAATCAACCGAACCACCGTTTTTTCCACCGGTTTTGTTACTGCGCTGAAAACCTGTATGTCCGCTTTCGCTGAAAACATAATTATTATTTACACTTATAGCACCTTCGCCCAAGACATTTAAATTAATATTTGTATTATTTCCGTCAGTATCCCAAACGGTACCATTAGGGCCGCTTTCATCCCAACCCTGAGCAGTATATGATTTTCCGTCAGGTGTAACAAACAAGCCGAATATTTGCATTGATGGGGCATGGTTGCCGCCAATTTCCTGTGTGGAAGCGCCAAGCCATGTTGAACTGTATTTTCCCGGAATTTGCGCCCCCAAGTATAAGTTATTGAATACCAAGCCTATGATGCATAAGCATTTTATAGTATTTTTCATATGAGTTTTTTGGTATATGTGTAAGATAAAATTTGGTAATTAATTCTCCATCTTTAAACATCTGATTAATTCGAAGTTGGCATTTTATTAAAATCATAAAAAAAGTCGTTCTGTTAAAACAGACTTTTTTTATGATTTCTATCTCATCTTTCTCTGTAATCAATAGAGCACTTCAAAAGAGAAGTTTAGTGAATTTATCGTTGAATAATAAGCTTAAAAGCCTTTTTTACTTTTCCTGCATTTAAATAAGCGATGATAATATTTCCTGACTGGTCAGGAACAGAGGTGGAAACCTTATTTTCACCCTTACTGTAATTAAAGTGATGTGTTTTAAGGGTTTCACCTTGCATGGTAACAAATTTAATATCGCCTGTACCACTTTCCTGCGTATTAAACGAGAAATTGACTTTATCGTTTGTCGGGTTGGGATATACGATTGTTTCGTAATCCTCTTTTAGCGAAGGTTTGATATTTTTCTCACCGCCATTTGCATACCTTGCACTGCTGCCTGTTGTAGTTAAAGTAAGTTTATCTACATCTGCACATACATAACTTCCGTTATCGTCAGCATCTTGCGATATTTTTATTGAATTGGTAGTGCCGGAGTTTAAAGTAATGCTGATTGATTGGTCTCTCCATGTACCATATGAACCGGATCCCCAATTTATTTTGCCTGCATTGGCACCGTTTACATAAAGCGTTGCACGGCGGTTATTATCGGCCGAATATTTTATAACCAGAGAAGCAGAACCACCGGTACCTCCATCCACATTGTTAATGGTAATGGATGAACCTACAAGATTAGAACCAACCATTTTACCATTAGAACAACTTGTGCTATTATAAATATTATTGCCTGAAAGTACTCCGTTTTCAGCTTCATAAACTTTAGTGACGCTCGTACTTCCCTGTATGTAAAGTGCCGAAACGGGTACAAGCGTTTTGCTTAAGCCGGGTCCGTCATAACTTACTGCCAGAGATTGGCCGCCTCCCTGTTGGAAAAATGTAACAGTAATTGCATGCCTGCCGGCTTTTAAACCTATTTGCCCGTTTGCTTCTATTACGGCATGTAAGCCATCGTTATTTACTACTTCTTTATCACCTATATAAAGTTTGCTGCCATCATCAGATGAGGTATAAAATGTATAAGTGCCGTCAGCCGGTATGCTTATATAGCCTGTGTATTTAAAAGCGTAATTGACTTCCTGCATTCTTGGTGATATGTCAAAACCTGAAGTGGAATTACCTGTTTTAACGGGAGCTAATCCATTAAAATCCGGCAGTTGGCTCCATGTTCCCGTATAATAAGAATAATTTATTCCGTTTACAGGGTTGGAAGGGTTCTCGGGGTCACGAAGGGTTACTGTAGTCGGAGTTACGGTAAGCTTATCAACATCTGCGCATACATAACTTCCGTTATCGTCAGCATCCTGCGATATTTTTATTGAATTTGTACTGCCGGAGTTTAAAGTAATATTGATTGACTGATCTCTCCATGTACCATAAGAGCCGGATCCCCAGTTTATTTTACCAGCATTTGCACCGTTTACATAAAGCGTTGCACGGCGGTTGTTATCGGCCGAATATTTAATAACCAATGAAGCAGAGCCTCCACTTCCTCCGTCCACATTGTTAATGGTTATGGACGAACCTACTACGTTGGAACCTACCATTTTACCATTTGAACAACTTGAACAGTCATAAATATTATTGCCCGAAAGTACTCCGTTTTCTGCTTCATAAATCTTGGTGCCGGTAGTGGTACTTCCTTTTTTTACCGTAACTATAGAAGTAGCTATTTTACTGCCGTCAGAGGTACTCTTAGCTTGAATAGTGGTTTGCCCTTCAGCCACTGCCGTTAGTAATCCGTTTGAATTTACCGTAGCAACGGACGGATTGGATGATGACCATATTATTCCTTTATCGCTTGCTGTAGATGGTTGTACTGTTGCAATTATTGAACTGCTAGATCCTAAGTCGATGCTTAATGTTGCAGGACTGATACTTATACCTGACACGGCTACTGTAGTTTGTGCACAATTACCTGAAGGGCACCAACGGTACATGAGTATTTTTGCAAATCCATTGTCTTCAACCAACACCAATTGTTCCCCGTTTGACCTTGATGTAGCTCTCATTCCATAAGGAATATCAACCCATCCAATAGCATTGGCACCATTAATTTCAGCACCACCCTCCATAGTACCTACTAATGATCCATCAGATACTTTATATGCAGTTACTTTTCTGGTTTCGACTCCTACAGTAAAAATATAGTCTTTGCTGAAAGCGATAGCTTTTTGTCTAAGCTTGCCGGGCGATTCGCCATTTTGTGCATAAGGAATTGGCTTAACCCATGTTGCTTGTCTGTTACCGGCTCCCCACTTATCATATTTGGCCATTTTAGAGCCTATAATTCCCCAATCACCCGAAGGGATATCTCCTACCAGATATAGAATATCTTGATCGGCAATGTATTCTATGCGTTGTAAATCCTTAATATCACCCGGGTTAGAAGCAAATATTTGAGCATCAGCCCATGTAGGATCTCCATTTGATGCAAAACCGGTAAATGCTTTTTTATATATATTATTATCTTTTACATACCAAAAATTACCTGCATCATCAGGCATTAAAGCCCAAGTACCTGAGTCAAAAGAACCTACAGGAACAGCCGTCTCGTTATCAAACTTATAATAATTTAATCCGCCTCCAAACATACCGTAAGTGAAAAGTATTCGCGAACCTTTAATATTCCTGATTATACCCGATGTAACCCAATTGTTATTTCTTGGATCGTTTGGATATTTTATGCGGTCAAGCGTGTAACTATATAAGGACCATTCTGTGCCCGGAGTAGTTTTTGACAAATCTAATTTATAATGCTCGTTGGGTGTATATATATCTAAGCCGTCAGTATAAGGATCTGCATGACCCGACTCGGTAAATCCTAAACCTGTTAATGTCCACAGATGGGTTTTACCTTGAGTAAACTTTCTTATACTCTGCCCCATTCCTTCACAAATTACAAATATATTGTTATTTTTATCCATGCCCGATTGCATTTGACCAAAAAATTTGTCAGGCGCAATTATACCTGTAGTACCTGCAGAAATTCCACCTTCTTGCCCAAGTTTGTCAACAACCTGTTTAGAAGAGGTATCAAAAAAAAGAACTTGTCTTCTATTACCCGCATCACTGACCATAAGCCTTCCTGAATTATCAAAAGCTAAATGGGTAGGCCACCAGGTTGACTGATCGGAAGGATTTGAAATCTGATCAATATATACACCATCGCTTGAAAAATGTTGGATAACAGGCTCACCGTTTTTTATCCAAAATGCAGCCTTCCGGCCATGAAAATCACCAACCGATACACCCGTGATTATCCATAAATCACCATTGGGTGCTATACTGCATGGTCCTGCATTGGTAACAGTAAATTCTTTTAATTTATTTTTAGATGGCAATTCAAATAACCGTACTATATTATTATCTACTGCCAACAACCTTGTATCTGTAGCGTAAAGACTGATTGCATTTTGCCCGATAAAGCTTTGGCCATTACAACCCTGCAAACTGTATTGATATATGACACCGTTAAAAACTGCGTAAGCATTATTATTATTTACTGCTACGGTTATACCATTTGCTGTATACTCTTTTCCTACTTTACCCGTTTCGTTCACACAATCCCCTGTAGATAAAGAACCGAACACATTCCCAATTTCAACACCATTAACCATTTTTCCGCCATAAACGCCTGCGCTCCTGCCACCTTCATCCCATCCGGCTGCAGTATAAACCATTCCATTTTGACCTACAACTGAACCGGAAATTAAATCTTGAACCCATTTACCATCAGTTCTATCCTGATTTAATCCCTTTCCAAAGGTATTTCCAACCCAAGATGATTCGTAATTACTTAAATTTTGAGCCATAACCCGGCTGTTTAAAGTATACAGCCCGAAAAGAAATGACAATGTTAAAGCGATTCGATAAAAAAATAATTTCCTTAAATTAATTTCCCTATCGGCAAATTGAATTTTAAAGATTGGCAGAGATAAGTTTTGTTTCATTTTAAAAGATTTAAATATCCATAAAACTGTTTCGTTTTTTTAAACTCATCAGACGGGGTATACACTCCGTTACAGTTCAATTTAAATAAAAACTTAAGGTTACTTACCTTGTAACTTTATATTAAAAAAACTATAATTTTTTTACGAAAACCATATTTAATAGTTACAATACTTTTTTGCCGATCAGCTAACATGGGCTTGTTCAACCCATAAGTGCTATAATTTTTATTAAATGTTGAAATTGAAAAAAATAAAAAAGGTTTATTGATGAAGCAGAAGAATTCTTAAATTCTATAATTTAAATTAAAATTTTTAATCAGGCTAAGATTTGTATGAGGAAATTGCTTTTTAATAATAATTATCAATTTATCAATATCGAAATATCAATAATTTAGGTTGTTTGAAGTTAATTGACGAAATTTAGTTAACCAAAAACAAAATAATATGCTTAATTCACTTACTCACATCGCTGCTTTTGAAACTGTTTTGATAAAATTTACTCTTAAGCAAAAGCAATTCATTTACCAAATTGCAAGACTTGAATACAGAATTTATAAAAGCCTGACTATATTGAGTGAAGTAAACGCATTAATTGTAGAAGAAGAAAAAAATTTAAAATCTTTGAATGCGGCGATTAAAGCAGCCGGCGAAGGAAAAGTAGCAGAAAAACTGACAATTTGGAAAACAAAAGCCGGGTACAAACTTTTTAAACTTAATTTAAGAAAAAACAAGATTGATATAACTAAAGTTGTGCTCAACCAATCCAAATTAGAACAATTAAAACAAGCCTTAATTGCACTAGAAAACGATATTAAAGCAATAGAAGATCAAAAACCAAATGTTGTTCCCAGCTTAATTACAGATAAAAAAGAAGTAGAAAAAATAGATGCTTCTACCACGTTAGAAAGTGTAAATAAATTTATACAGAAAAGCTCTATAACTCACTCGTTAGAACTTAACATTGAAGATAAATTAAAAATGGCTTCATAATATTAATAATCGCTCTCAATCGGTTGAATTAATATTCTTAATCAAATAATTTTTCAGGAAGAGCTATTTAAACATAGTATTTTTATATTTACCCTAATTCTGTGACAAAAAAAGTAAATATTTACCCTAATTCTGTGACAAATTTATGAGAAATTTACCCTAATTTTGTGTAATGTTTCAAAGAAGAATAATACATGAGCTTGAAAAGTGGGCCGGTAAAAGCAACAGGAAACCTCTTGTACTAAGAGGTGCAAGGCAAACAGGTAAAACTACAGTAGTAAATAAGTTTGCAAAGCAATTTGATGAATATGTATATCTCAATTTAGAATTGCAAGAAGATCAACAAGCTTTTAGCAACTTTAAAAATATTGAAACACTCATACAAGCAATTTTTTTTATAAAAAATAAAGTTTTTTCAAAAGATAAAAAGACTTTAATATTTATTGATGAAATTCAGGAAGTGCCAGAAGCTTTAAATATTTTAAGATATTTTTATGAACAAGGTTCGGGGCTTTATGTAATAGCCGCGGGATCTTTATTAGAAACATTGTTTAACCAAAACATTAGTTTTCCTGTAGGTCGTGTAGAATATTTGGTTATTAGGCCTGCTTCATTCCTCGAATTTCTCGATGCATTAAATGAAAATAATGCAATTACAGAACTCAATCATGTTCCTTTAAATGATTATGCTTATCAAAAGCTATTCACTCTCTATCAAACATATGCTTTGATAGGTGGGATGCCTGAAATAGTAAAACAATATGCCGAAAATAAAGACTTAGTAAGCCTTCAACCTTTATACGAATCACTTATCACATCGTATATTGATGATGTAGAAAAGTATGCATCCAATGCATCGCAAGTTCATGTATTGCGCCAATCTATCCGAGCATCGTATATTGAAGCCGGGAAAAGAATAAAGTTTCAGGGTTTTGGAAAATCAAATTACGGATCGAGAGAGATGGGAGAAGCTTTGCGTACTTTAGAAAAAGCATTGCTGATATATATTATTTTTCCGAGTACAGATGTTGATTTGCCATTCATGCCTGATATGAAAAAATCTCCACGATTGCATGTTTTGGATACAGGAATGATGAATTATTTTGTTGGTATTCAAAAAGAAATTTTAAATACTGATGATTTAAACAGTATTCATCAGGGGTTGATGATTGAACATTTAACAGGTCAGGAACTTTTAGCTACTAAATTTAACACCTTGAGCACCCTAAACTTTTGGGTAAGAGAAAAAAATTCTTCCACGGCCGAAGTTGATTATATTTATCAATACGAAAATAAATTAATTCCCATTGAAGTTAAATCAGGTGCCACAGGAAAATTAAAATCCTTGCATGTTTTTATGGATAAGGCTTCACACAATATGGCAGTGCGGATTTATGCAGGAAAGCTTGAAATTTCTAAAATAAAAACATCATCAGGCAAAGAATATTTTTTATTAAACCTTCCTTACTTTTTAATCTCTCAAATAGATAAGTATTTAGAATGGTTTGCTAATGAAATAAAAACATGAATTGAATTATTATACCCTACTGGTCGTTGCGTCCGCTACGTACCTATGTTAATCAAGCGTCCGCTTGTTTTTGACGACAAGCGGACGCTTGATTAAGTTTAAGTCTTAGCGAAACGCTACGACCAATGTAGAGGCTAAAACTAGTGTAACTCTTCTTGCATAAAACCTTTTATTATACAAAGTTATTTTTTTAGTTTTTTTAATTCGTCATGTAAATGATTTTTCAGATTCAATAGATTATTGTCTTTCTTTTTTATCTCAATTAAAATAAAATCAAAGAATTGTTCTAAACTATCACCCAAGACAATCATTTCTTCTTCATCTCTACCAAAATTTATTATTTGCCCTTTCTTTCCTTTTATATCAGGGTCAAAGTCAATTCCGATATAATTGCCACCATAGTCAGAGAACAAAGGCAACCATTTACAATGAAAGTATTTTTTCTTGATGAAATTTTCAGGGATTGAAGTAAATGTAATCTGATTGTCGAAATCAAAAAATGTTCTTTCAACATCATATTTACCATTAGAGAAAACAACAAATTCTAATTCATCCCAATTATAGGTTTCTTTTTCTAATTCGTGAAGTTCATTAATTATTCTTGCAATAATCTTATATGATTCGAAATTAACTTCAAGAACCTCTCGTTCTTTTGAAGTTGTATTTTCGTTTAAGTAAATATATGGTCCTTGGTATGAACCAACTCCACATTTGAATTCTATTTTATACCAACTTTTTTTAATACCGTATAATTTATGTTTCGGGGCCTTGTCAACATAAAAATCAACTATTTCCTTTAAAAGTTTATCAGATTGTACTATATTTTTAATTATTTTATTTTCAGGTTTGACAAGTGTCAAACTAAATTCTAATTGTGTAATAATTTCTTCTGAACTTATAAAACGTTCTCCTAATAAAATTCCTTTACCACTCTCACTTTGCCCATTAGCAAAAGAATATAGCTTTATAAATTCGTCTGACAAGGACTCTCCTAATAATTTTTCAATTTGTGTAATATGTTTGGTAGAAATTGGGTTATTAAAACTTCCCGTTTTTTCGTCAGAGTTATCATTTTGGATTAGAATTATTTGTTGTAATTTACTTATTAAGTCCATATAGTAATATTTATCTTTTGGTCATAGCGTCGCTTGATAAATTTTAAATCTTAGCGAGATGTTAAAAAAATATAAATATTAATCCTCCTCCTTTTTAATCGGTGTTAGAAAAACACTTCTATTTGGTGGAGGCATTATAGAATCTTCTCCACGAACTGTTTTCCAGATAATTTTATTAAATTCTAAATCAGGTATGGCATCCACTTTTGCAAAATTGAAAAATGCTGATTGTTTTGCAGATTTATTAAAAGCAATATTTTTTGAAGTTAAATCAACTTGTGATGCTTTGTGTTCAAATGGTGTTAGATCCGGTGTTTTCATAAAACATTTCCACATTGATGGTGCAGCAGCATCGTATTGACTCATTGGTTTCATACCTAATATTAATTCCATTGTACGCAACATTGATGATGTGCTGTACATATCATGTATTACTGTTTTTCTTTTTGTATAAGGACTAACAACATATGCAGTAGACCGATGTGCATCAACATGATCCGAACCGTTTTGAGCATCATCTTCTAAAATAAAAATAGCAGATTCTTTCCAAATTTTACTTTTTGAAATAAATTCAACAAACCTACCTACAGCCAAATCATTTTCAGCAATCATGGCAGTTGGGGTAAGTTTTCCGAACCTGGCACCATAAGTATGGTCGTTTGCAAGCCTTATTGAATTAAAATGGGGTAAAGAATTATTTGCCACTAATGAATCAAAATCTTTTTTAAAAACTTCTAAACGCGTATTATCAGTAATATCCAAATCGTATCCGGGATATTTGTAGCACGTATTATTTTCTAAAGATTTAATATTGGCTTTTCCATCGTCAAAAAATTCTCCATAAGTTCTATAGGTTATGCCTGCTTTTTTGCAATGATCCCAAATAAAACCTTCTTTCGGAAAAGCAATTTTTCGGGTGCCTTCATAATCGTACGCACCACCTCTTCCTCCATAACTTGTAGGCCATGTTTTTTCAACAAAATCATTAGCATAAGCAGCCGTTGACCAATTATGTCCATCCGCACTAACTTCCGCATCTACATAAAAATTATCAAGCAATACAAAATCACGCACTATTGCATGTTGATTTGGAGTAACTTTTTCAGGAAATAAACACAACGATGTATCACCATTTCCTTCTTTTATATCTCCCAACACTTGATCATATGTTCTGTTTTCTTTAATAATATAAAAAACATATTTGATTGGCGAAGCATCACCAACTTTTTGCGGAATAGGATTACCTTCTTCGCCTTTTGATAATAACTCCCTTTCTTTTGAGTAAGGAGTATTTTCAAAAACTGTTTGCGTATATTTTTCCAGTTGATCGTCATTAGGAATATCAATTATTGATAATGTTCCTTTAAATAAACCTCCAATATATTGAAGGCCTCTACCGGTTCTTTTATTTCCTTCATGCTTTCCACTGGTTTCATGTTTGTTTACCGGTTTTGGTCCTTCAGGATTTGGAAGTGAATTAAAACCTTTAGCATTTGCTACATAAAGTTTTTTACCAATTACTTTTAAAGCACTTGGGTACCAACCTACAGGGATAAAACCTTTGCTCTTTGTAAAACCGGGTTTTGAAATATCTAATACTATTACACAGTTATTATCGGCATTAGCAACAAATAAAGTTTTTCCATCTTCACTTAATGCTACACCATTCGGAGTACTTCCGGCAGGCGAGTTAGGATAGAGACTCGTTTGAATGGTTTCCAACACTTTACCTTTAGCAACATCTACAATTGTAACCGTGTTGTCATTACCATTGGATACAAAAAGTGTTTTTCCGGTTTTAGTTAAAACAAAATCATTTGGGTTATCTCCGACCGAAATTGAATTAATAATTTTTTCTGTTTCTGTATCAAATATTGCAATTTGATCTCCTCCCCACACACTAATGAAAAGATTTTTACCATTTGGAGATAAATGGCACTGATAAGCTTCGGCAGCTAAAGGAATTTGTTTAATTACAGATTTTGTTTTTAAATCAAGGACGTAAAGCGAATTATTTTCTTTCGTTACCACAAACAATCTATTGCGAGGTTCATCAATTGCCAAACCTGTAGGACAAATTTTTTCTGTAGGATAAGGTTTTCCTAATATAATTGAATCGGATTTTATTAATTTATTGTTTTGAATTTCAAAAATCCTGATACAATTATCATTAGCACCGGATGCATAAATATATTTTTCGTTTTTAGAAAATTGCAAACCCAACCATGATTTTGGAATCATTATTTGATCAACTTCCTTTTCACTTTTAACATCAATTAATTGAACATTTTGTATGCTTTGTCCATTGTTTGATACAGCTATGTATTTTTTTGATGGAGATATTGTAATGCTTAACGGTAGATCTCCTAAAGGAATTGCATGACCTGCAGGCGATAATGACCAACCATTTGGAAGAGTTACTCTTTTATTTAAATCTGATAATGTTTGTGCCTGATTTGCTAAAAAGCAAAAAAAACAAATTACAACTAGTGATATATTTATTCTTTTCATTTTGAAAACAGTTCATTTTTTTTTAAAAGTATACATAAAACCGAAAAGCATTTTTAGTTAAACTATTATTTAACATAAACATAATATCAAGGAAGTGTAATCTATGATGGTTAGGATAAAAGTGAATCCTTTATAGTAAAATATAAGACCATTTTTAAAACTTTTTCATTCTATTTTAATTAATATTGAAACCGCATTTTTTCAAATTATTTTATTAGCCACACAAGCCAAAAATTGCGAAAAATCATACTTTTTTGAGATTATTTCGTTAAAGATGTAATTTTACGTTTTGTGAATTCTATTTAATTGAAAATATTAACTGATGACTTATAAAAATTCTCTTTTTATCATTCTTTTTGGCCTCACTCATTTTTATACAAAAGCTCAAACAACACTTGTTTATACTTCAGACAACCAAAAATACAATACTGCACTTGAATTATATGATAAGCAAAAATATGTTGCTGCAAGGGATCAATTTGACGCATATCGAACAAGAGGTAAGAATGATTTAAAATCGCTTGATGCCGAGTTTTATTCGGATATGTGTGGTTTGTATTTGGAAAACGAAGGTGCGGAACAAAAAATTGAAAGCTTTGTAAGTTCACATCCTGATTACATTCATAATAACGAAGCTTTTTTTCAAATCGGAATTGCAGAATTTTCTAAAAAAAATTACGATAAAACCATTACTTATTTAGAAAAAGTAAATAAGGGCGACTTTGATAAAGATCAAAAAACGGAATTACAATATAAAATGGCCTATTCTTATTTTTCCAAACAAAAATTTAACGAAGCAGCATCACTATTTAATTCACTTAAAAATTCTGAAAATCAATATACTTCCGATGCAAGTTATTATGCAGGATATCTTGCATATCAAGATAATAAATACGATCAGGCAATAAATGATTTACAAAAAGCATCATCCGGCAACGCATATAAAGCATTAATTCCATATCTTATTTGCAGCGTTTATTCACGTCAGAAAAAATACGATGAGTTAATTAAATATGGTGAAAAAGCATTAAGTGAAAAAAGCACACAAAACGCTGATGAAATAAAACTTTTATTGGGAGATGCTTATTTTAGAAAAAAAGAATATAAAAAAGCAATTTCTTATCTTCAAAATTATAAAGGAAAATTATCCGCTGACCAACAATACAGATTAGGATTTTCATTATTTAAAACAGGAGATTATCAAAATTCAGTTTCAAATTTGGCAAAAGTAGCTTCGAATAAAGATTCGATCAGTCAATTTGCAGCTTACTATTTAGGATTATCTTACATTAAAATAGATAATAAATCATTTGCGATTCGTGCATTAGATGAAAGCAGAAAAGGGAAATATAGTAAAGAATTACAGCTAGAATCATCTTTTCTATTTGCAAAACTTAATTATGAACAATCTAATTTTTCTGAAACAATAAACACATTAAAAAACTTTAATAAAACTTTCCCGAATAGTAATTATGAAAATGAAGTAAATGAATTGTTGGCAGATGCTTATTTAGATTCTGATAATTATGAAGCAGCAGTAAGTCATTTAGAAAATGTTAAAAAGAAAACCCCACGTATAAATGCTGCGTATCAAAGAGTTACATTTAACAAAGGTGTAGAATTATACAATCAGGAAAAGTACAAAGAAAGTATTGTTCAATTTCAAAAAGCAATGGCAACACAATCAAATCCGGATATTGTGATTGCATCTCATTATTGGATAGGTGAAGCCTTTTCTGTTATGAAAAATTATCCGGAAGCACAAAACAATTATTTACAAGTAATTCAAAATAATCAATCAAAATCTACTCCTTATTACATAAAAAGTAAATATGGTTTAGCATATACTTATTACAATACAAAAGATTATAACAAGGCGCTTATTAATTTTAAAGATTATGTATCCGCATTAAAAATAGCACCGGATAAACAAAATTACAATGATGCAGTATTGCGTTTGGCCGATTGCTACTACGTTACAAAAGAATATGATAATGCAGTAAAATATTATAACCTGGCCATTGAAAATAATACGTCAACCGACTATGCGCTTTATCAAAAAGGCTTATCATTAGGTTTTAATGGTAAATCATCAGAGGCAAAAACAAATTATGATATTCTTTTAAAAACATATAAAGAATCACCTTATTATGATGATGCATTGTATCAAAAAGGTCAATTGGATTATGAACAGGGAAATTATGAAACTTCAGTAAATACATTTTCACAACTAATAATTGAAAAACCAAATAGTGATTTTATTCCTTATGGATTATTAAAACGAGCTTCTGCTTATAGCAATCAGAAAAAATACGATAACTCTGTTAATGATTATAAAAAAATATTAACTGATTATTCTAGCCACCCGGCTGCTAATGATGCATTAACCGGCCTTCGAGATGCTTTGGCTAATGCAGGTAAGAGTGAAGAAATGGGTGATATACTTTCTGCTTATAAATCTTCCAATCCAAAAGCATCTAATACAGAATCCATAGAATATGAATCAGCAAAAGATTTATATTTTAATGAAAAATATAGCAAAGCCATCCAAAGTTTGAGTAAATATTTAGATGAATATCCAAATAGTAATCAGGCAACTGAAGCAAAATATTATCTTGCCGATTCATATGCGCGCACAGACGAAAAAGTAAATTCATTAAAATATTTCGAGCAGGTAAGCCTTGATAAAAAATCTAATTTTGCAGGTAAAGCCGCGCTGAAAGCGGGAGAAATATCTTTAAAACAAAAGGATTTTAATAGTGCAGTTAAAAATTACAAACAATCATTAATTTCCTCACGTAATAAGAAAGATCAGTTTACTGCTTATACGGGGTTGCTTGATGGTTATTTCGAATTGTCGAAATTTGATTCCGCTAATTATTTTGCTGATCAGGTAATTTTAAACGGAGGCAATTCAAGTTTGCTGCAACATAAAGCTGAATTGTATAAAGGCAAAATTGCATATCAGCAAAACAATTTTGATAAGGCTTTCGATTATTTTTTAAATGTTATTAATACTGCAAATGATGAGTATGGTGCTGAAGCACAATATTTAACAGGTGATATTTATTATAAACAAAAGAAATACAAACAATCGTTAGAAGCCTTATTTGAAGTTGGTAAAAAATTTGAAAATTATGACAAATGGCGTGGAAAATCATTTTTATTAATTGCAGAAAATTACGTTGCATTAAAAGAAAATTTCCAGGCAAAAGCAACCCTCAAATCAATTATTGAAAACTCGGAAGATAAAGAATTAGTTGAATTGGCTAAAAAAAGACTAAAAGAAATAGAGGAATAAAAAAGGAGAGGAAATATCTATAAATTTCCTCTCCTTTTTTTTATTAATGTTTTTCCTGAGCGTCATGTTTTTGTCTGTAAATATTACGACTTGCGCGGCGTTGCTCGCGATGCAGGTGAGTTCTTTCTTGTTTAGTAACTACTCCATCAGATTTGGCCATTTTTTTATCAGCCTGTATTTTTCCTTGTTGTCTTTCTAATCTATTTGATTCGCGTTTAGTTAGTTCACCACTTCTTTCCCCTTGATTAATTCTTTTTTGTTCATTTTTTTGTGTTTGATTTACATTAGGAGTTGCTGTTTGAGCATAACCAAATGAAACAACTGCCACGAAGGCGACAAGACTTAGAAATAATTTAGTTTTCATGATGTATTTTTTTAGTGAGAATTTGAACGTTTGATTTAAAAAATCGCCAAAGGTTTAAATATAAAAAGTTATTTAATATTTATTGTTCCAATTCTTGTTCCTTCAAACTAACAATTGATTAAAATAATAGATTAAAAATTAATTTTATTTCTTTTATTTCCCAGCAGGGGCTCCTTTTTCAGGAACCCTGTGTTGCTGGGAAGTGAACAGACCCGAATAAAAAGCATTGCTGAATTAATTTCTTTTTGTTTCGTAGTGAAGTGCAATTACTCCGCAAGTAAATGTTTTCGATTCTATAAGTTTCAGTTTTGTTGTTTCCTTCACATCTTTAAATAGCGGCATCCCTTGCCCAAGTAAAACCGGATTGACAAATAACCAAAACTCATCGACTAAACCGTGACTTAGTAATGAATGAGAAGCAGACGGACTACCAAAGATTAAAATATTTTTCCCGTCTTGTTTTTTTATTTTATTTATGTTGTCTTCAAGTTGGTCGCTAATAACGGTGGTGTTGTCTAGATCTTTTTCGCTGATTGTCTTTGATAAAACAATTTTTGAAACTTTGTTGTACCAAGCAGAATGTTCTTTGTCGTGTTTTGATGCATTTGGATATTCACCTGCGGTTGGCCAATAGCTTTGCATCATGTCGTAAGTTACTCGTCCATAAAGTGCACTGTCGGCTTTGTCGGTCATGGTGGCAACAAAGTCAAACATCTCATCATCTACTTTTATCCAGTTCATTTCTCCATTAAGCCCCGCTACAAAACCGTCAAGTGAAGTGTGCATAAAAAAAATTAAGCTTCTCATTTTATTTTTGTTTAAGTATTTATATTATTTGTCCCCTCGCCTTTTTACGAAAAAACGAGGCTGCCCCCTTTTGAGACAGCCTCGTTTACAGAATATTTTTTAAACAAAATACCTGAAATCATGATTAACGGGTAATTGAATTAAAAATTCGTACATAAGCTTGATAACATTTTCGACATCTTCTTTATGAACTGTTTCAACAGTTGTATGCATATATTTTAAAGGAAGAGAAATTAATGCGGAAGAAACTCCATCTGACGAATAAGCAAAAGCATCTGTATCAGTACCGGTACTTCTGGATGCTGCAGCTCTTTGAAATGGAATATTATTTTTTTCAGCTACTTCAATAATCATATCCAATAAATTATTTTGCACCGCCGGTCCGTAAGTAAGTACCGGCCCATTGCCACAAATTTGTTCACCTTGCTCCTGTTTTTTATACAATGGAGATTTAGTATCATGACAAACATCAGTACAAATAGCCACATTTGGTTTTATCTTCCTCGACATCATCTCTGCTCCTCTTAAACCAATTTCTTCTTGAACTGAATTAACTATATAAAGCCCATAAGGAAGTTTAATATTATTTTCTTTCAGTCTTTTTGCTACTTCAGCTATCATAAAACCACCAATGCGATTGTCTAAAGCTCTTCCAACCCAAAATTTATTATTCATTTCAATCAACTCGTCATCAAAAGTTATTACGCAACCTACATGCACTCCCATTTCTAATAACTCTTCTTTGTTCTTCGCTCCACAATCAATAAAAATATCTTTAACCTGCGGTGCTGTATCTTTTGATATATCACGCACATGAATGGCAGGCCAACCGAATACTCCTTTAACAATTCCCTTTTTTGTATGAATATTTACTCTCTTTGAAGGTGCTATTAAAGCATCTGAACCGCCATTTCTGATTACATATATATAACCATCGTCATTTATATAATTCACAAACCATGATATTTCATCTGCATGGGCTTCAATTACAACTTTAAACCCAGCATCAGGGTTTATTACTGCCGCTACTGAGCCATATGCATCGGTAAAATAATGGTCTATGTTAGGTTTTAAATACTCAAGCCAAATTTTTTGTCCTGCTGCTTCAAATCCTGTTGGAGATGGATTATTGATGTATTTGTATAAAAATTCTTTACTAGTATTATCCATGAAAAATTAATTAAATATATTATGCAAGATATAAGTTGAGTTTTAAATTATGTTCGGAAAAAGAAAAAAAGATTATTTAGAATATTTCTAAATAATCTTTTTTTATATGAATTCAATTTTTACTTTTGTGCACTATTTAAAAACATTCTAAATAATATGTCAAAAGCAATACACCTTAGTTATATAATATTTTTCCTTTCAATTAATATCATAGCACAATCTTCATTAATATCTGTAAGCGGTTTTGTAAAATCATCTGATGGAAAACCGGCTCCCGCTGTTCATTTAACAATTAAAAATACAAGTATAGGAACTGTTACGAATAATGAAGGCTTTTTTTCATTTAAATTAAAACCCGGAAATTATATTTTAACAGCATCAATAATTGGATATGAAATACAAGAGAAAGCCTTTTCTGTTGAAGAAAACAAAAATTTAATTTTAGAATTTATTTTAAAGGAAACCACTCTACAACTCCAAGAAGTTGTAGTTACCGGAGTGAAAGCGATAACAGGAATGGGTTATTTGGACGACGTAAATGACCATATTATTTATTCAGGAAAAAAAACCGAAGTTATATTGCTGGACAGCCTTGATGCTAACACAGCACAAAATAATCCACGACAAGTATTGGGGGCGCATACCCGGTGCTAATTATTCCGAAACAGAAGGAGGAGGATTTCCTTCAAATGGAATTGGTTTTAGAGGTTTAAATCCTTCACAATCTGTTGAAACAAATACACGACAAAATGGATACAATATAACCGGCGATTTATATGGTTATCCGGAATCTTATTATCTACCTCCACTCGAAGCGGTCGAAAGAATTGAAGTAACAAGAGGAGCATCATCTTTACAATTCGGTCCTCAATTTGGAGGAGTTATAAATTATATTATTAAAAAAAGGTAATAAAAATAAACCGTTGGAATTTAACACTCAGTTAACAGGTGGGAGCTTTGGATTAATAAATTCTTTTAACTCAATAGGTGGCCAAACGGGCAAGTTAAATTATTTCGGTTTTGTTCAATATCAATCTTCACAAGGTTGGAGGCCGAATTCAGATTTTAGAAAAGTTTCCGGAATTGGACGAATGGAATATCAATTTAATAATAAATTAAAAATAGGTTTAGAATATTCTTTATTAAGAAACAGTATTCACATGCCGGGTGGGTTAAGCGATGATCAATTAAATAATGATAGTAAGGCATCTTTCAGAACGAGAAACTGGCTTCAAAGCCCATGGAACATTCTGACATTTAAAGTAGAATATAAATTTTCACCTACCACAACTTTAAGTTTAAATAACACTTCAAATGTAAGTGCAAGGGATCTTGTATGGAAAAATGAAGATGGTGGACCATCACAACCGGATTCCATCGTTCCTTCTACTCTTACTTATGTAAACAGAGAAGTTCAAAGAGAAAGTTTTAAAAGTAATACCACCGAACTTAGGTTATTATCAAATTATAATTTAGGAAAAAATAAAAATACTTTAGCAGCAGGCGTTAGATTTTTTACCGGTAAAATGAAAAGGCAAGGTGGTGGAAAAGGAACAACTGCATCAGATTTTGATTTGACATTGTTAGACCCAAGCTATGAGTACTCGTTAGATTTTACTACATTAAATATTGCACCTTTTATTGAAAATACTTTTCACTTTGGAGAAAAATTTTCTGTAACGCCCGGTTTAAGGTATGAATTTATTAATTCGACAGTTAAGGGATACAATCCATCGGATAGCGGTGATATTTACAGCGACCGTTCAAAAAACAGATATATATTTTTATCCGGTATTGGTTTGCAATATAAGGCCACTGCATCAACTAATATTTACGCAAATATTTCACAAACATACCGCCCTACCGATTACTCAAGCCTTACTCCTTTTGGAACCATATCAACTGTGAATCCAAATTTGAAAGATGCAAGCGGATATAATGCAGATTTAGGATTTAGAGGTTCCGTTCATGATTATTTAAACTTTGATATTGGGGGCTTTTATCTACAATATAATAACAGAATTGGGACGATTGAAAAAAAGGATAATAATGGCAATTCTTTCCTTTATAGAACAAATGTTGCAAACAGCATTCACAAAGGTCTTGAATCTTATATTGAATTTAATCCAATAAAAGCATTTTCAAATATTGAAAAGTGGAGTTTAAGTTTTTTTAATTCGTTGGCTATTATAGAAGCAAAATATGTTTCAGGTGAATATAATGGAAAATATGTTGAATATGCTCCAACAAGTATAAACAGGTTTGGTACAAACTTAATTATTGGCAAATTTTCAACCACTTTCTTAATTAGCTCAACAGCAAAATCTTTTGGAGACGCGAGTAATGCTATAAATCCATCAGTTAATTCGATAGTTACCGGAGTAATTCCTGCTTATACAGTAATGGATTGGTCTGCTACATTAAAAATAAAAAACTTTAATATTAAAACGGGTTTAAACAATCTATCTGATAAAAGATATTTTACAAAACGTACAGATGAATACCCGGGACCGGGAATTATCCCTTCAATTGGAAGAAGTTTCTATTTTGGAATTGGTGCAAAGTTTTAAACTTTCGTGATTTCTGTTATTACATCCCTTTAAATTATAAACATCTTTAAAAAATTAAAATACATGAAAAATATTTTCATAATATTTCTATTATTTTTTGTTTTCTCATCTTGTAAAAGCGATTATGATAAAATAGAATTAAAAAGAAAAATCGTAGAACCTGACCAAGCTATTATTTTAAAAGGCTTGGGTGATATTGAAAATCAGCTTGCATTAGATTGGTTAAACCAAACAATTGCCTTACAACAATCCGCTAAGATATTTATTGATAAACCTGATTTAAATAATCTTCAAACTCTTCAATTATCATGGAAGGCGGCACGCGATCCGTGGGAAAGCAATGAAAGTTTTGCTTTCGGGCCTGTAAGCGACTTTGGAATTGATGCAGCAACCGATACATGGCCTTTTGATAAAGGAGCATTCATTGGAATTTTAAATTCTAATGTTGTATTAAACTCGGCTTACATTATTCAAATGAGTAATTCTACAAAAGGATTTCATGCAATTGAATATTTAATTTTTGGAGAAATCGGAAGTAAAAAAGAAAATGACTTTACTGGCAGAGAGCTAATAATGCTTGGTTTATTAACTGATGACCTTAAAAAACAATCCGGTATATTATATCAAAGCTGGACGCCCGGCACACAAAAAAGTTTTTATGATAATTTTATAAATGCCGGTAAAGCCGGATCTCAATATACATCGGCTGAAGATGCTCTAATCGAAGTTATATCAGCCATGGTAAACATTATGATTGAACTTCCGGAAAAAAAAATAGAAACCCCATTAGCTAAACAAAATGCAGATTATGCAGAAAGTAAGTTCGCTGATTATAGTTTGAACGATTATAAAAATAATATACTTGGAGTTCAAAGTGTTTATCTGGGGAAATATAAAAACATGGTGGCAGATAAAAGTATCAGCGCAGTGATCGAAGAAAAAAATCCGGCGCTTAATATGAAAGTTATTACACAATTTAAGCTTTGCATAGCCCTTATGGACGTTATATATCCCACTACATTTAACATTGCAATAAAAAGTAATACAGAACAATTAAAGGAAATACAGTTACAATTAAGGCTTCTTAATAAAATGCTGGACAGTGAAGTAAAGCCGGCATTAGTTAATTTATAATTGATTCGCTGTAAAAATCAATAAATCAATAAAATGTACTTTAATAATATTTAATAAAACAAATTCAAAAAATGCGTTTTACTATAATTACTATTTTATTTTTAATCTGTTTTATATCACTTTTATCTTGTAAAAATAATAATGATATAATTCCCGGAGAAAATCTGATAGAAAAAGACGAACAATTATCAGGTGGCAATACTACAGTTTTTGATAAAACAAGCAAGGCATATACTTTTCCCCTTGCAAATATTAATACTGAATTACTTAAAAAACATAATGCCGGGGATGCTGTTTTTGAAGCCACATTTGTCAGTCCTCCGTCAATTATAAATGCCGGCCTTGGCCCTTTGTTTAATAATATTTCTTGTAAATCATGCCATATAAATGATGGCCGTGCAAGGCCACCACTTGCCGATGAACCTTTCAATGGTTTGTTGTTTAGAATCAGTTCGCAAGGCGAAGGCCAACATGGAGGGCCATTACCCTTAAAAGGTTTTGGCTTACAGGTTCAAACTCGAGGTGTGTTTGGTGTTCAACCCGAAATGGATATTTTAATTGCCTACGAAAATATAGTTGAAAAATTTAATGATGGTGAAACTTACATACTTTCAAAGCCCATATATACTGTTCAAAATCCCTATATAACATTGCCGGACGATGCAATGTTGTCACCAAGAATTGCTAATCCTAATTTTGGATTAGGTTTATTGAATGCTATAGATGAAAACACAATTTTAAGCATGGCAGATGAAAATGATAACAATAAAGACGGCATTTCCGGTAAACCAAATTATTGTTATGATATTATTTCCAAAACCATAAAATTAGGAAGATTTGGTTGGAAAGCTTCTCAACCTACTATTATTCAGCAAGCCGGTGCAGCACTTAATGGTGACATGGGCATTACATCCAATCTTTTTTATGATGAAGAAGTAAAAGGCCAAACTCAGGATGTGCCGGCACACGGTATTGAAATAAATGATGAGGATATAGAAAACCTTAAAATTTATTTAGAAACTTTGGCTCCCCCTGCAAGGCGCGATGTGAATGATGAAACTGTATTACAGGGTAAAAAATTATTTATGAAGGCCAGTTGTAACGCCTGCCATATACCAAAAATAATAACCGGCATCAGTAACATTTCCGAAAATTCTAATCAAACCATCAGGCCATTTACTGACCTTCTTTTGCACGACATGGGTGAAGGATTATCGGATGGCAGGCCGGATTTTAAAGCTTCGGGTAAAGAATGGAGAACGCCACCATTATGGGGTATTGGTTTAACAAAAATCACAAACGGACATACAAATTTTTTGCATGATGGTAGGGCAAGAAATTTAATGGAAGCTATTATGTGGCATGATGGGGAAGCAAAAAAATCAAAAGATGCAGTAAAGAAAATGAGTAAGGCTGAAAGAGATTCCCTATTAAAATTCTTAGAAAGTTTGTAAGAAAAATCCTTTAAATAAATTTTATATTTTTAAAATTTATTGTTCAACAATAAATACATCATTAGTAAAATAATTAAAGCCTGCCTGCAAAATTATAACATTTGCTTAAAATTATATTTTAGATACTAATATTTAATCGCACAAATGCTTTTATTAAAGCTAAAGCTTTAATACTCTCTTGAGGAAACTCCATCATTTTATAATGGGGATTTTGTGAAATGAATTTAATATATCCTTTTGTACCTGACGGATGCAGATATTTTGTAATAAAATATTCATCTTCGTTATGATTTATATAAACCAAATACATCTCACCCCAAATAATTTTTTTAATATCATTTATTACTTTATAAATAATTATATCTCCTGCTTTTAAAAGTGGATACATACTATCACCTGTTATATACATTGCCCCGTCAACATTAGGCAGCTTTGGTATTCTTAAATATTCAGTAGAAACTTGTTTGTGTATATTTCCAAAAAACTCAACCATACTGTCTTTAGCCGGAATATCATAAAGAGGTACTGTTAAATCTGAACTATGAATTTCATCATCACCTTTTGATATATATTTTACATGGTCTTCATTAAATTTTAATATATTATTTTCCTCCAAATTATAAGCCTCTTTTCTTAGCATTTTGCCACTTCCCGTAATTAACCAATTACCATCTATTTGATCGCATTTGGAGTACAATAATTCATAATCAAATGAATTTCTGGTTCTCCATGATGATAAGGTAGACTTGGGTATTCCTAAAAACTTTGCGAATTCAGTTTCAGTATTAAACTTATAATGTGCTTTTATATTGTTTAGGATCAATCCTTTATCAATATTTGTACTCATAATGTAAATTATTTCAAAAAATATTTGGAATTATACTCGTAACGAGTTTATCTTTGGTTTTATACTTTGTATAAAAAGTAACTATACGTACAAAAATAACAAAAATATGTCTATGAAATCGCCAATAAGTTTTAATGATCATTATAAAAAAAAACTCGCCGAGAAATTTGGCGTACATCCACACACAATTTATACTGCCATTAAAGGCTGGCATAACAGTTCAATAGCCAATAAAATAAGGAAAGAAGTAAAAGAGATGCTATTGGAAGAGGCAGAAAAAATTATAATTGAAAATAATAATGAGTAAAATGGAAAGTAAAAAAATCTCTGCCGTTACGCGGCCGGCCTGGGATTATAAAAAACTTAATGTCAATATGTTTCAGTTATTTATAGACTGGAAGGCCAGGGAATCAACCAAACAGTTAGTTTCCAAGGAATTAAAGGACTCTAATAGAAATGTAAATGAATTATAAATAGATATTTTTTTGAAATAGGCATTAAGTATTATATGATTTATTATAAAAAGAGCTAAATGTGCTTTTAAGTATAAACAGTAAGTTACAAATAATAATTTAGTGTCTATTTCAATAAAATAATTATTAAACATTATAAACTCTAAACAAAAATTGCAACTTTCCATATTAAACAATTTGACATTGAAGCGTTTGTAGGATTATTAAAAATTTAGAAAGAACGTAACCAACTTATTGCATCTGCTTCAGTGCCAAATACCGGAACATTAAAGCTTTCGAAGGGAGAATATGATATAGCATCATGATGAACATAGGCTATAAATTTTATTCCTTTTTCATATAAAAAATTTAAAATCTTATAATCGATTATTTCTTTAGTAAAATTACCGGGTACTTTCATATTAAATAAAAGCTTTGTTGACATTTTAGAAGCCATGAAACCGATGATTTCAAAAGTAATATCCTCGCCCTCCGGCAAACTATAGGATTTTAAAATATTAAATTTTAAAATATTTTCTTTTACATACCAACCTATCTCCATATTGGATTTTTGTAAAAGCACTTGATATTCCTCACTCTTATCCATATAATTAATTGCTTTTAAAAATAAATTATGTAATCATAAATCGATTATTTTTCATTGAAACATATTATTTTTTTTATCTTTTACATAATTATGAGTTTATTGATATTGATATATTCATAATTAATGAATTCGTTTTTATAAAATAAATAATTATTATAAACTTATTAATAAAATAAATGTTTACATTTTGATAGACTTAACTCAAACAAAATGAAAACACCAAACATTGGCTTAAACGAAAAAGAACTTTTTGGTTCTGCTGAAATCCTTAACAGGCTTTTAAGTGATGAATTTTTACTTTATACAAAAACAAGAAATTATCATTGGAATGTAACAGGGCCTCGCTTTAACGATTTGCACAAATTTTTCGAAAGTTTATATGAGCAATTAGACGAAGTAATGGATAACGTTGCAGAAAGAGTAAGATATCTTGGTTTTTGGTCGTTCGGCACAACTGCTCAATTTGTAAAAATGGCACGAATTCAGGAAAATGTTGGTGATATCCCTGACGAAAATGGAATGCTTCAAAGTCTTTTAAATGATAACGAAACCATTATCAGGCATGTAAGGTTGGATATAGATGCCGTAACAGAAAAATACCATGATGCGGGAACAAGTGATTTTTTAACCGGCATAATGGAAATACACGAAAAAATGGCCTGGATGTTAAGGTCATACCTTCAATAAAAATTTAAAAGCAAAAAGCAGATAATATCTGCTTTTTGCTTTTATAATCTATTTAATATTTTTTACTTTAAAAGGTTGCTTCCCGGTTAATAATTCGAAAAACAATATAAAGTCACTAGCCGGGCTATACCCGGGATATTGAAATGTAGCAGGTTTATTTTTTTCAAAAAAGAAATGCCCGAACCGGGCAAAACCATAGCCCAAAATTGGTATTGCAATAAAAAACCTCCATTCTCTAAAAATTAAACCCGATATAAAAGTTGCGAATACCAAGCCTGTTCCTATAAAATGCAAAATTCGCGAAGTGGTATTTTCATGCTGTTTTAAATAAAAAGTGTAAAATTCTTTTAACGAAGTATATTTTCTCTCCGGCATAATGTTATAAGGTTTTGAATATTAAATATATAGATAAATATACTAACCTAAAAATTATTTAGGATTGATAATAGCCGGAACTATGTTTTTAGATTAATACAAATAATTATGAAATAAAGTATTAAATAAAATTGTATATCAAGGCGGAATTCTACTATTTTTGCCTATTTAAATATAATTTTTTCAAATATTCAATCACTTAAAGGATATTAAGTGCAATTGATGGTTTTTTTTGTATAAATTTTATGCATTATCATTGAATTTTATTTATAAGGGCGTTAAAAATATTTAAAATTTAGTTGAGTGAATAAAAATTTACAATTTTCGGGTTTGTGGGCTGTAGTATTGGGAGGGTCGAGTGGTTTTGGAATGGCGGCTGTTGAAAAACTGGCCCGGCACGGAATGAATGTTGCCGTGCTTTATCGTGAAATATCAATAGCGGAAAAGGTTTTAAAAAAAGAATTTATAGATCTGGCTCTGCTTAATGGAGTAGAAATTTTACCGTTTAATATTAATGCACTCGATAAAAGCAGTAGGGAAGTTTTTATAAATCAATTTTCGCAAACAATAAAAAAGAAAAGTGTAAAACTTTTATTGCATTCTATTGCAAGAGGGAATTTAAAACCTTTAAGTTTTAAAGAGGAATGTATTTCGGGGGAAGAAGCTGATATTTTATCGATAGAAGACATTGAATTTACAACATATGCCATGTGTAACAGTTTACTGGATTGGACAAGATTATTATTAAATGAAGATTTATTTAACGAAGATGCACGTATAATAGGACTTACAAGCGAAGGAGCAAATAAATATTGGGAAAGTTATGCGGCAGTATCAATGGCAAAAGCATCATTGGAAAGCCTTGCAAAATACATGGCCGTTGAATTTAGCAAATTTGGGATCAAAACCAATTTAATTCAGGCAGGAATCACTGAAACACCATCATTAAAAAAAATACCCGAAAGTGAAAAACTTATAAGCTTAGGTAATTCCAGAAACCCAATGGGAAGAATAACCCGGCCACCTGATATTGCAAATGTAATTTATTTATTATGCTGCGATGAAGCATTTTGGATAAATGGCGCACTTATTCATGTTGATGGCGGGGAGCATTGTGTTTAATAAAAATGTAACATATTTTGTTTTGGTAAAGTATGAGATATCTGTTTTAATTTGTTAAAAATAATTATGAATTTTGAAGAAATATTAAATGTTTTGCCTTATAAATCTTCCTTTCGTTTTGTAGATAAAATTTTATCTCTCAATGAAAATGGTGTAACCGGGGAATATACACTGCAACAAGATTCATTTTTTTATCAGGATCATTTTGTTGGAAACCCCATTACTCCCGGAGTTATTATAACAGAAATAATGGCTCAAATAGGTTTAGTGGTACTTGGGATTTATTTAATAGTGAAAGATAATAATACAGATATAAACCAGGGTGGGTTATTATTTCCACTGCTTACCTCAACAGAAGTATCTTTTTTTAAAATGGTACTGCCCGGAGATTTAGTTAAGGTAATTTCCAAAAAAGAATATTTCCGCTTTGGTAAGTTAAAGTGTTATGTAGAGATGCTTAATACCTCTGATGAATTAATAGCCAAGGGCACATTTTCGGGTATTATAAAAAAAGCTAAACAAAAAAATGACTAAACGAGTTGTGGTTACCGGTTTAGGCATTGTTTCTCCAAATGCTGTTGGTATAAAAGCTTTTTTACATGCCATTAAAAATGGTATTTCAGGTATTAAATTTAATCCTCTTTATAAGGAATTAAATTTTAGCTGCCACTTGGCAGGAAGACCGGATTTTGAATGGGAAATGTTAAAAAATTATATTTCTGAAGTTAGTTACCATGGTTTAAAAGCAACAAATATTGCATATGGTTTAGTGGCGGCACTTGATGCATGGATGGATTCTGGAGCCTTAGTAGAAACAGACGAACCGAGATGGGAAACCGGATGTGTTTTTGGAAACAGTATAGCTGATACCGAGGCTATGAAAAATGTAATTACCAGAGTTGATAATAAAGAAGCAAAAAAACTAGGTTCAAGAGTTGTTGAACAATCAATGAACAGTGGAGTTACATCATATATATCGGGCTTGCTTGGTTTAGGAAATAAAGTTATAGCCAACTCCTCTGCATGCGCTACAGGGTCGCAAGCCATATTGATGGGATATGAATATATTAAAGATGGTTATGCAAAAAGAATGATGGTTGGAAGTACAGAATATGTGGATAATTATGTATTTGGATCTTTTGATTCAATGCGTGTGTTATCAAGAAAATATAATGAACAACCGGAAAAAGCTTCAAGACCAATGAGTTTAACTGCAGGAGGATTTATTCCCGGTTCCGGATCAGGTGCATTAATATTAGAAGATTTAGATTTTGCATTGGCCAGAAATGCAAAAATATATGCTGAAATCTTAGGAGGCTCAAGCAATTCAGGAGGTCAACGTTGTGGTGGATCTATGACTGCAGCCAGTCCTGTTGGAGTTGTAAAATGCATTAAAGATGCCGTTTTAAATGCCAATATATCATTTGATAATATTGATTTAATAAGTGGTCATTTAACAGCAACAGTTGCCGATAAACATGAAATTGAGAATTGGTGTACAGCGCTCGACAGAAAAGGAAATAATTTTCCGATAATTAATTCATTAAAATCAATGATAGGTCATTGCTTAAGTGCAGCAGGATCAATAGAATCTGTTGCTTCAATTCTTCAACTGTATCACAATTTTGTTCATCCCAATATAAATTTAGAAGATCCAAACCCTGAAATTTTAGATTTGATTGATTTAAATTGCATACCTACATCCCTCTTACAAAAAGAAATTAATATTGTCGCCAAAGCTAATTTTGGTTTTGGAGATGTTAATTCCTGTTTAATTTTTTCCAAATTTAAAAAATAATGACTAGACAAGAAATTTTAAGTGAGTTGAAACGAGTAGTGGCGCCATATACAGCCAATAAAGAGTTGTTGGAAGGCATTAATGATAATACAGATTTAATTAAAGATTTAAAAATAAACTCTGCAAACCTGGTTGATATTATAATTGATGCAGAAGCACGGTATGATATCGAAATTGATTACGACTCTGCCGACAAAATGATCAATGTTGGTACTTGCATTGATGTTATTGAGGAGAGAATTAATCATAAAAATGCTTAGTGCAGGCAACGATATTGTTGATTTAAACTTAATTGATGTAAAAAAGACAAAGGATTTTAGATTTTATTCTAAAATCCTTTGTCTTTCTGAACAAGCACTTTATGAAACTTTAGACAATAAAATTAACTTTGAACATTACGTTTGGCTTTTATGGTCAATAAAAGAATCTGCATATAAATATTTTAAAAGATACACCCCAAACCTTATTTTTTCTCCAACCAAAATAAGTATCAATCAAATTAATATTCCTTCAAAACTTATTTTAAATAAAATCTTTTATGAAGAAGAAGGAAATAGTTTTAAAAATGAAACTTCTTTAAAATGCCGGGTAAGTTTTGAAAATCAGATAATTTATTCAATTTCCTTTATCAATAATTTCTTTATTGCCTCTTTTGTAAATACAGATCAATGCTTTGAAAATACTTTATGGGGAATAAAGCAAATAAATCAAACCACTCCCGATTTTCAATCCAATGCTGTAAGAGAATTTGTCTTAAAAAGAATAAATTTCATTTTTCCTTCCGATATTTTTTCGATAAAAAAACATTTAGCAGGCTATCCTTATTTATTAAAAAATAATGTGGAGATAAATCTTCCTTTGTCGCTTTCTCATCATGGCAGTTATATTTGTTATGCTTTAGAGATACTTTAATTGATCTTTTTCCTTCAACCCTTTAGTACGTTTCCAAAGGAAAAAACTTATTATATTTAAATTTTATTCAAATCTGATAGTTTGATCATTCGAGATTTTTCAGGATCCCAAAGCTTCAATCTAAAACATTTATAAATTTCTATCGGGTGCCATGAGGTTGTACTCACGTTTTGTAATTCGGGTATACCCAACATAGCCTCTTTTAATCTGTAAAAAGGAATTCTTGAATTTAAATGATGCACATGATGATAGCCGATATTACCTGTAAGCCAATTCATAATCGGGTGCATCTTCATAAAACTCGTAGAACTTAAAGCAGCATCATCATATGTCCAATCTTGATTTTCTCTAAATTGAGCATCGGGAAAATTATGCTGACTATAAAATAAATATGACCCGATAGCAAAAGCAAAAAAGAAAGGAATAAACCAACTTAAAAGAAAACCCAAAATACCATATGAGCAGTAAATTATGATTCCTACTGTTACATGAAATACAATGGCAATTAATGAATCAATATGCTTTTTAGGACTTTGGATGAAAGATTTAATATTCAACCAATATAGAAACAATGTAAAATAGCCCATTATTACAGTTAAAGGATGCCTGTTAATCAAATAAAGCCTTTGTTCCTTTTTTGAAAGATTAATAAACCTTTGTTTACAAACCGTAGGATATGAACCAATGCCACTCAATGTTAATTTTGAGTTGTTATTATGGTGATGATCGTGTGAACGTTTCCATATCGTTTGCGGAGCTAAGATATAAATTCCAAAAATTGTCATTATTGTTTGGGCAATTTTTGAATTTTGTAAAATAGCATGATGCTGATAATCGTGATAAATAACAAACATTCGCACATATAATAAACCGCATATCATACTGAAGAATATTTTAAGATATATAGGCACCGGGGGAAAAGTTAATGACAGGCTTATCCCAACCAAAAAAATGGTAACAATAGTTTCCAGCCAACTACGTTTTCTATCTTCCTGACTGTAAGGCTTTGTAGCTAATATTAATTCCTTGCTTGTTCGCATATTAAAATAAAAAATTATTTTAGTTTAACTCCATTACTCCTATGCAATAAAGCTGCCAAAATATAAAATACCAATTTTATATTTCACTTTTACGGGAATGTTTCCATCTTTTATGAGACCACAACCAAGTAGAAGGTTCAATCATTATTTCTTTTTCTAATCTTTTTGTAAAAACTTCTAATATTTCATTATCAGCTGTCTCTTTGGCATTTTTAAATAAAAGCTCGGGTGTAATTTCATAATATCCCCTTTTTATGCGTTTTATATTCATGTAAACTACAGGATAATTAAATTTTTTAGCCAATTTTTCCGGTCCGGTAAATACCGCAGTATCCTGATTCATAAAAGTTGTCCAATACGCATTTTCAGGAGAAGCCGTTTGATCGGCAATAAAAGCCGTTGCAGTAGTTTGTGAACGGTTAGAAACCATATCACGCAAAGTATTATTAACAGGTGTAATGCGAGTTCCAAACTTAGTTCGCATGCCCGACATCATTTTTTCAAAATATATATTTGATAAAGGCCGGTAAATTACAACCAGTTGATATTTAGTGTTTAAAGTGAAACTTGGTCCTGCCCATTCCCAATTTCCATAGTGGCCCATCACAATAATTACACTTTGTTTATTCTCATAAAAATCATTTAACCATTCAGTATTATAAAAAACGCACCTTTCACGGGCTTCTTTTTCAGTCATTCTTATTGTTTTGAGAGTTTCCAAAATTAAATCGCATAAATATTTAAAATATTTTTTTGATATGGATTCAATTTCATTCTTTGATTTTTCGGGGAAAGATTTTCTTAAATTGGTTAAAACCACCTCTTTTCGATATCCGGAAATATTTAAAAAAAAATAAAGAAAATCAGAAACTGCATATAAAACCCGAAAAGGTAATAAAGCTATCAGATATATGAATGGATAAAGCAGATAAAAAATAACAGCTTGCATGAAAAAAAAATTTTACAAATCTAATTAATTACTAATGTTATACTCAAAAAAATATGTTATAATACTAATTCTATTAGGCTAATTTTTTAAAATATAAATTATTCAACCGGATTTATTTTAACATACAGTATTGAATTTAAAAAGATTAAAATAAATATTGAGCTTGCCTTGCATCCGGGTTTAGTTTCCAATCTTTTTGCTCATCCATACAAAAAGGATTTTCACTGCAATCCTAAAGTCAAAAAGTAAAAATAATCTATCATAAAAATAAAAATTATCATTTTATCGATATTGATATATTCATAAATTAACAAAAACATATGCATCTGTTTCTTCATATTATAATAATTTGTCTGACTTAAATTTAAGAATAGAGCTTAAAGAATGTCACAAAAAAAATGTCAGCCTAATTAGGCTGACATTGAGAATAAATTTAATTTTTCTATATTAATCAAGTTTTAAAACTGCCATAAAAGCCTCCTGAGGAATTTCCACATTACCTACTTGGCGCATACGTTTTTTACCTTTTTTCTGCTTGTCTAATAATTTACGTTTTCTGGAAATATCACCGCCATAACATTTTGCCAATACGTTTTTCCGAAGTGCTTTTACAGTTTCACGCGCAATAATTTTTTGACCGATTGATGCTTGTATTGCAATCTCAAATTGTTGCCTTGGTAATAATTCACGCAGCTTTTCGCATAATTTTTTACCCCATTCATAAGATTTTTCACGATGAACAATGGCCGATAGAGCATCCACTTTCTCGCTGTTAAGCATAATATCCAATTTTACCATATCTGATTCTCGAAAACCAATTAATTGATAATCTAAAGAAGCATACCCCCTTGAAATTGTTTTAAGTTTATCAAAAAAATCAAAAACTATTTCTGCCAGAGGCATATCAAAGGTCATTTCAACCCTATCCGAAGTAAGGTATATTTGATTTTTAATAACTCCTCTTTTATCCATACAAAGTTTCATTATTACGCCTACATAATCTGATTTTGTAATAATCTGTGCAGATATAAATGGCTCTTCGATGTAATCAATAAAAGTAGGGTCCGGCATATCGGCAGGCGAATTAATGGATTCCTTCTCACCTTTAGTATTATAAGCATTGAACTGAACTGATGGAACAGTTGTAATAACTGTCATATTAAATTCCCGTTCAAGCCTTTCCTGAACAATTTCTAAATGAAGCATTCCTAAAAAACCACATCTGAAACCAAATCCTAAAGCTGCAGAAGTTTCGGGTTCCCATACCAATGAAGCATCATTTAATTGAAGTTTTTCCATTGAATCCCGAAGCTCTTCATACTCAGAAGTTTCTACAGGATAAATTCCGGCAAAAACCATAGGTTTTACATCTTCAAAACCCATAATTGCACTTGATGCCGGTTTGTCGAATTGTGTAATTGTATCTCCTACCTTTACCTCTTTAGCCTGCTTAATACCTGATATTAAATAACCGACATCACCGGCCGACATTAATTTCCGCGGTTCTTTATCTAATCCTAAAATTCCTATTTCATCAGCATAATATTCTTTACCCGTTGCCATAAATTTTACTTTATCGCCTTTTCGGATCGTGCCGTTAAAAACTCGAAAAATAACTTCTATACCTCTAAAAGAATTAAAGACTGAATCAAAAATCAACGCTTGTAATTCAGCATCGGGGTTTCCTTTCGGAGCCGGTATCCTTTCAACTACTGCCTGAAGAATATCAACAATTCCGATCCCTTCTTTACCTGAAGCATGTATTATTTCTTCTCTTTTACAGCCCAGCAAGCCAACAATTTCATCTTTTACTTCTTCCGGCATTGCACCGGGCAAATCAATTTTATTTAAAACCGGTATAATTACTAAATCATGTTCCAAAGCAAGGTATAAATTTGAAATGGTTTGGGCTTCTATTCCTTGCGAAGCATCTACAATTAGTAAGGCACCTTCACAAGCTGCTATTGAGCGGGAAACTTCGTACGAAAAATCAACATGGCCGGGGGTATCGATTAAATTAAAAATATAATTTTGTCCATTATAAAGATAATTCATTTGGATTGCATGGCTCTTAATTGTAATCCCACGTTCTCTTTCCAAATCCATGTCGTCTAATACTTGCGCCTGCATATCTCGATCCGAAACTGTTTTGGTAAATTCCAATAATCGGTCGGCCAAAGTACTTTTACCATGATCAATGTGGGCAATGATGCAAAAATTGCGGATATACTGCATTTATTATTATTTCTATTTAGAATTTATATTTATTCAATTTAAGGGTATGTGTACCTACAATAAATTTTGTTAAAAAGTACGTGTGAAATATTTTTTATTAAATAATTTTTAAAAAGAACGAAACAAATGTAAAATTAGTAATAATTACTATTAATTCTGTTAGAATTAATAGATTGCAATTACAAAATGTTTTATATGCAGCTTAAAAAAATCTGGCAAGCCTTTCTTTATTCCTTTCCCATTCAATTATTGTTGTTACAGGTCAAGAAAAATACCTGGCTGGTATTTATATGGTTAATATTATTTGGATTTGTTTTTCAACAAATCGGGAGTTTGTTTGGTATTCCATATTTGTTTCTTGATCCTGAATATGATAATCGGGTAAGTGTATTTGCATTGTTTATAATGGGTGTTTCAGTTGGAGGCTTTATTATCGCCTTTCATATAACAAGTTATATTATAGATGCCCACCGTTTTTCTTTTTTAGGGAATATTTCAAGCCCTTTCTCTAAATTCTGTTTGAACAACAGTGTATTGCCTGTCATTTTTGTTTTGGCTTATTTGATTTGTTTTGTAAAATTCCAAATTATAAATATAATCAACACCGATACTATAGATTTATGGAATACATTGGGTTGGCAAATTTTAGGATTTTTAATTGGTATTCAATTTTCGATCTTGCCAATATATTTTTATTTCACTAGCACAAACCAGGATGTTATAAAAATTTTAGCCAAAAAGGTAAACAGAGGATTTACTAACCCTAAGATAAAAAGGGTAAATGTGATGAAAGAATTCGCGAAAGCCCGTTATAATAAAATCAGAGTTGATAATTATTTTAAAAATATATTTACTGTAATTGAATCAGATTCTATTTTATTGGATTTAGGAACAGCATTGAAAGTTCTTCGTCAAAATCGTATAAATGGTTTTATTATTCAGGTTTTTGTATTTCTTCAAATTGTTTTTTTAGGAATTTTTCGCGACAATCATCTTTTTCAAATTCCGGCTGCTGCCAGTTTAATACTTCTATTCACATTAATTATTTTATTTTCGGGTGCTGTCGCTTTGTGGCTTGGTTACTGGACCAATCCTATTTTAATTATTCTGTTTTTCGGTTTTAATCTGGGAATGCAAAAAGGATGGTTTGCACAAGATTATAGAGCTTTTGGTATGGATTATGAACATAAACGTGCAGAATATTCCTTAGAAAGGATGCGAGAGTTGAGCAGTTGGAAAAATTTCAAGCAGGATCAGGATTCTACCATTAAAATTTTAGAAAGATGGAAAACAAAATTTAAAGATAAAAAAACCAAACCCAGACTGATCTTGATTTGTGCAAGTGGAGGCGGGCAAAGGGCTTCTGTATGGACGATGAGATCTTTACAATATGCTGATAGTGTATTAAATGGAGATTTAATGAAACACACCGTTTTAATTACAGGTGCTTCCGGCGGTTTACTTGGTGCAGGTTATTTTAGAGAGTTGTATTACAGGCACTTGAAAGATTCGTCATTTCATCATTATAATGATAAATATTTGAGTCATTTAGCGAAAGATAATTTAAATTCAATAACTTTTTCACTTGTTGTCAGCGATTTATTATTCAAATTTCAAAAATTTAAATACAATGGCTTTACTTATTATAAAGATAGAGGATACGCCTTTGAACAACAATTAAATAGAAATACTGATGGCGCTTTAGATAAAAAAATAAATGATTATTATGAGGCTGAACGCCTGGCAAAAATACCTTTGATGATTATTTCTCCAACTATAGTTAATGATGGAAGAAAGTTATATATCTCTCCGCAAAATATTTCTTATATGACCAATCCCGATTCCTTAACACAACAATATTTGTCGAGGATGGTAAAAGGAATAGAATTTAAAAGGTTTTTTAAAGATCAAAACGCAGCAGGACTAAGATTTTTAAGTGCATTGAGAATGAGCGCAACGTTTCCATACATTACCCCTAATGTAACTTTGCCAAGTAAGCCTGAAATGGAAATAATGGATGCGGGATTATCAGATAATTTTGGAGTTCATGATGCGTTGCGTTTTTCATTTGTTTTTCGAGACTGGATTTCAAAAAACACTTCGGGTATTGTATTACTTTCAATACGCGATTCACCTCGAAACTTTGTTATTGAAGCAAATGAAAAATCAACATTAATACAAAAAGCCCTTTCTCCGATTGGAACATTATATAATAACTGGCAGGTATTACAGGATTATGATAATGATAATGATATAGAATTTGCTCAAACCTGGTTTAAAGTTAAACTTCAAAGAATAGAATTTCAGTATTCTCCACAATTATTATCACTAAAAGGAAACTTAATAAATAAAAAATCTTTAGACTCTTTACAACTAAAATACCTGCAGAAAAGAGCATCTTTAAGTTGGCGGCTTACAGAAAGGGAAAAACAAAGCCTAAAACAAACAATTTATGAAATAGGGAATCAACAAGCCATGGAAAATCTCAAGGTTTTATTAAAATAGTTAAACATTATATTAATAATCGGATTATCAATTTCATTTTTTATTAAGCGTGTAATAAAAAGAACATATATGATAATATAGTCGCAGAAAATAAGATTAATTTTTCATGAAATTAAAATGTGTATTTCTAACCGAAATTCAGTAATCATTTTTCAATTGCCGTTATTAAAATTAAAGTTAATTTTTTAAATGTTCTTATTTTAATTTTTTGTATCAGGTAATAAAAACGAATTAAGATCTTTTTTAAAAACTGTAGATGTATTGTTTTTAATGGGTTAGTTAATTTTTAGTTAATTAAATGTAAATTTTATTTAAATAATGTAAGTATCATTTCTTAAATATTTACCTGCTTCTTTTAATGTGTATCTATGATAAATCATTTACCCTTTCCTTGTTTATGAACAGTTTTGTAAGACGGATTACCACCTTAGTTTTTTTAATATTTATTACATCTAATGTATTGTTTGCCCAAAAATATTGGCGCGGTGGAGGCGGAAACTCAAACTGGAGTAATAATTTAAATTGGTCGAGTACTGCTCTTGTTTTTACGCCTACCACAGCACCCACAAGTGCCGACAATGTTTTTTTTGATGGTAGTTCATTTTTATTGCCGGGCAAGGCAGTTATTTTAAATGTAGCAGCGACTTGCGCAAATATGGACTGGACAGGAGCGGCAAATGCCCCTGTGTTTGACATGTCTTCCAATACATTAACTATGAATGGATCTATTTTTACTTTAATAAGTGGGATGAGCTTAACAAACCCACAACCGATAACCTTTACCAATACGGGAAATATAACGATAGAAACCGGCGGTGCAACAAAAACTTTCAGTGATTTAACCTTTACAGGCACCGCATCCCGAACAATAAATATAGACATATCCAGTGGAGGCACAAAAGGATTTGGAGTAGTTACTGTAGGAGATAATTCAACAATAAATATAAATAATAATGGGAGTTATAAAGGGATGTCCTTAGGTAACTCTACAACCAGTAGTTTAACAATAGTGGGAGCTTTTTATGGACCGGTGTCGATGGGTACAAATACCACAGCCAATTGGAGTTGCTTAAGCCAGTTTAATAACAGCGTAACTGTATCCGGTACTTCAGTTGCAGGAGTAAACTTTGCCAATGCTACTTATGGTTCGACAAATAATATAACGGGTAAATATACTTCTGCTTATTCGGCATTTAATACCGGATCGTTTTCCACTTTTACCGGAGGCAATACCAATATAACAACCTGTATTATACAGGCAGGAACAGCCGTAATATTTAAAAACAACGGAACAGTAACCGGCAATTTGTTTCAGGATATAACCATGGGAGCCGGAAGTACGATTAATTTTCCAACCGGAGGCAGCACCTCAACTGTAAGCGGAACAGTAAGCACAGCCGGGTTGTGTTCAAACCCGGTAAATATAAATTCGGATAATGGATCAAGTCCGGCAAAGGTAAAGTTTGGAACCTTCTCAAACCCCAATAATATAAACATTAATAATATAGATAATACCGGAGGGGCTGCGGTAAATATATTAAGTGGAACGGGAGCAAACAATATAAATATAACAGTAAAAGATGGAACCACCGCTGCAACAGGAAGAACCTTGTATTGGGTAGGCGGAACAGGAAACTGGAGTGGTGTATGTTCACATTGGGCTACAAGCAGTGGCGGCAGTAATTTAACATCGGCTCCAACACAATACGACAATGTTATATTCAATAATAATTCCTTCCCGGCAGCGGGTCAGACAGTAATTTTAGATGTAGCGGGGGCATGCAACAATATGGACTGGACAGGATCGACTAACACTCCCACGTTTAATATGTCATCTAATCCATTAACAATAAACGGGAATATAATAAACTTTATTGGCGGGATGAGCTTAACAAACCCACAACCGATAACCTTTACCAATACGGGAAATATAACGATAGAAACCGGCGGTGCAACAAAAACTTTCAGTGATTTAACCTTTACAGGCACCGCATCCCGAACAATAAATATAGACATATCCAGTGGAGGCACAAAAGGATTTGGAATAGTTACTGTAGGAGATAATTCAACAATAAATATAAATAATAATGGGAGTTATAAAGGGATGTCCTTAGGTAACTCTACAACCAGTAGTTTAACAATAGTGGGAGCTTTTTATGGACCGGTGTCGATGGGTACAAATACGACAGCCAATTGGAGTTGCTTAAGCCAGTTTAATAACAGCGTAACTGTATCCGGTACTTCAGTTGCAGGAGTAAACTTTGCCAATGCTACTTATGGTTCGACAAATAATATAACGGGTAAATATACTTCTGCTTATTCGGCATTTAATACCGGATCGTTTTCCACTTTTACCGGAGGCAATACCAATATAACAACCTGTATTATACAGGCAGGAACAGCCGTAATATTTAAAAACAACGGAACAGTAACCGGCAATTTATTTCAGGATATAACCATGGGAGCCGGAAGTACGATTAATTTTCCAACCGGAGGCAGCACCTCAACTGTAAGCGGAACAGTAAGCACAGCCGGGTTGTGTTCAAACCCGGTAAATATAAATTCGGATAATGGATCAAGTCCGGCAAAAGTAAAGTTTGGAACCTTCTCAAACCCCAATAATATAAACATTAATAATATAGATAATACCGGAGGGGCTGCGGTAAATATATTAAGTGGAACGGGAGCAAACAATATAAATATAACAGTAAAAGATGGAACCACCGCTGCAACAGGAAGAACCTTGTATTGGGTAGGCGGAACAGGAAACTGGAGTGGTGTATGTTCACATTGGGCTACAAGCAGTGGCGGCAGTAATTTAACATCGGCTCCAACACAATACGACAATGTTATATTCAATAATAATTCCTTCCCGGCAGCCGGTCAGACAGTAACCTTAGATGTAGCGGGGGCATGCAACAATATGGACTGGACAGGCTCGACTAACACTCCCACGTTTAATATGTCATCTAATCCATTAACAATAAACGGGAATATAATAAACTTTATTGGCGGGATGAGCTTAACAAACCCACAACCGATAACCTTTACCAATACGGGAAATATAACGATAGAAACCGGCGGTGCAACAAAAACTTTCAGTGATTTAACCTTTACAGGCACCGCATCCCGAACAATAAATATAGACATATCCAGTGGAGGCACAAAAGGATTTGGAGTAGTTACTGTAGGAGATAATTCAACAATAAATATAAATAATAATGGGAGTTATAAAGGGATGTCCTTAGGTAACTCTACAACCAGTAGTTTAACAATAGTGGGAGCTTTTTATGGACCGGTGTCGATGGGTACAAATACGACAGCCAATTGGAGTTGCTTAAGCCAGTTTAATAACAGCGTAACTGTATCCGGTACTTCAGTTGCAGGAGTAAACTTTGCCAATGCTACTTATGGTTCGACAAATAATATAACGGGTAAATATACTTCTGCTTATTCGGCATTTAATGCCGGATCGTTTTCCACTTTTACCGGAGGCAATACCAATATAACAACCTGTATTATACAGGCAGGAACAGCCGTAATATTTAAAAACAACGGAACAGTAACCGGCAATTTGTTTCAGGATATAACCATGGGAGCCGGAAGTACGATTAATTTTCCAACCGGAGGCAGCACCTCAACTGTAAGCGGAACAGTAAGCACAGCCGGGTTGTGTTCAAACCCGGTAAATATAAATTCGGATAATGGATCAAGCCGGGCAAAAGTAAAGTTTGGAACCTTCTCAAACCCCAATAATATAAACATTAATAATATAGATAATACCGGAGGGGCTGCGGTAAATATATTAAGTGGAACGGGAGCAAACAATATAAATATAACAATAAAGAATGGAACCACCGCTGCAACAGGAAGAACCTTATATTGGGTAGGCGGAACAGGGAACTGGAGTGATTGTACTCATTGGGCAATAGTAAGTGGGGGAGCTGTAACTGTTTTTGCACCTTTGACTTTTGATAATGTTATTTTCGATAACAATTCATTTAGTGCATTAGGTCAAGTAGTAAATGTAGATTTAAATACAAGTTCATGTAATAATTTAACCTGGAAGAATACTGTTACCAATTCACCCAATATAAATTTTAATAATGCAACAATCTTAAATATTAACGGATCAATGACTTTAGATGCTTCATTGGGAGCAGTTACAGATCCAAGTAATACCGGTTATTTTAATTTTATTTCAACAACGGCTCAAAACATAACAACAGCCGGTAAAACTTTACCACAGGTTCAGTTTAATAATTCCGGAGCTTGGACAATGTTAGATGCAATGACTGTTAATAGGTCAGTAACAGTTAATAAAGGAACCTTCAATTCAAATAATTTCACCCTTACATGCAGTTCGTTTTTCTCAAGTGGAATCTTAACAAGAAAAATAAGTATGCAGGGTTCAAAATTTATACTTACGGGTGTAAAAAATATTTTTGATATTAGTAATGATAAAAACTTAAATTGGGATGCATCAGGTTTTACAGCTACAACTAATATTCAGGCAACAAACGGAACAGACTCAGTTGCTATATACATAGGAGTAGGTAATGGCGCAAAAACATTTCCCGACTTCTTATTCGAAAGTATACCACAAGCAGCTAATAATGGCCCCAGTGATGTAGGTATTTATGTTAGTAACAGTGGCAATAGGCTTACTTTTAAAAATATTACCTTAAGTAATACCAATGGAAGTCAAATGTTAATCAATGGAACAAGCCCAATGACATTTGCAAATATTACCTTACCGGCCAACTTTAATACCGGGCCTGTAGGAGCTTATGGCGGACAAAGGCAAATACAAGGTTCATCAAATATTTATAATGGAAATATTACAATTGGAGCAAATAGTTCTATAGGATTTTACGGAAGTAACACATTTAATGGAACAATAAATATAGCGACTTCTCAGGATGTTGACAATGCATATTTATTTGCAGGAGATAATACATTTAATAGTAATGTTGATATTATTTTAAATAATACCAGAGGAAGTATAAGCCCTACAATGACCTTTGGCGCTAACGGTGGGAATATTTCATTTACAAATAACTCTACATTCACAATTCATGGTAATTCAACTATAACACGGTTTGGATCTTCTGCAAGCTCAACAGCCGGTGCAACATTATATTTTGATACAGGGTCGCAAGGTCAGTTTGTTGGAGGAAATACAACAGATAGTTTTTTAAATCCATTAGGTGGAAGCGCTGCATATAATTTAAATGGGACTTTAACTTTAAATGGAGCCCAGTGTAATTTTTATAATACGGTAAGTGATATCTTTAATAACGTAATTATTAATGTTGGATCAAAATTTTTATTTACAAGTAATAATACTGCCGGTTTATTATCTACAGTGAATGGTACGTTTACAGTAAATGGTGTATGTAATGCTACCACAATTGTTGGTTCAATAATCTCAGGAACAAAAGCAAATGTTACTTTTGCTAACGCCCAAACTTGGGCTGCAGTTCTTGTAAACGATTTAAATATTGTTTCAGGTTCTATGTTAGTTACTGTTAATGGTGGCGTAAATAATAATTCAGGAACAGTACCAAGTACTTTAGTTTTTAATTCCAGTGGAACTCCGGTTCTTTATTGGGTTGGAGGAGATCCCACAAATATTAGCAAAAATAATTTTTGGAGAGATCCTAGAAACTGGGCTGTTGATATAAGCATTGCCTCACAAAGAATGAATGGGGGTTCATGTATTCCTGATGCCTCCACAGTGGTTATTTTTACAGATAAATCTTTTAGCTCGCTTTCTTCATATATATCTTCTTCGCCTTTTTATAAAAATTCAATTCAATTGTCTCAGGTTTATGTTGACGATACTTTATTAGTGGCCAATGTAAAAGATATGATATGGACAGATATTGTTAATGCAAATACCGGGGGGAATTTACCTACATTGACTAGCAACCCTTTAATTTCAAGCTCTAATATTGCTGTTTATGGAAACTTAAGGTTTGCTGCAAGCAATAAAATGAATAATACTTTTAAAGGAACTTTTACATTTAATTCAGGTTCCGGAATTACAAGTATTATTGATGCAAATGGTAAAAGTAATGGGCCAAGTGTATCTAATTTAGTTACAAAATTCTCCGGCCCGGTGATATTCCAAAATACTAGCGGGGCATGGCAACTTAATTCTAACATTATAATTAATGCTAATGCTAATGGGAAATTAACCTTAAGTGGTGGCTTTCTAACTGTAATAGATAGTTTAGGGACAAGCAGAAATATAACTCTTGATGGCGATTGGGCTGTTTTTCCTCCTAAAAAGGGCTCTACAGGAATTCCTCAAGCCATATTTAATAGTGGTAGCGGAAAAATTATCTTTAATGGTCAGAATTCAAACAATACATTTCAAAAAATAATTGCTGGTCCATTAGTAGTTCAAGGAGCTATCACATATAATAGTTTTAATAATATTGAAATTAATAGACAAAAAGTAGGTTCAAAACCAAGTGTTGCCAATTCAAGTGCAAATTATGGATCTAATGCGGATGTAGTAATTTTTAATTCCTATTCAAATATACTTTCAGATTCTACTACATTTGCTTTTCCGGTAACAGCCGGAGATCCTGGAAAAAATACTACCGGGACAGCATATCTTAATAATTCTGCAGATAATAGTGGTATAACTGTTAAAGACAGTATTATTATTAGAAACGGAAATTTATGGGATAAAGGATTTCAAATAAAAGGTAATGCTTCAGGTCATATTAAGATATATCCAACAGGTGCATTGCATTTAGGAAGTGTAACTACATGGTCGGGTGCAGGTAATAATACTCCATTGACCACAGTATTTCCAAGAAATATTCCTCGCGCTAATATCACGCTGGATCAAGGGAGCACTATAGTTTACAATGGACAATCTCATCAGGATGTAAGCTTAGAACCTGTTTATAGTAATTTATATTTCGAAGCACCCCTTCAATGTAATACTTCTGCATCAGGGACAACATTAGAAATGTTAACTGGAAGTTGTACTCGCAAGCGACTGGCTATGCCAATTATTGGTAGTGCTGTTACATCTAATTTAACTGTAAACGATACACTTACTATTGAATCAGGTATTTTATTTGCAGATAATGGTATTCAAGTTACAGGTATTGCTGCAAGAAGTTATTTAAAGATATATGATGGAGGTGCAATGGTTTTGGGTTCTTACGGCCAAGTTGTAGCTGCTACGATAGGCACCTCCACAGGGCCTAAAGGTTCACCTTTTCCTGTTTACGACCCTGTTGGGTATTCGGTAAATAGTGCTCCTGTTGCTCCCATCACTGGAACCTATGCTGCATCAATGAGTGCAACACAATTTGCTTTAAATTTTGATGATCCAAGAATTAGCCTTGATCCTAAAAGTATAGTTGTTTACTTTTCTTCAACTCCAAATCAATTAGTTAGAGGTTTGACAACACCGGGATATGGACATCTTCTAACAAGTAATCCAACATCTAATTCACCCGTTTTAATTCAAAAGAACTTGCAACCTTCTGTATCCGCAACTAAAGATACAAGGGTGCAGGGTTATTTAATTATACAACCTAATAGTAACTTAATAGATAATGGATACCAGATTTCCGGTTTAGCAAGTACAGGTGCAACTGCAAATACAGGTTTTGTTATGAATAATAGCCTATTAGCCTCTACATTTAATACTTTATTTAATAACGCTGCTCCTACTTCATCAGGCACTACTGCGCAAATTAATTTAAATAACCCGGTCGCTAACGGTACTAATACAATTGCCTCTCCAAAAGGGGTATTGTATCAAGGTTCAGTAAATATTGATGTGGCGGGATTATGGACATTTTATGTACAATCGGATGATGGGGCAAATTTATATATTGATAATAAACAAGTATTATTTAATGATTATCCACAAAGCTGTACTGAACGACAGGTATCTATTAATCTTTCTGCAGGCTCACACCCTATAACATGCTCATATTACAATGGGGTAGGAAATTCATGTTTACGTGTTTCATGGCTAGGCCCGGCCGGAAGTGCAGTAACGATAAAGAATGAGATTCCAACCACATCATTAACAAATTTAGTTGGGAGTCCAGGAATTAGTTATAATTTTTATGGTAACATTACTTTTTCATGGGCGGGTGGTGCTAATTCTCAGGTTTTAAATTTAATTGCTCCTTTTAGTAAAATATTACCGGATTTAACTCAACAGTTAACCACATCAACTCTAACAGTAGGCGGTCTATCTCAAATGGTTATTGGTAATAGCACAGTGGCTACAAAATTTCCACTTAATTATTTAGATAAGGATATTTATATAGAATTGGGTACAAATATTGTTTATAATTCCAATTTGCCACAAGATATAAGGGCTTTAAATGATGGAGCCGGTACTCCTGCAGGGAGTAGGCAATATGCAGCCCTAACTTTAACAAATTCAAATTCAACAAAAGTAAATAAAACTTTAATGAATGTAACGGGTTTCAGCCCCGGTGGTGCAACTATAAGAGATAGTCTGGTAGTTAACCCTAATAATAATTTTATTGATAATGGATTTCAAATATCAGGACTTTTTGGAAAGTTACTTGTATTAAAAAATACTTCTCTTGCTTTAAATCCGGCTACAAATACCGGCACAGTAGGCACAACAGGAGAAAGCCGTATTACACTTGGTACAAGCAGTGTGGCTACTACTTTCCCTGCAGGCTTTAGTCAAACAACCACTGATGTTAATTTGGAACCTAACACAAGTATCGTATATAATGCAGGTGTTCCACAGCAAGTGGCGGGATTAAAAGGAACAAATACTAATGGTAAGTATGCAAATCTCTATTTAACAAATCCTTCTTTAACTGTAACAAGTCCATTATCTGTTGCAAAAACCTTACAAACTAATGCGATCACTGTTAGGGGAAATTTAAATATTTATCCGAATAATATTTTTTATGATAATGGATTCCAGGTAACAGGTACTTCTAATCAAACATTTAATATGTTTAATGCTACACTACCTTCTGATTTTGTAACAAATGTTGCCAATATTGGAATAACGGGTGAAAGCAGGTATGTGATTGGAAATGCAACAGCAAGTACTTTATTTCCCGGTAATTATAGGATAGGAAATGCCGGAAGCTCTGATATAAATTTCGAACCGGGTTCTACTATTGTTTATAATAGTGGCGTCATTCAGCAAGTACAAGGTTTAGGAGGTCTTTTAAATACCACCTATTCAAATTTGACCTTAACAAATCCTGCAAATTCAAGTACTTTAATAAATAAAAATTTAATAACAAATGGAGTGGTATCTAATTATTTAATACGAGATACTTTGGTTATAAATTCAAATAATAATTTTGTTGATAATGGATTACAAATAAATGGAACAACAGGAAGGAAGTTTTATATGAAATCTTCAATTGCATCAAGCCCTATTGGAATAGGAAATATAGGATTAGGTGGACTTAGCCAATTGACATTAGGAACAAATGCTGTAAGTACCAATTTCCCGGGGAATTACACAACTTTTAATGGAACAGATATAAATTTTGATTTAGGTACTAATGTTGTTTATAATTCAGGAATTGCCCAACCAATACAGGGAATAATAACAACAGCATCCTTAAGTAGTAAGGCAAATTATGCTAATGTTATATTAGCTAATGCAACTGCAACCATAGCTTTAAAAACTATGACAAACAGTGATATGAGAATAAGGGGAAACTTAACAATCGGTGCTTACAATAACCTGGATGTATCAGCAAGTAATTTTAATATATTTCTACAGGGAGATTGGATAGGTACAAATACAGGATCAGTTGCTACAGGAAGCGAATTTACTTCAAGGTTGGGAACAGTTACTTTTGAAGGTGGAAATCTTCAAACACTTACCCATAATAATACGACTACTGCCAGCGCTGATCTTGATTTTAATCCTGAAACTTCAGAAGATTTTTTTAGTATTGTTATAGATAAAACACCATCTAATAATGTTGTTTTAAACTCATTAGTTGCCGTGAGCAATGATGTCACTTTTAAGAATGGCTATATTATTTCAGGAAACCTCACAGGTCCAGCATTAACTATAGCCCCTAATAAATTACTAGTTTTTAGAAGTTTGGCGACGGCCACGGTAAATGATCCTCTTATGGGGGGGGATCCTAACCTTAGTCATACTATAGGAGCGGTAAGAAAAACAGGAAAGGATGATTTTACTTTTCCAATCGGGACAGGGATAGTCTATAGGCCAGATGGAATTTCAAGTATAGTTAACAGAGCGACAAGTTTTATTACCCAATACTTCCCTCAAAGCCCAAAATCTGCTGGTTTCCCATCTAATCTTCGGCAGGACCCACCCTTGACGAGGGTGAGTGGAGTAGAATTTTGGATGTTAAATAGGGAGAGAAGTGCAGGGGCCACTTCCAATGCCAATGTAACTTTAAGTTGGAATGATACAGGAAGTGGACCGGGATATAGTGGAGGTGTTGCAAACACGGGGGTAGGCAATAATGGCAATCCTAATTCTTATTTGGATTTAAGAGTTGCAAGGTGGAATCAATCTAGTCCGGCTCAATGGAGAGACCTGGGGGGCCAATTCTATACGGGAAATAATCAACAGGGAACCGTAACTTCCAGGTACACGACAAGTTTGGCCTACCCTACAGTTGGGAAAGTCGATAATTTTAGTCCATTTACATTAGCCTCACTTACAGTTTTTAACCCATTACCGGTTACTCTGGTCGACTTTGAAGCAGTTCCTGTGCGAGGTAAAATTGATTTACATTGGAAAACGAGCTATGAGTTAAATACAAAAGTATTTATAGTGGAAAAAAGCTCCGATGGAAAAAACTTTTCTCCTGTAACCTCTGTAAATGCAAAAGGAAATAGTAATTCGAATAACGATTATTACGCAGTGGATGAAAAACCTTTTAATGGAACTTCTTATTATAGATTAAAAATTATTGATTTTGATGGTGTTGAAAGTTATTCAAAACAAATTGCAGTAAGGATTGACGGTTTAGATGTAGATGAAATAACGTTTTATCCAAATCCATCAGACGGCTCAAAAATCAATTTTAAATATAACACTCCTTATACTCTATCTCAGGTGATTGATATGACCGGTAAGAGTGTACAATTTAAAGTAATTGAAAAGATGGATTCTCAAATGAGTGTTGAATTTTCAGAAAAATTGGCTGCCGCCACTTATATTGCAATATTAGTTCGTGAAGATGGAAAGCAATTAAAGAAAATTAAATTTATAGTTAATTAGAATATCTTATTTTTCTATTAATTCAAGAGGTATCAAAAATATTGATACCTCTTTTTTTGTCATTACAGTTCTTAAAACCATTCTTTCATTTTACCCAAGTCCACATTTCCTCCCGTTAAAATTACTCCTGCTTTTTTTCCTTTAAAATGATCTTTATTTTTAATTAATGCAGCAAAAGAAACTGCTCCTGAAGGTTCAATTACAATTTTCATGCGTTCCCATAATATTTTCATCGCTGCAATAATTTCTTCATCCGAAACTGTATAAATATCTTTTACATATTGTTGAATGATAGGAAAAGTTTTATCACCCAATGTTGCCATTAAACCATCAGCGATTGTTTTTATAAAAGGTGCAGGTACAATTTTTCCTGATTTAAAAGATAGAAATGCATCTTTCGCACCTTCCGGCTCAGCCCCAAAAACATTTGTATTATTAAAAAAATAATGTGCAGATAAGGAAGTTCCGGATAATAAACCCCCTCCTCCGACAGGTGCAAAAATAGCATCCACATCACTATGTTCATTCAATAATTCCTTGGCACATGTTGCTTGCCCGGTTATAACTCTATAATCATTATAAGGATGGATAAACTCTGCATTTGTTTTTTCAACTATTTTATTTACCTCTCTTTCACGTGCCTGTAAAGTTGGTTCACATAATATTATTTCTGCTCCATAACCTCTAACTGCTTCAATTTTAACTTTCGGGCAATTTTCAGGCATAACTATATATGCTCTTGCACCAACCATTTTTGCCGAAAGTGCAATGGCTTGAGCATGATTTCCGGAAGAATGTGTGACAATCCCAAATTTTAAATCTTCCTTATTCATTGCCAATACGGCATTTAATGCACCACGTATTTTAAACGCGCCAATTTTTTGAAAATTTTCACATTTAAAATATACTTCCCCACCAATCATTTCATTTATTGTTGTGGAAGTTAATACAGGTGTTTTATGAATATAAGAATTAATTCTTTCACCGGCTTCTGTAATTTGAATTGCTGAAGGTGTTAGTAGATGTTCCAAAATATTAATTTAAATTAAAAAAAAACCGCAATTAATTGCGGTCAAAAACTTTTTAAGCTTCTACAGCTTCATTTTTAAACGACTTTCGAGGTTTGAGATTCAGTGTTTGAAACATTTGCTTATCAATATCGACAGTATGGTTAGCGGTAGTTAATAATTTATCACCTGCAAAAATCGAATTAGCTCCTGCCATAAAACACAAAGCTTGCTCTTCTATATTCATTCTTACCCTCCCTGCCGAAAGTCTCACCATTGCTTTTGGCATTAAAATGCGTGCTGTTGCAATCATTCTAACCATTTCCCAAACAGATACTCTTTCCTGATCTTCTAAAGGAGTTCCTGGTACAGGTACCAAAGCATTTACAGGTACAGATTCCGGATGTTCGGGTAAAGTTGAAAGCACATGTAACATTCCTATTCTGTCATTTTCCGATTCGCCTAATCCAATTATGCCACCCGAGCAAACAGATATTCCTGATTTCCTGACATTTTCTAATGTATTTAGCCTGTCACCATAATTTCTGGTAGTAATTATTTCATCATAAAACTCCTCACTTGTATCTAAATTATGATTATAAGCATACAAACCTGCTTGTTTTAATTTCTCTGCCTGCTCCGGTGTTAACATTCCAAGGGTACAACAAACCTCCATACCCATTGAATTAACACCTTTTACCATTTCTAATACGCTGTCGAAATCTTTATTATCCCGCACTTCTCTCCAGGCAGCACCCATACAAAAACGTGTGCTTCCATTATCAAAAGCGTTTTTAGCACTTTCTAAAACTTCGTTAACCGGTAATAATTTATGAACTTTTACATCTGTATGATACCTTGCTGCCTGTGGACAATAAGAGCAATCTTCAGGGCACCCTCCTGTTTTTACAGAAAGTAATGTGCAAACCTGAACTTCCTGAGGATCGTTAAATTCACGATGAACGGTTGCTGCGTTATATATTAAATCTAAAACCGGGGAATTATAAATATTTGCTATCTCTTCTCTTGTCCAATCGTTTCTTATCATATATTTTAATATTATAAACTTCCACAAATAATACTCAAAATTAAACCAAAAATAAACATCTGACAAAAAATTAAATTTTTTGTCAGATGTTTATGAATATATCGATATTGATTTATTGATAATTTATATCTAAAAAAATTAATTGATTGGCTTTAATCTGATAATTTTTAACCAATGCAACATTTTAATTACCGGAAATGTTGGATCGAATTCATACCATTTTGCTCCAAAATTTGCTCGGTTAGGTAATTTATGATGATTATTCTGAAATAATTCTCCCATCATTACAACATCAAATATTAATGAATTTTTCGATTTATCATGGTTATCAAAATTTGAATAACCATATTTATGGCCACTCCAATTAACAATTGCACCGTGAAAAGGGCCCATTAACCAGTGAATTGGCAATAAAAAGAAAAACGGCCATGGCATTCCTAAATAGAAAAATGCAAAAATATAAACTAATGTATATAGAGTGCCCCAACCTAATCTTGAATACCATTTATCGCCTAAATCGTCAATTGCTTTCCATTCCGGATAAATTATATCAAATTCGGGTTCAAGTGGTATTCTTTTATTTAACAGGTCATTATAGATATCCTTTGTTCTCCACATCATTTTAAAAATGTTTTCATGATAATGAGGAGAGTGAGGATCTTTCTCTGTGTCGCTATAGGCATGATGCATTCTATGTAAAGTTGCATAGGCACGTGGAGTTAAGTATGAAGATCCTTGAGAGCTGTATAATAACAAATAAAAGAAACGTTCCCACTTTGCTGTCATGGTGAACATTCTGTGAGCGGCGTAACGATGTAAAAAAAATGTCTGGCAAAATAAAGAAATGTACCAGTGGGCGATAAAAAATATAATAATAAATAACACAGTTAAGATAATTTAAAGTGAATAAACTAAAAAATGATTTAATTTAATTGGGTGGCAAGTTAAGTATTTGTTAAAAAATATTTATAAAAAAATACTGCAATAGTTATTTTCTAATAACTCGTTATGGAATACATAATTAAATTTGCACCCATTTTTAATGCTTGTTGTCGTTTTTCTTCAGGATCATTGTAAACAGATTGATTTTCCCATCCATTTCCTAAATCACATTCATAACTATAAAAACAAACTAATCTACCTTTATATAGTAATCCAAAACCTTGCGAAGGTTTTCCGTCGTGTTCATGAACTTTAGGCAAGCCGGCAGGAAAATCATATTTTTGATGGTAAACCGGATGGTTAAATGGTATTTCTACAAATTCAAGTTCCGGAAAAACTTTCTTCATCTCAAGCCTGATAAATTTATCCAATCCATAGTTGTCATCCACATGTAAAAATCCTCCGGAAATTAAATATTTTCTTAAATTACCAGCCTCTGCATCTGTAAGAACAATATTACCATGCCCGGTTGCGTGAACGAAAGGGTAAGAAAAAATTTCTGTACTGCCCACTTCAACAATCCCTTCTTCAGGATCAATGTTCATTTTTAAATTCTTGTTACAAAATTCAATCAGATTTGGCAGCGAAGTTTTATTTGAATACCAATCCCCTCCCCCATTATATTTTAATTTTGCAATTTTAAACGCCGGGTTTTGTGCAAAACAAAAAAATACATTAAAGAAAAAATAAAGTAGAAAAATTAAAATTTTATTCATTTTAAATATTTTTAATGTCGCATTGAAATCTATAATATTTAATTAAAAGCTTTATGATAATTGATTAATAATGTGAAATGTTTGACATGCCATTAAACCTGCAGTTTCAGTTCTTAATCTGCTTTCTCCTAATATTACAGGTTCAAAATTGTATTTAATGGCCATATTAATTTCATCTATTGAAAAATCACCTTCAGGGCCTATTAAAATACAATAATTTTCATTTGGTTTTATTGTTTCTGAAAGAAGTAGCTTTTTACCTTCCTCTAAATGAGCAACGTATTTTTTTGCAATATTGTTTTGACTTACAAAACTTTCAAAAGATTGCAATTCATTTATTTTTGGAAAATATGCTTTTATCGATTGTTTCATCGCTTCAATGGCAATTTTCTTTAACCTGTCTGTTTTGATTATTTTCCTTTCAGACCGTTGGCATTGTAAAAAAGATATTTCATCAATTCCTATTTCAACACACTTCTCAACTAACCATTCCATCCTATCGATATTTTTTGTAGGAGCGATGGCCAGGTGAATAGAAAAATTTCTTTTTCCATAATTATTATTGGATGTTAAAATTTTTAATTCTGCTTTTTTTAAATCAACTTTTTTAATTTTACATTCTGATAACAATCCCTCTCCATTGGTTACCCATATCTCATCATTTAATTCCATTCTTAAAACCTTACAACAATGCCGGGATTCTTCTTCCGATAAATAAGGATTAATTTCAGAAAACTGCGGTGAAAAAAAAAGATGCATTTTTTATGATAAATTTTACTTTGGCAAGTTAACGGTGAATTGTGTAAATCCATCAGGATTTTTAACAAGTTGAATATTCCCCATTAATTTTTCGGCAGCTAATTTAGTCATATACAATCCAAGTCCGGTACTTTTATGTATTCCGGCTGCTCTGCTGAACATATCAAATATTATTTTATTATTTTGAGGCGAAATCCCTATTCCGTTATCAATTACAGATATTAAATAACTTTCTTTATTTATTTCGATATTAACAATTATTAAACTATCCAAACTATTTTTAAACTTAACAGCATTTTCAATTAAATTTTTTAGTATTAGCTCAATAATAAACTTATCGGTAATTATTTCAAGTTGATTAATAATTTCAATTTTAAAAATTGTGTTACCGATATCATAATCATTTTTAATTTCTGTTAATAAATTTTCAATAACAGCATTCAGGTTTATTTTTTCTTTTTTAATTGTCAAATGATTAATTTCATAAACTGTTGATAACCGTTTTAAAATATCACTTAAGTTAAAAGATTCTTTTTCAAGTAAATTAAAATAGTTGCGTGCAGCTTCGTTTTCAATATCCATTAAAGCCACCTTACTTAAACCCATTACTCTTGCAATAGGCCCACGTATGTCGTGAGCTATTTTATATATAAACATATCAAGTTCATCTACCACATTTTGTAATGCCTGATTTTTTTCTTCAGCCAAGTTTTTAAGTTCTAATTCTTTCTGCCTTTCAAGCCGCACGTTTTCAACTGTTTTTTCAATTAATTCTTTGCGTACTAATTGTATTCTTTCTGCAAGACCTAAGGAAAATAATGAAATTTGGAGAATGGCAGATATTTGTGTCTGATATTGATTAAGTGGATCGTAAACTACAAAATTTATTCTTTGTAAGGCAAATAAAACTCCGCTGAAAATAAAAAGGATATTAGCTGCCAAAAAATATTTTGCCGGAATAAATCCTTTTTTTAAACTATTTACAGCCACCAAACCAATAAAAATAAAATTAAAAATACCCGAAAAAGTTACAATTGTTCGCCCGACGGCCCAATAACCACTTAACATTACAACAATAATCAAAATTAAAAATACCATCCAATAATTAATGATTTGATTTATAACCGGAGAATAATCTTTTAATTTTAGATAGGATTTACTAAAAAGTGTATAAAATAATAACAGGAAAGGAGTTGATAAAAATCTAATATATAAATCTAATCTGGGATATTTATCTAAAATAGTTTCGGCTAAAAAACCATTATTTGAGGCAAGAAAAATTACAAACGTTAGTAAAAATAATAAATAAAGGAAAGAAAATTGATTTCTTAAAGAAAAGAAAACAAATAAGTTATATAAAAAAATAACAATTATGGCCCCATAAAATGCTGATTGATACAATCTGGAATCGATAAATAATTTTTCAAATCTATTTTGAGAATAAATCATTACAGATTTTACAGCGAGAGATTTAAATTGTCGTGAAATGTTTGTCCGGCTTTCAAGTCTAATATAATAGGGGTTATTCCTGTTAGAATAAACAGGAATTTTAGCAAAAACCATCTGACCAATAGACGGGTTTCTTTCACTTACAGGAACAAGATCTCCTGTACTCTGAAATTGAAAATTCCCGTTTTCATCAAGTGAATAAATGGAGATCTTATCAGTGAAAATTATACTTATTTTGAAATCAAAATTTTCATTTAATGTATTGTTAATGTTAAAACGAAACCATCGAACATTTTTTTCAAGATTGGATATTCCGTCTTTTAATTCAACAAAATGATTTAAATTTTTATTTCTGAGATCATTGAATGAAATATTTTCGGGATGGGTTCCATTATAAATTTGAAGAAAGGGTGTGATATTTTGCTCTTTAATATTTTTGGAGCTTGTTAATATAATTTCAGGGAGTGTTTGAGAAAATGCCTCATAAGCATTTGATATAAAAAAAAGTATTGTCAAAAAACTAAATACAACCTTTTGTAATTTTTTATTCGAACCACGTATTTTTTGAGTTTGTTTGCGTACTTGCCTTTCGTGAATTACATTTTGACCGGAAAAAATAAGCCCCAAGTCCTGAATTTTCCGGTTTGATTCTTCTGCCTGTTTTTGAAATTGAGAATTTTTAATATTGTAATTTATTATTTGTTTCGATTGGGAATCATTCTCAAAGGCTCTCATTTCAAACTTCTGATGGATATCTATAATAAAAGTTTTGAGATTAGTAGAGTTGGAATATAAATAATCCAAAAAAATCACCAAGATGAATATGATTATTACACTTCTATAGAAAAGAGTTTCGAATAACTGCTCATTAACTACATTAAATAATAGAATGTTTAATAATATTAAAAACATTAATATTTATTTCTAAAAGATTATCAATTATTATGTCACTGATTTTCACACAAAAATATATTATATCATGCAAATGATTCTTCATAATATAAATTATAATGTTTTTCTTATTTATAAAACTTTACAAGTAATATTAGTATTAAATAATTGATTCTTAAGGAAGAATGATTTCATTACTTCCAAATCGTACGGTTTATTAGGAGAACTCAAGCAGTTTTAAATATTTTTATATATGATTTTAAAAGAAAAGTTACATTAATGATGAGTCTGAAAATAATATCGTTTAGTTAATTTATATTCTTTAATTGCCTTAACATGTTCACCATTCATTGCTAAGGCATTAAGGCTTAACAACTTCAAATTCTTCTATCCAGTTTAAGTATGAATGTTCTGTTTAATTATTTATAAATTATTTAGTTTAAAGTATCCTAAGTGAAGTTTGTCTTCATTTAGATCATTTACGGGATTAATTCTATTTGATACTTCTCTTTTTGAAAAGGTGAAAGAATATCCTCAATTTCATAAAGCTCATCCACTTCAATTCCATATTTATCATCAATATGTGAATTTGCATTTTCAAAATGATTATTTTTAAAAAATAAAGTATCTTTCGCATCTTTAAAAGCAGAAGCCTTACTGTCTTTTACTGTTAAAACAACATAATGTTGTTCTTCAAATTTCTTTTCCTGATAACCTCCAAGGTTTATAAAAAATAATTTTTTATTATTCGATGATTTTTGTTTGTGATCTTTTAATGAAATTTTTACATGATATCCATCAACACAGGTTACTTCTCTCCAACCATCAATATGGATACTACCCACTGCTTCCGACCAGAAATTTTCAATTTCCGGAACAAGTTCTTTTAGGGAATTTGCAATACCAAAAAAAAAATCATGTTGTTCAATATGTCGCCCGGGAGCTTTTGATCCCAACAAGGTCATAAAAAGTTTTAGTTCAAGCATGCTGTTTTCCATAAGATTTTCAATTTGAAGTGTATTAAGGCCTGTTATTTATTTAATTCTTCAAAAGCTGCTTTGGCCTTACTGTCAATACTGTTTTTATATTCATGATTTTTAAAGGAAAGCGCTATGTTAAAATATATTTTGGCTTTTACTTTTTCCTTTAGCTTTTGATAAATATAACCTAACTGCAAAGCTGCACTTGCACCAAAGTAATATTGTTCATTTTCACTTAATTTTATAGCCTTTAAATAATAATTCATGGCACCGGTTATATTATTGGTTTTGTGTAATAAACGGGCGTTTCTATAGCAATATTCTGCTTTTTCTTTATTATTAATAAAAGAATTTTCAATGATATTTTTAAATTCTTCAAAAGCCTTATCATAATATCCACCGTCAAAATACAATCGTTCTTTCATCAAAATTTTATTGGGTTCAAGGTTCATTTCTGCAAAATGTTGCGCATATTTATCAACCTCTGTTATTTCCTTACCTGATTTTTTTATTTTTATAATATAAGGCTGTAATGATTTAAAATTATTCCCGGTAAGCCATTTGGCCAATAATAATTTATAATAACTATCCTTCAGAAAATTTTTGCCTTTTGTATTTTTTATAAATTTTTCAAAAAAGAAAATTGAATTGTTATAATTCCCTTTTCTTAAATATATATCACCCTTTAAATATTCCAAAAAATTAAATGAGATATAATCTGCTCCTTTTGGGCAATTATGTAAAATAGGTAAAGCCAATTCGCTTTCACCTTGTTTATGGGCAACATTAGCCAAAAGAAAACAAATTAATAAGTTATCATTATTGTTAGAATATATTTTTTGCAATGATTCTAAAGTGCTTGAATCTGTTTTTATTACATATCCATTCATCAGTTGATATACAATTTCAGTTTCTAAGCGGAATGTATTTTTTTTGTTTCTTACTTCATTCATCTCTTCTAAACCCTGTTTTATACTCCCTTTCATGCCAAATAAATTAACAATCCAATGGTATTTATCAGGTACTGAACCAATTAATATATGTAATAAACCCAATGTTTTTTTTTGAGGTAGAAATCCCGGAAACTTACGCTTGTTTTCTTCGAGTAACTTATAGGCCCTTTGAAGATCAAAAAATGCATTCATTTCGTCTCCAAATTTTAATTTCACCACTGCCCATTGCAACTTTATTTCAGCTTGAGTAAATAAATAATAGGGGGAGTTTTTATCGAGTTGTTTTATTTCTTTTATTCTGTTATACTCATTTTTAATAATCTGGTCGTATACTTCTTTATCCTCAGTAACCAATAAATTTATTACGTCAGCATAATTATCTAAATAAATTGCAATACCGTTTTTTGGATTATTTTTTAAAATATCTTTTAAATCACTTTGAGCCGGCTTTACTTTCAGTTTTAATAAATCATTATAAATATTCTCGAGGTCAGGAGAGAAATTGAATTGTGAAAAAACAATCTGTGGAAGGCAAAACAGGAAAAGTGATAGAAAAAAATAAATTTTATATTTAAAAATCATTATAAATTTTTCATAAAAAAACCTGTCAAATAATTGACAGGTTTAAATTTAATATAATTTAAAATCAACAAAAGATTATTCTTCAACTTTTGCTGCTTTTTTTGTTGGTGTTGCTTTTTCTTTTTCCGGTGGTGGTATAATTTCTTCTACATCAGCAAAAATTTTACCACAATGTTCACAAACAATAATTTTTTTCTTTTCACGAATTTCAGCCTGGCGTTGAGGCGGAACCATATTAAAACAACCTCCACAAGCTCCACGTTTTACAACTACTACAGCCAAACCATTTCTGGCATTGCTTCTTATTTTATTGTAAGATTTTAATAAACGATCTTCAACAAGTGTTGATTTCTTTTCTCTGTCTTTTTGAAGTTTTTGTTCTTCTTCGTGGCTTTCAGAAACTAATACATTTAATTCTTTCTTTTTAGTATCTAAATCTTTTTGTCTTTCAGAAGATATTTTATCTGTATTTTTTATTTCTTCGTTTTTCTTACTGATTTTAAAATTAGCTTCTCCAATTTTTTTGTCAGATAATTCTATTTCTAATTCCTGTAATTCTATTTCTTTGCTGATTGCGTCATACTCTCTATTGTTACGAACGTTCATTTGTTGATCTTTGTACTTGGCTATCAACTTATCAGCTTCTTTTTTCGCTTGTTTATGATGACTTATTTCATCTTCTAAAGCTGAAATTTCCTTTTTAAACTTGCCTATCCTGGTTTCATATCCTGCTATTTCATCTTCCAAGTCCTGCACTTCTTCAGGCAAATCGCCCCTCATTGTTTGAAGTACGTCAAGTTGAGAGTCAATGGATTGTAGAGTTAAGAGGGCGTCAAGTTTTTGAGCTATTGTCAGTTCCATCTATATTATAAATAATTTATGGGGTTTGTTTTCGTTTCCGATAAAACGAGTGCAATATTAGAATATTTTTCTGACAAAACCTCGAAAAATAATTCTTTTGTAAAATGTTCACTTTCGTAATGTCCTATATCTGTAATGACTAAACGATTTTCGGCATCAAAAAATTCATGGTATTTAAAATCTGATGAAACAAATACATCTGCTTGCTGTTTAATGGCTTCCTGCAATAAAAAACTTCCTGACCCACCACAAACAGCAACTTTTTCAATGTTATCTTTTACAATAGAAGTATATTTAATTACTTTTAAATTCATTTTTAATTTTAAATCATTAAGAAAGTCGATGGTTTTCATTTTCTCCGGCAGAGTGCCTATTAAACCTGAGCCCACATCTTGATTTTCATTTTCTAATTCCTGAATATAATATGCCACTTCTTCATAAGGATGATTATTTTTTAAAGCTGTGAGGATTTTATCTTTTAAATATGATGGGAATATTATTTCTATTCGATTTTCTTCAGTTTCCTCCTTTATTCCTTTATTTCCTATAAATGGATTTGAATTTTCGTTTGGTGTGAAGGACCCGGTACCTTTTATTTTAAAACTGCATTCATTATAATTTCCAATGTTTCCTGCACCTGCCTCATACAGGGCTTTTAAAACGTCATCTGTTTTATTAAGAGGAATAAAAGTAATTAGCTTGTTTAAAATATTTGATTTAGGTTTTAAAATTTTGCACGATATTAAACCTAATTTCTCTGCAATTTTGTAATTGACACCATTTTTAACTGCATCCAAATTGGTATGTGAAGCATAAAGCGCGATGTCATTTTTGATCGCTTTTATTACTGTTCGTTCAACATAATTATTGCCGTTTAATTTTTTTAATCCTTTAAAAATTATTGGATGATGGGCAACGATAAGATTGCAATTTTTATTTATTGCCTCGTTAATAACATCTTCCGTTATATCAAGCGTAATTAATATTCCTTTCACTTCCCAAGCGCTTTGCCCGGTTAATAAACCGGCATTATCGTAGCTTTCCTGATAAGCAAGAGGAGCAAAGGATTCTAAATAAGTTGTTATTTCTTTTATTTGAGGCATTTTGTGGTGAAGGAGTTTTAATAGGCAGGCATAAAAATCTTTTTATGTTTTAGGAAAGATTTTATCAACTTCGATTTATTTTTTTACATCACGGCTAGTATGAAAAATTGATAAGATTACAATTAAATCAACGTCTATTAAATAGAAAATATAATAAGGGAATTTCTTTATTCGAGCACATCGAACGTTTTTATCATAACGGACCGGGTAAATTTCAGGATTGTTCATCAAATCTTTTAAAAAAAATTCTAATTAACTTTCAAATCTTTGGCCTAATCCCAAGCTTTTAGATTCATACCATTGAAATATTTCTTCTATTTGTTTAACAGCTTTATATCGAAAACTAACTTCATAAATCATGATTTCTTCATAATGCTTAATCTTTCTTTTACCTTGTCCCAGCTTAAACCATCTTTAGGATTTTGTTTATAATCTATTAAACTATTTTCCAAAATAGATTTTTGGTTATCGCTTAATAGAAATTCGCCTGAATCAATTTCTTTTTTATGAAGTACAATATAAATAGCTTCCAATAATTGGTTATCTTCGATTTGTTCAATCAACAGATGAAGGTAAGATTTTAATTGTGTTGTCTCCATATTGTAAAGTTATAACATATAATAAAAAAATATTTTTAAATCTGCTTTATTTTTTACCTAATGGGAAAGCATATCCTACATTAAAAGCAAAATAATTATTTCTTATATTACTTGCTCCATCTTTAAAAACTTTACTTATCCCTAAGTCAAAATTTGTATCAAAAACAATGGCACCCGGTCCAAATAAAAATAATTTGCATCCAATTCCGGCTTGCCATCCCAAATTTAATTTATTTTTGTTATCATTATTTATGTTAAAGTAATCTGGGCGATTATTTTGTTCATTTATAAAATAGGATAGAGAAGGGCCGGTATAACAATAAAATTTAACTTTTTGACTTCCAAAATTTAATTTTGCTAATAGGGGTATTTCTAAATAGTTATAATTAAATTTTATATTAATGTTTGATTCAATGGGATTATCACTTGCATCAGTTAAAGTTATATTATTTTCTTGATATCCTTTCTGAACATAAGACAAACCTGACTGCAAAGAAAATAATTTTGTAGCATTATATTCTAATGAGGCTCCAAACCCTAAACCTAACTTTATATTATTGCTTCCACTTTGATTTGAAAATATCAATCCGGCTTTTGGAGTCAAATAAAATTTTTGTGAATAAGCTTTATTTAAAAGTATTAATAATAAAAAGCTGATAGTTAATTTTTTCATATGTTTATTTTCATTTTAATTAAATAATTTATTTTAAGAGGTATTTATATGATTAATTTAAAATTAAATTGAGATTTATCTACCTGCAAAGTTTTTTGCATCTTCTTCCGAAATTTCACTCCCTCCTAAAATAACCAATCTTTCAACTACATTTCGCAATTCCCTTATGTTACCTGACCAGTTTAAAGTTTGAAGAAAAGAAATGGCTGCCGGTTGGATTTTTTTTGCAACATTACTGTAATCATCTGTGATATCTTTTAAAAATTTATTTACCAATAATGGAATGTCTTCAATTCTTTCATTCAGAGCAGGAACCTGTATTAAAATAACGCTTAGGCGGTGATATAAATCTTCCCTAAAGTGATTTTCAATTATTTCTTTTTTTATGTCTTTATTGGTTGCAGCGATAACTCTTACATTCACTTTAATTTCTTTATCACCACCTACTCTTGTTATTTTATGCTCTTGTAAAGCTCGTAAAACTTTTGCCTGTGCAGATAGGCTCATATCTCCAATTTCATCAAGAAATAATGTTCCTCCATCTGCCTGTTCAAATTTTCCAATTCTTTGTTTAATTGCAGAAGTGAAAGATCCTTTTTCGTGACCAAACAATTCACTTTCTATTAATTCGGATGGGATAGCTGCACAATTCACTTCAACTAATTGAAATTGCGAACGATTGCTTTTTTCGTGTAGTGCCCTGGCAACCAGTTCTTTTCCCGAACCATTCGGGCCGGTAATAAGTACGCGCGCATCGGTAGGTGCTACTTTTTCAATGGTATTAATTACTTTAATTATAGCTTCGGAATTGCCAATAATTTCTGACCCTTTTGCAATTTTCTTTTTTAAAATTTTAGTTTCTATTACCAATTTTGATTTGTCTAACGCATTTCTTACAGAAATTAATAATCTGTTTAAATCCGGTGGTTTTTGTATAAAGTCGAATGCACCTTTTTTTGTGGCTTCAACAGCTGTTTCAATATTGCCATGTGCAGATATCATAATAAACTCTGCATGATGGCCAATCTCCATTGCTTTTGTTAATAATTCAATGCCATCCATTTTTGGCATTTTTATGTCGCAAAGCACTACATCGTAATTATTTTTATCGAGCATCTCTAAACCAATTTCTCCATCGGCAGCTTCGTCAACCTCATACTTTTCATATTCTAAAATTTCTTTCAATGTAAATCTGATGCTTTTTTCATCATCAATAATTAATATTTTAGGCATGAGTATAATTATAAATTTAAAACTTTGTAAAAGTAAAATAAAAACTCCCTCACGCAATTTTTATATATCGAGATTTATGGTCTTTACAATTCAGGAAATTTCTATTTATCTAAAAACTAAAGTTTATTTAGTCAAAAGTTCATTTACTTTCCTTAATATGTTTAGGCAGATTTTTTATTTATTTCTGTTAATATGCATTTTGAAATATGCGAATAGGGTACTAATGGCGGACGCTCATTAAAAATAATGAAATCCTATAAAAATTGAGGTTACCTAAAAAGTATTTTTATATTAACAGTGAATTTAAAATTAATTGAAATGCAAAAGTACTTATTAAATCGCTCGAAACTTAAAAGCCAGGTTTTCATCCCTACGGGAAGAAAATTAATGGAAATGACCCGGGATATTTATTTTTGCAGGTTTTATTTTTGATAAAAGAAAAAAATTAAATCTATAAAATATAAACCCGGGCATCTCACCCGGGTTTTTTTATGCCAAATTTTTTCCAAATTTTTAAAAATCTTTAATATATTTTCATAAGAAACTAAAAATTAATCGGCTCAATACAATGGCATTCTATATCTACCACTTTTAAAAAAAGGGCTCCCAAAATTTGTAAAATGGCCGAGGCTGATAAACGGGGTGGAAGGGAGGGAGGAAAAATAAATTAAAAGTTATAAAAAATTAATAATTACAATTATGAACATTTTAAAAAGATTATTCAGAAAAAATATAAATCCTTTAATTGAAAAAAACACTTTAATAAGACGGCCTGAAATCATTAGAAAAGCAGAACATGCCCTTAATTTCAGGATGCAATGGAGATACGAAACTGGGAAGGATTATTGGAATATACCTGATGCTTATTATGAAAGAAGGGATGTTATATAAATAAACATTAAAATAAAAATCCCTGTAGCCAAATAAAAAATGGAGTACAGGGATTTTATACTAAATAAAACTCTTAAAATATCTTACTATTGTTTAATAAGCTTAACAATTTCCGATTTACCGTTTTGTGTTGCTTTCAGTAAATACATTCCAGAAGGTAAATTATTTGTATTTAATTCAAGATTTGAATTTTTTACTAAATGTTCTTGAATTTTATTTCCTTGTAAATTATAAAGTGTGATTTCTATAAAATTTTCGCTTTTAGAGTCAAATTGAACATTAAAATGATCTGAAGAAGGATTTGGAGAAACAGTAATGAAAGGCTTATTAATTACGCTAGCTTCACTTATTTTTTTATCACCGGCTATTCTACTCGCAGAGTTTGAAATACAAGACTCAGAAGTTGAATTGCTGCTTGCTAACTTGATTTCATTTTGCGCATCTTTCCAAGAAATGCTTATGGTATTTATACCTTTAGTTGTACCGGTGGTAAAATATGATTCGCCCGGAGGAGCAATAAGTACACCGGATTGATCTGTACCATCAAGTTGCCAATTTGTTCGGACATTAATAAAATTCAAGTTTGTAATTTTCCATTTTCTGGTTACAAACGGCTCATCAGAACAAACAGGGCTTACGAATAATTGGAAAACATAAAACGGTTTTAAAGTAACTGAACCTACAGCTTTTTCTGCGTTTAATAATCCATAACCTGTTTTAAAATCAAAACCTTTATCGAATTGAGGAGATTCAAAACCCGGTACCGGCAAACCCGGATCGTCCATATCAACTGCTGTTTTCGTCATAGCTCCTGTAATTACGTAAGGCCTGATAAAATTAAAAAATCCTAAATCGACCTTGCTTGCTTCGATCATAATCGCAGCTACACCGGCTGCATGTGGCGCTGCTGCAGAAGTACCAAAGAAACTTGGAAATTTATCACTGCCTAAAAACTCACCGAAAAATGATGTTTTTCCTCCATCCGGAGCAGTAATTTCAGGTTTTTTTCGATTAATAGGGTAGGCAAGCCTGTTACCTTTTATATCAAAATAATTAGCAACACCGCCTAATGAAGAATAACCTTCAATTTCCGGTGGATCAATACCAAAAGCAGGAGTATTTTTATAATATGCAGCTCCTGTAGCTATCGCACCTGATGCCTTTGCATGGCCAATTAATGTTGGGGCTAAAATGCCGGGAATACGAGGTTTAGTTAAATAGAATGCTCCATCACCATATAAGATATATTTTAATCTGGTGGGGTCAACGCCTTTATATTTCATTATCACAATAAAAAAAGTGTTACTTTTAGTATTATTGGTAAAGCCAAATATTTCAAAAGGATTTAAACCGATATTGGGACCTGCACTTCCGGAAACTATTTTCCCACTTTTATCAAGCAGATAAATATCAATGTCTGCATCAGCTCCTACGCCACTTGCAGATAAAAAAGAATTATCCCATTGTAATGCAAGGATAAACTGACTTCCTTTTGGAATATAAACCGGCTGTAAATATCTCGGTATTGAATCGGGATCAGAAAAATTATGTGCTGTGCCATATGTAGAATCTAAAGGGGATGGTGATACATTGCTAGCTCTATATTGGCTTTCATAAGAGCGTTGGCCTTGATTGCCGGCTGCCGAAAAATATGTTACTCCACGGGCTCTCACCTTATCTACTGCCTGAGCAATAATTCCGTCCTGAAAAAACGGTTCATCAAAATATATTACATCATCAACTATAACCTGACAACCGGCATCAGCTAATCGAATTATTCCTTGTGCAAAATCAGCTTCTCCTTTATTGGCTGTATGAAAGGCTAAAGTCGCCCCCGGGGCAACGTCATGAACTATTTCTGCCATTCCTCTTCCTTCATCTGTACCATTTGAATCTAAATCGGAAAGCACCTCTACCGGATTTAACCATTTATCAGGATTGCCAATGCCAGGCAAGTCTCCACTTTTAACCGCTATATCAGCACCCTTTAATGTATTATAACTATCAGATATTATCCCCACTTTTACTCCTAAACCATCAGCACCTGATTTTAATCTGGCAATATCTGATCGTTGCGCCTTATCGCCCTCGCTGGTAACGCTTCCTATTTCCGTAAGAGGCTTGAACGAAGGTTTGGCTAATCCTAATCCTTTTATGTTTTCAAGTTCCGGAATTTTATTTACCGGATATGCACCGGAAATAACACGCCCAAAAACAGCATAGACTTTCATTCCTTTCTTCTCTAATTGAGCTTTTAGAATATCAACATCACCAACTGCGACAATATCAACAAGTACTGACTTGCCATTATCTTTAAATTGCAAAAGGTTGTTGTTCGAATTTTGCCAGTCAGGTTTTTGTTTTAAGGCAAACCTGCCCGATGATGAGGATGTATTTAAATTTTGTAATTTTTCACTTACTTTCTGTGATGATTTTTGAAGACTGGTAACTGTTTCAGGGTTTCCATCCATTTCAGGATCACCAATTATTTGAGCATTTACAGAAAGACTAATAATAAAAAGGGCGTAAACCGAGAAAATTTTAAAAAAAGTTCCGGGATATAAGGTCTGTAATTTTTTATTCATAAAATTATCGTCAATGATGTTTAGATTAAATTATAAGTTCATTAATTATCATGAAAAATATTATCTTTTTTTTAAAAAAGCAAACTTATATTTTCTATTTATTAAAATTATTTAAAATAACATTTAAATTTATTCATTGGCTTTCCTTTTGAATCAGTTTCAATTGTTAAAATTTTTCCTGATAAGGGCTGTTCTTGTTTTTGTTTTTCACTGAGAGAGAAAGTGCAGGTGGTAATAAATAATGTTGATAAATCACTTTCACCAAAGCAACAACTGGTTGGGCATTGAACAGGTAAAATAATATCTTTTATTTTTTTTCCTTTTATATCAAATTTACTTATCCTAAATCCATTAAACATAGCCACCCAAAAATTTCCTTCTTCATCTATACACATCCCATCCGGGTTTTCCTCTTCTGAGAATTTTATAAATTCGCGTTGGTTGTTTATTAATCCCGTTTCGATATTATAATCATAAGCAAATATGGCATGTTGATTGGTATCAGTTAAAAAAAATGTTTTTCCATCTTCACTCCAATCCATTCCATTGGTAATGAAAAGTGAATTTTCTAATTCTGATATTTGCAATTTTGAATTTAGGGAATAAAGATTACCTGTTGAATTTTTTCCATCGTTCTGCATAGTACCGGCCAAAAACCTTCCGTAAGGATCTATAGCTCCATCATTAAATCTGTTTTCTGTTAAATGCGCTTCGGGGTTATGAATAATTTCAAGTATATTTTTAATTTCATCATAAAAAGCAAATCCATCCCTAACTGCCATTATTAATCCGCCATTTTCTCTAATAGCTAAAACACCAAGTGGCTGACCAACGGAAAAAGTATTTAAACTACCTGTTTTTAAATCAGCCTTAAAATAATTTCCTTTTATTAAATCAACCCAATAAAAAATTTGAGCATCATTATCCCATACAGGACTTTCTCCATGCTCACAAATAATTTCAAAAGGTGTGTTTATTCCAACCATTTATTTTTATTTAAATTTAATACTGAGCTATGCAAAAAAATATAAAAGATGAATAAATTTTAAATTATCAGTTTATCAATATCAGTATATTAATATTTGTAATAACCAATTACTTGGTATTATTTCGATCTGATAGCAATTACCGGATCCAGCTTCGCTGCCACCCCGGCCGGAATAATGCCTGATAAAACGCCAACAACTGTGGAGATTCCTAATCCAATAGAAATATTTTTTAATGTTAAAGACATGGCGAGTAATTCTTGAGGAATTAAAGTTATTAAGTAAACAATCAGCAAACCGATTGCCCCTCCCAACAAACTTAAAAAGACTGCTTCGAATAAGAATTGAAAAAGAATAAAATAATTTTTTGCGCCTAATGATTTTTGAATTCCAATAATGTTAGTTCTTTCTTTTACTGATACAAACATAATATTTGCAATGCCAAAAGCTCCCACTAATATTGAAAAACTACCTATAATGGCAGCGGCAAAGTTTAAAACACCAAAAATAGAGCCGATAGCATTTGCTGCCATTTCAGGTCTATTAAATGAAAAATTATTTTCTTGATTAGGTTTTAAACCCCTTAAAGATCGCATTGTACCTGTTAATTCCGCTTCAAGTGTTAATAACCCTTCATCACCATCCAAACCTTTCAAGGCAAGATTAGGTGAAGAAAATTTATTGGAAAATAATTTTTCAAAAGTTTTATATGGAATGTATGCAACATTATCAAAATTGATTCCCAATAAATTGGCACCTTGCTTTTTTAAAATTCCAATAACTACAAATGGAACACCTTTTAACTTAAATGATTTTCCTAAGGGATCAGGATTATTTGGAAATAAACTGTTTAAAACTTCTGCGCCGATTATTGCAACATTTTTTCCGGTTTCCTGTTCTGAAGGTATAAAAAACCTTCCTGCACCTAAGGGAACATCTGATACCATTTCATAACCTGATGATACTCCCTGCACAAAGCATCCTCTCATACTGTTATTTTTATTTTTTAATGTTACATTTCCTCTTTGATCGAAAATGGCAACGGCTTTTTTATTATCAATTGCTTTTTCAAGCATTTTATATTCGTTGTATTTTACAACGGGCCTATTGTAATATTTCCACCAGGCAAAATTTCCACTAAATACCCATGGCCATTTTTGAACATAAATAACTTTATCGCCTAAAAACGACATGCTTTCTTTTATATTTTTTTCCATTGCATCAACAATTGTAAAGACTGCAATGATGGCAAATATACCGACAGTAACTCCTAATAAGGATAATATTGTTCGAAGCATATTGCTTTTTAAAGCTTGCCAGGCAAAATTAAAACTTTCATATATCAATCTGAAAAACATATCTTGGTTTTTATCGTTAAATGATTATGAATTAATTTTAAATAATTAACAAAACTTATTAAGCATTTTCAAATAAGCAAATTAATAATGATAATGTGTTAAAAAAGCAGGTTCAATGGCAAAAAACATTTATTTATATCAAAAAACTAAAAATATTGATAAATTATCCTACTTTTGCACCCTGATTTTTAAAATTAATTAATTATTTATTAACATTGAGTTTCAACATTTTTTTTGTACAATATTCCGGTATTAATCCCGTAAGATTTAATCCTAAACAATATGAAGTTATCCGAGTTCAGATTTGATTTGCCTTCCAATTTAATTGCCCAATATCCGGCAGAAAATCGTGATGATTCGCGATTAATGGTTGTAAATAGAAAAGATAAAACAATAACCCACAAGATTTTTAAAGATGTAATTGATTATTTTGAAGATGGTGATAATTTAATTGTTAATGATACGGAAGTATTTCCTGCACGTTTATATGGAAATAAGGAAAAAACAGGTGCTAAAATAGAAGTTTTTTTACTTCGTGAACTCAACAAAGAAGCACACCTTTGGGATGTATTGGTTGACCCGGCAAGAAAAATAAGGGTTGGAAATAAATTGTATTTTGGCGACGGTGATTTAGTTGCGGAAGTAATCGATAATACTACATCCAGAGGAAGAACAATACGTTTTTTATTTGATGGAACAAATACTGAATTTTATAAGGTTATTGATTCGTTAGGAGAAACTCCATTACCCAAGTATATTAAACGCAAAGTAGAGCTTGACGACAAAGATAGATACCAGACTATTTTTGCAAAAAATCGTGGTGCAGTAGCAGCGCCAATTGCCGGCTTGCATTTTACAAAGCAAATCATAAAACGCCTTGAAATTAAAGGAGTTGAAACATCTCCTATCACCTTGCATATCGGATTAGGAACCTTTCGCCCTGTGGATGTGGAAGACCTTACAAAACATAAAATGGATTCCGAACATTTCGTCGTTCCGGAAATTACTACAAATAAAGTAAATATTGCACTGGATGAAAATAAAAAGGTTTGTGCAGTTGGTACAACTACATTAAGAGCTTTAGAGTCATCGGTTTCGGCTAATGGCAGACTGAAAGCAAACCAGGGTTGGACTGATAAATTTATTTTTCCTCCTTACGATTTTAAAATCGGAAACGCATTAATTACCAACTTTCACATGCCCGAATCTACATTATTAATGATGGCTTGCGCTTTTGGAGGTTATGACTTAATAAGAGAAGCTTATGAAGTTGCTATTAAAGAAAAATACCGTTTCTTTAGTTATGGTGATGCAATGCTTGTAATTTAAGAAACTAAAATATACTTTTACTAATGGCAGGATATGTATATTCTGCCATTTTTTTATGAATAAATATGTAATAATAGTAGCAGGTGGGTCGGGAAGCAGAATGCAAAGTACTTTACCCAAACAGTTTATTAAAATTGGTAAAAACCCAATTTTAATGCACACAATTCAAAGCTTTTATAACTTTTCCGATCAAATAAAGATAATTTTAGTTTTGCCGGTAAAAGAAATAATTACATGGAGAAACCTTTGTGAACAATATAATTTCAATATTAATCATATAATCATTAAAGGAGGTACAACTCGTTTTGAATCAGTAAAAAATGGCTTTTCATGTATTGAAGATATTGATTCTATCGTTGCTATCCACGACGGCGTGAGACCATTTGTTACAAATGAGATTATAAATGAAGGTTTTTTAATTGCGCAAAAAAATGGAACGGCAGTTACTTCTATAATTTCAAAAGATTCTGTAAGAAAAATTAATGAGGATGGGTCTAATACATCAATTGATAGGGAATCAATCCGGATTATACAAACCCCACAAACATTTCAATATCAAATTTTAAAAGATGCTCTTGAAAAAGCCGGTCATACCAAATTTACAGATGACGCTTCAGTAGCAGAGGCAGCAGGATATTTAATTCATTTAATTGAAGGTTCGTATAAAAACATTAAAATTACAAGCCCGGAAGATTTAATAATTGCAGAATTATTTTTAATGAAGGAATAAAAATAATTAACTCTCCCATAATTCAAAAAAAAGAAGTTCTACAATTTAATACATATTTTTTCAGCATATAAATAAAGTATTGCTTATCATAGTTTTCACATCTTGACCTTTAGAATTGCAATTCGGAAATATTTTTCCTGCAAAGTAATGATATTTAGGAGCGAAAAGATGAGTGCAGGTGTTATTTTAATAGTAAAATTTAAAATAAGATTTATTTTAAAATCTTAAAGCCTATTATTCTTTTTAAATAATTTGCAAAATTAATTTTATTATAAATTTCTATTCTTTTTAATCCGTTTAGCATTTCATTATCATTCAAAAATTTATTACGCTCTAATATTTTTAATTTTTTTTCAGAATCTTCCTTTTCTCTTATAATTGAACCCATATTTATTGAACTAAACCGGGCAATTTGTTTGTCAACCTGTTGGGTTAAATTTTGTAATTTGTTTAATTGATTTTGTTGCAATTCGTATTCATCCTTCATCAATTGATTTATTAAATCGGAATGCTTTTGTCGAATTTGTTTTTTTTGATCAGCTGTTAAAGCTTGAGGGAATTTTCTTTTTATTTCGTTAATTACATTTTGTTTCCATTCCCAAAGCTTTTTAACCTTATTTTTTGTCAGTGCATTTAACCTTATCCATTCGCCATTCGGCTTTAGAATATTACCGTTCTGATCAATTTCTACAATGTCGGCAGCTGTAAAAATTCCATTAAACGTTAATATACCTTTAAAAATAAATTGTATTCCATCTATATCTGCATCAATAATTAAGTACTTAAATAGTTCTGCATTGATTATTTTTTTATAAAGCTTATCCGATTCATTTTTTAAATCTTCCGTTTCTACTTTTTTAGATTCACTTATTTTTTTTTGTAATTGATTTAATTGATTCTCATGTTTTTTGCGAATCACATCACCTTCAATTTTTTCTCTTTCTCTCAACAGTAATGTTTCTTTTCCTAACTTTCTTTGTTGTTGTTTTATTCTTTCATCAATTTGTGAAATAATATTTTTTAATTTTTTAATTTCATTTTCATTAACTTGATTTTCAATTTCAATCTTTTTATTTTCAATAAATAATAATTTTTTAGCTTCTACTATTTCAATATTTTTATACATTGAATAAAGAACTATTCCTTCAAAAACAGTAATTCCAATAATAACGAAAGGCAAAAAGTAAATTAAAGAGGGTGATTTACTTATAAAAAACCAGATAGCTATTACTGATATTATTAATCCGGTAACTAAAAAAAATCTTTCGAAAGTTAATGAAAGTGGTTTTCCCTTTGATAGAAAATCAATATAAGCTTGGTTAAGATTTCTATTTACAGTGGGTATTTTTTTATTTTTAACTTCGATATTTATAGAACTACTCTTGGTTATTCCATTTGAGCCGGTTACTTCTAAAAGATATTGTATTGTCGAAAATGGATTGACAGAAATAGATTTTATAGATGGCAATATTTCTTTTCCATTTAAACTTATTTTGGAAGCATTTTTTACATCCCAAGATAATGTTACAGACTCCCCCGGTGAAGTCCTTATTTTTTCAGAATAAAAAGATATAATTTCAGCTTCTAGCTTTTCAATATTATTTGATGAAGCTGCACCGGATAAAATTTTCAACCATTGCCTGTAAGTCACTCTTCTGCCCGGGTTAAAATAACCTTCATTGATAGTAACTTTAAGCGCCTTCAAAACTGAATCCGGAATATTGTTTTGGATTATTTTTGTGTATTTATTATAAATATTTAAAAGTTCTTCTCTGAAATTTTTTTCCTTAATATTAAATTCGGGCCATTGATTTTTATCAAAATACAATTGCATTTCCCTTTTTCCTCTAATTTTTAAAAAATCCAAGGGATGAAAAAGAAAAATTAAATAATGAATAGCTACAGCCACTGCCCATGTATCAGTATTTAAATCAACCTTTATTATACCATTGCTGTTTTGCAAAAGTTGAGCTTGAATTTCCGGTGCTATCCAACCTCCCAACTGACCAAAAGTATCAGCTTTATCTTCCTGATTATTTACCACCACGCCACTATCATAATCAATTAAAATCAGCCCGGGAGGATTAAATTTAATAAATAAGTTTTTTGGATTTAAATCAGCATGGATATAAGCCATGTCGCGCAAAGATTGAAAGCCTTCTGCTAAATCATAACCAAGCTTTAATCTGCTCTCTATAGAAAGCTTTTGAAAATCATCTCTGTTTTTTTTTCTTTTATAAAAATCAGGTTCATCAAAAAAATCTTTAAATAGAATAAATTCTTTCGTATCAATTTTATTTTGAGAATAACCAAAAACAGCTTTACCATTTAGTGTGCCTTCAAAACTGAGTTGCGGAAGTGCATACAGGCAGGATATTTGATCAATGGTTTTTTGAGAAGATGATTTTAAAAGTTGATTTTGGTTTACAATTTTATCCTGTAAGTTTTGAATTGTTCTAATTCCGGCTTTTGCACTACCGGAACCATCATCAATTAAAATTTTAACGACTTGAGGAGTTGGAAGTGCTTTTCCATTGGCTGAAAGGCAGAAATATACTTCGCCAAATGCACCACTGTCAAAGGCTTTATCTTCCAATTCAAAAGTTTTAATGTTATCAAAAACATTGTGCATTTGAGAACTTTTAAACTTTTTTACCTGAAGGATTTTCATTTAAAGTGTTTAAATTTTATTTATTTTCTTGCCTTTTGATATACCAGAGCTTCTTTGCTTACAATAATACCTAAAGTTGCATCGTCATCCCAATTTCCCTTGGCTAAATATTGTTGAAAAATTTCTGTTAAGTTACCTTCAGAAAATGTAAAGTTATCTTTAAAATCATATTCTAAATTATTTTCATTTTTCCGATTAAAAAATAAATTTAAATATGGATAAAAAATCAATTAAACTATCTTCAATTTTCATCCAGGCACCTGTTGTATTTTTACCTATTCTAACCTGGTCTTGTGAAAAAATTCCATCACTGCATATCATTATGATGTCCCCATAATTTTTATCCTTGCTAATTCTTATTACTGTTGGAACAATTTCGTCAAAATTATCAGTTGGAGATATTAATTTGTATAAAGCTTCCCTCCCACTTTCTTCTACCGTATGCGGACTTAAATAATTTATTGAATTCCAGGGAATAATTCTTCCGGCAGAAAAATCATTAAAATTTCCTTTAATATGCCATATTGCACCATTGCCTGTATAAGCAATAATAAATTCGTTTTCTGTTTCGACAGCGCAAATCAAAGTAGTTCCAAAATTTTGAAATCTATCCAACGATAAATTATTTTCAATTTCAAAATTTTCTACATGGGCAATTAATGCATGTTTTAAAAGAGGAAAAAATTCAAAAAAATCAATAAGAGCCACATCATCCAATTGTAATAATTTATTTTGCATCCATTGAACAACAAAAGCTGAAGCATTAGATGCATATCCATTCGATCCCAAACCATCAGCAACTATTACTGCATTGAAATTTGCATTTTCGTTTGACAATTTTATACAAGCGTCTTCATTAATAGGTTTATTGGCTAATGTACAAACGGCCAAAATACCGGTGTCTAAGTTTTCCTCCATTAAATTGAATTAAGATCTTTTAAGAATAAAAAAAAAGAAGGAGAATTATTCTCCTTCTTTTTTCATGTTGATTTTTGCAGACATAGATGAGATAAAGAATTTACGCAGATCTTGCTCACTATATGTTGTTTTGTATAAATTTGGTGCGCTTGCAATTTCTAAAAGCAGTGATTTTGCCGGATCATTACTATTACCTCTTTGAATAAAAAGGGCAGAACATATTGTAACTTTTGAATTTTCTTTTATTCTTTGAGCGATTTTACGGGTATCATCAGGATGTTGACACAAACCATCAGACATAACAATAAATTTTACATCATGAGGAACGCTTTGTGCTTCAGGTGAATTTAAATGATCGGAAGCAACTTTTTCAGCTAATTCTAACGCACTTCCTATATTTGTTCCTCCACCATGATTATTTAATGGATTAAAATCACCAAAGTCGTCAATGTCGGCAAGAGGAGTCAAAGGCGTTTGTAAAATTGCTTTGTCATCAAAAGTGATTACTGCGATTGAAAAATTATTTACAATCGAACTTCCTTTAAAATACGTAAAAAATTCTTTTACTGCCAGATTTACATTTTCTGCCAGAGAGGTTTTTAAATCACCTTCAGCTTTCATTGAACCTGAACCATCAAGAATAAGGACACCAAGTTGATGAAATGTTTTTGATTCAGTTACTTCGCCAATATCTAATAAATCTTCCATTTTAATTGAGTTAAGGATTGTTTTGCAAGATAAACATTAGCTTCTCTTTAGAAAATAATCATGCCTCTTATTTATAATAAAAAATTTAAACTACACTTTCAACCACCTTCTTCCGTTTCTTTAACAGTGCCAATGCCGGCGTAAGAGGGTTTGGCCTTTTGGTTGGTAATTCGTTACCTAAAAGCATTCCCCATGGTTTGAGCTCTTCAATGCGATCAAATATAATTTTTAAAATTGCAATTACAGGAAGTGATAAAAACATTCCGGCAACGCCACCAATGGCATTTCCAATTAAAACTCCAACAATAGCAACCAATGCATTTACCTGAATCTTTGAAGCAACTACTTTTGGAATTAAATAATGATTATCAATAAATTGTATAATAAAATATACCACTATTACCCCAAAAGAATATCCTAAACTATCTTTAGTAACAAGTGACATTAAAACCGGTAAGGTAACTGCAAGTGCTCCACCTATGTATGGTATCATATTTAAAAGTGCACCTACTATTCCCAATAAAATTGCATAGTCAATCCCTAAAGCAAGTAAAGCAACGGAATTCATTACAGCAACAATGGCAGTCTCCATCAATACTCCAATCATATAACTCTGTATAACTGTTTTACTTTCGCTCATAATCTCTTTAACATGTGTCGATCCACTATCTTTAGAACAAACATCAACCATAAATTTAATAAGCAATGGTCTGTATAACAGAAAAAGAAAAATATAAACGGGGATGACCATACTCATCAGTAAAAATGTGCTTGTGGCAGTGAGTAAATCCAATAAAATAGTTCCTCCACTTTCTATTCCCTGGTTAAACCAATCTATTTGCTTCTTATAACTTATTCCATATGAGCTGTTTAGCCAATGTTGAAATAAATTTACACTGTGCATTAATTTTACTTTAAATTCCGGAAGTTGTTTGGAAAATAAAGAGGTTTGTATATATATAAAAAATATAATTGCTGCCATTAAAACTATTGCAAAAAGCACAGTTAAGCTTATTGCAATAATTCTTGAAAAACCTTTTCTTTCTAAAAACCTTTCAACAGGGTTGAGCAAAATCGCAAAAATAACTCCAAACAATAATGGTAAAACTATTCCTTTTAAAAAATAAATAGTTAAGCCTGCCAATATAAGGCCCAAGAGGGTTAGTGTTGCCTTAATATAAAATGGTGGTATTATTTTATCCATTGAAGTGAAAAGAGATGAAGTGATTTGAAATAATTTGAAAATAAAATCTTTTTTGATTTAAAGTATTAATTAAAAACTGTGCCGTGATTAAAAAAATAAATCCGGAAACATTTTTCCGGATTTATTTTAAATTATTTTTTTGCAAAAAAAATTATAAACTTTTTAAAACAAAATTTAACATTAATTTATTCATATGAACTTTTGAATAACCATTTACCCCATGACTTTGGTTTGGATAATAAAAAACTTCAAATTGTTTACCCGCCTTTACTAATGCATCAACAAATGTGATTGAATTTTGAAAATGAACATTATCATCACCGGTTCCATGTATTAACAACATTTTTCCTTTTAATTTCGCTGCATGAGTAACCGGAGAAAAATTATCATAACCTTCTGCATTCTCTTGAGGTGTTTTTAAATATCTTTCTGTATAAATACTGTCATAAAACCTCCAATTAGTTACAGGTGCACCTACAATACCTGCTTTAAAAACATCTGCTCCTATTGTTAAACAAAGTGCAGACATATAACCTCCATAACTCCATCCGCTTATTCCTATTCTATTTTTATCAACATATGGTAAAGTACCAATATATTTTGCAGCATCTATCTGATCCTGAACTTCCAACTTACCTAAATTAGCATAAGTAATTGTTCTAAATTCCTTTCCTCGTGCGCCTGTGCCTCTATTATCAACACATGCTATAATGTAACCTTGTTCGGTTAACACCTGCATCCAATTAACACCTGAATAAGTATCCAGTACTTGTTGACTACCCGGCCCGCCATAAACATGCATTAAAACCGGATATTTTTTGTTTGCATCAAAATCAGAAGGTTTAATTAAATAACCATTTAAAACCTCACCACTTGGTATTGGCACTTTAATAAATTCTTTTTTACCTAATGCATATTGATCCAATTTATCTTTTAACTTAAAATTTTCCTCTAATGCTTTAATTAATATTCCATCTGCTTTGTGTAAACTTACTTTTAGCACCCCATCAGCAGAAGATTGATAATCCATATAATATTTTAAGTCTCCACTAAATGAAGGGATATGAACACCTTTTGCATTTGTAAGTTTCTTTTTATCTTTTCCCGATAAATTAATGGAATATAACCTGCTTTCCATTGGCGAAACTTCGGTAGATGTAAAAAATAATGTTTGGGTTTTTTCGTCAATCCCATAAAATTCTTTCACTTCCCAATTACCTAATGTTATCTGGCGAATTTGTTTGCCGGACATATCAAATAAATATAAATGCTTATATCCACTTTTTTCACTGCTTTGAATAAAACCTTTATTATTATCTAAATAAGTTAAATCATCAGTATATTCTAAATCAACATAAGTTTTACTTGTTTCACTAAAAACAATAGTAGAATTTCCGTTATTAGCATCAGCATGAAGTATTTCGAGTTTATTCTGCAATCGGTTCATCTTTTTAACAGAAAGCAAATTGTTATCTGTTGTCCACGTAATTCTGGGAATATACATGTCGGTTTCCGGTCCAATATCTATCTTCGTAGTTTTACTGATATTTATATTGTAAACAGATATTTTAACCGTTGAATTTTTTTCTCCAGCTTTTGGGTATTTAAATTTATAATCAACAGGGTATAAATCTCCCCACTTTTGTAAATTATATTCTTTCACTGCACTTTCATCAAAAGTATAATACGCTATTTTATTGCTTTCGGGTGACCAGAAAAAAGCTTTTGTAAAAGAAAACTCTTCTTCATATACCCAATCGGTTGATCCATTTATTATTTTATTAAATTCACCATCATGAGTGATTTGCTTTTCCGACATATCTTCAATATTAATGAAAAATAAATTATTATCTCTGCAAAACGCAATTTTAGAACCATCAGGGGAAAAAGTAGCGTACAATTGCTTTCCCTTTGAAAGTTTTTTAAGTTTTTTGCTTTTAATATTATAAACGTAATAAGATGATTTGGAAGAATGCCGGTATATATGTTCTGTTTCTGCAGAGAATAAAATTTTGGTTTCGTCTTTACTGAATTGGTAGTTATCAAATTCAATAGGTTTATTGGTTTCAGGAGAAATAAGGTCGCTTCCTTTAACAATAACATCAACCTCCACACCATTTTTTACTTCATATTTTATAATATTCCCTTTAACTATTTCGGTATAAAATTGACCGTCGTTCATCCAGTTTAACCCATTTACCGATTCTGTTTTAAATAAACCATTCTGGATATCTTCTAAAGTAAAGTGCTTTTTTTGTTGGGCAAAAATGTTTTTAGAACTTAATAAATTAAAAACAATTAATATGGCCAGATATCTTTTCATAATATTTATTATGTGTGTATGTACAATATTACAAATATATTGATTAATGATAATTACAGCATATTTATTAATTATTATGATTTGCTTTAAAACTCAAAAATGATTTTTTTAAAAAATCATTTTTGAGTAAAATATCCGGCACACTTATTTTTTTAGATTAATTAAAATATAATTCACTATTAATTAATCTAAATTATGAAAAACATTCGTTCAACTGTATTCGCATTTTTTATTGCTTTTCTTGCATTTGCTTTTAGCAGCTGCCAAGTAATTGGAGATATTTTTAAGGCCGGAGTTTGGTCAGGAGTTATAATTGTTGCTGTTGTTGTTGGTTTAATTATTTTCATAATCAGTAAATTAGGTAAAGGAAGGAATACAAATTCTTAAAAATTAAAAAGGCTTTCACAATTGTGAAAGCCTTTACTATTATTTTATCTGTTTAACGATTAAGAAAAATTAATCCGTTTCTACCATTTCTTTCAAAGCATCAATCCATATTTCATTTACATTAAGGCTTTCTACCAACTGCCAATGTTCTCCACCATTTACTTCAAATAATTCTTTATATTCTTCTCCGATTTCAATAGTTGTTTCTAAACAGTCAGCAATAAATGAAGGCGAAAATGTAAGAACTTTTTTATATCCTTTTTGCGCTAATTCTATTATTTTAAAATCAGAATATGGTTTTATCCAAGGGTTTTTACCAAGGCGCGATTGAAAAGAAACAGTATAATCATCTTTATCAAGATTTAATTCTTTAGCAATTAACCTCGTGGTTTCAAAACATTGTGCACGATAACATGAACGATTGGCGGCATGTAATGTATCGCAACAATTATTTTGTAAGCAAGTACCGGTATTATCTGTCTTTACAATTTGCCTTTCGGGTAAACCATGATATGAAAATAAAATATGGTCATATTTTATTTTATTTAAATATTTTTTACCTATATCTACAAATGCTCCAATAAATTTGGGATGATCGAAAAAATTTCCAACAAACTTTACTGCGGGAATTGCTTGCCACTCACTCATTATGTCCATCACTTTTTCGTTAACCGAACCTGTAGTTGCAGACGCATATTGAGGAAAAAGAGGAATTATAACGATTTTTTTAAAATTTTTATTTTTAAATTCTTTTAAAACTGCGTCTATTGAAGGGCTTTGATAACGCATGGCAAGTTTAACATCATATTTCGCCCCCAGTGTTCTTTGCAGTAAATCACTTACTTCCAATCCATAAAATTTTAATGGAGAACCTCTTTCCAACCATAATTTTTTATATATTTTTGCTGATTTCGGTGCCCTAAAGGGTGCAATGATAAAATTTACAAGTAAAAAACGTGATAGAAAAGGAATATCAATTACTCTTTTATCCATCAGGAATTCTCTTAAATATTTTCTTACATCAGGTACTTCGGCACTATCGGGTGTACCCTGATTAATTAATATTACTCCAATTGTTGGGTTTGTTATTTCCGTTTCAAAATTTATAATTGACATAATAGAAAGTAAAATTTTTGTTTTTATGTAAACAAAAAAGAGAGGTAAAGTTCTTAAAACTTTACCTCTCTTTCAAATAATAATATATAGTAAAAAACTATGCGCTTAAATGTTTTTGGATGAAACCTTTATGTCCGATTTTTTTTAACTTATTTAAGTGTTCTTTTGCTTCAATTAAACCATAAGCACCTGCAATTATCCTAAATACTTTTTTGCCTTTTACCCACACTTGTTGTATATATAATTTACTGTCAATATCACCTTCTATCAATGTTTTAGAAATACTCTGGGCCGATTTAAGATTATCAACCGAAAATAACTGAATACCAAATCCTTCCAGCTTAATATCACTTCCATCTAAAGCATACGTTTTATTTACACTTGTATCATTATTATTTTCTTCAAAAGGTTTAATATCAAAATTGTATTTACCTTCTGTAGTTTCCTTTTCAACTATTGGAGGAGAAGATTTTATTTTTTGTGCTTTTAAATTATTTTGTCGCAATACCTCGGCTTCAAAAGTCATTGATTTTTCATCTTCTTGCAACACTAAACCATTTTCTCCAATTATTTGCATGGTTATTTTTGTTCCACCCTGACGAGGCAATCCTAATTTAATAGCTGCCTGTTTTGTTACAAAAATATCTGTACTTTTTGGATTTAAGCCCCTGTCATTTACACGCAGTATAACTGTTTTACCATTAACTGCATTAGTAATATATAACATTGTATTAAATGGAAGCGTTCTATGAGAGCAGGTAAGGCTATCATTATTAAAAATTTCGCCGCCGGCAGTTTTTCTCCCTTCAAACATTTCTCCATATATTAATGCATGGGTTCTCAATATAGAACCTACAGGAATAGCATTTTGTTGAGCATTAATTTTTATTGAAATTATAAAAAGAAAAAGAAAAATAAATTTGTTTTCATATAATAGGATAAAATATTTACGTAAAAATACTATGAAGAAAATTAAAACCAATGCCATAAATTTATTATTAAAAAATAACAAACTGTTAACTGCCACTTTGTTCTGTTAAATTTTTAACCTGCTCTGATAAAGGAGTATAATTAACGGCGCAAGGATATCCAAATAAGCATTTCTCTTTAATAATATTAACTGCCAATTCAGGCACTTTATCTTCCCATCCATCCTGTCCTGATTTTATCATTGCCAATACTTCATCAGATGTAACACTTAATAAACTTTCATCATAATCTGTTATATCTTCAAGCTTATTATTGGCAATTAAATATTCAAATAAATCCACCTGAGTTGGCGGAAGTACCCAATGAAATTTTTCGCAGGTAAACAGTTCATTGGTATTAAACCTCAAAGCAGGGTAAACAAATAATTTTACATTTCTTGAAAATAATGTAGCGAAAGATTCAAGAATGCCTCCTTTTAGATTTTGATAGTATTTTTCATCAAAAATCCATTCAAGGTTTATTATGCCTAAAATAATTCCTATTTTAAGTTTGGTGAAATGAGACAGGTATGCAACCAACTTATAATATTCCTGATAATTCGAAATCAATACTGTTTGACCAAGGGAAGATAAAATATCAACTCTATCCAAAAAATCTTTTTCATCAATATCTTCACCTTCTTTTAAATTATGCAGTGTCAACTCAGATAAAATAACCACTTTTTCGGGGTCAACATCCTCTTCTTTCATAAAATGACTAATTCCTTTTTCCAACATATCTGCATTAACATGTGTAAAGGGGCGAAAGCGACCTCTAATAGCTAAAATATGTTTTTTATATAAAACTTCGGAAGGTTGTAACACATTTCCGTCAGGTCCAAAAAGAGCTGCATTCGTGAAACCTTTTCTAACAAGTTGTAAAGCAATCAAACGATTGTCGATATGAGAAAAATCAGGACCTGTAATGCGAAGCATGTCAATTTCAATTCTTCTTTCCAAGTCATCTGCTAATGATGAAAGCAAAAGATCCGGCGACTTATTGTAATAAAAACAGCCGTAAATTAAATTAACACCAATTATTCCTAATGCCTGTTGTTGTAACAAGGTATCATCATCGAGCATTTTAATGTGCAAGATCACATCATTATATTCCCCTTGTGGGGTTAATTGAAATCTCAAACCTATCCAACCATGTGCTTCATTTGTTTTTTGAAAATTAAGAGCTACTACTGTGTTGGCAAAAGCAAAAAAGGTGCTGTCGATACCACGTTTTTCACCAAGCCTCACATGCAATAAATTATACTCTCTGTTAAGCATTTTAATCAACCTGGGTTCACATACATACCGTCCGCTTTCTTCAGCACCATATATTGCATCAGAAAAAGTCATATCATAAGCAGAGATGGTTTTCGCAATGGTTCCCGATGCACCACCCGCTTTAAAAAACATTGCTGCAACTTCCTGCCCTGCACCAATTTCAGCAAAAGAGCCGTAAATTTTTCTGTCGAGGTTTACTTGTAGAGCTTTTTGGCGGGTTCCGATACTTTCGTTTTTCATAACCTAATATTTTAATGTGTGAAGGCATACATTATAAATGCTTAACATAGCTTGGTTGAGATTAAACTTTTATTTAGTTATTGTAAATCTAATTTTTTTTCCGGTTATAGAAAATCTTTTTTATTGATGTATAACTGCTTTTTATACTTATGGGAACAAAATTTATTTTAATTTAATTTCTGCTTAAATTTGCATCAAAATTTATTATGCAAAACGACCCTGAGTTGAACGGAAAATACATGGGCACCATTACCCATGATTTTGTTAAGATTTCTGATATTTTAAAAGAAGCTTCATACCAAATCAGAAAAAGAGGTTTTTCTGATTACCCTGTATTTCCAATTGCCAAAATAAATCAACCTATTGGGCAATTATTAATGGAAAAAAGTAATTTAGAAATGGAATGGAATTATTATATTTCTTACTTGGAAGAATTTGTAGAAATAGGATTGGTGGAAAATGTAGATGTATTTACAAATGCTTTTAAAGATGCCGATGAATATTGTTGCTTATTTGTAATAGATGAAAATTTTACAAATTTTGTATTTATTCCTTTTCCGGAAGATTAAACAAATAAAATATTTAAATATTTTATTTGTTTAATTAATTAACTACAATTAATTCCTGTCCAACTTTTAACTTATTATCAAGGATATTATTTAATTTTTTTAATTCTTCAACCTTCATACCATACCTTTGAGAAATATTCCAAAGCGTATCGCCAACTTTTACAATGTGTGAGTGATTTGTACGAACTTTCTTTTTTTCGGTCGTTTCTGACTTTGAAACTTTAACTTCTTTTGGTTGTTCTTTTACAGCAACTAAAATAGGATTATCATTTTTTTTATTCTCATGTTCAGGCCTTGATACTTTTTCTAATGCAAGTGGATTATCTTTTTTCTCTGTAAGTGAAACTAATTCTTGTTTAATATATAATGCAAGCTTTTGACCCGCCCAAATAATATTGCTTCTCATACCGTTCCAAGCCTTAATGGCAGGTATACTTACATTATACTGAGCAGCAATATTCATCAGCAAATCGCCTGACCTTACTATATATGTAATTCTTTTTAAACCTTCAATGGAAAAAGAAGGTAAAATTGAAGCTGAGTAATAATTATTATTTCTTTTTCTAGAAGTGCTTGCCACATAAATGGGTTGAACAAAATTAACTTTCGAAACACTATCCATAATTTCTGACCTATTAACCATGAAATTTTCTGTGGCTGTCTTTGGAATGTTAATGATGCAATTTTTAAAATACGGAGGGATTATGTCTCTTTTTATATGAGGATTCAGGTCTTGCAGAGTTTCTGCGTTAACATTTAATTGTTTGGCAAGTAAAGTTAAATTAACCGGATTGTTTACCATAATTGTATCAGACTCAGGTAAAAATAATATATCTTCATAAGGTTCAATTTTATAACTATCCAAATCGTTCATCACGTACATAACTGCAACAAACATAGGTACATATGATCGTGTTTCTCTTGGTAAATAATTATAAATAGCCCAAAAATCTGTTTTATTTCCCGAATTTCTGATTGCTCTTCTTACAAAACCGGGTCCGCAATTATAGGAGGCCAAAGCCAATTCCCAATTACCAAAAAATTCATAAAGCTGTTTTAAATACAAACAGGCAGCTTCTGTAGATTTATGAACGTCCATCCTCTCATCAATATATGCATCCTGCCGCAACCTAAAAGAACGACCCGTAGAAGGTATAAATTGCCATAAACCAACCGCACTGGCCCAAGATTGTGCTTTTGGTTGCAAAGCAGATTCAACAATTGCTAAATATTTTAATTCTTGCGGTAGGTTATGTTTTTTCAGATAATGTTCAAAAATTGGGAAATAATATTGTTGGCGAAAGGCTACCTTGCTTACATATTCGCGTTTGTTATTGACGAACATATTTATAAAGGCTTCTACCGTTTTATTTAATTTTAGGTGAACTGCATTTTCAAGTGATTGTAATTTTTTGCGAATACTGCCTTCTGCAGCTTCTATCTTATCGGGGACATTTAAGGCTATTGTATCTAAAACGATGCTATCACCTACACTTTCAGGAAATTCTATCTGAGCTTTTAAACCTGAAATACTGAAAAAAACAAAAATTGTGATGCAGTAAAACTGCTTATAGAATCTTGTCATAGATAAGATATTTTAAGCTTATTATTCGCAATGATTTCAACAAAGATATATAAAAAAAAATATTTGTTTATATATCCTATTTTTCATAAGTGGTTCAAACATAAATAATAACTATAAAATTCCAACAAATTTTTATAGTTTTGATTATTAATTTAAATTTAATCCATTATAAAATGAACTTAAAAGTCAACCTCATTTTGTATTTTATCTTTATAAGTGTTTCAAACGCTTATTGCCAATCTTTGGAGAAACAAATTATAATCAGTTCAGATTCTACAGAAAAAATTACCAGTAGAAGTAGAGGAGGATTATCTTATGACGAGAAAAAAAATAATTTGGAATTTTATTTATTGAAAAAGGCGACTGTAAAATATGTACTAAGTGACAAGAGTACTTATGAAAAACAACTTCCTTATTTAACTGTTTATGAATACGAAGATAAATTTAAATTTTCTGATAATCCTTCTGTATATTTTAATACAAAATTAGATAAATCGTCGGACGCATATATACATGTAAATGGGAAGACGGAGTTAATGAAACATGAAGAACTTTCGTATCTACAGGAATATTTCCCCTTAGCTTTCCCCTCAACCCAAAATGAAGCAAAAGAGTACATAAGTATCAATCATAATCCAAGCAATAATTCTACAAAAGATTTATCAATTTCTGAAAAAATGCACTCATTGGGAAAAATAGGCTCGATGATAAGAGATGAAGCACGTACCATCAATCTAACTTACTCTAAATCGTTTTATACCTATTCTTTACCAACCAACAGCATAGTAAGAAGTACCGAAAGTAATGATCAAAGTTTTATTTTTCAAAATGATCCGGGAGTTAACTTAAGCCTTGTCCATGAGCCCCTGCTTAACCAGAGCACTCACCATACCGTATATTTAAGTCATATAAAAAGAGAGGGCGACAAAGGCTATGATTACCTTAAGGAATATATGGTTAAAGTATATGACAAAGAAAGAAAGGAGATCGGTAAAACCAGCGTTACATTTGATTATGTAAAAGACCCTTTTTATATAAGCCGGGTTTATTCTACCAATCTTAACCAAAATGAAACTTCAGAAGGCTATATTTTATTATTTCAAAAGCGTTTTGGCTTGGGCAAACATAATGACCCGGATAAAACGGTCCATAATGTTTTATATATAGATAACCTGGGTAAAGAAATATTTAATTATAAATTTAATGTTGGGCTTGAAAAACCGACACTGGAAGCCTATTATAGTTTTTATAAAGATAATGCAGTTTATGTATTTGGAAAAGTAATTGAAAAAAACGGAGAATTTGTACTTCTGAAATTTACTAAGTCAGGACTTGAAAAAACAACCAAGTTTTCAGGTTCTGAATTAAAAGCACTTACAGTGGGTTCGGGAAAATATGGTCTGAGAAGTACTTATGGACAGTCATTAGAAACGATGGGACATATTTTTACTAAAGACGGATCTGTTTTATTGTACGGTTTTAATAAAAGTAAAGAGCTTGGTTCAGGAATGGGCCTTGGTCAAGATGCTTCAGCAATTAAAAGTAAATATTTATACTTCGATCCATTAATCTTGCATTTCTCACCAAATATGGATTTAGTAAAGCAGTATACAAGCCAAGACATAACAACACCGGAAAATAATGGCTGTGTATTCAATATGATAGAAGAAGAAAACGGCACCTACAAATTTATTGTACAAAAGCCTCTCAGAAGTTTCAACCTTCAGTATGATGATGCCGGGTTAAGGACATCATTAATAAACCTTGATATTAACAATAAAACAATCAATACTTTAGAAATTGCCAATCCCGCTTTTGAAGGTTTTTTTGTTGATGGATATAAATATTATCCTTATACAAAAAGGCTTTTTATTATGGGTAAAAATAATTCGGGAAGGTATCAGATTGAGGTTGTGAAATGGTAGTTTAAAACAAAGCCTTTCTATGGTTGAAACTCCGGCTGAGTAATACTTTCTGCCTGAGTTTCAACATATAAATTTTAGACGATGATATCAATACTATAGACTTTAAGTGAAATTGAGATTAGGTACTACTTTTTCAAACTAGCCTCTCTTACCATTCTTCTTACGTCTTCTTCAAAACAAAAGGTTTCTTTAAAATTATCATCTTTCCAATCAATATTTTCGAGCATAATGAGGCCTATGTTATCTTTCGGATAATAAAAATTAATTGAAACGAAACCGGGTACATAACCAACGTGACCAAGTTCCAGAATCCCATTTTTTTCATTTATCTGTATTCCATATCCATAACCTACCTCCCCATATATTGGATGATTTCTTATCGACGAAGCAGTAGTCATTTTTTTATATGATTCTTTCGATAAAAGTTTACCATGGTGCAGGTTATCATTCCACAAAATTAAATCTTCAACTGTAGAAATCATTAATCCGGCAGCCACGATATTATTCGTAAAAGTTTCTTTTTCTACTTTTACTGTTTGATCACTTTGCCTTGAATATCCGGTAACCAAATTTTTTTTATTATTCGAACCGGGATCTGTCGAACCGGTCATTTTACATTTATTAAATAATTTTTTTAAAAGAACAGCAAAAGTATTGCCTGATGTCCTTTCAACTATTTCTCCTAATAATTTATATCCGTCACCGGAATATGAAAATTTTGTACCCGGTTTAAATGCCAATGGTTGATTTAAATCAACAATACCGGAAGTATGATTTAATAATTGATGAATTGAAACAGAATCAGCCCAACTTTGCTTTAATTCCTTTAAATATTTTGAAATGGGATCATTTAAATTTAAATGTTTCTTATCAAACTCCCGTAAAATCAAAACAGCTGTTATCTGTTTACTTATGGAACCAATAACAAATTGATTTTTTAATTTTAAAGGTATTTTTTTCTCAAAATCAGCATAACCTAAGCTTTGTGAATATATTTTTTTGCCCTTTTCTGTAATTATTATTTCTCCATTGAATGGTCTTATAGTGTTGGTTTTTAATAATGAATCTAACCTCTGAGAAATACCTGTAAATTTATCGGTCTGAGAAAAAGAAATATTATTAAAAAAAAGACAGATTAGAAAAAAAGATTTTTTAATGTGATTTTGCATTTAATAAATTGAAGTTTTAACTAATAAAATATTAATCAGTTTTAAGTTTTGGGTTTTGAATTTAGATTTATTTAATTAAAATTCTAAGATTTTTATTATTTTTTACAATGGTGATATGAATTTTTATTTCCTTGTATTACTTAAAATTTATATTTTAAAATCCTGTAGACTATCTTTGTACTCCTGTGCTGTAAACCTAGTTCAAAAATTTTTGTTATGTATTTTTAAAGTGTCAACCCCAATATAAATACCTTACCCCATCGATTATAAAATGAGAATTAACCTAAGTAATCAATCAAAATTTGAGAATAGACATAATGCGCCTGATACAGAAGATGTAAGGCAAATGCTGAAAGTAATTGGTGTAGATACGTTAGATACTTTAATAAATCAAACCGTACCGGATAAAATCCGCCTTAAAAAACCGCTTACCCTTCCCAAGCCTCAAAACGAATACGAATTTTTAAAAAACATCAAAAAACTTGCATTGCGTAATAAGGTTTTTAAATCTTATATAGGTATTGGTTATCATGATACTATCGTTCCGGCTGTAATTCTTAGAAATATTATGGAGAACCCTGGTTGGTACACGGCTTATACACCATATCAGGCAGAAATTGCACAGGGCAGGTTAGAAATGCTTTTAAATTTTCAATCTGTTGTAATTGATTTAACAGGAATGGAAATAGCTAATGCCTCTTTACTGGATGAGGCAACGGCTGCCGCAGAAGCAATGCATCTCCTACATGCACAAAAACCTTCTTCTAAAATTTCTTCTAATACTTTTTTTGTAGCTGATAATGTTCATCCGCAAACAATTGATTTATTAAAAACCCGCTCAGCACCTATTGGAGTTGATATTTTAATAGCTAAATATGATTCAATAGACTTTTTAAATGAAAATATCTATGGAATTCTTTTACAGTATCCTGCAAGTGATGGAAGTGTGGAAGATTATACGAATATTATTCAAAAAGCGCACGAAAATAATATTTTGGTAGCAGTAGCCGCTGATTTGTTAAGCTTAACTGTTTTAACTCCTCCCGGAGAAATGGGTGCTGATGTGGTAGTTGGTTCATCACAAAGATTTGGCGTTCCACTTGGTTATGGTGGCCCACATGCTGCTTTTTTTGCTACCAGAGAAGCTTTTAAAAGAAATATTCCCGGAAGATTAATTGGAGTTTCTATTGATGCAGATGGCAATAAGGCCTTAAGAATGGCTTTACAAACGCGCGAACAACATATTCGCAGGGAAAAAGCTACCTCTAATATTTGCACTGCACAAGTTTTATTATCGGTTATGGCTGCTGCATATGCCATTTATCACGGGCCTGAAGGTTTAAAAAATATAGGATTGAGAACACATGGTTTAACCCGGTTGCTTGCCAAGGGTTTAGAAAAACTTGGTTTTAATGTGTTGACAAAAACATTTTTCGATACCATCACTATTTCAATAAATGATAATGATGACATTCGTAAAATGGCGGAAGGCAATCAAATTAATTTTCGGTATGCGAATGATAAAACGATTGGCATTTCGCTTAATGAAACCACAACAGTTGAAGACGTTGAAGATATAATTGAAATTTTTGCACAATGTTCCAACATAAAAGTTGAATTTAATATACAAGATTTAGCTGCTGACATTGAGTTGCAATTACCAGAAAGTTTAAAACGCAAGTCAACTTATTTAAGTCATCCTGTTTTTAACACCCATCACTCCGAACATGAAATGCTTCGTTATTTAAAATTTCTGGAGAATAAAGATCTTTCGATGGTTCATTCTATGATTGCATTGGGAAGTTGTACAATGAAATTAAATGCAACTGCTGAAATGATACCTGTAACATGGTCAGAGATTGGAGGAATTCATCCTTTTGCGCCGATTGAACAAACAGGAGGATATCAGGAATTATTTACCAATCTCGAAGCCTGGCTTTGTGAAATTACAGGGTTTGCCGCAGTTTCTTTACAACCCAACTCCGGTGCACAGGGTGAATATGCAGGCTTATTGGTAATTAGGGCTTATCATCAAAGCAGAGGAGATTTCGACAGGGATATTTCCTTAATTCCATCTTCCGCGCATGGCACAAATCCGGCAAGTGCAGTAATGGCAGGTATGCAAGTGGTTGTGGTGAGATGTGATGAAAACGGAAATATTGATGTTCCGGATTTAAAAAGTAAAGCTGAACAATATAAAGAACGCCTATCATGTTTGATGGTCACTTACCCATCTACGCATGGCGTATTTGAAGAAGGGATCAACGATATCTGTGATATTATTCACGCAAATGGAGGTCAGGTTTATATGGATGGTGCTAACATGAATGCACAGGTAGGATTAACAAGCCCTGCAAACATTGGAGCTGATGTATGTCATTTAAATTTACATAAAACCTTCTGTATACCGCACGGTGGAGGTGGACCCGGAATGGGACCTATTGGAGTCGCTGCACATTTAGCGCCTTTTTTACCGGGTCATTCACTGGTTGAAACAGGTGGTGAAAAAGCAACAAGTGCTGTTTCTGCAGCCCCATGGGGAAGTGCATCCATCTTACCAATATCATATGCATATATTTCCATGATGGGAGTTGAGGGCTTAACAAATGCAACTAAGATAGCTATATTAAATGCTAATTATATTAAAGCTCGATTGGAAAAACATTTTCCAATCCTTTATACCAATCATAATAGCAGATGTGCCCATGAAATGATACTTGATTGCAGAAATTTTAAAGCTTTTGGAATTGAAGTTGAAGACATTGCAAAAAGATTAATGGATTATGGATTTCATGCACCTACAGTTTCTTTCCCCGTTGCAGGAACCTTAATGGTTGAACCAACGGAGAGTGAACCTAAAGCTGAAATTGATCGCTTTTGTGAAGCAATGATATCCATTCGTAAAGAAATTGATGAGATCGAAAATGGAATAGCAGATAAGCAAAACAATGTTTTGAAACGTGCCCCACATACTGTAAATACCATTACATCCGACCATTGGGATCGGCCATACAGTCGCCAGAAAGCAGCATACCCATTGGCTTTTGTAAAAGAGAAAAAATTCTGGCCTGCCGTTAGCCGGATCGATAGTGCTTATGGTGACAGGAATTTAATTTGTGCCTGTGAGCCTGTTGAAAGTTATGCTGAAGAAGTAGTGGCTTAACAAATCAAGATAAATGAAGCCTAAATATGATGATTAGGCTTCATTTATCTTAGTTTTTTTAAATGCCCTCAGCAAATTTTAAACTAAGAGGAATTTGTTTTAAAACTTCAGGAGATTCATCTTCGAGATAAAAATGTTTCACACCTGATTTTTCTCCTTGTAATATTACTGCTTTAATATCAATTTGACCTGTGCCCCATACTACATCTGCTTCCACCTTTTCTTTTCCGGTTTTTGCTCCAACAACATCTTTCGCCATATCTTTAATATGCATAAGTGGCGTACGTTTTCCATATTTTTTTAAAAATTCTACCGGATCGGTTCCACCGTGTTTAACCCAAAAAACATCCTCTTCAAATTTTACTGCTTCTGCATCTGTATGCTTGTATAAATAATCAAAAAAAGTTTCATTTTCATACTTTGCAAATTCATATCCATGTGTATGATAGCAAAACTGAAGTCCTTTTTCTTTTAATTTCTTTCCTCCTTCATTAAAAACGGAAACAGCTTCTTTGATTTCTTCCAGTGTAATCAAATCATTTTTATGATCAATCCAAAAGATTACAACATACTCCGCCCCTAGTATTTTCGCTCTTTCAATTACTTTTTCAGGAGATTCTTTTAATTCTTTCATATCTGTACTTATACTGGTGGCGTGCATACCATATGAATCGAGCTTCTTTTTAAACTCTGCCGGCTTTAAATTTGGTACCCCTGTTACTTCTACATCTTTAAAGCCGAGTGAATGCGCTATTTTAAGTGCATTATCTTCATCCACAGCAAACTCCCGTCGTAAACTGTATAATTCCAAACCTACTTTCGGGCGAAAATTTTTAGGTTTATTTAAAAAAGAAAAGGCGCTTAAACCCGAAATCAGTAAGGTTAAAAGTGCCTGAAAAAGTATATTTCTCATAAATTAGATTTTATTGTTTTTTTTTATTGTCGCAAGATATAATTAATTCTCTTCATAAAAATATCATCAGCTGGCATTTTATCTCTGATTTTTGTTGTCCGTTTATTAGATCCAAGCCCGAACCCATTTTTTTTACATTTCGCAAATCTGTTTGAGCATATCTCAACCAGATACTGGCTTTTGAAAACAGTTTGTATTGAAGCATAAAATAACTTCTCATTCCCCTTTCATAATAAGCAGGCAGAGAAAAGGAATATAAAACATCTTTTTCATAAACGTATTGCCTGTTATTGTAATCATCTGTATCAAATAATGCAAATCTTGTACTTAATTGCCATCTTCCCGATTCAAAATTAACATCCTGAACAATTGCATATCCTCCTGTTGTTTTTTCATTTAATGTATAATTGCTAAACTGAACCCTCGACCTGAGAAAAATATTTTTCGTAGCTGCAAAATCAATATTGAAAATATAATTTCTTCGTAAGGCAGGTGCAACAACATCAATTAATGAAATGGTTGGGGGAATATTGCGGCCTTTATTTTCTTCACGAAATTGTGCATATAAAAGAATGGTTTTGGTAGGTTTAAAAGACAATCGTAATAAAAATTCATACCCGTTGGATGGTGCAGAAACCAAATACTTCAACCAAGGAAAACTAAATTTATCGTAATAAGCACTTATTTGCCATTTTCGTGTTGGAGTAAATTTTAACCCCCAATAAACTCCTTTTTCATTATTATTATTCGTGTTTTCTCCAAAAGCATTTGCATAAAAGCTGTGAAAATTTTTATCATAGCGCCTCAAAAGCATTGACAATTCTATCTTTGATGTTAAGCTGCTTACAAATCCTCCAACCATACCCGTTCCACCACTTGATGAACGTGCTGCTTCACCAAAAAAATTAAAATTTTGAAAGTTATAACTAAAATTTGCACCTGTTACCGCATTTTGCCTTCCTTTAAAATCATACTGATTATATACCCTTGGGTGATGTTGTAAATATTGATCGTAAATGTTTGTTAAATAAGTTAATCCAATTTCCAAGTTTTTGTCATCACTTCTGTACAAAATATTTCCTCCAATTGATCTTTCAAGAATACTATTTTTAGTTGCAATTTCATGATTTGTTCGATGTTGACCACTTAATTGAAGAGAACCAACAAAGGTTTCGATTTCATCAGTTGTGTCTTTTAAAAGTGTTAAACCGGCATCACGTTTTATATTAGAAACAAAACCTGTAAAATCGAATTTCCCAACATTATAAGTAGCGGCTGCACCTCTAAAAAAACCACTTTCAAGGGCAGAGCTATATGGCCTTATCCCAAGGTTATTTCTTCTGATTGTAGTTATTGTTTCTGCACCCTTTCCTACAGAAAACCCTGCTGATAAAACCAATCCTTGTCCGAATTGCATTAAATAATCACCTACAACAATATTTTTCCAATTGCCACGATTTTGTAACTGGCCATGAAACGACCAAAAATCCATAAATTTTGTTTTTGAATCCCATTTTATTTGTTCTCCTGCATCTTTCTCAGCCGTAAAACCAAAACTATAATCGTGAGAATGACTTACCCTATAACGGGCATAAATTTTATCCGGTGAACCTAAATAGCGTTGTGTTACTCTGCCGGTTGAACTTGTATCTGCAGGTAAAAAACCTTTTTGTGTTTGAAGAACACGACTTTCTCGTAATAAAAAATAATGATTTTTTTCTGTAAATACTTTTTGTTTTAGTGGCCTGTTATCAAGCTTATTATCTTCAACTTCAACAAAAGGAAGAATTTTATTTATTAAAGTTATATCAAAACCCGGGATGGATTGTAATTCATAAATTGATAATAAATTTCCGGTTCTTTTTCGATAATTAAGAAAGTTATTTACCTGCTCCTGAGATAAAATATATAAGTTGTTCAATTCATCTCTATTGGCATCATTCAAATTTAAAGGTTGGGTATAAAGTTGAAAAAGAGATTCGTATAAGTCTTCATAATTCACATCCGATTCCTGTTGGTTTTGATTAAATAAATCCTGAATAAACCCATCGATATCAATGTCTTTGCGAGGGTATTTTTGCGAGAAAATATTTTGAGAGTTTAAAAGAATAAAAGCAATCAAAAAGAAAATAAAATGTATAATATTTTTAAAACCATTCATTCTTTTTAAGATTTGGTTTTAAAAGTATCTTTAAACCTTAAGCAAACCGATATATGATGAGAAGTACCTAATTGAGGATGGCTGCGAAAAGCATAATCGAATTGAAAATTTTTAGGACTGAATCCAAATCCAAAATAACCTGCGAATGGTTTTGAGCTTACACCGGTTCTGAGTTTAAAATGCTTTACAATCTCATATTCAATTCCGGATTTAAAAATAGCCGGGTAATCTATATCCTTTTCAGTTTCAATATTAATCATTAATTTTTCAATAGGGTGATAAGAAATACCTGCCTTCATCACAGTTGGCACTCTTTCATCCTGATAAGAAGCTAATTTGGTTTGTGTGAAATTATAAATATGAAAACCAAAAAATAATTTTTGAGGTATGAGTTCAGCAATCGCACCCATTTCAAAAGTTAACACTCTTTTAACACCAATATCCTGTATGCCCGTTTGCAATAAATTAATTTTTGCACCAAGACTTACTATATTTATTTTCTGCGAATAGGCAATGTTTATTTGGTGTTCATGATAATATTCGCCTCCGAACCTTGAAATACCAATCCCTACTACGCCAATTTTTAATGGTTTTATCACACCAAAAGAAATGGTTTGCAAGTCTGCTAAATTATACCTGCGATCATAACATGAAAAGCCATAAATATTCTTTAAGTGAGATAAACCTGCAGGATTGTTATACAAAGAAAAAGCATCACGATTGGCAACTGATGCATTTGCTAATGCCCATGACCGACCTCCTGCCGGAACAGGATCGCCGGATGCAACCAGTTGGGAACTACAGGAAAATAAAAATGCAAAAAAAATAAATTTCACGTAACCGGTTGTGCTAAAATTAATCTCGGAAAAATAACTTTATTTTTTTAATTACAAAAAATATTTCGATTATCGTTTTATCAATATTGATAAAACGATATTTGCTTTAAGATTTTTTTTTATTGTAATAATATCTAACTATTTAATTTATGAAAACAATAACTGAAATTGCTCATCGGCTTGTTGAGCTCATGAAAGATAAAAAATTTTTGGAGGCTCAAGAAGAACTTTTTGATGAGGATTGCCATAATGAAGAACCGGAAAATACCAAGAGCCGCTCGGTAAATGGATTAAATTCCATCTTACAAAAAGAAAGAAAGTTTTTACAAAACATTAAGGAATGGAACCGGTATGAAGTTTCCAATCCTATTATAGCTTCCGATTTTTTTTCTGTTCAGTTAATGTTGGAAGTAACATTGATTAACAACACTATAATCTCAGTTAATGAAATTATAGTTTATGAAATAAAAAATGGAAAAATTATTCATGAAAGGTTCTTTTTTTAAAATCATAAAATAAAAACCTATAATATTTTCTCGCTGATATAACTTGCATTTATTTTGAAAACCAAATTTAAATAACATGTCTTTCACATATGAGTATCCCAGACCATCAGTTACTGTAGATTGCATATTATTTGGTTTTGATGATGCTGAATTAAAAATTTTACTTATTCAAAGAGGCGGAGAACCATTCAGGGGATTGTGGGCATTACCGGGAGGTTTTTTAGATGTAGATACTGACCCGGGTTTAGAATTTGCAGCAAAAAGAGAACTGGAAGAAGAAACAGGGCTCACAGATGTTTTTATGGAACAGCTTTATTCTTTTGGAGATATGGGAAGAGACCCAAGAGGAAGAACCGTTTCGGTTGGATATTTTGCATTATTAAAATTATCTGATTATCAAAAAATAAAAGCGGGAACTGATGCAGATAATGTAAAATGGTTTGCCTTGTCGGAAGTACCTAAAGATTTGGCTTTTGATCACGAAACGATTGTAAAGCTTGCTATTGACCGCTTAAAAGGAAAAGTCAGATACCAACCGATAGGTTTTGAGTTACTTCCACAGAAATTTACACTTTCGGAATTACAACATTTATACGAGGCAGCTCTGGGTCAAGAATTGGACAAGAGAAATTTCAGAAAAAAAATCCTTAAAATGAATTTGTTAATAAAACTTGATGAGAAACAAAAAGGTGTGGCTCACCGTGCTGCCCAACTTTATAAATTCGACAGAAACAGGTATGATGAGTTAAAATCCAAAGGTTTTAACTTTGAAATTTAATAATTTCATTTTTTCTAATTCAATTTATTAAATACAATCAATTATTTTTTTAAATGGTTAAACTTATTATTTATTCAATTTTTTTAATTGCATCAGCATTTTTTACTTTCTTATTATTTCCCAGTCTTATCCATTCAAAAATATGGATGATTTTCATTTTTTTAATATCATTAACTATATTATCTCAGTTGGGTATAAAGTTTTTTATTCCCAAACAGAATGAAATTTTAATATTTTTAGGTACAATGGCCCTCAGGCTTTTAACAAGCTTTATTTTTATTGCTTATTTTGCTTTTGGTCACCTTCCTAATTTGCTGACATTCGTTTGCGACTTTTTAGTATTATATTTATTTTATATGGGCTTTGATATTTACATATTGCTTATTACCTTGCGACCCAATTTGAAAAGCCGTGACAAACAATGACCTCAAAATCAATTTTTTTTCTTGACAATACCTTTAAAATAATTATTTGTGCAGTCTTTTTTTTAATACTGCCTAATTATATTTTTGCACAACATGATGCTCATGTTCAACAAGATAAGCACGAAACAAATAAAATAAAGCACGGAAAAGTTAAAGAGCCATTTAACTTTTCCGAAATGATTCTGCATCATATTGCCGATGCACATGAATGGCATTTAGCTTCGATTGGTCATACACATATTACAATTCCATTACCAATTATTATTTTGTCGAAAGACAGGGGTATTGAAATATTTTCGTCGAGCAAATTTCATAGTGAAGGGGAACTTCATGAAGGTGAAAAAGAAGAACATACTTATAAAGGATATTATATAGACGAAGAAGACCATAAAATTAAACATGTTGAAAGCGATAGAAGAATAGTTGATATTTCAATTACAAAAAATGTAGCTTCGATGCTTATTAGCATTGCTTTGCTATGTGGAATATTCATTAGTATTGCAAATAGATACCGCACAAATAAGGGTCAGGCACCAAAAGGTATACAATCTTTATTCGAACCCCTTATTATTTTTGTTCGGGATGATATTGTTAAAACAAATATAGGAGGTAAGGATGCCGAAAAGTTTTTACCTTATATGCTTACGCTGTTCTTTTTTATCTTATTTAACAATCTACTTGGTTTAATGCCCGGTGGAGCTAATTTAACAGGTAATATAGCAGTTACTCTTACTTTGGCAGTACTCACATTGTTATTAACATTATTAAATAGTAAATCAAATTATTGGTTGCATATCTTCGCTCCTCCGGGAATTCCTTTATGGTTGTTACCGATAATGGTTCCTGTTGAGATTTTAGGTGTTTTTACAAAACCAATTGCTTTAATGATTCGTCTATTTGCTAATATTACAGGCGGCCATATTGTTATTTTAAGTTTTGTAGGGTTGATTTTTCTTTTTAAAAATGCAACAGTTGCTCTGGCAAGTATTCCGGTGGTAGTGGCAATGAATTTTCTTGAACTATTGGTAGCTTTTTTACAGGCATATATATTTACTTTGCTATCATGCATGTATATCGGCAGTGCAGTAGAAGAGCATGGCGAACATGATCACGGTCATTAATAAGAATTTTAGATTGCTTTTATTTGTTTCACTTAATTTATATTTCATTTTATGTTAGCTACATTGTTTAACATCTTTTTGCAAGCAGCTGCTAATAACAATTTAGCAGTAATGGGTGCGTGTATCGGTTCCGGATTAGTTGCAATAGGCGCTGGTATCGGAATTGGTCGCATTGGTGGTGGTGCTGTTGAAGGCATTGCCCGTCAACCGGAAGCATCAAACAAGATTCAAACTGCAGCCATCATTTTAGCCGCCCTTATTGAGGCGATTGCTTTGATTGGCGTACTTGCTTGTTTCCTTGTTTCTTTCCAATTAAAATAATTGAATCATTCCATGCCTCCGCATTAGGCAAGAGGTATGGAATATTTTATTGTTGTAGGTTATTACTGATAGAGAACGTTTGGATCAATTAGAGATTCTTTTAGCGGAACTACTTCAAAAACAGGATAGAAATTCTGAAGAAGTTGCTAATATAAAAGCTGACATAGCAGATTTATCGGTGAAGGTAATGAGGTTGGAGAATAAACAAGATTCATTATCATCAGGTGTATCTCAGTTAACAAAATTGATGATAAGGCAATCTGAGAACATTACATTTTTGTTAAATGAGAGCGTTTCTATAAGGGAAGATTTAAAAGAACTGCCTTTATTGAAGGAACAATTGAAAGATTTACCTTTGATTAAAGAGCAATTAAATGAGATTCAATTAAAAGAACAGCCTTTAATAAAAGAACAGTTAAATGACTTGCAGTTAAAAGAAATACCATTAATAAAGAGAGAATTATTATCAATAAAAGAAACATAATTTAGTATTTTATCCATTTTGAATAAATAATTAACTTTTTAAATAAAAACAAAATTTTTATATCAATTAACAAATCATATTTATGCAATTAGTTACCCCTGATGTTGGTTTGATTTTCTGGACCTTAATAGCATTTCTTTTTGTATTTTTTATTTTAAAGAAATATGCTTTTAAACCAATAGCTGAGGCTTTACATGAAAGAGAAACTTCAATTGAAAATGCTTTGCGTTCGGCAGCAAAAGCAACTGAAGATATGAAGGCTTTGCAACAGGATAATATGAAATTATTAGAAAAGGCACGTGAAGAGAGGGATATTATTTTAAAGAAAGCGAATGAGGCCGCCGAAAACATGGTTAATGAAGCCAAAAACAAGGCTATTACTGAAGGAAATAAAATGATAGATGATGCCCGCCATGCAATTAGGCAAGAGCAACAATCTGCAATAGAAAATATAAAAATGCAGGTAGCTGAATTGTCTATTGAAATCGCCGAAAAAGTGTTAAAGAATCAATTAAAAGATCAGTCTTCGCAAAAAGAATTTGTAAATGATTTATTAAAAGGAACTAGTCTTAATTAGTTAAAAGGATTTAGAAAATAAAAACTATACAATGGCAGAAAGTAGAGCTTCACACAGATACGCTAAGGCATTATTAGAATTAGCTATTGAACAAGGTGTACTAGAGCAGGTAAATGAAGATATGGCTTCTCTTGTAAAGGTTTGTAATGAAAATAGGGAGTTTGAGTTGATGTTAAAGAGCCCCATTGTACCTCATTATAAAAAATTAAGTATCCTCGAAGCCGTTTTTAAAGGAAAGATCCACTCTATCAGTTTTTCCATGTTTGAAATTATTACTCAAAAAAACAGAGAAGCTATTTTAAAAGATATTGCCATATCTTTTGGTGATTTATTCAATATTCATCATAACATACAGGTTGCGGAGCTAATTACCACTTTCGAAATTGATGAACAAACACGCAATAAGTTTAAAAAAATAGTAGAAGAAACTACAGGAAAAAAAGTTGATTTAAGAGAAAAAATTGACAGATCTTTAATTGGAGGTTATGTTTTAAAAATCGCTGATCAACAAATTGATGAATCTGTAAAAAATAAATTAAGGAAAATAAAAATGGATTTATTTCAAAATTAAATTCAACAACATCCTATTTAAAATAAAATTTAAGTTTTTAACCTCAATAAAATAAATTAAGATGGTATCTGTTAGACCCGATGAAGTATCAGCTATTTTAAGAGCCCAACTTTCGCAATCAAAAACCGAGGCTGAACTGGAAGAAGTGGGAACGGTTTTACAAGTTGGTGATGGTGTTGCGCGTATTTATGGATTAACAAAAGTTCAATCAGGAGAATTAATCGAGTTTCAGGAAGGATTGATGGGAATGGTTTTAAATCTTGAAGAAGATAATGTTGGAGCTGTTTTACTAGGTGATTTTAGATCAATACGTGAAGGTGATACCGTTCGCAGAACTAATCAAATTGCTTATGTAAAGGCCGGTGAAAGTATGCTGGGCAGAATCATCAATACGTTGGGTCATCCAATAGATGGTGGACCTGCTTTAGATGGTGATTTATTTGAAATGCCATTAGAACGTAAAGCACCGGGTGTAATTTATCGTCAACCGGTTGCTGAACCTTTACAAACGGGTATTAAAGCAATTGATGCAATGATTCCTATTGGCCGTGGACAACGTGAGTTGATTATTGGTGACCGCCAAACCGGGAAAACTGCCGTTGCTCTTGATACAATCATCAATCAAAAAGAATTTTACGATAGAGGAGAAACTGTATATTGTATATACGTGGCAATAGGTCAAAAAGCCTCTACAGTTGCACAAATTGTTAATTCTTTAACAAAAGCAGGTGCCATGCCATATACTATTGTGGTTGCAGCTAATGCATCAGATCCTGCACCTATGCAATTTTTTGCTCCATTTACAGGTGCTGCTATTGGTGAATATTTCCGTGATACAGGTAGGCCGGCATTAGTAATTTATGACGATTTATCAAAACAAGCTGTAGCATATCGTGAGGTTTCTTTATTATTAAGAAGACCACCGGGCCGTGAAGCTTATCCCGGTGATGTATTCTATCTTCACAGCAGATTATTAGAACGTGCTGCAAAAATTAACGCTTCAGATGAGATTGCACAAGCAATGAACGACTTGCCACCTTCTTTAAAAGGTCATGTTAAAGGTGGAGGTTCATTAACGGCATTACCAATTATTGAAACACAAGCCGGTGACGTTTCTGCTTATATTCCAACAAATGTAATTTCTATTACTGACGGACAAATATTTTTAGAAACAAATTTATTCAACTCAGGTATTCGTCCTGCCATTAACGTTGGTATTTCAGTATCTCGCGTTGGTGGAAATGCTCAAATCAAATCCATGAAAAAGGTTGCCGGTACTTTAAAACTAGACCAAGCACAATTTCGTGAATTAGAAGCCTTTTCAAAATTTGGTTCAGATTTAGATGCTGCTACAAAGAAAACCATTGAAAGAGGTCGACGCAATCAAGAAATATTAAAACAAGCTCAATTTTCTCCGGTTGCAGTTGAATTCCAAATCGCTACCATTTTTGCTTCAACGACAGGCATTATTGATAACGTGCCTATTAATAAAGTTAAAACTTTTGAAGAAGACCTTGCCAATCTTTTAAAGGCAGAATATCCTGAAGTTTTAAAATCATTAAAAGCCGGGAAGTGGGAAGACGAAATTCTTGCAAAATTAAAACAAGTAGCTATTGAAGTAGCCAATAAATTCTAAAAGAAGTTTTTAAAAGATAATCATAATGAGATGATAAAAGTTATTCATCTCATTATTATAAAATAAGAAGCATGGCAAGTTTAAAAGAAGTCCGTAACAGAATTAATTCAATACGGTCAACGCAGCAAATTACCAGGGCCATGAAAATGGTATCTGCTTCAAAGTTACGTAGAGCGCAAGAAGCTATTATGAAAATGCGCCCTTATTCTGAACGTTTGAGTGCTATTTTAAATAATTTGGCAGCCTCTATTGAAGATTCAGTTGAAAACCCATTTACTGAAGAGCGCGAAATTAAAAAATTACTGATTGTTTCTATTAGTTCAGATCGTGGTTTGGCCGGAGCTTTTAACAGTAACATTGGTAAAGCTGTTATTAATTTAATTAACGAAAAATATTTCGATTTACATAAAAACGGAAAGGTTACCATTTTACCAATCGGTAAAAAATCATTCGATTTTTTTTCAAGAAGAAACCATAAACTACAAGACCAGTACTACGGTTTATTTGAAAATCTAAATTTTAATAGTGTAAGAACTGCTGCAGAATTTGCTATGAATGGTTTCTTAGACCACAAATACGATAAAGTAGAAGTTGTTTATAACGAATTTAAAAACGTTGCTACACAAATTGTACGTACCTATCAATTTTTACCAATTATTCCTTTAGCAGTTGATAAATCTTTAAAAACAAATACCAACTATATTTTTGAACCTTCACAAGAAGAAATATTTAAAGAGTTAATTCCAAAATCGCTTAAGGTTCAGTTTTATAAATTTATTTTGGAATCCAACGCAGCAGAACATGGAGCAAGGATGACAGCTATGGACAAAGCAACGGAGAATGCCGGTGATTTATTAAAACAATTAAAATTAACATACAATCAAACTCGACAAGCTGCTATTACTAAAGAAATTCTTGAAATTGTAGGTGGTGCAGAAGCCTTGAACAATGCTTAATTAAAAAAATAAATAAATTATAAAAAAGGAAACTGAAAATCAGTTTCCTTTTTTATTTTGCACCAATTACGTTTTTTTTATTTTAATTTTTTTAATAGTTATGCCTTTTCAATTACAACCCGTTTTAGAAAATGATATTGTAAAACTGCAGCCGATAGTTGAAAGTGATTTTGAAAAATTATTTAGTGCTGCTAATGATCCTTTTATATGGGAGCAACATCCAAATCCGGATCGCTATAAATTAGATTCCTTTACAAATTATTACAATGGAGCTATTTTATCAAAGGGCGCATTTATTATTTTTGATAAGCTAACAGAAGAGGTAATCGGTAGTTCGCGTTTTTATGATTATGACGAAACAAACAGTGAAATCTTGATTGGTTATACCTTTTTAATTCGATCACATTGGGGAACAACATTTAATCATTCTATAAAATCTTTAATGCTAACCCATGCTTTTAAGTATGTTGATAAAGTGAATTTTCATGTTGGCACATTAAATATTCGTTCCCAAAAAGCAATCACTAAACTTGGTGCACAAAAAAAACCGATAGAAATAGAAGTTGCTTATTATGGTGAGCCAAGCAAACTAAATTTCGTTTATGAAATAAAAAAAGAAGATTGGTTGTCTATAATATGAAATAATAAAAATATTTTATGAATATATTGATATCAAAATACTAATATTTTTAATAAACTTTTAGTGTAAAAAAAAGGTGCTTCATTTTAAAAAAGCACCTTTTTAAATATTGAAAAATTTAACCTAAACTAATCCCGTAATTAAAAATGCAGCGCAGGCAATTATTAAAATAACAATTACTGAAGCACAACCGGGAAAGTTTGGCCCTCCGCCTGAAGTACTATCATCGCTTTCCGAACTGTTATCCGAACTATAATCATTTCTATCATTCGATGAAGTATCTTCACTATCATCATCATCTTCAACCATTCTAACAGGCATAATATTAAGGATTAGGGTGAAAGAATTATTTTCTAAACATTTGAATAACGTTGGCTATTGTGCTTAACCAACCTTGATTGTTACCATTAGGATGATTGCTGATATTATCTCTCAATGAATTAAAATCGATTTGACCATTACTATTTTGACTGCTATGAAATAAATTGGTAATGTCACTAATGTTAAAATTGCTATTATTAGCATTTGAATTGTTGCTAAACAAACCGCTGATCATATTCATTAACCCACCACCGTTTGTGGTGTCATGAAAATTTTGATTATTATCACTTGGGTCCATAAAATTGTTAAACATATTCATTAACCCACCTCCACTGTTATTGTCAGAGGAGTTTAATGATGAATCATCGTCGGAAACCATTCTTACAGGCATAATTTTAAGTTTAAGGGTGAAAAATTAAATTATTAATCTTATATATTTTTATTTTTTATTTATTTCCATCACAATTGCAACGGCATTTTTACTCGTTTTACCTACTTCAATATTGATAGTTTTATCTGTCGAAAAAGTAATCTCACTATCGTTTATTAATGCATCATTTAAAGCTTCTCTTATCTTCTGTGCATAAGTTGTTCCGGTACTTTTCGTAACAAGGTCTTTTATTTTATTTATGTCAACAGCACTTTTCGTTAATATAAATGCAATCACATCTTTATTACCTACATTATCCAATTGCATTGAATAATCTGTCGGAAAAGTACGAGTACCGGTTATTCCGCAGTATGGCGAATGTTTTCTGGTATAGGGAAATAAAGTGTAACTGCTTCCATCAGTATCCTGCCCTATTACATATACATAGCAAGGTGTTGAATTATTAATTTGAACCTTAAATTTCGTGCCATCAGGTAATATATTTTTTGTTTCAAATATATTACCCTGTTTATTTTTAAACGTGATATTTTCTTTTGTTTTGTTAATAATTAATCCAAGTGAAGCTTTAAAAGTTTGATTGGTGTTTGCTTTAGCACCGGGAAATGGAAATAAGCCATAAGCTTCCATACAAAAATTTTTAAAATCTTTGTATCTCATCCAAAAAAATCCTCCGTCACCAAAATCTTTTCCCCAACTGTTTTGTATTTCTACTGATCCTCCAAACTTGTTATCATCATATCCCATCACACAAATTGCATGACCTCCAAGGCCGGACCTTCTGTAATCACCATTTCTAAAATCTTCCAGTGCACTATAATCATTATCCGTAGGTTTCCATAATCCATTATTTTCATTCCTTGCCAGGTTCATCAAACTCCCTCCAACAGGCATTCCAATAATAACCGGTGCACCTTTGGCAATGTTTTGTTTCATCGAAGTTAAATCAATATTAAAATTTTGACCGTTAGTAAGGCGGTTAAAACCTAATATTTTATAGTTATGTGCTTCATCTCTTTGCTTGCTGTTTGGCTTTCTGTCGCAACTCCCGGCATCGTATGGAAATTCGGAAAGTGGTAATGTTCCTTCCTGACTTAATTTTGTTAATACATCATACATTACAGCACCATTGCAATTGCTTCCATGCTCCTGATTAAAAATATATGATGGACTAAAAGGTGCATTGTTTGGATCTGAACCGCTTGCTACAGATTCTAAAATTGTTCGTGCTGCATAAGATGTGGACCATCCGGTACATGAACCCTGTTCCCCCTGATTCATTGGAGTTGGTGCATATTGACGTAATGAAACAGATGATGGTAATTGATTATCAGGAGAGTTTGGATCTAATGGAGTGAAAATATAAGTATTATTAAATTTTGCTGTATCCCTTATCCAACCTTTTCCTTTGTCTTTATCATCATTATTTGAATTTTGGTCTTGATTGTCGGTAGTTCGATTATTGTTGTCACTATTATTATTACTGCCACTAAAAAAATACCAGATAAGGCCAATAACAATTAAAATAATTACAAGTACATTTCTTTTCATGAATAAGTAGTATTTAATTTTTTAAATATAAAATTCTGTGCCAATAATTTCAAAAATAGACTTTATCAATTATAAAAAAAATTAAGAATAAATGTTTGGGGGCTTGCCCGGCGGCCGGGCTTTACGTTACAATCTTTTTGTTCGTACCTCACAAAAACCTTAGGTTTGTATAGTTGTAAAAATCTAAGATAGTAATTTTTGAAAGTAAAAATAAATTTATATATTTTACTTTTAGGTTAAGACAGGTAAAGGTGAACCATTCACAAAAATAAGCTTTTGGCTTATAATCCTATTCGGAACCTTTTCCTGCCTGAACGTAAGACCTGTATAAGAATTTAATTCTGCCCTGTTAAGGTTTTTAGGTTATCGTTCAGTTCTTAACCCTCAAGTGTTTCCTAAAATAAAATTAAAGAACTTATGCTTAATTACAAACATTTTATTGGAATAGACATCAGCAAAAGCACTTTGGATTTTTGTTTATTAACTCATAAAGCAGAATTTTTTTTTTATCAATGTGCCAATGACAAAAAAAGTATTCATGACCAAATGAAAGGAATATTCAGCATCCATCAGCTTACAGGCCCGGAAGTACTTTTTTGTGCTGAACATACGGGCCGGTACAGCAGTATATTAAAAGAAAGAGTATTGGAAGCCGGCTATAGTTTGTGGATGGAGAACCCTTCTGAAATTAAAGGTTCACAAGGCCTTCAAAGAGGCAAAGATGACAAACTTGATGCAAAACGTATCGCTTTATATGCCAAGCGGTTTGTTGATAAAGCAATACTTTTAAAAGCAGTTGATCCGGTTTTTGATCACATGGCTTATTTGAATTCTGAAAGGGATTTGCTTGTAAGTGACCGGGCAAAATATATGGCCCAACTTAAAGATGAAAAAAAGTTTGCCGACAAAAAACTTTACAGCCACAAAGAAAAACGTTATAAAAGTTTAATTGATCAACTTAACAGTTCTATCCGGGAAATAGATGATGAAATAGAAAAACTTATAAAAAACAATGAAGCCATAAAAAATCAATATGAGACCATTATTGGCATTGACGGGATTGGTAAGCAAACTGCCATTCAAACCCTGATTGCTACTCAAGGGTTTACTAAATTTTCAAATGCAAGAAAATTTGCCTGCCATGCAGGATGCGCCCCGTTTAAATATCATTCAGGAAGCAGCATCCGTTCCAAAAATAAAGTTTCACACAGGGCAAATAAAAACCTCAAACGCTTATTTCACATGGCAGCCCTTTCAGCTGTTAAAATGGAGGGTGAAATAAGGCAATATTTTCTTAGAAAAGTGGCTGAAGGAAAAAATAAAATGACAGTTATCAATACGGTTAGAGCAAAACTAATAGCAAGGATTTTTTCACTCATAAATTCAAATAGAATATATGAAAAAATTTATATAAATGCACTTGCTTAATCCATAAGAATAGGATTTTCACTACAATCCCTAAGCAAAAAGAAAAACCAAATCACAAACAAATCAATAAATATCAGTTTATCAATATCATTATATTCATAAAATATAAATAATTTAAATCAAGTTTTTTTAATACCATTAGATAAACGTAAAAAAACTAAAAAATGATAGTTGAAAAAGAAAACTACTATTGCAAAAAAATTTGAATTTTAAAAAAAGATATTAATAATTAAAAAGTTTTTCGTAGAATCGAATTCTTAAACCTTAAAACTATAAAAACATATGTCAGATAAAAAATTATCCGGTCAGTCGGTGCTGGTTACAGGTGCAAATTCAGGCATTGGAGAAGGTGTTGCAATTGCTTTGGGTGAAGCAGGTGCAAATGTAGTTGTAAATTATGTTTCAGCTCCCGATAAAGCTCAGGAAGTAGTAGATAAAATAAAATCTTTTGGAAGTAATGCCATTGCTATTCAGGCAGATGTAAGTAAAGAAGACCAGGTTCAGGCTATGTTTAAAAAAATGATAGAAGAATTTGGTACAATTGATATATTAATAAATAACGCCGGTTTACAAAGAGATGCCAAGTTTGATGAGATGACGCTCGCTCAATGGCAATTAGTAATTGATGTAAACCTTACGGGACAATTTTTATGCGCTCGCGAGGCTATTAAAGAATTTTTACGAAGAGGAATAGTACCTGAAAGATCATTGGCTTGTGGAAAAATTATTTGTATGAGTTCTGTTCACGAAATTATTCCATGGGCAGGGCACGTTAACTATGCATCTTCAAAAGGTGCAATCAGAATGTTTATGCAAAGTTTAGCTCAGGAGTATGGCGACAGAAAAATAAGAGTTAACAGTATTTGCCCGGGTGCTATTCAAACTCCCATTAACAAATCAGCTTGGGATACTCCTCAAGCGCTTAACTCATTGATGAGTTTAATACCATATAACCGCATTGGTACTCCACAAGATATTGGAAAGTTGGCTATTTTTCTTGCATCCGACGACTCTGATTACATAACAGGTGCAAGTATTTTTATTGATGGCGGAATGACGGTATTTGAAGGCTTTGCGACAGGAGGGTAATATATTTTTCAAATATTAATATACTGATATTGATAAACTGATAATAAAATATTTTTTATTATCAGTTTAATTTCCTTGTTCGAAACATCTTTTATCTTTCTTCTTACTCTTTCTTCTTTTCTAAAAAAGACCTAATGTCAAAAAAAAATAATTCTGCAGAGCAAAAACGCCTTGATGAAAATGCTGAAAAAGCAGTTCCACTTGAACTTTGGGGGCCTTATCTTTCTGAACGCCAATGGGGAACTGTTCGTGAAGATTATAGCGCAAACGGAGACGCTTGGAATCATATTACTCACGATCATGCAAGATCAAAAGCATATCGTTGGGGAGAAGATGGATTGGCAGGTATTTCGGATGTTGGTCAGAATTTATGTTTTGCAATTGCATTATGGAACGGAAAAGATCCAATATTAAAAGAAAGGATATTTGGCTTAAACAATAGCGAAGGCAATCATGGAGAAGATGGTAAGGAATTATATTATTATCTGGATAATACACCTACCCATTCTTACATGAAATTCCTTTATAAATATCCTCAAAATGAATTTCCTTATTCCGATTTATTAAACACAAGTAAAAACAGGAGCAAACAAGAACCCGAATATGAATTAATTGATACAGGTATTTTTAAAGAAAATAAATATTTTGATGTATTTGTAGAATATGCAAAAGTTAATCACGAAGATATTTGTATAAAAATAGAAATGCATAACATAGGTGTTGATGAGGCAGAAATCACCTTGCTGCCAACCCTATGGTTTAAAAATAAATGGCAAAGTGAGCAGCTTATACAAAAACCAAATATTAAAATTGATTCCAACTTATCAGATTGCCAATCCGTAACTGCTTCGGATGATAAGCTTGGTACCTATCATTTTTACTTCCCCAAAAGTGATAACTTACTATTTACAGAAAATGAAACCAATATTCATAAACTTTATGGAGTTGCCAACTATGCACCACATGTTAAAGATGCATTTCATGATGTGATAGTGGGTGGAGATGAAGAATTATTAAAAGACAATAAGCAGGGGACAAAATTTGCACCTGTTTATAAAATCAAAATAAAGGGAGGAGATAAACAAAGCATTACACTGCGTTTGAGAAATGGCGAAATAAGTGGTGATCCTTTCAAAAATATTGAAAACGTTTTTATAGACAGAAAGAAAGAAGCAGATGAGTTTTACGAAAATTTTTATCCTGAAAATGCTTCTGAAGATTTAAAAAACATTCAAAGGCAAGCATTTGCAGGTTTGCTTTGGAGCAAACAATATTATCATTACGATGTAGAAAGATGGTTAAACGGAGATCCCGGTCAGCCACCACCGCCTTCAAGCCGAAAGTATGGAAGGAATATGAATTGGGGATTTTTAAAAAATGTTGATATTATTTCAATGCCCGATACGTGGGAGTACCCATGGTATGCTGCTTGGGATTTAGCCTTTCATTGCATACCGATGGCGATGATTGATCCTGTTTTTGCAAAAAATCAATTAATTATTATTATGAGAGAGTGGTATATGAACCCTGCCGGGCAAATACCTGCTTATGAATGGAATTTTTCGGATGTTAACCCTCCTGTACATGCTTGGGCTGCATTATGTGTGTATAGAATTGAAAGAAAGTTTAAAGGAGAAGGTGATTTAAACTTCTTAAAACGAATTTTTCAAAAACTCCTTATCAATTTTACCTGGTGGGTAAACAGAAAAGATGAAAATGGAAATAATATTTTCGAAGGTGGTTTTTTAGGATTAGATAATATCGCAGTGCTTGATAGAAGTAATGCATTACCACAGTGACAGTAGGTTGGAGCAAGTTGATGGAACCAGTTGGATGGCCATGTATGCATTAAACATGATGGACATGGCATTAGAAATTGCCATTTTTGATAAGTCTTTCGAAGACATGGCTACAAAATTTTATGAACATTTTGTATTAATTGCCGAAGCCTTAAACGAGGCAACTCTTTGGGATGAAACAGATTCTTTTTTTTATGATGTGTTGTACATGCCCGACGGTTCCTCAATACCTTTAAAGGTTCATTCAACAGTAGGATTAAGTGTTTTGTTGGCTGTTTCCAGCATTAATGTTAAAAAATTAGAGAAACTGGATGATTTTATAAAGCGTGTAAACTGGTTTAAAAATTATCGAATTACAACAAAAAAGTATTTACCCAATGAACAAATAAATGATGGTGAAAACATTTTAATTTCTTTAATAAAAAAAGAAAAATTAATTAAAATACTTCAACTTTTACTTAAAGAAGATGGTTTTTTATCTCCCGGAGGCTTAAGAGCAGTATCAAAATACCATGAAACCCATCCTTACGATATTAATGTAGGTGGGATTGAATATAGTATTCGATATGACCCGGGCGAATCAACTTCCGGTATGTTTGGTGGTAATTCAAATTGGCGAGGACCTGTATGGTTTCCAACAAACTACCTGGTTGTAAAAGCATTGAAGCGATACCATGAATTTTATGGTGATACTTTAAAAATAGAATTTCCTACGGGTTCGGGTGTATTAATGAATTTAGGTGAAATTTCTGATCAATTGGCAAAGAGATTGGTAAGTATATTTGAAGAAAATAAAGATGGAAACCGCCCTGTACATAGTGATGCTGCTGAATTTTATTCACGCCCTGAAAATAAGAACTTATTATTATTCTATGAATATTTTCACGGAGATACCTCACGCGGTGTAGGAGCATCTCATCAAACAGGTTGGACGGCCGTTGTAGCTGAATTGATTAATGAAGATGCTTGGGAAATGGATTGATGAGTGGTTGGATTATTTTCTTTCACCTATCTTTATTGCAGGCACCCCTGCCCAGATTTCAAAAGCAGGCACTGATTTATTTAAAACAGCGCCTGCTGCTATGATAGCGCCTTGACCTATGTTAACTCCTTTTAAAATCACAGCATTTGCACCTATCCAAACATCATTTCCGATAATTATATGATCTCCGGGACATTCTTGAAACCTCATTAATCCATCTTTCTTTATACCATGGTCGTGATCGATAAACTTGCAGCCTGATGCTATCAAGCAATCATTGCCTATTGAAATCCCATATTTAATATTAAATTCAGTTCCGAATCCAATAAAATTATTTTTTCCGACTTTAATTGCCAAGCCTTGTGAGTATGGCCCGTCAAATTTAAAAATCACGTTTTCTTCTATTTTGCAGTTTTCTTCTAAAGACACTTTGTGGGGCCAAATAATATACACCTTTGAAAGAGAAGTTCCCTTGCCTATTTTCATACCTAAAATTAAGTAACCAAGATTTAGGATTGTATAATAGACGCTATAAAATACCTTAAAACGAATAATATAGCCGCCTTTTTGTACTAATTCAGACAAATTCATTAATAGTTAATTTAGAAGTTTATGAATATTAATAAAATAATATTTTCTAAGATGAAGAATAATCAGGGCTTCCAATATAAGTTCTGAATGGTTAACATATTTAAATTTTAAGCCATGTTTGTCAATTTATTTAACGAATAATTTAATCGAAAAAATTGCAACCCTACTCTTTTAATTATCTTTTACATTATAGCAAGGTAAGGTATTTAATACCATAATTCATTTATTTTGATATTAGAGTGTCCTAGAGTCAATATTATTACTTTTTCAGATTTAATGAAATACGCGATGCTTTATATTTCAATTATTTTTAATAAATAACTACCTGTAATCGAAGTTATCTTTTAGCCAAGTTCTTAAATTTATTATATCCATATCAAAGATTGTCGTAAATTATTGAATTTATTGTCTCAGGTGATGAAAAGGCAAATGAAGAAAAGATTATTTATTTGTTTACAAATTATATAAACAATTTTTGTTTTTTTTAAACTATCAAACTTAACTTTGAAGGTTTAAAAAAAAAATAATTAGTATTAATTTAATTTTCTATTAAAAAATGCTTCTATCGGTTATAATACCAACATGTAATCGTAATAATTTACTATCTAGATGTCTGGACTTGTTGCATCCCGACATTCAAAAAATATCAAGTGAAAATTATGAAGTTATTGTTTCAGATGATGGTAATGAAAACCAAGCCTTAAGTCTCATAAAAGAGAAATTTCCATGGGTTAAATGGGTTGAAGGGAAAAAGAAAGGTTCTGCAACCAATAGAAATAATGGCGTGAGCCACAGTGTGGGTGATTGGATAGTATTTATTGATGACGATTGTTTACCTGATATAAAAATACTATCAGAATATATAAGTGCAATTCTTAAATTTAATACATTTTTAGTTTTTGAAGGAAGTATTTATGCCGACAGGCCTAAAAATAGAATGGACGAAGAATCACCAATCAACGAAACAGGGGGATATCTTTGGTCATGTAATTTTATGATTAAAAAAGATTTTTTTAATCATATTGGTAAATTTAATGAATCATTTCCATACCCCGCAATGGAAGACATTGAACTTAAAGAAAGAATTCTGGATAATACACAAATTAAATTTATACCTACAGCCACAGTTATACATCCCTGGCGAATTGTTACTAATCCTTCACTTAAATTTAAAAAGGCTTTAGAATCGCATAAGATTTATTTTCAAATTAGGCCTGAAGCAAAAAAAAATTTTCATTTCTTGAATTTATCGCGTCAAATTATTTCTTTAACTAAAAGTACAACAATAAACACCTTTAAATATAAAGGAAAAGGGATTCTTTATCCTATTAATTATATCTTATTTATATTTAAATTAATCTTTTTGCAAAAATGAGGGTTTGTGAGTATTAAAAAAAGTATTTAATATAAACCTTATTATTTTTTATAACTTAATTTACTAAAAAATCACTATTTCTTTTTAAACTTAAAATGTCGATAAAAGTTTTACAAAAATATCTATTTGTTATTTTTTTTATTCCTGCCATACTTTCTGTAAATGGGCAGTCAATTAATGAAGCAAGGGGAATTATTGACACACTTACTTCTCCGGAATTTGGAGGCAGAGGATATTCGGATGGAGGAGATAAAAAAGCAGCTGCATTTATTGCCAACCATTTTAAAAATTATTCATTAAAATCTTTTACTGAAAGCTATTTCCAAACTGTTACATTTAATGTGAACGTTTTCCCGAATAAAGTTAAACTAAAAATTAATGGGAAAAATTTAGTAACCGGGCAAGATTATATTTTAAATCCAATTTCGGGATCGGGTTGGGGAAAAGGAAGAACAATTTGGTTCGATTCTTTAATTTTTAACAGTGAAGCAGCGAGAAGAGATTTTATGATGATGGATGTCAGTAAAAATATAATAATTTACGAATCCAAACATTATGCAGATCTAATTAAATTACCCGTTAAATACCTTGATCACCTTCACGAAGCACCTGCATTAATAGAAATTCAGGAAAAAAAATTAACGGCCTCTATTGCAAGCAATACAATGAACCATCCAACTTTTGAAATGCTAAACAATGCTAAATTACTAGTAGGAAAAAAAGTAAAATTCAGAGTAGATGCCAAGCTTATAAAAAATTATAATTCTCAAAATATTGTAGGATTTGTTGAAGGAAAAACTAAATCAAATGAATTTATAGTTATTACAGCACATTACGATCACTTGGGTAGAATGGGAAAGAAATCTTATTTTCCCGGTGCTAATGATAATGCAAGTGGAATAGCAATGCTATTAGAGCTGGCAAAATATTTTTCCAAACCTGAAAACCAACTTAATTTTTCAATTTGTTTTATTGCCTTTACGGGTGAAGAAATTGGCTTACTGGGTTCAAAATTTTATGTACAACATCCTGTTTTTCCATTAAGCCAAATTAAAACCTTAATTAACTTAGATATGTTGGGTACAGGTGATGAAGGAATTACAATAGTAAACACTACGGAAAACTTGGAGGACTATGAGAAATTTTTAAAAATAAATGCCGACAAAAATTACCTGACAAAAATTAATAAAAGGGCAAACGCTCCAAATTCAGATCATTATTTTTTTACAAAAAATGGAGTTAAAGCCTTTTTTATTTACACTCTTGGCGGAATAAAAGCATATCATGACATTTATGACAGACCTGACACTTTGCCACTCACTAAATTTGAAGGAGTATTTAATTTATTGAAAGACTATATTTCAGAAGATTAAATGACATTGAAAGGCTATACAGCAGCTAAATAAATTATTGACTGTAAGAATCATATCCTATTAATAAGAAAACCCATCCCGAAACGGAATGGGTTTTACTGCAAATTACTACTTTTCCACAACAAGATTTTTATTCCTCTACAGGAATGTAATTATATTTTATTAATGTTTCCACTATTACCGGCCTCATTTGCATCTCTGGTTTCTTTTGAAAAAGAAGATAATGCAGAATCAGCGAATTCAGTGATCTTACTAAAAGTTTTGTCTAATTTGTCACTCACATCTTTTCCTAAGCTTGATGCTTTGTCAGATAATATTTTGCGGGCATCCTGACCTTTTTCCGGAGCGAATAATAAACCAACTGCTAAACCTGCTGCTGCTCCGATTAATAATCCTGCTAATAAATTTTGAGTTTCGTCTTTCATATTAAGTATATTTTTGTATTTAAATACGATATTTATAATATAAGGTTTCAAAAAGCTTGCCACCAATTTAATTTGATCTCAGCATTACCTATTATTCATCAAGTTAAGCACATTTAATTATTTTTCAAATTTATTAAATGGTATTAAAAATAAAAATATTTGAATCTTTTATCTATTTGTTACTTTTGTTAAAAAAGGGTTTAAGTAATTTATTTTAATGCGACGCATTTATTCTATTTGGTGCTCATTTTGGTTTTTAATTGTTTTTTTATTTCTTTTTCCTTTTTTCTTTTTATTTCTTCAAAATAAAAAATGGCATAAATATGCGCATTGGTTAAACCGCTTATGGGCTAAAATTTATTTCCCTTTATGCGGGTTCAAGTTAGAAGGAGATTATAAATTCTTACCGGACACTTCCAAGGCATATGTTTTCTGCGCCAATCATTCTTCTTTTTTAGATATCGCAGTAATGGGTTTGGTTTTAAAAAACTATTATGCCTTTGTGGGGAAAAAATCTCTCAGTAAAATCCCACTTTTTGGCTACATGTTTACAAAATTACACATTGCTGTGGATAGAGATAGCACCAGAAGTACACACGAAACAATGAAAATTTCACTTCAAATGTTAAAGGATGGAAGGAGCATTGTAATTTTTCCGGAAGGTGGGATTAAAACAAAAAATCCTCCATTTATGAGTCATAAGTTAAAAGATGGTGCAATACGAATGGCGATTATCACACAATTACCTATTGTTCCAATTAGTTTTCCTGATAATTGGTTAGTTTTACCCGACGACGGAAAATTATTATTTAAAAAGCATAAAGTAAGATACACTGTACATGAGCCGATCGAAACTAAAGGATTAACATTAAATGATGTTGAGACTTTGGTCGGAAAAGTTAAAAGCACAATTACACAAGAATTAATAAAATATTATCCTGAAAGATATACCGAGAATAATTAATTTAATTAAAAAAATGGTAACCGATAAAGAGACTTTACAAAGATTAGCGCACCTTGCCAGATTGGAGTTTGATGAAAAAACAGAAAGTGAAATGCTTGCCGATATTAATAATTTATTAACATGGGTTGAACAATTAAATGCAGTTGATACCACCGGAGTAGAACCTTTAATTCATTTATCGCATGAAGTAAATATTATGCGTGAAGATGTAGTAAAAGAACATTTATCAAAAGAAAAAGGATTATTAAACGCGCCAAAAAAAGATTCTGATTATTTCAGGGTACCAAAAGTGTTGGATTAAATAATTTCATCACATTTCTGATTTATCAATAATCAAATTTATTGATAAATAGATATTGATATACTCATAATTCAATATCTATTCAAGCGTTTCTATTGAAGTATCTTATTCATGCCTTAAAAATATAATATGTTTGATAGCCAACCGGAAGATATTCAGGATAAATTTTTATTTTGGAAATATTGGAGAAAAAATCAAAAAATAGCTTTTAATATTTTATTTTTTTTGTTTCTGATAAGTTTTATCGCTTTTGCAATTTCAATATGGAAGGGAAGCGACTTAACTACTTACTGGGCTAAGCAAACTGAACTAAGCGGAGTAAAAGTAGTTTTGGATACTTTTACTCAAGGCATTTTTAATGTACCGGTAGAAGCAAACAATTATATTGTTACTGAAAAATACAACGCCGTTCATAAAATAATAAGTACTCCGGTTAATAATATCTTATTGTTCGGTTATGTAATAGGGATTTTAATTTTATTAACAATAAGCACCACCTTAACCAGAGTTTGGTATGCCATTTTCACCACAATGTTCATTGCGGTACTGGCTTGCTTAAAACTGGAATTTTTAATGCTTTTCGGGTTTACTAATCAGGTAGGTTTAGGTATTGCATTATTTTTGTTTCTTCCCCTTAGCTTTTATTTTAATAATATCAGAACGGAGATTTCATTAATTAGACGTTTTTTTATTTTTTGTGCTGTCACTGTTTTATTCCTTGTTATTTCTTATTTTTTTTCGAAGGGTACACATCCAACACATTTTTTAACCCATTATGGCTTATCTGCATTTCTGTTTATTAGTTTTTGTTTCGTAATAATGGTTTCACATGAAATTATTATAGGTTTTGTAAACCTTACAAGCAATGTAATGAAATCAAATAGAGCGTTTTTAATTTTTATATTATTATCGCTCTTTTATCTTAGTATTTTGGTTTTGCTTTTTTTAAAACAACCGTTTTACTTTCTGCCCAAGCCTTTTTTAATATTTGCTATATCATCTGTAGTAGGTATTTGGGGCTTTAAAAAACAAAGTGAATCGTTAACTTATATATTTTCATCTACCGGCTTTGGAGTATTTGCTTATATAGGCTTGGCAATAATTACCTTCACAACAATTATTTTTTCTTTTGTTACAGATAATGACCCTTTAATTGATGCATTTAATAATCTGATCATTTTTTCACATTTAGGGATGGGATTGTTATTTTTTGTTTATGTATTAAACAATTTTGGCGACTTAATTAAAAGGGGGCAAAACGTTTATAAAGTTGTTTACAAACCATTTAAAATGGCCACTTTTAATGCCAGAATTGGTGGGGGAATAGCCATTATTATCATGTTTTTGTTCAATCAGAAATTAATAATGTATAAAAGTTTTTCGGGGTATTATAATGCATTGGGTGATGCTTATGGTTTGGATAAAAATGATTTAATAGCCACCGATTATTACACTTCCGCCACTTCTTTTTTTACAGAATACAACAGAAAATCAAATTATGCATTAGCTGAAATGGCAATTAAGTATGGGGATTTGGCCAAAGCTGTAAAATTTTATCAAAAAGCCATAAAGTTTAACAGTACTCCCTATTTATATGCCGCATTAAGTGATGCACAAATTCAGTTAAGCGGTTTTTTTCCTTCGTTATTTGTTTTGCAGGAAGGAATAAAAGAATTTCCTGAAAGTAGTTATTTGCATAATAATATTGCTTTAATCTATATGCGAAAATCATTGGTGGATAATGCTGTTTCGCATTTAAAAACAGCAGAAAATAATTCACCGGAAAAGGAAGTTCTGCAAGCCAATCAATTGGCGTGCTTAATTCAAAGTGAAAGATATAAGGATGCTTTTACTCTTTTAAAAAAAGGTGAAAATAAAAATTATGTTTCTCTTCGAGCAAACACTTCCGCATTAAAAAATATTCTTGCGGATAAAGATATTATAATCTCAAAACCTTCAATACCAAAAGATACCATTTTAAGTCGCGAGCATTTTGCTGAATGGTTTAATTTTAGCCTTTCTCAGCGAATTGCAAAAGATACAGCCTGGATAAAAGATATAAAGGTTTTAACTGCAAAAGAAAATAATGAAATTTTTGCCGAAGATTTAAATTTTACAAAAGCCTGTTATGAGTACTACAGCAAAAATAAATCTCTTGCATTAAATATTTTAAACACATTATCCACCACCAGCACTATACAAGAGGATTATTATAGTCGCATTTTGGGTTTATGGTTTATGCAACAAGGAGCATACCAAAGAGCAATCGAAAATTTTGATAAGGCAATTAAAGAAGGAGATACGCTTTCATATATGAATAGAATAGTATGTTATGCCGAAAATGGAAACTATGTTCAATCACTATTGTATTTAAATGAAAGGAAAAACCCGATAAATATTTCTCTTGAAAATGTTTTTCAGGCTTTACTGGAAAAAAACATTTATGCTGCAGGAAAAAAATTAAATGACCGGGAAAAAGTTTTCTTAATTCATTTTTCAAGAGATACTTCACTTTTTCAACTTTCAAACTCAATTGAAAATAAAAACCTTAAAATTTTAGCCCAATTAGAAATTGCAGAACAGTATTTAAAAAATAGCCATGCTATTAAAGCAAAAGGCATTTTAAATGCCATTAAACAGAATAATGAAAGAGTTGATGATGCCATAATTGAAAAAATAAATTACCTCAACCTAAGATTAAACCTTATAGAAAAGAACTATCAACAAGTACTTAATGACGTTGATAAAATTAAAATTCCTTTGCAAAAAAATTCTGAAAAAATTTATTTTAAAGCCGTGGCATATAACGGATTAGGCGATAAGCTTAATGCCGATAAATACTTTAAAGAAGCAGTAGAACAAATGCCACTTAATATTGAGGTAATTACAGGTGCAGTTCATTTCTATAAATCGGTAAAGAAAGATAATGAAAATGCGTATTTTATTATTTTAAAAGCACTGCAACTAAATCCATATTCAATTCAAATTCAAAAAGAATATATATTACAAAGTGCTGATATGTATTTATTTAAATATTCGGAAAGTGCGTTGAACGACTTGAAATCATTAACCACCCCTACCGATTATCAGGATTTTTTATCGACCTATCAGCAAAAAAAATCTCTTATAGAAAAACAACGTGAGAATTTTTAATTTTGTTTAAATTTGATTTTAGCCCTATCATTTTATGAAAATCATTGAAACAAAAGCAATAACCAAACGCTACATAATGGGAAGTGAAGTGGTGGAAGCTTTAAAAGGAATAACAATATCAATTGATAAGGGTGAGTATGTTGCCTTTATGGGTCCTTCCGGTTCAGGGAAATCAACTATGATGAATATTGTAGGCTGCTTAGATACTCCAACAGAAGGCAGTTATGTATTAAATGGCAAAGACGTAAGTGATATGTCGGATAATGAGCTTGCCGGTATACGAAACAAAGAAATAGGTTTTGTTTTTCAAACTTTTAATTTATTGCCGCGCTCTACTGCTTTAGAAAATGTTGCACTTCCATTAATATATGCAGGTTTAAATAAACGGGATAGAACAGAAAAAGCGATGTTAACCTTAAAAAACGTTGGTTTGGGTGACCGTTATAAACATAAACCCAATGAACTATCCGGCGGGCAAAGACAAAGAGTAGCTATTGCCCGTGCTTTGGTTAATAACCCAAGTATTTTATTGGCAGATGAACCAACCGGAAATTTGGATTCCAAAACTTCTTATGAGATTATGGATCTTTTTGAGGAATTACATTCAAAAGGGAACAGTATTATAATGGTAACTCACGAAGAAGATATTGCTAAGTATTCTCACAGAATAATTCGTTTACGTGATGGCTTGGTTGAAACAGATAAAGCAAATGATGAAATTACAAGAGCGAAAAATTTTATGAATAAAATAAGTGTCGACGAATAATAAATATGTTGAATAAAATATTAATGATATTGAATATGGTAATTATCATTAATATTTTACAATCATATGTTATAATGCAATTCTAAATAAATAAAATATGGGATTAATTGCCCTTGAAGGGATTGAATTTTTTGCCTATCATGGATTTTACAAAGAAGAAAGAAAAATAGGCAACAAATATTCTATTGATATAATCGTGGAAGCAGATATAGATAAGGCTGCAGAAGAAGATAACTTGCAGGTTACAGTAAATTATGAAAATTTATATAAAATTGCCAGACAGGCAATGGAGGAACAAACCAAATTACTTGAGCACATTGCACAAAGAATTATTGAATTAACTTATGTACAATACCCGCTAATAGAATCTGTAACAGTGAGTGTTTCAAAATTCAATCCTCCTATAGGGGGCGTTTGCCAAAGAGCAAGGGTAACACTTAAAAAATGATTTGAGGTATAGATAAATTAAGAAGTAACAGGAATAAATTTATTTAACCATGATTGTGAAGCAGGTATCTGCCATGAATTTTCTAAACCTTCCACCGTATTAATCATATTGTTAAATACAATAGTATCAGATTTAAAATTACCCATCTCTATTTCCTCTTTTATTTGTTTTAAGGTTTTGAATTCAATTTTGCCATCAATAAGAATAGCCTGATTTAAACGGTCAAAAAGATTTATATTAAAACTCTTCTCAATTTCTTGAATAAGATGGATTGATTTATCTATAGAGCATCCACTTGCCCGGTTGTAATTTTCATTAACAGCAATAACCATAAAATGATCGTAAATAATTTTATATGAAGCCTGCAAGGGTTTGCCATGCGCATCCCATTGAGATAAAAAGTTTTCCGTTTTTCTTTCAATTGAGTTTTTAATTTCTTTTGCAAACGGCATTAGTGATTGATAAAGCCATATTTTAGAAGAAGAAGGTAAATTCTCGAAAGGGATAAACATATATTTTTATTAAAAAAGAAAATGACCGGATTATTTATTATTCCTTTTGCCCAAACAAAAGAAAAATATTTAAAATTCAGATTAATCGATTTTCCTTCTTTTAAACCATTGGTCGTTTATGGTAATTCCTAAATTTACACGAAAATAATTTTCCTGAACATATGCTGAAGACCCTCTTTTGCCCATACTTAAAGCTAAATTTACTAAAGTATTACCTCTCCCGATAGGCAAAGAAGTCCCTACCGAAGCACTCATGTCGGTAATTTGGTTATTATTTATAGTTATGGGAGTTATTGAATAATTTACTCCTGCCCTGTAAGTCATTCTGCTTATTAAATTATAAGAAAAAATATTTGGTGTATACTCCCCTCCTATCGTAAATGAATAACCATTGCTGTATGTAAGCTTATCAATAGCCGTACCTGTATTTATAGAAGAAGATATGTAAGAAAAATCAGCATTAGCACCTGCAACATATGAAAAGTCAGCACCGATTGTCCAGTGATAAGGATCGTCAATACTAATACCAAACTGCAATTGAGAAGGTAGTTTGGTAATGCCCTGATCTGTTGATCTTAATGTATCGGATTGTGGAGGATTACTGATATTAATTTGGGAATATCTTAATTTTGTTGAATTAAGCTTAGAACTTAATTCATAAGTTAACCCTGCATTAAAATATAATTTTTCTTTAAGTTTTTTACGATATGCTGAGCCAAATTTAAAATCAAAACCATGTTGATTTGTTCGGTCTATCAATGTAACCGGATAACCACCATTTGCAAGAGATGCTGTACCTTCCTTGGTAACATCACCAAAAATATAACTTATTTTTAAACCTAAATACCAATTTTTATTAAGCTTAAAACCATTATTAAAATCAATTTTCGTTAATCCACCTGTTCCGTTTGCAGGATATGTTATTAAACCAACTCCGGGATCATAATAAGGCCTGACAACTTTATAATAAACATTTGAATATGGAGAAAGTGCAAGCCCTGTAGTCCAATGCAAATTGGAAGTATCTGATTTTTGGGATGTTACAGGAAACGCCAGAGAAATATATTGTAAAGTACCTGAAACAGAATTCTGCGTTTTGCCTTCGCTGCTTAATTTTTGAGATTTTCCGTAAACTCCAAATTCAAAAGCTGTGAACTTATTATTACGTGCAAGCAGTGCAGGATTTATATTATTAATATTGAACCCATTGGCATTACTTACACCTATCCCACCCATGCCTGCTTGCGCAGCATAATATTGAGGATTTAAATCTCCAATGCCGTATTCAGAGTAAGGTGAATTGTTGGTGTTTTGTGCACCGGCATTTAAAGTTAATACCAAACCTGCACAAAAAATTAAAATTTTATTTTTTAGAGACATTGTGTTGTAAAATACTATTCAGCCCGATAAGCACCAATTTTGGGACTGCAAATATGGTTTGATTTATTTTAGTTTCAAAGAAAAGAGCATCACCCCCGCAAAGAATTAAACGAATATCAAGTATTTTTTCCTTATAACTGCTAATGGTTCCGTTAATTTCATTTATCATTCCGTTGATAACGCCGCTTTGTATTGCTTGTTGTGTAGTATTTCCTATCAGATCAATTTTTTCTAAACATGGTTCAAGTAATGGAAGTTTTGATGTAAAATGATGTAAAGATTGAAAGCGCATGTGCAAACCCGGAGAGATACTGCCTCCCATATAATTTTTATTTTTATCAATCAAATCAAATTTCAGGCAAGTGCCGATATCTATAACCAGACAATCCATTTTTGGAAATAAAAAATTTGCACCTATTACTCCCGCAAGCCTATCCATACCCAGGGTTTCGGGTGTTTTATAAATATTAATTATAGGAATGGGTAATTTATAATCAAGAATAAATAATTTTGATTTTTTCTTTAATACATTCATCCATTCATCCGGAATAATAATTACCGAACATAATAAAGTATTTTCAATTTTATAATTTGAAATGAAATTGAAAATTTCATCCAATGTAAAAGTTTCCAAAAAATAAACTAAATCATTTCCTTCAAATAAACCCGCCTTAATATGTGTATTACCTGCATCTATAACTAAATTCATAGAAAAAATTTAAAATCCGACAAAGATTATAAATTTAATTATTAACCGGTATAGCACATTAAAATATTTTAGATAGAATAATAAGCTGAATTATATATGCTTTCTATTTTAAAAATTATTCAGGAAAAAAAAATTAAAATAAATAATAAAAATAAAATAATTTTATAATTATCATTTTATCAATATCGGTATACTCATAATTTAAATAAAATTAAGAGATTGTTCATGGAAACCATATCTCCAATTAATTTTGTGTAATAATAGGTTGTATTCAAGCTTATAATTAAAAATTAAATTTTTGTAAGTTATTTTACCGGTAAAAATAAAAATATTGAAAAAACGATAATGGAAAAGAAAAAATTAAATTTTATTTTTATTGTTCAAGGTGAAGGCAGAGGGCATTTAACTCAAGCTATTAGTCTGTATAATATTATTATTAATGCAGGGCATGAAATAAGTTACTTATTGGTGGGTAAAAATGAAAGGCGAAAAATTCCTCGATTTTTTCATGAAAAGATTAATTCGCCTATTGAAGCATTTGAAAGCCCGAATTTCGTTGCCGATAGCCAAGGAAAGGGAATAAAAATAATTAATACTATTTTATATAATATAGCGGGGAGTGGTATCTTTTTTAAGAGTTTAAAACGGATAAGAGAGGTATTAAATGAAAAATCTCCGGATGTGGTGATCAACTTTTATGATATATTGGGAGGGTTGAATAACTTAGGCTTCAAAAAAAGAAATATAAAATTTTTAACCATTGGACATCAATATTTTTTAGAACATAATGATTTTGATTTCCCTGAAGGAAGTACGACTGACAGGAATTTATTAAAAATGTTAAATAAAATTACTTCAATCGGATATGACAAAAAATTGGCTTTATCTTTCAGGGAAGTGAATGATGAAGCAGCGAAAAAAATATTTGTTGTACCTCCCCTGCTTCGAAAAGAAGTTTTAAATCTTAAAACTGAAAAAGGCGAACACATTTTGGTTTACATCAATATGCCGGGTTACAGTGAAGAGATTATTGAATGGCACAAAAAAAACCCTGAAATTGTATTGCATTGTTTTTGGGATAAAAAAGAGGTTGAAAATCCTTGGGTAGTTAATAAAAATTTAACTTTTCATCAGGTTGATGATCAATTATTTTTGGAGTACATGAAAAGTGCACGCGGTTTTGTAAGTACTGCGGGCTTTGAATCGGTTTGCGAAGCAATGTATTTAGGAATTCCTGTTATGATGGTACCTATTCAGGGGCAGTTTGAGCAAACTTGCAATGCCATTGATGCGAAAAAATCAGGAGCAGGCGTTAGTGCCAACACCTTTAATATAAGCAAACTATTAGAGTATCTTCCGCATCATCAAAATAAATCTGAAATTTTTAGAGCCTGGGTTCAAAAATCCGAAAATATATTTTTAAAATACCTGGAAGAATAACATACAATTACTAATTAATTACCTGGCTTTTATTGTCTTTGTTTTCCGGAAAAAGATACTTAACAACCGCAAAAAAGAAACCGGCAACCGTAATGGTTGTAGATCCAATTAATGTTATTAAAACAGTATCAGATAAAATAAAATCACCCAATTTCCATCCGCTGAAAGCTAATATTGTGATAATTAAACAAAGCCAGAAACAGATCATCCAAAAAATACGGTAAGCATATTTTTTTCTTTCATCCTTATCCTGCCTCTCACCTTCGTTTTTTAAAGATGCATTTTGATTTCGGAGGGTGATACCTTCATTTTGAAGCGTAAGTTCCTGATTTTTTAATTCCTGATTTTTATTATTTAATCGAAGGGCTTGTAGTTCTATCTCTTGTTTGTTCCTTATATATTCTTTTTCTTCAGGCGGTTCGGCAATGCTTTCTAAGAATACAGGATTTCTTTTAAGTTCTTCTGCTTTAATGGCATCTTTTTCTTGCAGAAACCTATTATTCTCTTCCATTCTCAACTAATTTTAATTTATCAACAAAATACTGGCGTATGCGATAATCTTCAATATCTTTCCCTCGTTGAACATTTTCAATTCCACCATGCTCATCTACAATTTGCGACCATGGTGTGCCTTCTTCGTGCGTCATATTTGATAATGTACGCGCAGAAAAATCGGAATAAATGTACCATACCCCGTCTAAAATATCCAAAACTTTTTTATCTGCCTTTAAGGTGGGTTGGTAAAATGATGAACCGGAAGGACTGATATATTCTACATAACTTTGAATTGGATCGTTTCCATAACTTTTAAAAAATTCATATATAGATGAAACAACGGGTCCATATTTCCAAACTTCAATAGTTTCGTTCAATAAGGGCTTTCCCGTTTCTGCTAAATACCAACCATGAGCAAAATAAAGCAGCTTTTGTAATTTCATGGGAGTAATTTCCTTCTGCTCAGTTTTCCCTTTTTTTAAAAAATAATTGGCAATTTCTTGTGGTGAATACATAATTTTATTTTTAACTCCTCTAAATTAACACATTACAATATTTTTAACAAGGAAATATGCTTTAAAAGTTTCTTTTTCTTAAAAATTCATTGAATTTTATTAAGAACTACAACTTTTTGATTAATTTCAATTAAAATGAATTTCCATAGAAGTTTTAATGGTATATAAATTAATGCTAGTCCTATTCAAAACTAAGCCATATCTTTTCCGGCTTTTTTTTCTTCTCTCTGATTTTCTAATGTTCACCGGATCTAGAAGAAACATCAAAATACTTTAATAATCCATGTTCATCTTTACCTTTTATATTTGCAAATGCCCCAAATAACGATTGTTGAAGTTCAAAAATAATACATTTTATAAATATCTATTTTAAAGCTAGAGTAAAGGTGAAGACACCTGCCTCGGTATGGAAAAAGCTTCTATATAAAAGAGGCGGTAATGGTTATAGGATTTTCATTTCGTGATTACTTAAAAGGGTATTTATACCCTTCTATCATCATATTTAAATTAGATTGATTTATCAAAAGGAAATTAATATGTCAATTACTATAAAACTTTCAAGTTCTATTAGGTAACACGATATGGAACTAACTAAAAAATAATTAAGAAAATTTGAAACTTTTGACAGAATAATTTTTTTATATATGTATTTTACTTAAATATATATACTATGAATAGATTAACATTTAATAAAAATTTAAGGCCTGATAAATCTATAACAAATAACATGAAATATTCAACTTATGTATTTATGAAAAAAGGAGCCATTCAATTAGAAAAATACATTGATTTTGAAAATAGAGATGTTATAGTTATGATAAAAAATGACTCCTGCAATTGCAATTATCCTCAATTTATCCATCTTTTAAACTAATCACCCGCATAAGTCAAGCCTTTAATTGGCGTTTTATGATCGCCACTGTATTTCCACCACCCGGTAATGCCGAAAGGTGTGCGGATTAAATAATTCCTTCCCTGGTTAATTAATACTTCTATTTCTGTGTCTTTGGGTAAGTTGGCAATAGGTTTTGAATAATTAAGGTCGGAATATATTTGAAAAGAGTCATTGGTTTTGGTATGCAAACCAACATATAAATAAGATTGCTTTGATTCTTTAATTTTACCATCCTTAAGTTGAAACTTTCTTCTCTCATCAAACATATTATTGGTATGGCCTGTGGTGTAAACACTGCCATTGCCGGGTAATATTAATTCTAATGCAGTAAAGCTGTTTATTTCTTTATCGCCTTTTTTTATTGTAAAAAGTGGGTCATCGCTCATGCCGGGAGAAAAAGTGACAGTATAAATATCTTTTTCTTTATTATCTATTTTTGTTTTTAAAATTAGTATTACCGGTTCACCTTCGCCCTTGTTTTCTTTTTCATTAATAACCTGAGTGTGTTCTGAATCATAAAACACGAATACATTTTCATACCCTTTTGGGCTTACATATTTTAAATTGGGGAAAGAGGCAATGGTTTGCTCATGGCCTTTAAGAGAGCTTTTATTTTCTGTTAAATCGATAGAAGCTCCTTTCTCTTCGGGAGTAATGGCCTCAAGGTCTTCAGCAGGCATTTGAACATTTTCGACATTCGGGTCGCTTTCAGGTTGCTTTTCTTTTTTATTGTTGTTGCACGATGAGAAAAGGGCAGCAATAACTAAAAGTTTAAAAAAAAATTTATACATAGTTGTCTGAATTTTTAATTATCTAAATATTCATATTTAATTCTTCAGCAATGAGATAATTAGATTTATGATGGTTATTTAAAACTGTCATTTCACCCAAAAAACCGGTTAAAAACATTTGAAAACCTACAATAATGGCTGTGAGTGCAAGGAAAAATAAAGGTTGCTCAGTTACATTTCTGCTTTTAACATTGGCAAACCAACTTAAATAAACTTTTTCACCTATAAGCCAGGTGGCAATAAAAAAACCAACCATAAAAGATAACGTACCTAAAGTGCCGAAGAAGTGCATTGGGCTTTTATGAAACTTTCCTACAAAAGTTATTGAAAGCAGATCAAGAAAGCCAAAAACAAACCTCTCTAATCCAAATTTTGTAACACCATACTTCCTTGCTCTATGTTCTACTACTTTTTCGCCAATTTTTTTAAATCCTGCCCATTTTGCGATAACAGGAATGTATCTGTGCATTTCTCCGTATACTTCAATATTTTTGACAACTTTTAATTTGTATGCCTTTAACCCACAATTAAAATCGTGTAGTTGTATGCCTGATATTTTTCTTGTAACTCCGTTAAATATTTTTGTAGGAATGGTTTTACTCAAAGGATCATATCTTTTCCTTTTCCAACCTGACACCAAATCATAATTTTGTTCTTTAATCATTTTATATAATTCGGGTATTTCATCCGGGCTGTCTTGCATGTCGGCATCCATTGTAATTACCACTTCGCCTTTTGCGGCTCTAAAACCGGTTTGCAAAGCAGCTGATTTTCCATAATTTCTATTAAACGAAATCCCCTTTATAAAAGAACTTTGTAGAGATAACGACTTAATAACCTCCCATGTATTATCGCTGCTGCCATCGTCTACTAAAATAATTTCATATTTAAATTGATGTGCATCCATAACTCTTGATATCCAATCGCACAATTCGGGCAATGATTCATCTTCATTATAGGCCGGTACGATAACGGATATTTGAATTGGATAAACGCCTCCGATAGAATGTTGATCTATTAGCAAATTTTTATATTTATAATTCCAAAAAATAAAATATTTTCAAAAGTAATGAATTGAAAATAAAAAGACTTGCCAAATAATAAATTTTAGCAAGTCTATAATATATTTACTAATACGATTTACTCGAAAACAGGTTTATTTTTCTTTTTTATTGCAGAAACAATGAGGGCAACAATAAAACCAAATATGGTAATTGAAATAACTCCACTGACAAACATCATTCCCGGGTTCTGCATAAATGCTGTCATTTTTTCTGTCATTGCCATAGCATCCTCAATTTGTCGTTCGCTCATTCCTTGTTTTTCCCATTGTTCTACCATTTTTTCTTTTTGTGCTTCCATCATCTTTTTCATGGCAGTATTATCTATAAAGGTTGTATAAATAAGAGAAACTGCAGTTGAAATTATTGCTGCAACCGCAGAAATTAAAGTATTTAATCCCAACCCTTGGCCATAAGAAATATATCCGCCATGCGTAGCCTTATATTCATCGATGGCTTTGAACATGCCAAAGCCGAGGGCTAACAGCATTACTATATAATACAATGGGGCCAATGATAGATTGGCTATTAAGCCTGAAATTTGCATTGCCAATCCATAAATTACTAAAATCAATCCTGATATTGCCCCCCATTTAATTGCAAGGCGGGCAGGTGTGGGTGCTTTTTCTAAGTTTTCCATTCAATAGTATAAAATTTAAATTAAAACATATTTAAACTAAAAATTTCATTAAATCAAATAATAGTTTTATGAAAGGTTAATTTCAATTTTTTTATTCTTTTTATTAAAAATTAAATTTGTGAACCTGAAAATTATTGAAATAAATGCGGATAAAATCATTGTTATAATTCCCTTTTTTATTAATTCTGAGAAAAATAAATTTGCGGGGCTAATGGTTTTAATATTTTTTAAGCTGATAATAAAACCTTTTGAACCTGCATTATCAATAAATTCGTTTTTATGATCAATGATAAATTTTTTATTTTCTTCCGCAAGGTTAATTAAAAGATCAGGTGAAAAAGAACTTAATAAAAATGTTAAAATTAAATAAAAGAGTAAGGCGATAAGAGACCCTATAAATGTTATAAAAAATATTTCCCAAAAAGGATTGTTGCCCGGGAATTGGTAATTATACCTTACAAGAAGAATGCAAGAAAAAATAATTAACAAAATCAGATCAAAATCTCTGTACCCATAAGGCGAACCCGCCAATGGATTATAACCTAAGTATAATAGAATGAGACTGTAAATAAAAAAAATAGAACCGCCAACAAGGCCGAATGGGAAAATGGTTTTAAAAAAAAGAGCACGGCTTTGTTGTAAATTCATATTTGCAAATTATTGATATATTGATATCGTTTTTTTGATATTTTCTTCATAGAAATTTTTTTTTCTATTTTAAATAAATTCGGTTAAACTTTCCAAACTCATTCCTCTTGATCCTTTTATTAAAAAATGGGTATTATCAAATTTATTATCATACAACCAATTTTGGAGGGAAAATTTATCTAAAAAATAAAAGGCTTTTGGGTTTGTGTGCAGAGCAGCTTTCATCATTTTACCTACCAAAAGAATTTTATAGAATGAATAAGTAGATATAAATTTACCCAGTTTTTGATGCTCAACTTCACTTTCGTCACCCAACTCAAACATATCTCCTAAAATTATTATTTTTTTATTTGCCTTTATTTCAAAAAAATTTTTCACCGCAACTTCCATCGAATCAGGGTTTGCATTATAAGCATCCAAAAAAATCGTATTAGTATTTTTTACTAATACTTGCGATCGATTATTTCCGGGAATGTAATTCCGAACAGCTTCATTGGCCCGATCAGCAGGAACTCCAAAATATTTCCCCGCGCATAGCGCAGCGGATATATTTGCAAAATTATAAGCTCCTATTAATTGTGTTTCAATACTGTTCCCTTCTTCATCTTTATATTTAACATAAGGGTCTGCCGAGATAAACTCACAAGAATAAAAATTATTTTTTTGTGGGAAGGTTATCAACCCGGTCATCTTTCTTTCTTCGACCATTTCAACCAACACTTTATCAACAGTATTTATAAATACAGTTGCATTATTGGTTTTATAATAATCAAATGATTCGCCTTCTCCTGTCTTAACTCCATCTAAACCGCCAAAACCTTCCAAATGCGATCGCCCGATGTTTGTTAAATAACCGTGTGTAGGCTCGCAAATATTTACCAAATCTTTAATTTCTTCCCTGTGGTTGGCACCCAATTCTATAATCGCAATTTCTGCATTTTTATCAATTGATAACAAAGTAAGAGGCACACCAATATGGTTATTTAAATTTCCTTTAGTTGAAAATGTATTATATTTTTTGCTCAAAACGGCATTAAACAATTCTTTTGTAGTTGTTTTTCCATTCGAACCATTAATGCCAATTATAGGAATATTAAGTTGCCTGCGATGAAATTTTGCCAGTTGTTGCAGTGTTTTTAAAACATCATCCACCAAAATATATCTTTCGTCTTTCTTAAATTCAACCTCGTCAATTACTGCATATTTTGCTCCTGCTTCCAAAGCTTTTTCTGCAAATGAATTAGCGTTAAATTTTTCGCCCTTTAATGAAAAGAATATGGAGTCCGGCTTTATTTTGCGGGTATCAGTACTTACTTCTGAAGAATTTAAATAGAATTGATATAAATTTTCGATAATCATCGGATAAGATTAGTGCTATCAATACTTTCTGATAGACATTTATTTGCAAAAGTATAAGATTATATTCTTTGAAGGTTGATTTTTTTTATTGAGGTTATAAAAAATAAAAATCTCCGTATTAAGATAGTTCTTATCTAAACACGGAGATTTTTATTTTTAATCAGTTTTAATTTTTACAATTTTATAAAACGTTTTGAAATACTATGATCTTTCAAACCTATTTTAATAATATAAACCCCACCTGTTAAATGGTTTACATTCAAAACAAAAAGATTTTCGCCTTCTGCAACTGATTCCATTTTTTGCAGCACCAAGTTGCCAAGAGAATTATAAATTTGAATGTCAGCTTTTTGACCAACCTTAGAGGTTAATTTTATATTTAAAATCTCATCAGTAGGTACCGGGAATAAAGTAACATTATTGTTGCTTTCAAGTGTACTTTCTTTTTCAGCACTCTTAATTGGTTTTTTATTTACTTCTGATGAATATCTCACGGCAGCTCCGGTTTCAGGATATAATTGAGCAGTTGGTACCACTTGTTTAACCTGGCTTAAACTGCTCCATAATAAATTACAACTTGCATTGGCAGTATTTTCATAAAACTGAAGTTTTATATCATATTTTTGACCCGCAGTTAATGTAATTTTACCTGTCCATTCTGTAGCAGCCTGATCTATCCATTGGTCAATTATTAATTGCCCGTTTACCCACAACCTCACACCATCATCGGTATTGGTATAAAATGAATATTCTTCAGAATAATTAGCAAGTATTTTACCTGTCCATTGCGCTACAAAATGATCATTTGAAATGGATTTGTCCGGTGAACCGAAACCCCAGTCAAAATTAACTGTAGCATCTGTACGTGTTAACGTAACAGGTACAGTAAAATCTTTTAATGAATTGGTATAATACCTTGCTGTTAAACCTGCAGCAATCGAAGGACCAGTTGAGCCTGGAGAACTCGCCGGGACAGAAGCTTCAGGATATAATTGCGCAGTTGGTATTATTTGCTTGGCTTGGCTTAAACTGCTCCAAAATAAATTACAACTTGCATTGGCAGTATTTTCATAATACTGAAGTTTTATATCATATTTTTGACCCGCAGTTAGCGTTATCTTACCCGACCATTCTGTTGCAGCCTCATCTATCCATTGGTCAATTATTAATTGCCCGTTTACCCACAACCTCACACCATCATCGGTATTGGTATAAAAAGAAAATTCTTCAGTATAATTGGCAAGTATTTGACCTGTCCATTGCGCCACAAAATGATCATTTGAAATGGATTTGTCCGGCGAACCGAAACCCCAGTCAAAATTAACTGCGGCGTCTGTACGTGTTAATGTAACAGGTACAGTAAAATCTTTTAATGAATTGGTATAATACCTTGCCGTTAAACCTGTTCCAAGGATGGAGGTTGATGATACACTTAAAGTAACTTCATTTGAGGTAACCGAACCGGCAGCATTAGTGATTATACATTTATATTTCGATCCGTTATCTGTTATTGAAACATTATTAATCGAGTAAACATTTGAACCGGCGCCTGAAATATTACTTCCATTTTTTTGCCATTGATAAGTTACAATATCAGTTCCAGAAATTGTAACAGAAAAATTTACATTTGCACCCGCACTAACGCTTTGGCTTACAGGTTGATTTGAAATAAGTGGCAGAGATGCACTTTTAGTAGAAACAAGTAACACATTGCTTAATCCGGAAAGATTACCTGCAGCATCAAATGCCTTTGCACTAAAAGAATAGCTCGTATTTGCATTAAGACCTGTAACGTTATAACTATTTAAATTTCCGGAAACAGATCCTGAAAAGTTTGAACCATTATAAATATTATATCCTGTTACACCCACGTTGTCGGTAGACGAATTCCAATTTAAAATTATATTATTTGTTGATTGACTTGAAGAACTTAAGCTTTGCGGGGCAGTAGGTGCCTGAGTGTCATTGCCAGGGCTAACATTCACAATTACATCTGAAAAACCTGACGCACCCATGTTATCTGTTACAAATAATCGGAAATTATAACTTCCTTGTTTTAAATCCTGTAAAACCGCGTTCGCAGAATTAGGGTTTATTATAGTTGCATCATTACCCCCTCTTTTAGTCCATTCATAATATACAATTGAACCATTTGGGCTGCTTGCAGTACCATTTAAAGTGAAGGAGGCAGTTGAAACGGAAATTGTACCACCTGCATTAACTGTTAAAACCTTATTAGTTGGCTGATTTTTTGTTTTACTTAATAACCACGGATAAACTTCAGGAGTATTATACATATTAGTCCATGAATCATGAACACTTGCACTATAAATAGTAGTCAGTGGAGGAACTATCGGCCCCGGTGAGCAGCTGTTAACAGTACTGACAAACCTTCTTAAATTCCAACCATAGTTTACCACAGGGTCACTATCGTTATTAAATCCCCAAAGAGGAATATCTTTCATTCCACAAACCTGGCTGTCGGTTACATTGTCAAAAACACCGGACGCAGGCAACAATGCCGAAATTTTTGAAGGTTGATTTGCTGCTAAATAATAGCAAGCCCTGCCACCTAAGCTTAATCCCGTTAAATAAACTCTGTTAATATCAACTCTGTTTTGTGATTTAACAACTTCTAACACTTCGTCCAGCCAACCCGGTGTTGCATACCTCACAGGACCACTGGCATCATTATATGCCTGAGGAGAAACAACTATGTATTCCATTTCCTGACCCTGATCAATCATTTTTGGTGGTCCATTGGCTAAAACCCTTCCGATATCTCCATCTGTAGTACCCATCTCACCCAAGCCATGATAAAACATTAAAAGCGGATAACTTTTACCTGTGTTTTTATAATAAGATTCCGGTTTATAAATCCAATATCGGATTTTATATCCAACCTGACCACTCACTTGTGATATATATGAGGTGGCTAAATGCCTGGTTGAAAGGTTTATTGTAACATTTTCAACCGGCCCGGCTCCACTTGCCCCTTTATAAAACGCAAATAAATAATATGATCTATTATCTGTAAGGTTAGAGATAAGGCGAGTTAAGTTTTGATTTTTTTGATTATCGTTAACACCAATTGTACCATTTTTAACAATACTTCCACCAATTGCTGCCTGAGCATCCGATAAAATGCTATTTGTTGATGGCGAATTCGGGGATGAACTATAAAGCACATAATATAATGTACCTGACTCTTTAGCACTAATAGTGAAATCAATTGAAGTTGCTCCATTGGATACTTTATTAATTACCTGAGAGAAAACATTAAATGGAATTAACAATAAACCAAACAAAAAAACTTTCATGAATCGATTAGACGTGCTTGTGTACCAAGCCTTGGACTTTAACATTTTAAAGAATAACATAAGGGAATTATTTAGAACTACTTGAATATTTATATGAGAAATACAATTTTTTCAAATTATATCCTGTGGTGGAATGTTGCTGATGGTTTGATTTTTTTTAACGGGGGGAATAGGCAATAAGTTATTTTTTAAGAAAAATAGGAAGTATGTATATAATAATAAATAGATGTAAATGAATAAGTTAAACCTTATTCATACCAATCAATATTACATCAAATAAATATTATTATTTAATAAGTAGGGACTATTAATTGTAATAAACATTTTATTAATTTAATTTATTTAATTAAAATAGATAAAATTAATATTTTAATATAAAAAAATGTTTAAAAAACTTACATAAGCATAATTTTACAATATATACTTTTAAATTTTGGGGACCGGATTTAAAAATCAGAAATAAATATAAATCTTAAAAGTTAAACCAAATCAATATTTATGCCATAAAAAATCCATTATTCATTTATCATTTTTTCTATCAATAACATCAAAATATGAATAACTTTAATATGGATTTCCTGTATTCTATCTGCATAGCCAAAATGAGGGACCCTTATTTCTACATCTGCCAAACCGGTTAGTTTACCACCATCTTTACCGGTTAATAAAATAACTTTAATATGTTTTTCACGGGCTGTTTTTACGGCTTCTATAATGTTTTTAGAATTTCCACTCGTACTCAAACCCAGTAGTATATCCCCTTCCTGACCTAAACCCTCTATAAAGCGTGAGAAAATAAAATCAAAACCAAAATCATTGGCTGTGCATGTAATGTGGCTAACATCAGAAATGGCAATGGCCGGCAGTGCTCTGCGAGGGTTGCGGTATTTACCGGAGAGTTCTTCCGCAAAATGCATGGCATCGCAATGTGAACCTCCGTTACCACACGACATAATTTTTTTATTACCCTTAATCGCATCTGCCATTAAATAAGCAGCTTTCTCTATTAATTTTAAATTATTTTCATCATTGATAAAATTATTTAAAACCTCGGCTGCTTCCTTTAACTCGTTATTTATTATTTCTATATTATTCATTTGTATTAGTAGTGGGAAGGACTTTTATATATTAATCTTAAAGTTAAAACACCTGCTCACGTGGTGCTATATTCCATCGAAATGATATGGATGTGATGGAAGTGCTTTGAGTTAAGGAAGGTAAATCGCTATGTACATTTCTAATTATTTGTTTCAAATCAATAAACATATTGTGTTTAATTTGATAAGAAACTGTTAAATCCATATATATAAGAGTTGTTTTAATTCCTGAAGCTATTTTATATCCATATTCTCTATTGCGTTTATTATAACTTTTTAAAACGTCATGTCCATTACTTACACTTGCTTTACTACTATCTGCACCGAATTGATTTATAACCAACTTTCCTATAAAATTTAATCTTTTTAAAGCCTGATATCTGGCAATTCCTACAAATTCATTAAAATTAGCTCCCATTGGATGAGCTAAAGGCTGGTTATAATGGGTATAATTTGTAAATGATGTTTCATGAGAATATGTAAAAGGTCGAGCTATGTTTACCTCTCCCTGCAAATCAAAATTTCTTAAACCAAAGGCATCAATATATTTTAATCCTATTTGACCGGCTTGTTTGTTCCCCCACCAACCCTTACCATTTCTTACTTCACTCAATCTAAATTCATCCAATACTACTTGACCATAAAGAGAAAAATGACGGGCAAAATTATATTTAAAATCCAACCCTAACAGTGCATTGCCACCATTACTTCCGGTATTTAATTCTATTGCACGATAAAAAATAATTGGGTTAAGGTTTTCTGCATTTAAATGACTTCCGCCTAATGAATCGGGAGTGCCTGTAATAATTGATTCAAACAAACCAATATTAAATTTTTTACCAATATTTACGCTTAAATGATGAAAAGTAAAGAATTTTTTTGGATAATTTTTTAATAAAGGTGATTGATCTGAAGCTGTCATTTGAGCGAAAATATTCGTGTATTTTATTTTCCATACCTGAGCACTCAATTTTAAAAAAAGATAATTACCGGCATAATCCGATAATATCATTGATCTATATCCATTTCCGATAAAATTTTTATCATGCCCAAATTGAACATCAATATGCTTGGTGGCTTTAAAAGTAATATAACCACGAGCAGTTATAAAATCAGAGGTTTTAGATGCCTGATCATCACCGAGTTTCCTATAATAATTTTCATTTGGCACAGCCAGGTCAGATGAAATTCTATCTCGAACGTAGGTTGGAAATGTAATTTGATTTTCTGTTAAAAAGGTATAAAACCCTATTCTTTTATCAATCATTCCCCTCATCTCAACTCCACGGGTATTAGTATATGTTCTTACATTTGAATTGGTTTCATTACCATATCCAAAATACATCACCGGGTTTACATGAACATCAAAATCTTCATTTTGAAAATTATAAAAATCAGATTTCTTTTTATAAAAAGTTTTTAAAATTGGTTTCCTGCTATCGTTTTGTGCACTATCACCTGCCCATTCCCAACTGTCGTTTCGTAAATAAGTGAGGTTAAATTTATCTCTTTCTGTTAAAAAATTATTATTATTAACAACGCTATCAGTTAGTTCAACAATGTTTTTCCTTAAATAAGGTTTTACATGTGAATGGATGTTCTCAAAAAATTTTCCTGTTTTTATTTCGTAACGCTCTAATAAATGTTCATAATCTCTATTTAATGGTGCGTATACACTTTGAGAAAAACATAAACCTGATGTAAATAATAAAAGTAAAAAAAAAGAATATTTAAAGAATTTTGTCATCGTAATAAATAAAACGTAAAACTTAATAAAATATAACAGACGTAATTTGCTTACTAAAGGTTGATTTTCCAAAATACATACTTATAATCTAAATTTAGGATTAAAGAATAAAATAAAAATATCAATAAAACGATATTAGTATATTGATATTTTTAATATAATTCAAATAATTAGATATATCTTTTAACTATTTCTTTTTTCTAGAGTGAATACAAATAAATAAAACTTTTTACTTTTATATTAAACCAACTGTTAAAGATAAGGTCTAAAATAAAATTTATTTGATATGGTTTCAACTGATAAAAACCCACATGTTGGTATTCTTTGCTTGTCGAAGGGCATGGGTGGCTTGGAGTTAAATACCATAAAGTTTGCTCAATGGTTAAAAAGCAGGAATTGGAATATTACACTTTTTCTTGTTGCAGATTCTCCTATTGCTCATAAAGCAGAACTGGGTGATACCAAAATAACTTATGCGCAAAAAGATTGGAAGTATTTTGATTTTTTGAGTGCCTTTCGATTATCAAAAAAGATAGAAAATGAAAATGTTGATGTAGTTTTAGTTACAAACAACAATGATTTAAGCCTTATAAGTATTGTTAAAAATTTTTGGAATAAAAACCTGAAAGTTATTTACCAACAACACATGAATATTGGTATTAACAAAAAAGATTTTCTCCATACTTTAAGGTTCAACAGTATTGATGCCTGGATATCTCCCTTAAAACAATTAGCTATTGAAGTTGGAGAAAAAACAAATTATAAAACGGATCGTGTTCATATCATACCTCATGGTATAGAGCTTGAAAAGTTTACACAAAATTCTATTTCAAAAACAGAAGCCAGGAATTTTTTTTCGGTTAATCCTGAAAAGAAAATTATTGGAATAATTGGAAGGATTGATAAATTAAAAGGTCATCACTTTGTTATAAATGCCTTAAATTTTATAAATAAAAAATACTCTGCTGATATTGAATTACTTATAGTAGGAGAGCCTACTATTGAAGATGGTGATGAATACATTAATGTTTTACACTCCCTCACCAAAAAATTAGGATTGGAAGATAAGGTGCATTTTAGAAGCTTTACCGATAAGCCGGAAATGTTTTATAAAGCAATTGATATTTTTATAATGGCCTCTGCGAATGAAACTTTTGGAATGGTTACAATCGAGGCTATGGCATCAGGTGTTCCTATTGTTGCAACTAAGGCAGGCAGTAACCCCGAAATACTTGAAAATGGCAAATTAGGTTTACTATTTCCTCCCGGAAATGAAAAAATATTTGCAAGAAAAGTAATTTCCGGTTTATATATTGAAAATGCTTCTATTCGCACAAAATTGGCTCGTGAAGAAGCGCTTAAAATATATTCACATATAAGTCAATGTGAATCTACAGAAAAATTAGTTAGGGAATTGATCTAACAAAAAGCTTTTACTTTTATAAACAAGTGCAAAGGCTTATCCTATTAATAAACTTTCGTTTTCATATATCTGTTGTTGGTTAAATGATAGAAACAATTTCTTCCATTTAATTAAAAAACATATTTTATAAATGAGAAAAATAAAATTAGGAATTCTTGATCAATCTTTAGTACATCATGGCAGTTCTGCCGGTGAGGCCATCAATCAAACTATCGAACTGGTTAAATTAGCAGAAAAACATAATTATAACCGCTTTTGGGTCTCTGAGCATCATAACTCAACTTTTATTGCAGGCTCCTCACCGGAAATATTAATGGTTAAATTAGCTGCAGAAACTAAAAATATTAGGATAGGATCAGGCGGAATAATGCTGCCCAACCACAGTACATTAAAAATTGCAGAAAATTTTAGAATGCTTGAAACACTTTTCCCGGGTCGAATAGATCTTGGAATGGGAAGGGCACCCGGTACCGATAGAATAACTTCATCAATGCTTAATCCTTCTAATACTTTTAGTGAAGATAGTTATATTATGCAACTTGAACATTTACAACATTTCTTTGAAGATACCGCTGCTACATCTCAAGGAGCTTTACTTGCGGTGCCTCAAGCAACATCAATACCGTTGCAATGGATATTAAGTTCGAGTGGAGAAAGTAGTTTAATAGCATCAAAATTTGGAATGGGTTTGGTTATTGCGAGGTTTATTAATGGTTCTGCCCAGCCCGATATTGTAGAAAAGTATCGGAAAAATTTTCGCCCATCTTCTCAATTTGAAATACCTGAAAGTATTTTATCTATTGGAGTATTATGTGGAGAGACGGAAGAAAAAGCAAGAGAAATGAGAAAATATGTTGATTATTTAATTATTCAATTTGAAAAGGGAAAATTTGATAAGCATGGCGATTATCAATCTATAATTAACCATAATTTTTCATCTATGGAGATGGAAAGAATTCGATATAATAGTGGAAGAGTGGTTTCGGGAACAAAGGAACAAGTAAAAGAACAATTAGATGAGCTGGCTAATTATTTTGATGTTGACGAAATTATTGTTACCAACATGGCCGGTAATTTTGATGATAGAAAACGATCTTTCGAATTGTTATCAGAGGTTTTAGAATTACAAAAAGCATAAAAGTGAAAATAAAATAATGATAAATTTGATTTCCATTATTTTATTTTTTTAAATTATTTGGCAAAAACTTTTTTAAGAATATCAGTAACCCTTGCAGCCGGCTTATCTCTTATTTTTTTCTCTTCTTCTGCAACAACAGTAAATAAACCTGCAAGAGCTTTATCGGTAGTATATTTTGTCAAATCAGAATCCACTTTGTTTACAAAAGGGATTTTATTATAAATTTCGGTTATTTCCGTCCAAAGTTTAGTGGCTGAGGCAGAATCTAATGCAGATTTTATATGAGGTGCAAAAGCACTTGATAGTTGAGTGGAAGTTTTATTTTGAAGGTAAACTGTAGCGGCATTATTTGACTCAATAAGAATATTTTTAGCATCAATTATCCCCATTGAAGTTATTGCATTAATAAAAATAGGTGTTGCCTCTATTGAGGCGCCTTCAGCCGCACGATTTAACGACAACTCAAATTGGTCTACTTTGCTGCCAAAACCTAATTGCCTCAATTCTGCAGCTACTTTTTTAGCATTTTCAGGGAAAGGTATTTTTATTAATGGATTGCTGTAAAAACCATCTGTTTTATTTAGCTGTGCTGCTGCATTTTTTGCACCAATTATTAAAGCTTCTTTTAATCCGCTCGAAATTTCTTTTTCCGGCAAGGTTGACCTACTTGCATGTTCCAAAGTACTATTTAATATTCCGGTAGCAGGTTCTTTTGTCTTACTTTTTTTATATTTATTATTTTTAACCTGTGCCGATAATGTACTAAAAGTAAAAAGGGTGATGAGGATAGAAAAAAATAATTTTTGCATGTTACAGAATAAAAAGAAAAGAAATTAATTGTTAATACATGAATGCTATATTACGCATATTAATTTAATTGGTTTTATTCCAAGCTTATTTATCAATCAATTTTAGGATGCTTTTTATTAAAAAAATTATTTTACCACTATTAATTATCTCTATTCATGCTTTATCATGTCAAGTAATACCATATGGTAATAATCCGAAAGTGGGAAATTTTATAGAAGCCAATGGAAATACATTTTACTACGAAACATATGGAAATGGTGAGCCATTGATTTTGCTCCATGGTGGTTTTCAATCAATTAAAGTATTTAAAAATCAAATACCTGCGTTTTCTAAACAATTTAAAGTCATATTGATCGACACCCGAGGTCATGGAAAATCCGGAAATGATACTTCTCAACATTTATCTTACGATTTGTTTGCAGAAGATGTAAATAAAATTTTAATCCTTTTAAAACTTAATAATGTAAATATTGTCGGTTGGAGCGATGGAGGAAATACTGCCTTGCTTTTAGCTTTAAAACATCCGGAAAGATTAAAGAAGGTATGTTTTACAGGAGCAAATTTATTTAGTGGAGATGATGCGATACAACCATCCATGTTAAAAGAGTGGGAAGCTCAACAAAAAAAATTACAAAATGCTACAAAAGTTAATGATGTTTTTAAAAAGAAAATGATTGAAATGTTTCTCACAGAACCAAAACATTCCTTTGAGGAATTAAAAAATATTAATTTACCTGTTTTGATAATGGCCGGAGAAAAAGATATAATAAAAGAGCGGCATACAAGAGAAATTGCAAAAAATATCAAAAACAGTACGCTTTTTATTTTCCCAAATGAAACCCACTTTATAGTTGTAGAAAACCAGGCATTATTTAATAAAACAGTTCTAAATTTTATTAAATGAGCGGGTTAAAAGGATATGTAAATAAATTGCAAATTTTTTCTTATGCCTCTTGCTTAAACCAATTTAAAGCATCGTATTCATTGTCAAAACTTGCTATTTTGTATGAATTTTCTTCCGTTTTAATTGATATCGGCAATTCTTCTCCACCTTTATAATAGATAAAGGCTACATATTTTATTCCACAATTATTTAAATGTGGAATGGAATGGTTAACAGTAAAATCAATTATTTCTTTAGGAATTTGTAATGGGTAAGGGATATGAAATATAAGATTGCAAGCTTTTTTTTCAACTAAATACTTTCCAAATTCGATATTTGTTTCAATCGCTTCATTAAGCGTATATGGGGCAGTTACAAAAAACCTCATGGTTTTGGTACCTTCATGCCAGCATATTTGTATATGCGACTTTTCGTAAATCAATTCATAACCTATTTGACTTTCTCTCATAAAATATTGCCATCAAAAACTATTCCTCAAGGTTTTTTCTTATATTTTTAGCATTACTTATTGCATGGCCATTCATGGTATTATTAAAATAAATATAGCAATTTTCGGCACTCGAACAATTTTTTATTTTATCGGCCCATTGCATCATTTCTGCTTCAGAGTATTCCGAACCATATAATAATGGTACCCCATGAAAGCGAATGTATAAATTTTTACCACTATCTATCAGGTCTGCCGGTAATGTCGGATGGCTTATAGAACAAAAATAAAGATCATTTGTTTTTAATTTTTCATAAACCTCACTGCACCACCAAGTCGGGTGCCTGAATTCTAAAATATTCCTGACAGATTTATCCATCAATGAAATTATTTTATCCAATCTCTCCGGCTGATAAGAATAACTTGGGGGAAGTTGAAAAAGAATACAAGCCAATTTTTCCTGCAGGCCTTGTAAGGTCATATCGTAAAATTGCAGGATTAATTCTTCAACATTATTAAATTTTCTGTAATGAGTTATGATCCTTGGCGCCTTAATGGTAAGTTGATAATTATCGGGAGTAATTTTATACCAATCCTGAAATTTTTTAAGGGTAGGGAAATTATAGAATGTATTATTAATTTCGAGTGTATTAAACTGTGAACAATAATAATTCAACCAGTTTTTCTTAAAAATATCTTCCGGATAAAAAATCCCTTTCCACTCATTATAATAATAACCGGAACAGCCTATGAATTTATTCATTTTGATAATTTTGATAATTTTTAAAAAATTAAATTATCAAAATCTGTTCCTGTAGGAGATTTTAATTCTTCTTTTTTATATTAGAACATAAAATTTGATTTATAGTGTTGGGCGAAGTGTCTGATCACGTCAAGCGGGGAATTCAACGACTGTTCTTTTTATTTAATTTCTATTTCGCCTTCCCGGAAACAAGCAATATCATAATCTAGATAAGGATCTTTACCTGTTTCATTAATACACCATTGCCAATCGACAATATCATTATTTGTTGGAATCAGCATTTTATTGCCATTTTCAAACTCAACTTTCAAATTGCATAATTCATCAATCTTGACCCCAATGACCGTTTCTCTCATATTAATAGTCAAGAGAGCTACTTTGCTTATGTGTTCTTTATCAGTTGAAAAGTTTGAAGATTGAAAATTTTCGAAAATTAATTTACTTAGAAAATCTTCATCAGAAAAAATAATATTTTGTGCAACAAGAAAACAATCATTGAAGTACATATCCCAAGTATCTCCGATACTAAATCTAGTTATAAATTTACCTACTAATTTGATTTCTAAAATTTCTTGTGGATCCATAAGTTTTAGTTATAAACAAATTGTGAATGTTTACAATTTGTTTATACACAATTAGTTTCTGTGGGTTATTTTAATTCTTTATTTCTCGATTCTATAATTTCCTTTTTTTGCCGTGTCGGGTGTTATCACCTGACACATTTTAAATTATTTAACAACTTTGTCTCGTCCTAAAAAAGTTTACATATTAATTGATAATACTGTTATTGATTTACACTATAAATATAATCCTAAAATTGATTTACATTTTTACTTTTGTGATTGTTTTTCTTTTTGCCTTGTCAGGTGTTTTCATCTTGTACATTTTTTAATTATTTTAACAACTACTTTTTATGGTTGAAGAATACCCACAATTTTTTACTGCCACCATACTTGAATGGAAAAAATTACTTGCAAAAGATAAATACAAAGATATAATAATTGATAGCCTAATGTTTTTAGTATTAAGTAAACATATATGGGTATACGGCTTTGTATTCCAAACCATATTCATATAATATGGCAGATGCAGCCAGGCAATCACCCTTCGAATCTTCAAAGGGATTTTTTAAAATTCACATCTCAACAAATGAAATTTGATTTACAAAAAAACCACCCGAAGGTGCTTGAACATTTTAAGGTAAATTTAAAAGACAGGTAATATCAAATATGGGAACACAGACCATTATCAATTCCACTTTGATCAGAAAAAGTATTTTTACAAAAGTTGGATTACATACATAACAATCCTATTCAAAAAAAATGGGAATTGGCAAGTTCACCGGAGGATTATTACTACTCAAGTGCAAGGTCTTATATCTAAATGAAGATAATTTTGAATTAATTACCCATTATAAAGAAGGGGGGAAATTTTTTGTGTCAGGTGAAAACACCTGACACGGCAGAAAATGGGAATTGGCAAGTTCACCGGAGGATTATTACTACTCAAGTGCAAGGTCATATATCTTAAATGAAGATAATTTTGAATTAATTACCCATTATAAAGAAAGGGGAAAATTTTTTGTGTCAGGTGAAAACACCTGACACGGCAGAATAATACTGAATATAATTCTAAAATAATATTCCATATTTTAAATCAGTTTAGGTATTTTAATTATTCTAAACTTATACTTTCTCCTGCGCTTCAACCACCGCAATCGCAACCATATTTACAATTTCCCTTACCGTACTTCCTAATTGTAAAACGTGCACAGGCTTTCGTAAACCTAACAGTATAGGACCGATGTATTCCATTTCGGCAGTTTCTTTTAAAATATTATAAGAAATATTTGAGGCGGATAGATTTGGGAAAATTAAAGTATTTGCACCTTCCTCACCAAAGGCAGAAAACGGATAATTTTCTTTTGCCAATTCTGTATTAAAAGCAAGATGGGCTTGCATTTCGCCTTCAATTATCCAATCAGGATGTTTGATTTGTAATAATCTTGTAGCATTACGCATTTTTATGGCATCATCGCCATCTGCACTCCCAAAGTTTGAATAGGTAACAAGGGCAATGCGTGGTTTGATATTGAATTGTTCAATTCCTGCAACTGTCAGTTCTGTAATCTCAACAATTTCATCAACAGTAGGGTTTACATTTACTGTAGTATCAGAAAAAAATAAAGGGCCTTTTTTGGTAAGTAAAATATACATCCCTGCTACTTTCTTTACTCCATTTTGCCGACCAATGATTTGTAATGCAGGGCGTAAAGTTTCGGGATAGCTTCTTGTTAATCCTGAAATTAACGCATCGGCTTCACCCGATTCCACCATCATTGCTCCAAAATAATTTCTATAAAACATTATTTTATTAGCTTCTGTACGATTTACTCCTTTTCGTTTTCGTTTCTCGAAAATCATATCGGCAAACTCCTGAACTTTATTAATCATTTTTGGAGCACGAGGATCGATAATTGTTATTTCATCAAGCTCTAAACCACTTTCTGTAATAATTTTACGTATTTTTTTTTCTTCACCCAATAAAATGGGTATAGCAATTCCTTCATCCTTAACCTGTTGAACTGCTTTTAATACAGTAAGATTTTCTGCATCCACAAACACAACTTTCTTTGGGTTTTGGCGTGCTTTACTGATGATTACTCTAGAAAGTTGGTTATCCAAACCTAATCTTTTAGCAAGATTTTGTTTATATTCCTCCCAATCATTTATATAGTGCGTTGCAATTCCACAATCCATTGCAGCTTTGGCAACAGCAACTGCTACTGTAGTTATTAGGCGAGGGTCCATTGGTTTTGGAATGATATAATTCCTTCCAAAAACTAAATTTACCACTCCATAAGCCATGTTTACAATATCCGGAACCGGTTTTTTTGCAAGATCAGCCAAAGCCCTTGTTGCCGCAATCTTCATTTCTTCAGTAATTTCAGTAGCCCTTACATCCAAAGCACCACGAAAAATATATGGAAAACCCAATACATTATTTACCTGATTTGGATAATCAGACCTTCCGGTTGCCATAATAATATCTTTTCTAACTTCCACTGCATCTTCATAACTTATTTCAGGATTAGGATTAGCCATGGCAAAAACTATTGGATTGGCAGCCATCGATCTTATCATGTCCTTATTTACAACTCCACCAACTGATAATCCTAAAAAAACATCGGCACCTTTCATGGCATCTGCCAGCGAATGAATCTTTTCATTCTCTGTTGCAAACATTTCAACATATTTATTTAAATCTGTTCGCTTTTTAGAAATTAATCCGTTCACATCGAACATGAGCATGTTTTCCAGTTTCGCTCCGAGGTACAAATACATTTTCGCGCATGATAAAGCAGCAGCACCGGCACCGGAAATGGCAAACTTAACTTCACTGATGTTTTTTTCAACCAGTTCAAGTGCATTGAGTAATGCAGCACCCGATATAATAGCAGTACCATGCTGGTCATCATGCATTACAGGAATATTTAATTCTTTCCTCAACCTTTCTTCTATTTCAAAACATTCAGGGGCTTTAATATCTTCCAGATTTACTGCACCAAAAGTGGGTTCAAGGATTTTTACTGTTCTTACAAATTCATTTATATCTTTTGTGTCAAGTTCAATATCAAAAACATCTATATCAGCATAAATTTTAAAAAGCAAACCTTTACCTTCCATCACAGGTTTACTGGCTTCGGGTCCAATATCACCCAGACCCAATACTGCAGTGCCGTTTGTGATTACCGCAACTAAATTTCCTTTTGCAGTATATTTATAAACGTCTTCTTTATTTTTTGCTATCTCCAGGCAAGGCTCTGCTACACCGGGTGAGTATGCTAAAGATAAATCTCTTTGGGTTTCAGTTTCTTTGGTAGGAACAACTTCTATTTTTCCGGGGCGACCTTTTGAATGATAATCAAGGGCATCTTGTTTCCTTATTTTTTTGTTCATGTATGGTATTGGTAAACGAAGAAAGACAAGAGTAGAAAGATTTGCAGATAAATCATCTCTTTTCTTTCAATTAATTATTTGGCGAAGGTAAAAAAATATAAATTAAAGGGAAAATTTGAGATTTTTAAATAATTTGAATTCTTAATTTAAAACGTGTAGGGCCATTGAGATTGGCTATTCTGTGTCCAATCCTTAAGATGATGGAAATTTTGAAATAAAAATTTATCTTTAGATTCATTTCATCGTATTGAAATGCGTAATTAGTACCGCTTATTCATAAGAAACTAATCAAAAACGAACCTTTACAAGTGTCCCGGCTAATTGCTGCCTTAAGGCTTGTAATTCATAACTTGACATGGCATCAGTTTGAAAACTAAAATGTTCCAGGCTTTTTAGTTTGCCTATATCCACCGGCATCCTATTCAATTTATTTCCCCAAGCATCCAGTTTTACAAGTTTAGTTAAACCTGAAAATTCATTTGGTAAACTTGTTAATTTATTATTTGAAAGGTTTAGATTTTTTAAATTCCCAAGTTTTCCAAATTCGCCGGGAAGTTCAGAAATTAAATTATTCCTTAAATCGAGATTTTTAAGGTTTTCTAAGCCACCTATTTCTTTAGGCAAACCGGCCAGCTTATTATTTGATAATTTTAAGACACTTAAATTTTTTAAATTTCCAATTTCATTGGGTAATGCCGTAATCCCATTGCCGCTAATATCCAGATGTGATAAATTATTTAAGCTACCAATTTCTTTAGGGAGTGATGATAAATTATTTGAAAAAATATTAATCCCGGTAAGATTTTTTAAATTCCCAATTTCGGGAGGTATAAAACTCAAATTATTCTGCCCTAGGTTTAATCCTTTTAAGTTGGTAAGTTTTCCAATTTCTGGAGGCAAATTATTTAATTTGTTGGATGTAAGACTTAATTCTTTTAAGGTTTTTAAGTTTCCAATTTCTGTAGGCAATGTGTTTATTTTATTATTACCTAAGTGAAGGCCTTCCAACCTTTCAAGACTTCCAATACTTTTGGGTAAGCTTTCTATTTTATTAAATCCTGCACTAAGTGTTTTAAGGTTTTTTAAATTTCCGATTCCTTCCGGCAAAGCTTTGAGCTGTGTATTTGATACATTTAATACTTGCAGATGTTTTAATTCAGTTACTGAAGCAGGCAATTCTTTTATATATGAATTGTTCAGATTTAATTCTTGTAAATTCTTAAATTGTTTTATTTCACTTGGAACTTCGGTAATATTAGGCAGCTCTAACTTATAAACTCTTTCAGGATTTTTTAATGCATCCTCCAGGCCATGGGTAATTTTAGTTACATTTAGTTCACTATCACTGATAAGAGTATTTTTTAAATGGTTACCTCTTATCTGCAAATCAACAATTTTCATTTTGGAGAGGGTATCCGGCAAAGTATTAATCCGGTTGTTAAACAAATGAAGTGCTTGTAATTTCTTTAATCTTGCGATGCTCGGAGTGATACTGTCCAGTTGATTATTTGATAAAACCAAAACCTTAAGATTGGTTAATTCATATAATTGTGAGGGTAGATGAGTAATTTTATTATTTGATAAATCAAGTACCTGCAAGTTTTTTAACTGTTTTATTTCAGGGGATATATCCTGAAGTTTACCCCCGGAAGATTTTAAAAACCTTATGTTTGTAAATTTAAATATTAAAGGATTCAGGTGTTCAGAAGAATCATTTAATATTAGTTTGTACACTTTATTAGGGTGTTTGGCGGCATCAGCAAGAGACCTATAGGCGATCATCTGTGAAGTATCTTTTTCAATAGCTTTTTGCTTTTTTTTCTGGCAAAAAGAGGTTATGGAAAGGCAAATGGATAATAATAGAAGCAGAGTTTTTTTCATAATTATCTCGTTGTGATTTGTGAAATGTTGCCTTTTGAATCCATTGAATTTACCTCTGAAACCTTTATCCAATATGTAGCTGGTTCGCCTGTTCCTGACCAATTTGTGAAATCAAAATTTGAGTCTTCAGTATTTTTCGAAGTATACGATTTATGTGGGGCCCAAGTATTGTTTGGCCCCCAGGTTTTCCAGGTAGTAGCGTTAACTACGGCTTTTACGGTAAGTGGAAAACTTGAAAAAACACTTTTCGTTTGAATTACAGGACTAAGAATGTTAAAATTATTTGAAGGATCATACTTTTCCCAAAAATATGTATAATATGTTTCAAGAGTATGATCAAAGGTAATTGTAAGATCAGGTCCTTTGGGATAATATTCTTCCTTAGAATCATGTTTATTTTGAATGGTTTTATAAACCATACCCGTATCATAATTGTAAAAATTTTTTTGGTCATAATTTATACCATCCGTTATATTCAATACCTCAGTAGGTCTTACATAGTATCCAATATCTATCTGATCACCAAGGTTGTTATTTATTGGCCTGGAAAAGGATTCGTTTAGTATTTCAGTTGAAGCAACAAGGGAATTTTTATTATCAAAGACTTTGGTTTTATATTGAAGTCCAATTTGCTTTTGATTTATAAGGCCATATTTAAATGCATACTCCAATGTTTCATTAATATTATTAAAAGATAAGCCATTGTTAAAATAATTCTCTGTATAGCCATTAGGGATAGATAATGGATCATATCCAATTCCGTCAGAATTTTTAAGAAGTGGATAGCCACTGTTTGAAACAATAACTTTATTATATCGTGCAACTGAACCGGAAATATCATATGTTGCAGTACTGTTATCATAACCAATATAGGTAGTAGTAAAATTAGATCCGTCAATTTCTTCTACCCTAGTAACCGGGTAATCTAATTGATTGCCATTTATTTCCTCATTAATAATACGGTTAAAATTTAATCCTGTACTTCCCTCAGTAATAATAGTAGTTGAATTAAGCGAATAAATAGTTTCACCATTTGATCTCCATTTAAAACTTGGAGACAATTTAACATTATTACCTAACTCTCCATTTTTAATAAACTGTAGATATCCGTAATAAAAATAGTTTACATCTACCCTAAATAATTCCCCCCAAGAAATTCCCGGGTCAAATGCAGTTAAAAATTCATTAACGTGAGGCAGATCTTGCAAATTATATTTGATCAACCATTTATCATCTGTTCCTTTTAATAATACCTTATTATTTAAGGTTGCAATATTACTGCCAATACTAAGTGGCAAACTTCCATGACTGAAAAGTTGAGTCGCTTTTACAGGTGCATTTATAGTCATATTAACCCAACTATTGCTGTTAGGCGAATAATATCTTAAAAATCCCGGGTCATCTATACCATATCCTTCTTTCCAGAGTATACCATCATCACTAAACGAAATCATATCTTTGTAAGCAGGTGTTATATCAGTTCCAAAAGTCCAATATCCTCCATTAAACCTTGTTGTTCTGCCAGGCGAAAATTCACTTCTAGATGATACGCCAATTAAGTTATTATTAATTATATTTATATAACAATCTGCAGGCCAAGTGCCTAATGAATTATTATCCCTTGTTAAATTATAATTGTTATCCCATGAATAAATATATCCCGGGTTATTTCCTAATAACGCTACAGCAAATGAATTTGAGGGTTGCCAGGATATTCTTTCAAAATCATATGACGAAAATGGATTCACACCACATTGAAGTATATTTTTCCACGTTTTGTCTTCCATTAAATAATTAAATCTCAACTCAGGATTAACACATGGCCCATTCGGTAAATTATTACAAATGAATTTATTCTGATCTAAAAAATAATTATTAGTGCCTGTATAATAGTGTTCACCACAGGGTGGATTTAAAAAATCACGTTTCCATTTATTTCCTTGAAAAGTATATATTGAAATTGAATTATTGGTTGAAGCAGATTTTGAACCTACAAAAACAAAATTTTCTCCGGAACCCAATGTGTACGTATCAGATGAAGGATATAAATCCGGGAGGGTCAAATCATACCAATTGCCTTTGAGAATTTCATCCTTTTGGAAAATCCATAAATACGATCCGGAAGCATCTTTCCTTAATATAGAAAAGAAATTCTTTTGTAAAGAAACTTGAAAATCTTTATAACCATATTTCTGATAACTTCCATTAGTTTGGTTATCATAAGGATAATTAAGTTCTACTGTTCCTATTGAACCTAAATTGAGTTCTTTCCACTCTCCTGCCCATTCGTATACTTTTAATATTACATCTTTCGGTCCGGCATCACTGGATCCGTCATTATTCAGTTTTCGCCAGGTAACAACAACATAATTTTCTTCCATAAATATCATAGGCTCATAATAACCAGCCGGTGGGATTGCTGTAAAGTCCTTTTTAGAAAGCCCAAGCGACAACCCATTTCGTTCGTAATCATATATAACCCTACCACCGGCAGGATAAGTTACAGTATTTAAGAAACCTTTTAATATATCATTGTTTAGATTATAAGAAAAACTCATTCCCGGCAGAGCATTTCCACTTGAGTTTCTTTGAATAATAGAAGATAACAACATTTTAGCGGTATTTGTACCTTCATCAATACTTGAATATCCAAACTCCACATTAAAAAATAAACTTCCATCTTCTTTGGAAACAATAATCTTATCTAAGTAAAACTTTTCATAGTGCTCCTGGTAGGCATCAGGGGTGATATTTTCATCTCCGGTATCGTCATGAGGCTGCATATAATATTTGGAAGTCTTTCCGTTAAACACGAAAGTTGATTTATCCAGATAAGAAAACTCCACTTTTCGTCCAAACATATCTATAATTTTTTTTATGTAAGATGCCTCAGTATGGTATAACCCTCCCACGCCTACCATACTTTCCTGGCTTAGATATTCATAAGTAACCTTATCTCCCCATCTGCTAACTACTTCAGACATGTTCCAGGCTGATGCCATTCGGCTTTGACCTCGTATAATTGAACTGTTCCCTATCCAGTTTCCCCATCTTACAGCCCATTGTATAGTATTTCTGCTGCTATTAATATCACCATAAACGTATGTGGTACCATCCTCTTTAATTATTTCCCACCTTTCAGAGGCTATATAATATTTTATTTTCCAAAACTTATAATTTCTGAGTTCATATAATTTATAGGCACTTGTACCGGGTTCGGATATTGTTGTACATACCAATTCATTTGAACTTCCACCTTCGATAATATAATATGTATCATCTTCCCGTGCGCCGGTTTGTTTATCATCACAAATAATTTTTGGAAAATCCATTAACCATCCCAAACCCAGGATGCCTGTAGGTGATTGAACATTCCATCTTCCAACACTGTTTTGTACGTTTGAACTGTATGAAATTCCAACATTAATACTTAACCCATTTCGTCCCGGAAGAGAAATAAGATTTAAGGGTAAGGACACATCACCGGTAAATAAATTAACACTATTTGCACCTGTACTTGGCTTATCAGGATTTAAAGCAAAGGTCTTTACCGGCTGTGAAACTCCGGGGCTTCCTTGACCGTCTTGGGCTTTTAAGGAGAATGTAGAACATATAATTATCGCACTACATATACATTTGAATATAACTTTTATCATACAGGCTATTTTTTAAAATCTAATCTTTGTTTAAGTTAATGACAACTATAATTTTAATGGTTAATTCCACAATTGAAATATTAAACTTTTAAGCAGTTTAATATCACCTTATTGTAGCATAGTGATACTAATATTTAAATAATGGGTTCCTGGCATTAAATTTTTTGATTAGGCCTAATTGTATTTTCAAATCTGTTTTGCCTTCTGAGAGATTTAAATATTCGTCATAATATTCTAAATCTTCTTTCAATATTTTTTTCATCGTATCATCATATAATGGAAATATTTCACCGGTTTTCATATCCAATACAATATTATCCCATCCACTTTTAGCCAATGCACTTCCCACAAGCCCAAATGCTACCTGTGAAGCTATTTGCTCGCCCCCGCCAACATAATGATCTAAAAACAAACAATACCTTCCTTCTTCAATCAACTTTGCAAAATGCTTTCCGTCAGATGCGTTATAATCCAGTGTATTGATATATAGGTTGCTGCCGTCGCAAAAGCCATAATATCCCTTTATTCTATTACTAAGGTTCATATCCTCAATAAAGGTAAATTTATTTTTATTGATTACTTTAAACGGTATATTGATAGAGGGGGAGTTACTCACTAATTCTTCAAAATTTTTATAAATGCCCCGTCTTCTTTCTGTGGTGTACAAAATATGTTCATCCTTTGTAAGAGTATTTACCGGTTGTCCTTTATAAATTTCTGATTGTCTGGTTTTCCAATCTGATGATGCAAATGCATTTATGCTGTTCAAAAAGCATTCTTTAATCCTTTTGCTATGGCCTCCTGTTACATCCATTCCGCCATTTTCAGATTTTGAATCATATTCAAATACTTTTTTTAACTTCCCTGAATCAAGTATGCAAAATACTAATCCTGTTTCTGCTAACCCTACTTCCTTCATGCTATAAGTTTTTTCATCAATCATGAGATGATTTACTACCAAAATGATTCTTTTTGAAGGGGTATTTGGTTTTGGAAGGCTTGATTTAAAAAATTGAGTAAGTGTAATAACAAAATCACCCTCCAAATTTGCTTTAACCCTTTTATTAAATAAACCCATTTGGGCTTCCCCTATATTAGTTTTGTTTAGTCTGACATCTACAATACTATCAATATAAAAATTTCTATTGGATAGGTTAATTGGTTCAGGTATAAGTTTTATGATCTTAATTTGCTGGGCTAATAAATTATAGGAGGGTAATAATATGATGTTACTGTATAATAATAATTCTTTTAATTTCATATGTTTTATTTAATTTAATGCTACTACTGACACATTCCTGCCTTTAAATGGATTTAGTACTACATAGGGCGGGGATGCACAGGAATTTCTTTGGTTGATCATAGGTAATAAATTGGAGTTTAATATTATTTTTTACTGACTTCTGTAGCCAATTTAATCCCTACTTTACCGGGCCTTAATTCCATAAAAATCCATAACCATGTTAAAGAAGAGATGATGAAAGAAATTATTAAATTTGTAAAAAAGTATTTTCTTACCTCCTGATTATTATTTAATTCATTTATGGCAAAACTGAAATCTTGCGATTGTTGAAACAATAAATAAATAACTGTTAGATAGCTCGAAATTAAAACAACAATAATATTTGAAAATATTAAAATAATACCCGAATACTTTCCAGATTTTCCTTTAAAGTACTTATAGCCTTTTAAACCAAGAAAGCCGATTATAAAAGCTACACCTGATGCAAGCCTGTTAAAATAAACCGCTATAAAAACCCATAAAATAACAGCAGTTAGGGAGAATAAAATCGAACCCAAAAACCCTCCAAAATAGTTTTTATTACTTATTTCGTGTTGATGTCGTAATGCCTCCAATTCCTTTTCAAGCCCAAAAGCAGTTTTTTTTGATAATATCATTCCTTCTCCATTTACAGTATAATATTGTAAATCATTTGTTTCACCGGATATATGGCACTTGAGCATGCTCTCAAAACCAAGTAATGAAAACAATCCGGATAAAAAATCAAGCATTTGATATAAAAGGGCAATCTTTGTAAATCCGAATGTCTCATGATAAAAAAGCGTTAGAGATTTATCATCACGGAATTCGAATTGGGTAAACTTAAGCTCACTTTTATTTTTTAATAAGGCATTGCTAATTTCAAGCTTTTGAGCTTGCGTCAAATGGTCAACTTTAGCAATAATGTATTTATAATTGGGGCTGCTTAGCAAACTTGAATCGCCAATGGTAAAAAAATAGTTTTTATATAAACCAAAAACAGTATTATCAGTCCTGTGCCAGTTGTTCTCAGCAGCTATTTTTTTTGTTTTAGGGAATATCATACTTCTAAACCAATATATAATCCTTTATAATATTTACTTAATGGTCTATTAAAGAACAAGCAGTTTTCTATAATATGAGACTTACTACAGTCCGTAGAGCTATTTCTTTGCGTAACCATCTTCACAATAACTTCTACAGATTATTCAACTATTTCAAATACAAAAGGGAAACTGAATTTAACAGGGTTCGGCACTTTTTTAGTCTTATGAAAACGAAACGCTGGTTTGAAGACTATACTTCTTGCAATCTCTATACATTTATCATCAATAACCCTACCTTGACCTTTTAATACTTTAATGCAGATTGGCTTTCCACTTTCATCAATAACACTCGATAAGTAAATTTTCATTGGTATTTCTTTTATTGGAATATTAATTCCTTCCTTCTTTCTACTTATTTTTAATATCTTATGAAATTTTTTCCAGCCTATTTTAGGATAGGGAGTTTTTTCAACCTGATAAAAAATTTTATTTGCATATAAAATAGAATCTCTTTGATGTATTGAATCACAAATACTTAAATTTTCTTGACCAAAAAGATTTATGCCGTAACAAAAGAATATAATTATTAAAATTTTAACTCTCATAAGAAATTTGATTTATTAAAATAAAGGTTTCAAGTAAGCTTACCAAAGTCTAGGAAATCTATTTAAAAAGTTCCTAAAAGGAGAATAACTAGGAGCTCCAGTATTAAAAAATAATTTAGTCTGGCCGATTCCGTATTCAGTTTCCGATTTTAAGTAATAATATTCTATTTGTGTATTTGCATTTTGCGCAACAGATGAACGGGGAAAGAGTCCTCGGTTTTCATAAAGGCTTTTGAATCCAAATGTTTCTTCTCCGGCAATATCACCTGCTTTGGCTGCCGTAACATTACCTGAATTAAAAGCTTTTAAATGGTAAGATTCCTTAAAATATGTAGCTTTAAAGTCATAGTAATTGTTAAAAGCCTCTTTACCCATATAAATTCTACCTTCATCGAACATACCATAATATGTTTCACTATCAATGTATTTTCCTGAGCCTGCCGGTACAATAGCTCCGTAAGTAGCATCAAGATCAAAATAGTCTAATTCTTCTTGATATTTCCCCGTACTGGCAAAGTTTTTTAAAACAGTATTATTACTTCTAAATCCTTTTCCTTTAAAAGCATTCCTGAAATAACCGTCACTTATAGCACCGCCAATTGCTCCTGTAACACCTCCAATAGCGGCTCCATACAAGCCACCATACAAACCAGCTTTTAATGATGAATTTAAATCTCCTGTCAACAGAAGATTTGTTCCAAATCCACTTATAGATCCACTTACAGCACCACCAGCCGCACCAGAAATGGCACCTAGGGCGATACCATTCTCAACCCCAGCTCCTACTGCCCCTTGATAGGCAATTCCACCTACTCCATAACCTGCTGCACCAGATAGTCCTCCAACTACAGCTCCAACCCCTATTCCTGTCCAAGTTTTAGATGACTGCCAATTCCATTGTGAGGGATTTGAAGTCCCATTTGCAATTGAACCACCACTATAAGCTCCAATTATAGCACCAATAGCAATAGCCACACAAATCGGGCAATTCCCATCCGGATCAGTGATATTCGCAGGGTCATTCATCATGGCTGCATAAGGCGAATTTGATTCTTGACCACCTTTACTTCCCAAGGCATCTGTTACACTCCACCTCCCCAGTTGCGGGTCATAATACCTAGCCCCGAAATCATATTCGTAAAAACCAAAATCTTCAATCAGTTCTTTGCCCTGAAATTTGTATTCATCTTCCGGGTTATCCCTTTTTTCCAGCCCCGCCAATTCTACTCCCCATATATCGTAGTGAGTTTCCTGTGCTATCGGGCTTTGCTGCACCTGTATACTCACATCATCAAACCATACGGGGCTATCACTTTCGTTAGCTACAAACACCTGTAAATAACCTTCCCCTTCCGCTGTATAACTGATCTTAATATTTTCCCATGCACTATTTGCTGCTGCGGAAATGTATTGCCTTTCGGTTTTTATAATTGAGTTGTCTGTTCCGGTGAGGATAAATTCCAAATAGGCATTGGGTACATTGCTGCTGACCGAGCCAAACGTAATGGGGTTAATGGTAAGACCCAGAGAAAGCAAATTGGCCGCGTTGCCCGTTTCTGTTCCCTGCAATGGAATGGTAGAAACAAATGGTATTAAATTGGTAGCAGTGTTATTGGCAGGTACTTGTGTATAAGAACCATAAGCGCCCATAGTTATTACGTCTCCTTTAGCCACCTTAATGGTTTTCCATGCACCAATAGGACTGGAAGAGGATAATTTTGCAGAATAGTTACCGCTATATTGCCTTTCGCTGTTCCGCACAGCGCCATCTGCGAAACTCCAAGTCGTAGAAGATATAGGCTCCATAGTGGCTGTTTGGGTAGGAACGTCCTCTGCCTGCCTGAACGACATAACAAGGCCGCCCAAATTATCACGGTAATCATACTCATAAGTCCAGGTGGTTTTACCCGTAACTTGAGGTGGTATTATTCTTCCTTCTTCATGAGATATAAATTGTAGCACATCATTCACATAAACGAAACCGGACAGGTATTCGGTTATACTTTTTAATGAGTTTGACAAAATAGTTACAGACGCTACTTTTTCTCCGGAGGCTGAGTAAGCAGTACTAATATAATTAGTACCGGAATTATCAAAAATGATATTTTCGGGTAAGTCAAGATCATTATAAGAGATGCTCGATATTCCTTTATTTTTGTCGCTTTGCAGTTTGCCGGCAGCATCGTAACTGTATTCTAAACTTTCATGTGCTTTTTCTTTAAAATCGTTTGAAAGGGTGGGGGTAGTTATTGCATCCTCTACACTAACAAGCTGGTTCCCATTATATTTATAAGTAAGATTATCTACAACCCCTAACTTATCAGTTGTATTTGGTGCTTTAGAAACCAGGTTAGTTCTTTTCATGGACAATAAATTACCATTGTCTTCATAAGTATTCTTTACACTATAAACCCTGCCCGGATTATTATTTGCATCGGTTACCGGAGAAAAAGCAAACGAAATCCTTCCAAGATCATCAAATTGGTAATAGTCCTGAAACTTTTCAGAGGTATTGGCACTTAGCCATTGCCTGCCGTTCAACCTTCCCGGTGGAGCATACCAACTACCGGCATGATTGTCGGCAGTTAAATTATAATTCAAAGAAAGGCTATATAGTACCCCGTCCTGTAGGGTATAATCACTCTTAATTTTTTTATCATTAATCCCTGTTAATCTTCCATTGATATCATAACTGTAATCGATGATTTGCAAATTATTACCCAGGTTTTTTTGAGTAAGTTCGCCGATTTCGTTATAAGTATAAGAAGCAATTAATTTTTCAGGTTCTGTATCTACCTGTAAATATGATTGAGTTGTTCTCCCTGCGTGATCATAATTATACCGCCTTTTAAGGATTAGAGAAGGTGTATTATTGGTAATATTTTGTAAATGGCGATGTTCTGATTTTAATAATTTTCCTGCAAAATCATACACTTGCGATACGATGTCCACTTTTGCATCTTCACCCTCAGAAAGATCAATTGTAAACTCGCCACCATAATTTTTTTGTACTTGCACCACTTTCCCCTCTTCATCGTAAAAGGAATAAACATATATCCAGGTATTTCCATTAGCATTATCACGTGATGGTAAAACAATGTCTTTGGCACCGGTTACCATTCCCTTGGTGCTTACGGCAAGTGTGCTTTCATAACCCGATGAAACAAAATAAGCTTGTTCCTGCTTAGCAGCTTCGAATTCTACTCCATTAAAATCAAAATCATAATCATCGTAATATGTTACTGAATAGATTTGAGAATTATGTGTAAAAGGCGATTGAATAATTGGAAAAGCCTGATTTGAATAGCCATGCAGATTGGTATAATCAGTATTGCTCCTTGATTCGTAATAGTTAGGAGGTGCGGTTGCCGTATAATAATTATCAACATTAACTTGCATCTGCGACGGTGTAATAACAGATTCCGTAGTATACTTCCCTTTCAAAATAGTCCTTCCTAATACATCATATTTAATAAATGTCCATTGTTTCAAAGCAGCCTGAACCTGATCTTGGGAAAGTATTGGCCTGTCTAATGGGTCATAAATTAAATACGTAATCCCTCCGTTTGGAGAACTTTTAGCAATTGGGCGTTGGCGTATATCATATTGAAAGGCAAATAACCAGTTTTGGCAAAATGGATCGTTCCAATTTAAAATGTTATTTTGAGCTGCAAGGTTATTGACAGCCATGGGAGGGACAATAAAACGGAGGTTCCCAAAATCGTCATATACATAATAAGTAGTTAAGTACTGAGTTTCATCGTTATAAACCTTTTGTACTTTGCTGCAAACTACCTGTCCGCTTAGGTTTTTATAAGTTTTGGATTTCATCAAACCCGCATCTGTTGTAGTAATTAATGATAGAGAAGAGGCTGTATAAAACGCAGTACCGGAAGCCTGCCCTGTAGCATCAACATCCCATTTGATAATTTCATTGGCAGCATTAGTGGCATATTGAACGCTTGCACTCAATGCCTGATCACCGTTTGTCTGCGGAGCAGTACCTACCTGAAATTGTTTTACAGGTCTCCCCAAAGGAGAGTTTTCAAACTGGATTGTTCCGTAAGAACCGGCATCAGATTTTAAGTTTTGATAAAAAGCAGTTTGGTCAGTAATAGGATTTACTTTAAAGGAATTATCACTGCCTGCGGTATAACCTAAATGTATTTGGCTTTGCCTTCCTAAATTATCATAAATATAGGGCTTAATTAAATCTTTTTTTGTTGGTGAGCCTTGATAAATAATAGTTTGATCAGGCTTACCCATTAAGTCCAGATATTGTGTAGCAGTGCTTTTTTGTTCTACTGGTAAGACATCAATTTGCGGGTCTGTGGTAAGGCCGCTTACCAATATGGTTTCAACCTGTGTATAATTGTGATCGGCAGAAGTATTCAACGTTGATTGAGCAAAACATTGATTAAGGAAAATAGAATTAATTACAATGAAAAATAATGTAATTTTTAACAGGTTGTATTTATGCATAAGATTTAATCTTTGAAACAGTGTAAACTATTGTGTGGATGATTAATGCTTAAAATTATATGTATATCTTTTGGTAATATTTCCTCTATGATCTTTTATATACCTTAACCTGTTAAACTCATCATAAATATAATAGAGAGTAATATTATTAATGTCTGTCTCGGAGGTTATACCAATTACAGGATCGTAGGTGTAAGTAAGCATTTGGGCATTTTCAGGAAAAAGCCTGACTTCGTCTATCTTAATTGGGTTGCTGCCACTTAAAGTTATAGTTGAATTGGAAGCGGAAAGGTTAACAAGAAATTCATAATAAGTCCATCCATTAATAGCCGTCCCATTTTTTTGCCTGATAATATTATAGTTTGAACCGGACACGTTAACAATACCGGTGGACCAAAATGAGATAAAATAATTTCCGGCAGGAAGTGAAGAACGTGTTATATTGCCCGAACTGAGATTATAATACTTTATGCCCGTTCTTCCGGGATCTGTAATAGATCCTCCGATGGCACTTGGTGAAGAACTATAACTCCAATAACCATTGTTATCTAAGCTTTCAAAACCTGCGTAAGCTACTCTATCTGCAGTTGCATTTTTAATTTGCGCTATTAATATGGAATTGTTATAGCCATATATATTAGTTAAAGAAATGTTTTTGGAAAAGGAAAGAAACAGTAAAGGGATTAAAATCAAAAAAGTTTTCTTTATTAAAATGTTAAAGATTATCCTTACTTTAAATATAGTATCTGCACTTACATTTTTTTTAATTTCGATGAAGTTACATATCCTTATCATTGCAATTTCTTGCGGATCATTTTTTTTCATGTTGTTGTGGAAGTAGTATTCTAAAAAAAATCAATAAATAACATTTCCTTTTATAAGGAATTGGTTATTTTAATGAAGTTAATGGGTAATGAATTTTCCAATTTATTTTCAGTCAATAAATATTATTGCAGAAAAGAGGAAGCAAAAATTAATTTAAATTGGGATACGTGATAGTACTGCAAATGTATGGGGATTTTTTTATAAAGCAATTTTAATTAATCATCGTTAAAAAAATTTATTAACTTAATTAAAGCTGACACAATAGGTCAGGTTTATCTAAAAGTATTTATGCTACTTCTCTCTTAAGAGTACCGGTGGTTTTTCGTGCGCCATGAGAAGTTAAATTAAACTTCAGGTTAAGGCATTCATCAATTATTTTAAGGGATGAATTGTATTCTTTGTATTAAAGGATTGGTAACTTAAAGATGAGCATGTGGATTCAAATATTTTTACCTTGCAGTATTGTAATTGAGAGGCTTATATAATAATAAAGCCTTTCAATTTTTACTTGAAAGGCAGTATTCGTGGTCCCACATGGGTCGTGGGACTACCTACTAGATCCGTCTAGTTATCGTGTTTTACACGACTGGGCAAGTGAATTTGTATAATCATGCTATCATCCCAAATTCAATTAAAGGGGTAATAGTTTTAACTACACAAATAGACGATTCACTTGCCCTAGGGTTTTCCCATTAACTCGGTTCAGCAATTATCCTGCTATTCCATAACTTCCTTGTCTTTTGTACCAAAACTTCATTCAGTGTCATCTTCTAAGTTTTTTTATATACTTGGATAAGATAATCACTAGGGTTATTTTCATCTTGCGAAGGTCCTTCAGTTATAAAACTTGAAATTGACTTTCATCGAATAAAAATAGTCAGTTGATACCTTAAAAAAATCAGCTAATTGCTTAATTCTTTTTGCAGGAGCCATAACCCCACCGTTTTCATAATCATAAATTGCTTGCTTGGAAACACCAATTCCATTGGCCAAGTTCCATAACAGTTACTCTTCTTCTCCTTTCGTAAGTGTCTTAGTTTTTTTGAAATTTCCATTTTATTTAATCGATTAATTATTTCTGATTTTAAAAATAAAATACTTGACTTTTGAAATTTGTAATACTTTATGTTTGTATTGTTACTCAATAATATTTGAGTGTAATTAAATGTAAATATATATAAAAACCATGCAAAAAGTAAAGAAAATTTATAATAGTTTAAATGAAAAATCTCGAGTTCTTCTAGGAAAGGACTTTGTGAACCACTTTAATTATAAATATGAACGACAACTTTATAATAAAATAATTAAAGATGAACTTGATTTTGTAGAAGAAAACTTTGTAATGAACTGGTTTTTATCTAATGGCTATAAGGAAGAAGTTGAAAATTTAAATCAAATCAGTGAAAGTGCTTAATATATAAATATCAGCTATGAAAGAAGCACTTTTTAATTTATACGTCATGTATTTTATTAATGGATGGCATGGTATAGAACTACCTGAAGGAGTAACCGACCCGCTTTTTGAAATTCAAACAGCCTATGAAAACCGCCTGAAGCCTGATGAAGAAAACAAAATCAAATCATTTTTGATACCGCTTATAATACAATCAAATAAAAAAATGATATAAAAAAAATCCGAAGAGGTTCGAGGCCTGTCCGGATTCTAACAATTATTAAAGAGTTCACCCTAAACCCCCAATAACAATGAATGCAAATGTAGAAAAGTTAGACGTAAAAAAAGAAAGAAGAACAAAGTTTTTCCGTGTGGTGGAAGAATTAAAACAAACCTTTAACAGGGCAAGGCATATAAACCGTCCCGAAAGATGAAAAAGGAGACAGAAATTAAAAACAAAATTGATTCCCTTAAAGCAAGTATATATGCTTTAAGGGAAGAACGTGACAAGTTATATCATATAGGTTGGTTACAGAAAACAAAAAATGTAAAAGACATGATAGAACTTAATAGAATAATTAACGAAAGAGATAAAGCCAAACAGGATTATTTTAATAATAAGCTGAAACTCATTCAGGCTTTGGATGAACTGCACCAAATAACCCGTAGTACTCAACTTCATTTATTTTAATTATGACATTAGCAGAAACAAAAAGATTTGCCAACGCCTTTCTTAATGATACAAAGACAATAGAATTTGAAATATTCTCTGACCGTGAAAGGAAAATAATAATAGATTTTTACCGGTCAGTTATAGACCAATGCGATTATATAGAAAGAGTAAGCAATCCAAACCCTGTTCCCAGGGAAATATTAAACGATTAATCACCAATAAACAATTAAAAATATGCTTCACGAAAAAAGCGATAATACCCTTTATTTTGCCGGTATCAATAAAGGGCTGTTTCAAATCCAATGTTACGACATGGATATTATGCCCCGAACCGGCGCGAAAAAATTGACCAACAAATCAGCAAAGGATTATTGGGAGAAAGATTACTCCTCCCTTTCCGGTTATTTATCGGGATTAGAAATAAAAAAGAAAAAAGTGTTTTATGAAAGCATAGAAGAAGAGAGAGAATTTTTAATTATCACCATCGTCGACAAAAAAGAAACCTACCTTATTTCCATTGAATTAAAGAGCGGCTATACAATAAGCCTTTTATCCTTCCTTCCCAATATTGATTTTTCAAAAGAGTTTAAAATGATGCCTGCCTACAAAGTGGACGGAGAAAAGAAATTGCTGAACGTTTTTCTTTTTCAGGAAGATGAAAGCGGCAAGGCAACACCCGTTAAAAAATACTTTACAAAGGAAAACCAAAACGGCGTACCTGCATGGGAAATATTTGAATATCCTGACGGCTCAAAAGAATATAATAAAAGCAAACAGATTCAATACCTGTTTGACGTATGCGGGAGAAAGATAATAAAAGGATCAATAAACCCGGGTGTTAACCAAACAATGCCTAAAAGCATCATGGCAGAAGCGGACGATCTGCCATTTTAAAATACTCGGTGAGGGTATCGTTGCAATGCTGAGGAGCAACAACGAAAGCGTAACCGATGCGTCCATGCCAATGGAAGTTTTGGGCTAAACTTAAAATAGCCCTTTTTTAAACCACCGGCTAGACGCCCACGCAAAAAAAACCTCCGGTGCGACAGCACCGGAAGTAAGTTTAACACATAAAATTATAAGGGCTTAAAATTAAATAGTTATGAGAGCAAATCAGGAGTTACCCGGTAAAAAGAGATCCTATAAGCCTTATTGAAAATACATATAAGTATCTAATTATAAGCGGTTTAGGGACCATACAAGCCCTCTCTGGATAATACAAGTAACAACTGCTATAAATATTAACCATAAAACCTCCCTGAAAATTTGAATAGTACCATTGAAATTGACGAGCAAAGAAAACTGAATCAGGATTTTATCGATTCAGCAAACAACTTCGGTATTAAAGCCTTAAACAAACTAAGGCTCAATGACAAGTTTTGCGAGGCAATCAAAAACTACTTAAGCGATAACGGGGTAGAACTCCCGAAATATAAAAGCACCTATAAGAAAAGCATCAGCGAGGTATTCCGGTTTGATGAGTACGGAGAGGAAATGAAAGACAAATTTGAACCGCTTGCCTTAACTTATTATTCATTGGGCAATTCAAAAATGATAGGGGGCGTTTTTGAAGACAGGGAAGCAAGGTATAACACCAATTATAAAAAATGTATTGTTCCCTTATCATTCTGGTATTCAAGGCACAAGCTGGACTTTCTCTGGAACTGGAGAAAAAGCAGGATCATACGAAAAAAATACAAAGAATACCTTACCCGGGCCACGGATGAACACGATAACAAGTTAATTGAATACTACCAACCCATCCACTTAGTATTAACAGTACCGCACAAAAACGGAGAGTTTAAAGGAAAGAGTTTTTTTGCAAAAGAATTAATAAGCTGTTTTTATGCCCTTAGGGCGACACCTACATGGAAAAAATATATTTATGCAGGAGAATACGGGCTGGAGGTAAAACGCGCCCACAATCAAATTAACGGCCTGCACATACACTTACATTCCTTCCTTTTACAACACCCTAATTATCCTGTAAACGAAGCAAGGGCAGCCATTGATACGGCATGGAGAAAGATAACGGGCAATGATTCGGGATATTCGGGCATCCACTACGAAACATTATATAACTATGCCAGGGATGAGAAAGGTAAGTTCATTTATGAAACAAAGAAAGTTCATACCCCAAATGGCTGGGTAGATAAAGTACAAATCAGGAAAAATTACATAGTACCGGGCAAAAGCACAATAGACGAATACCTTGCCGGAGTCATGGAGTGCATAAAATACCATTTCAAGCCCGATGCCATAGAAAGGACAGACGGGGAGTATGATTTTTCATTAATCACGGAAGTACTGAACAATACCAAAAACCTGCGGATGTACAGCAGGTTCGGTAAATTTTACAGGGAAAAGGCTTTGAACTTTAACAACCTTGATAACAATAAGGGAATTGATGAAAACGCAGAAACAGACCTTGAAGATACCGAAAATGTAATGGCCAACGTTGACGGTATGGAAGAGAAGATCATTAACCCTTTCACGCTAAAAAAAGCAGAGAAAGGCGAATACAGGATTGTAATAGCAGACCCCAATATACTGAAACTGGATAATATCAGGGAAGGCGGGCTGGGAACATCCGAAAGGTTTTTAGATGCCAATAACTTTGATTTAATACACGCCCCCCGGGATTTACCCCTTAAGCAGGTTATCAGGGACTATGCAACCGGGGCTTTCAGAAGTTGGTTTGATACCCACGATTCATAAAATAAACACGTCCTAAAAATGAACAAAAGCAAAGCATTTCAAATATTCCTGCTTCTCATCATTGTACTGACTATGTACAATAACCTTGAGCACAGCGCAAAAGTCTATTACCTTATTTCAGCCAATCCGGGTTACCCCGATTGGTACAACCACCTGCAAAGTTTTTTGGTAGTAATCGTTATAGACCTTTCAATCATTGCTTTTATCATTACGGCAAAGCACAAAGAAAGCATTGTATTTGCGTGGATATTGTTTTTAGTCAATTGTATTTTCTTTGACGTAATAGGATCAATATATGAAATCTTCAGTTATAAAAGCCATGCCGGATTAATTGAAAGCCTAAACCGCCTGTTATCGAAGCTGATCTATTCCGCTATTTTCTCTTATTCGATCCACCGGTTTTCTTACCTCTGGTATGAGAGCACGCAAACGGAAGATTTAAAAGAACGGGTTTTATATTTTGAAACCGAGTTGAACTCGGCGTGCAGGGAGCTCAGTAATATGGATGAAGAGTTGAACCTAACCAAACAAGCCCTTGAATCGGCAGAAAAGAAAATTAAATCTATCAGCAAGGAGTTGAGCCTTGCCTTAAGCGATCTGAACATGACTAATGAAAAACTCTGTTTATCCGAAATAGAACTGGTAAAAGAAAAACTTAAACACGCCAAAGGTGAGAAAGCAAAAGCGGAGCTTACCAAAAAGTTAATCCGGTAGCAGAAATTATTCTTTTGATTGCCTTTCAATAGAAACTTTTATGGCATCAATTATTTCGGGCACGGTAATATGCAGTTTTTCAGACAAAAGAATGATTTGCCCAAAAGTAATTTTACTCAAATCCTTTTTTAAATTAATCCATGTGGCACGGTGCAAGCCTAAAATTTCAGCTATTTTGGACTGCATAATACCTATATCCTTAATAACTTCTTCCAAAGACTTTTGTTCATTACTCATCTTTTATGTTGAATTTTTTTTAAAATTATGTTGCAAATTTCAACATAATTTTAAAAAAAATTCAACATTTATGAATAATAAATTTATATCCAATGACAAATTAATTAAACCTCTCTGTTTCAGATATTGGTTTTAAACACTTTAAAAAGATAAAAAAAGCGGGATATTTATTTGCCCGCTCTGTTTATTAATAATTTTTGAGAATCTGTTTTTATTTTACTGCTTCCGTATTTTACTTTAATTTGTTCCAATGACATTTCTTTTTTGTTCTTTACTTTATTTTCATCCGTCCTGAAATACCAGGCGATTTTTTTTGAAGCAAAGAAAAATCCCGCTTCTTTTAATTTGTCTTTCACTTCAAAAGTATTTCCCGTAACCCAAATCCAGATTCCCACCAACTCAATTTCAATATTCGGCAGATTTAAAATGAGATTGATTGCATTTCTGTATCTTTCATCATTAAAAATCTTTTCTTCCAGTTCCGATTCATCCAAATTTTCATCTTTTAATTTCCAAATATTTTTAATTAAATAAGAATATTCAGTATTAATTTTTTGCATTGTTTCCGTCTCACCGCCTCTGTCGGGATGATGAATTTTTGCGAGTTCTTTGTAACGGATTTTTAAATCCTGTTCCGTGTGGCAATTCTGAAAGAAAATCATATGTATATTTTTACAGCTTTTTAACTGAGTAAATATAAATACAATGTCGCAAATTAACAACAAATAATTAAAATATATTTTAATTATTTGTTTAGTATATTTTAATTATTTGTTGATTAAGTTTTACTTTATAATAATATAAATTCCGGGTATTTTTTTTATGTTAAAAACCTTTTGCCAAAAAAGAAAAACTTAAAATGACCGGGAATTTTTATTTTCATTTTTCGGGATGCAGTAATCACCGGCAAACGATATATCAATTAAAATAAAAAGCCCATAAAAAAAGGCTCCTTACAGAACCTTTATAAACCCGCAAACCATTAAAGCAATTCCCTTATCATACCTGTAATAAATAAAGCATTATTTAGCCGTTAATAAAGCATTAATAAAGCATCAGTTAAATTCATCGGGGGAATAGCCCAGTTCATTTATTAAAACCCATTTTAATTTTTCATATTCCACCGGGGTAAGCTGCCCCTTTTTCTCAAAAAAGAACGGTACCTGATCGTAGAAAGGCGAAACATATTTTTTTAAGGTAATGGGCGAAATACCCAAAATAAGGGCAATCTGTTTCCTTGTTGTTAAAAAAGGTTTCATAACCGCTTGATTTTTAGTGTCCGGGTATAATAACACAAATTAAAAGAAAATATAAAGAAAACAAGTATAAAGAAACATAAACATCCAAAGCACAGAACCGGGTTTATATAAACTTGCATCCGGACAAAAAATAAAACGATATGTGGCCGCTTCTTTTAATAGGTGCAGGAGTTTTTGGCTTATCGCTGATAAGCCAGGGCGTGGGTGCATCCCGGTTAATGATCAACCAAGCCTCCTACGGATTTGATTTAAAAAGTTTGGAACTGCTTGTAAATATGCAGTTTACCAACCCCGGTAATCAGGAGTTTAAAATAAATTATATATTCCTTGACATTATGCAGGGCGCAACCCTTCTCGGGCAAATCAGGCAGCAAGATTTAGAAAGTACTTATATCATACTGCCCAACTCCAACCGGCAATATATCATTCGGGTAAAGCCCAATTTACAGAATTTTGCTTTGCAGGCTTATAAATCCCTTTTGCTCGGTACAAAGGCAAAAAAGAAACTGCCCGACCTAACAATAACGGGAAATATAAAAGTCAACAATATAAAAATCCCATACAACCAAACGGTTTCTTACTCCTGATGCCCATAGCATTTGAACATATCGCCCTAAAGAAATTCGGTTTGCCCTTTGTAAAAAAGGTAAATGAGGTAAGCAAAAGCATAGGCATCAATCCCGACTGGCTGATGCAGGTAATGGCTAATGAATCGGGCTTAAGCCCTTCAAAAATGAACCCTCAAACTAAAGCGGTCGGCCTGATCCAGTTCATGCCCTTTATTGCCGAAAAGGTTTTGCATACCACAACCGATACTTTAAGGAGGTTACCGGCAACCGAGCAATTAAATTATGTAGAGAAATTTTACAAACAGCCTCAATTTAAAGGGAAACTAAAAAGCCTTGAAACCCTTTATTTAGCAGCCTTTTATCCTTATGCCTTAAACCAACCGGACAATTTTATTATCGGAAGCGAAAAGGGGCCGGCGACGGCCAGAAAAATAGCCCGGCAAAACAAAGGCTTTGATTACAACGGCGACGGATGGGTAACGGTAGAAGATTATAAAGACTATATAAAACACAACCTAAAGCCTGAGAGACATATTTTAGCAGGGATCGGGGAAATAACAAAATATTCCGTCGGGGATAAGATATATGCGAGGGACAGGGAATTTACCATTGTTGATATCAGCCCCATAGGTCCGAATACAAAAAGAGCAAGACCCGAAATAGCCTATAATTTTATTGCAAGGGGGAAGCGGGGGGCGTATATTATGGGGTGGATAATGGAAGACGGTTCGAGCATAATTACCATTGGGGGGCTTTCAGGAGCCTACGACCATACCAACGACCCTTTTAGTATTTACGGGACATATAAATACGAAGGCAGGGGAGACATGCCGTATTACCCCGAACTCGACCCGAGGAAACCAAGCTACCGGCTAAAGGATAATTATGATTTCTTATTTACTCCTGACAATAACAAAACCACCTTTGAAGCAGATGCGGGACTGGACAAAACCATAGAAACAATAAAAAAAGCGGCAAAGACAGGAAAGGAACATGTTAAAAAATCAGCAGAATATTTAAAAGCCGGCACCCTTGAACAAAGTGCGTACAACGTATGGCACTTCCTTAAAACCAATGTTAAATACCACCTCGACAAACCCGGGACAGAACAAATACGAACGCCAAACAGAAGCTGGAAAGACCGCAATAACGGTATTGATTGTGAAGACTTTGCCATTTTTGCACACGCATTACTCACTGATATGGGATATCATCCTTCTTTTGATATAGTCGGCTTTAACCATAAAAAAGAGTTCGGGCATATCTATACCACCGTGAAAGATTCAACCGGTTCATATGTGGTAGATGTCGTGGTTGGCGAATTCAACCAAACAGCACCAAATATTACCAAAACCATGTTAATAGAAACACTTTCAGGAATCCCGCAGGTTGCGATGGTTTCGGGCTTTGCAGGCATAACGCCGGCCGATGCCTTTACAGAGCAAGTCTTAAAACACGAAGCAAAATTACAAAAAGGCGTAAGCGGTTTAAGCAGGTCAGAAACAGATAAACAAATAAGGAAATTAAGGTATCTGCGTATTTTAAACAATACGGAAGAAAGAAATACGGTAGCGGCCATGATGCCCTACGTGGATGATATAAGCCCTAAAGGCAACTTTATAATGAAACGCCACGCCGACCTGCAAGGCATGGTAGAAAGAATAGAAGCACTCGAAGGCCTTTCTGGCAGGAAAGAACGCAAAGAAAGAAGGGCAAAACGCAAAGCAGAAGGCAAAGGCATTTTCAGGAAAGCCTTTAAATTCATCAAAAAGTTTTCACCCCTTACCGTCGCTATCCGCAACTCCTTTTTACTGGGCATGCGGATCAATTTCCTGCATTTATCCAAGCGCATCAAATACGGCTATATGACACCCGAACAGGCGAGGGCGGCCAACCTTGACATGAACGAATATGAAAAACTAAGGGGGGTCATACAAAAAATGACCAAACTATGGGAAAAGATCGGGGGCAACCCCGAAAAGCTAAGGAATGCAATCATTAAAGGCGGCAAAGGCCTGAGCGGCATAGAAACCCTAAACGCCATCACCGCCCTGCATCCCTCCCCATTGGATATGGCAGGACTGGGCTTTGCACCCGTTGCCGCGGTAACAGCAGCAATCCCTTTGCTCACAGCAGTCGCCAAACTGGCAAGTGCCGTCAACTTCCCAAAGCTTTTAAAAAAGAAAAAGAAAAAAGGCGATGAAGAAAGCACCACAGAAGCAGCCGGCGACCAGACTGCAGCCGACTATGAATCCCGGGCACAGAACCGGGCAGTAACCGACATGAGCGAAGTATTACCCGAAGACCCAAGCGAAAATGACGGCTCTGCATCCATACAGGACTTTACGCCTAAAGCAGTAAGAAATAAGATGCAAAGAAGCCCTTCAAATGAAAACGAACCCGATGAGGAAAGCACGGGCGATGAAGAAAGCCAATCAGGCGATGAAAGCGGAAACAACGATAATGAATTATCCCGGTTAAGCGAAGAACAGGCAAACGACAATTCAGAAACACCTGAAGAAAACGAAATGTCAGGTATTGGCGCATTCTTAGATTCGGTAAACAGCTTTAACACCGGCTTTGACAATATATTCCCAAAAGCAAAAGAAGCTTATAACACTTTGCGCCCCGTCCTTTCCAGGCGGCCGGAGCGAAACCCCGTAAAGAAAAAAGCGGCAAAGAAAATAACAGAAAAGAAAAACACGCTCGCTACCGGGGTACAACAAACCGGGAATAAGGCAATGCCCTTATTGCAACCCGGTAATGAGATACCGGAGGCTATGCCAACAATGGACATGGACATGCAAGCCCGGGCACCGGAAAGTCATAATGACAATACGGCCCTGCTCATAGGGGGCGGCGTAGTGGCAGTTCTGATCATTGGGTCATTGAGTAAAAAAAAGTAAAAGCAATTAAAAATTTTCACTAAAAACCGGCTAATAAAATGAGTTTCATTAACACAAAAAAAATTGTACCTGCCCTTAAAAATGCTGCCATCCGTGGCGGGGCAACCGTTGCCAGTGCTTATGTAGCCAACAACGTCTTAATCAATGTCAGGGCCATCCCTGCCAAGACACACGGGCCGCTTTTGTTCCTTTTCGGGACACTTTTAGAAACAGGCAAAAACCCCGTGATGGTAACGGCAGGCCAGGGCATTTCAGCCTATGGAGCCTTAAAGTCCGCAGGTGATTTAGTATTGCCAACCAAAAAATCACAACTGGGACTTGCAGGCATAGAAGACATACAGGGGATTTCAGGCGAACCGATGAGCCAGTTCGACTGGAGCAAAGCACTCAACGAAGTGAACGGGATTGAAGGATATGACGACGAAGTAAGCGGTATGGATGACGTGCAGGGACCGGAAGAAATGCAAGGCGTGTCAGAATACCTGATGAATTAAATACAATACTCAATACTAATTACTTAATACTAATTTAAACAACCAGCAAAATGAAAAGAGCCGCCACTACCGGGGTAACCCGTGCGCAAAGTTTCTTTAACCGAATGGCCGCCAACGGTGAAATCGATCAGGAAACACAAAATTTAATACGTACAAAAAAAATGACATTTAACGATGCGGATTACTATGTCCGCAAGCAGTTGAATGCAGCAGGAACAACCGACATTTTAAATTCCTCCAATACCCGAAAAGTGGGAGTAACCAACCTGGATAAAAACCAGTTGCCCGACAATATCTATATGGTACTGGAAGGCGTAAAACTGGCTTGGGGAACAGATCCGGGGACAAATGCAGCCATCCCCAAATACACCAGCCAAGCCCCCGGAATTCCGCTGGCCCTGGTGAATGGGGAAATAGTGATCAGCGTAAACGATAAACCAATAGTTGACCTGCCTGCAAGCCGTTTCTTTAATAATTCAGATACAGGGGTCACACAGGAAATAAGCGGGCACAAGGATACGGTAATGCTCGAGAACTTAAAACTGATTAAGCATTCAGACCAACTGACAGCCACTATAAAACTGGCTGACGGATCGTCTTTGCCCGGTTCCAACCATTTTTTAGAAGTGCGTTTAATCGGAGTGGGAACAAGAAAAAGATAAACACAATCCTTCAATCGGCTAATGAAAATAAGCGGGTGAAAACCCCGCTTATTATTTTCAAAATTAAACTTTCCGGTAAATGGCAAACAGGATAAAACACCAGACCCAAAATATTATAATACCCGCAGGCGCACCTGCCGGAACTTCTCTGGAATTTAGGGTAACCATGGATAACGCCTATAAGAAAGCAACAGGTTATGTAGCCTATGAAAACCAGGCACCGGGCGCACCCTATCAGATCGGTATAAGGGATGATAATTTTGTTTACCAGTACCTGACAGCAGCCGAAGATTATATTTCAGCCCGTAACGTGAACAAGTCAGACAGGTACACAAAATGCGATATACCAAGCGCAGGCAATTATGTAACGGTAACAGTCAAAACGCTTGCCGTAAATCCTACAGCTTTAAATTTAGATGTAGTGTTCCAATTGTCAAATGATTGAAGGGATTAAAGACAAGAGAGGAAAGACAAAAGATTAAAGAGAAAGACAAAAAAAAGTAAAACATGCGTGATTTAGAAAGTTTAATAAACCAGATGGTAAAATGCAAACAGCGCTACTGGCGGTTGTTTGTAAAAGAATCGGGTTCGGTGCGCTCGGAAGCTGCCAATTTCCAGCAGGAAGACACGACCATGGAAGATGCCATAGAAGTACTCCGGTCTACTGTTGCTTACTATGAAAACGACCCGCAAACCGTTTTCCTTTTAGAGCTGACAACCACCAACAAAGGCAATGCAGGATCAGGAAAAACCGACCGCATACCCTTCGTGGCGGACTATGAAAGGTATAAAGGCGAAAAGCAAAAATCCTTGCCGCAACAGATAAACCCGGTGGAAGGTCTTCAGCAAACCTATAACCATGCCACTCAAATAGCAGGCGAAATAAGGCAGCAGGAAAATTCACTCAACCAAAGGGAACTGGATTTCAGGGACAGGATGAGCAAAAAAGAAATAGCCTATATGCTGCGTGAAATGGAGATTAAGCGCAAAGAGGAAGATATTAAGAAAAAAGAAGAAGAGTTAAAAATACTGGAAGCAGAATACACCTCCCACAGCGGGAAAGTTGCAAAAGGGGTGATGTCAGGCATAGAAAGCTTAATGTACGGCTTTGTTGAAAAGGGGATGCCGGGAGTAGTAACACCTAACCCTGCACTGGCAGGCGTGGAAACACAACCCGGTCAAACAGAAGATGAAAGATTAAAAACAGTAACCGGCAACCTCATAGAATCAATTGCTACAAATGCCTTTGAAAAAATGGATGCAGATCGGGTAAAAGCATGGGGATTAATAACAGAGGCATTTTTACAAAACCCTGAAGAACCGTTTTTTGCGGGGTTCATGGAAAAGGCAAAGCGTTTAATCATCCAAAAGGCAGCTTAAAATATGAGTTTTATAAATAAAAATATAACAAAACCCGCTGCACCACCCCCGGAAATAAAACTGACGGTAAGCAGTGAAGGGGCAGAGGTGATTCAAGCCGCTATCTCTACTTTATTACTTAAATGCACAACGGAAGAACTTTTATTACTGGCGCAAGCCGCAGAAAAGCCAATGTTAAAAGCAATGGCGATATCACAACTTAAGAATTTATTTATAACCAATTAAATACATACCACTATGCCAACATTTAAAAATCCAAAGAAACCGGTAATGCCAAAGGCCCCAAAAAAGCCGAGGCCGTCTGCAAGTATCGCAACCCATGCCAAATACCACCAAAAAGTAAATGAATGGGCAAGGGCATGCAACCAAAAAAAGGCTGATTATGCAGCCGCTTTAAAAGCCATTGCAAGGGCTAAAGCCGACCATATCAAACTGTCCAAGAAAACCGAAGCGTTGAGCGGCCTGATATCCAGCGTAAAGAACGGAGCTTATACCACCGTTACCTATACCAATAAAAAGAGAAGGGCAAGCATCAACAGAAAAAGAACATCAGGCAGGAGGACAGTCATAGACAAGAGGCACAAAGCGAATTTTAGCGGGGTAGGAAGGAAAAAAACGGTAAAGAAAGCCGCACCCAAAAGAAGGATGAAAGTTTCTTATAAGAGGGCTTCTTAAATAAAAAAAAATGGGACGTGTAGTTTATCCGAAAAAATACCCGGGGTACACCATTGTTCGGACAGACCCGAAAGTAAATAACGGGATCGTCAACAATGAACTGTTACGCAAGTATTACGATACCAAAATAACCGGCAGTAACAGGATAGGCAGGCTAACCGGAAAAACAACTACCGAAGCCGTCGCCAATTACTTATATGTATGGTATGAAGTAATGGCGGTAATACAAATTGCCGGAAGGATAATAGAGCGCAAAGCATGGATAAGGGAGGATAGTTTTTCATACTATTATAATAACGAGGAAAAACAAATTGACCCCCAAGCGCAGCGCATAGCCTACGCCCAACAACAAGCCACCGCTACACAAAAAGCAATCAACGCAACGGGCCTGCTCATGCAGGAACTGGAAAGGACAGCCAAAACAAAACCCGTAAGCGGGGCGCAAAAGCAGGCGATAAATAATTTAAACAACCAATACGCAAGCACGCTCACCAAATTAAAAAGCATTGGAGGCGTAAAATTAAGAGGCAGTAACTTATCGGGAATGGCAGGGCTTGGGATTATTCCGGTTATTATTTTAGTAGTTGTAGTGGCAGCCGTTTTAATCGGATATGGTATTGCCGAATGGGTAAAGTGGAGCGTTAACATGAAACAGGTAGAAAATGAGGCACTCACTCAACAGGAATTAATAAAAGCCCAGATTGACGTTTTAAATAACCCCAATGCCACACCGGAGGAAAGGAGCGGAGCGGCAAACGAATTACAAAAACTCAATGATGCAAGCATCAGCAGGAGTAAAGAACTCATTGACAATAACAAAGAAAACTCCATGTTCGGCAATATCAAGCAACTTGTAATACTTGGAGTGGGCGGACTGATCGCATTTAATTTAATCGGGAAATAAAATAAATGGACTGGATCAAGTACTATAACAACAAACAGTTTTTGCCTATTACGCAGGATCAGGACAGTATCAGTACCGACTGTACCAGTATTGCCTTTGAAAACAAGGGGGATGTTGATGTGTTTATGACGGTTTCCGATGTGGTAATACTAATTAAAGCAGGCGACGGCATGGCACACAGCAATGACGCTGATGTATTGGAAAAGACCTATTACCAGCATATCACCTTTGACCCTGCGCAGCCGGGAAAAAAATATTTACTGGTTACCAAAGAATTTGTAAAACCAAAAGCAAAAATATGATCTCCTTTAAACCCAATACTTTATTTATCCAAAGGGCAGTACAAGCCCTTATTAGTAAAGGTGGGTTTAGTTTAGATTTCCGGCACATCAGCGGGGACCCGGCAACAAACGCCGCTTTATTAAATTTAATAACAAGCCACGATCATATATTATTAAAGGCATCACATCCTTTGGCCGATACAAGCGGAACAGACACCTTGTACACCATTCCCTTTGGCGTAGACTTGGGAATTACAAATTATTTAATTGCGGGTTCTCTGGTTGGTTCAAATTCGGATTACAGGTTCGACAATAATGTGTTTTGGACTTTGCACAATTTCACCGGTACCGGCTTTGATTTATCATTGAGGGAAACCGGAACATCGGTAAAAGAAGTAAGATTTGATTACATAGTTTTTAAACCTTAAAAAATGCTTTACAGCCATAAAACATTCCAGACCGTTGCAAGCGATACGGAAAACGTCTCTACCGATTGTAATTGTGTAAGTTTTGAAAACAGAGGCGATGCAGCCTGTTACATGCAGGCGGGAGATTCTTTACTTGAAATCTTAAGCGGTGAAGTTGTTATCTGGAATTGTTTATTTATTGATGTGCTGGAAGTAACATTTTTTAACAGGATATATTTTTCACCGGATTCGGGAAAGAAAAAACTCTTTATAACCCGGGAATACATAGGACCGGTAAAACCAAACCGCGAACTGGAAAACAAACATATAATAGAATAACAGGTAATGCTGGCTTATGAGAACAGAATTCCCGGTAATATCCGCAAAGCATTCACCGATAAGGTAACGCTGATCGGTAACACTTTGGGTTTTAATCCTAACTGGCTGATGATAGTAATGATGAGTGAGAGCGGTTTAAACCCGAAAGCACAAAACAACAATACGGGAGGCAAAGAACCGGCAGTAGGCTTGATACAGTGGTTAAGTTATTCAGCGGCTTATGTTGGCACAACCATACCGGCTCTTCAAAAAATGAATGCGCTTGAACAACTCGATTATGTATACAGGTATTTTAAACCGGCCAAAGGAAAGATAAAAAGCATATTGGATTTATACACATGGACTTTTTACCCCTGGGCACTCGGAAAGCCGGATAATTACATACTGGGATCAGACAAAAGCCCCGGTTATGCAAGATTAGTAGCAAAACTCAACAGCCCTTTTGATTCCAATAAAGATTTAAAAATCACACTCGGTGAATTTATGAAAGCTGCCCGGAACAACCCGATACTGAAACCATTTACAGACCGGGAATTGGGTATTCAAGAAAGCACGGGGATCGGCTTAATGCTTCTTTTAGGATTAGCATATTATTTTAAAGATAAACTTTTTAAACATGGCCATTGAAAAAGGAAGTGCCGCCGGCAAAACAACCGGATTAGCGACAAGTTCGGATATAGGGCAATTAACAGCCGCTGTAACGGCAGGCTTTCAAACCGTAAGCCCCTTATTAAAAGTTACAGATTATGAACTGACAAAACCCGATGCCCTTACAGGTAATTTTGATTTTGTAAACCCAAACGGAGGGAGCGCATCGGCAGCTAACGGGATTATCAGAATTTTAGCCCCTCCGGTAAACAATACCGTTTTTCTGTACAGTAAAAGTTCTTTTTCACTTCCGTTACAGGCGATGTTTGCCGTGTGGTCGGCATTTGGCACTTTTGCAGGTTACCCTTCCGGAATGTTGGAAACGGGCTTTGTTTCACTCGATCCGGTAACCGGAAATGCGGATTTTTCAAATTACGTAACTGTTCAGGCCACAGAATACCAAAGCACAACAACATTAACCTTATATGAAGCCGTTATTAAAGTATGCAATAACAATGTATCCGTAACAAAATATTTTAATAAACAGCTAAACGACCAACACGCCGAAAGTTATGAGCCGGCGCCAAACAATCAGGCTTGGTATCCGGGCATCAGCCAATTAACCGTTAACCACAAAGGCGTATTTTTTGATTACGGAACGTCGGGTTATTCGACCCACGACCAGAGGGCAGATTATTTTGAACAGTTGCCTGACATGACAAGGCAGTATAAATTCTTTATAAAATATACAATGGGAGGCGGTCAGGTCCTTAACTTTGGCTTCTTACGTGTATTTGAAAGCGGCGCACCCCGTTTACCGGTTGAAGTATCGGCCTATAATAAACTGCCTGTTTATTTTCCTGAAGCTCCGAATGTAAATGTGTCGGGGAATGTGGGAATCAGTAATCAGGGCGCAACACCCCTTAAAGTTACCGTAACCAATGCAGCCTTAACTGTAGCCCCTTACCAAAGTTTCCCCGTAGGAAATGCGGGAAATTTATCGGGGAAAGAGTTAAGGGGCGTACAGGCCGCCAACCTGATTGTAAACTTACCTTATAAAAATGCTTCAGCCCTCAATTTGCCCGGCCTTCAGGCCAAATTAATCCGTTGGGGCATTTATTTAGAGCAGGCAGCAACGGCTCAGGTACAGGTAAGCGACGACGCCGTAACATGGAGAAACGACCCCGATTTTTTAATTACCCTTATTCCGGGCAGGTTTAATAAAATAGAATACCCCGTATACTGGACACTTGTCCGCCTGCAGTTTATAAACGGTATTGCACCACAGTCAATAAATTTTAACGCACAATACGCCATGTTTTGCTGAACCTTAACGGAAACAAATTTTTAACAACCACTAAAGCCAAACAGACAAATGATATTTTTACACGGTTACCTGTATCATAAGAACCCGACCGATTTTTTTAAACCGGAGTACCATTATTTAGCCTGGGCTTTAAGTTTATTACAACTAAAGAAATTTGGTTATAAAGTAATCCTTCATACAGATAAAAAAGGAAAGGAAATATTGATTGATAAACTGCAACTGCCCTATGATGATTGTAACCCGGGCCTGGAAGGAATAGAATTTAACCGATCCTATTTACAAACAGCGGTAAAGGTTCATGTTTGTGAAATTCAAAAAGAACCCTTTGTATTTGTGGACGGGGATTTATTTATATGGGAGGCAATCCCCGAACAAATCCTAAATGCAGATCTGATTTGTCAGAACATGGAAATTGACAGCTTCGATATGTGGTTTTTTAACCAAAGGCTTAAGAAAGCAAAAATTGACATCGAGCCGGGACATAAAACAATCCATTCCGGAATATTGGGTTTCAATGACTGCGGGCACATGAAAGCCTATGCCAAAACACTGCATCAATTCCTGAATGAAAATGCAGGGAAATTCCACGACCCGTATTTTTTTGCTGCCTGCAGTGAGCCGTTTTTTGCTTACCGGTATGCAATAGAAAATAATTTAACCATCGGTTCACTATTACCCTATCCGGTTTACAAAGGTTATACAAATTTAGGCAGTTTTCATAATCGTCCTTTCTCCCACATGATGGGAAGAGAAAAAAGAAACCTGCAAAATTGTAAAGACTTAACGGCTTATATGGAAGAACATTACACGGACTATTATAAAAGAATCTTAAAACTAAATGAATGACTTCGACCACCGTACAGCCATAAAACAAATACTCCTGCAGCTCGATTTTATAAAGCTGGAAGAGAAAGACAGGTATGCAATACAACTCGGGATGATGGAAGCCTTAAAAGAATTTATAGAAAAAACAGATAAGGAAAGCAACAATCATTTTAACCATGTATTGAAAGCGCCATTGCTTAGAATCACAGGCCTTTGCAATGTCCTTTGCTTACTGGCCGATAACTCAATAAGCAATGAGCCTGAGTTTAAAGACATAGTAAAAAAGATGCGTGAAGAATCGGAAACCCTGTTAACAGTACTTGAAAATTATTTTGGCTGTGAAACGGGGATAAGCAAAAAGTTTAAACGAAAGGCAACCGACCAATAAGCAACAAAAAAAATAATATGAATCAATCCTTAATCATCACCATCGGGATAGCAGGCTTTACCGTCATTATCTCCATCATAGGTTTTTTCCTGAAGCAAAGTGTTTTTACGGAAATGGAAGAAACCAACAAACGTTTGGATGCGCTAAACCACCGTGTCAATGAAAATGAAAAGGAAGCAAACAAAACCATAGCAGAACTGGAATCGAGCCTGAGCCGGAACAGCGAAAAGGATAACGGGGATGAGAAGGCAAGGAACATTGAACTGGATTCACTGGAGAAGCGCATTGAAAATGCGGAAGACGACATCAGGTTAATGATAGAAAAAAGACTTTAATAATTAAAACCAAAAACAATTAAAACAAAAAAGCTATGAATCAGATTAAAGAAATGCTAAAGAACATCAAACAAAAACTCATTGGCCAAAGGGCCGTTACCTTTTTTAAGAAATGGAATGAGTTTGTAATCCTTATCCCGATAGGAACGGCATTATTGCTGATATCCCCCGTATGGCTGTATCAATTATCGGGGGGAACAGCGGCCACTTATGACCTCGGTGTAACACAGAAATTCATATATGCCATCCTTACTGTTTCGGTGGCTTCAGGATTAGCAAGTGTGGTAATGAAATTGAATTTCCCTGAAGTATTTAATTATTTATTCCACGGTTTCGGGGCGGAGTATCAAAATTTATCCGTAGTGAACAAGCTGCTCATCGCCTTTTCAATTTACGGTTTCCTTTTTACCATGATGGTAATATCCATTTTAATATTTTAGCCATGAGAAATATTTTTTATTTAATCCCAATCCTTTTTTTTATCACCGGACAGTCGCAAACGATAAAAGAAAAAAGAGAGTGTATATACCGGGCCGCCAAATCGCAGCTCGGTGTACTTGAAAAACCGATTGGTTCAAACGGGGGCAAAGAAGTGGAGAGTTACCTTGCCGGCGTAGGGCTCCCAAAAGGTTATGCGTGGTGCGCTGCTTTTACGACGTGGTGTTACAAGCAATGCCCGCCACTGCCAAAATATTTTCCCGTATCAGCGTGGGCCCCTGCTTATGCTTTACCCAATAAAATTATTTATTCTCGTGGCACTAATGTAAAAAGAAACGGGATTTTCCGGGAGCCTCAAAGGTCAGATTTGTATTTTGTCTATGACGTGTACGCCCGCAGGATCGGGCATATAGGGTTAATAGAAGACTGGAACCCTGCAACTTATGGAAAAGATTATATTGTGACCATAGAGGGAAATACAAATGACAACGGGTCATACGAAGGCATCGGCGTATACAGGAAAATAAGAAGTAAAAGAATGGTTTACGCAGTTGCAACTTGGTTTGAATAATGGCTGTTATCATAAATCCCCATCTTGACCCAAAAACAAAAATAATAATCACAGCGGTTTTATTATTGTTTGCAGCGTGGTTTCTCGGAAGATGTACAAAACAGGCTAAAATTATTACCGAACGTTTGCCGTCAGATACGGTTTATATCCCTAAGCCTTATCCGAAAATAGAGATAAAAGTAAAGGAACGGTTAAAACCTTATCCTGTTTATGTTTATCTGTCTGATACGGCAAGGCGTAAAAAGCTGGAGAAAGAAACAATTATCAACGGCATCCAAACCAAAGGCAATGATTTAATAATACAAACCATTGACCCGAAAGGGATTGTATATGTAAACGATTATAAACTGCCTGATGCCCTGCCACCCCTTATGATCGATGCAAACGGGAATATCGCTATTGATAAAAAACAAGACCGGAAGGAAAATCGGAAAATTGCCTGGAAGAAAATAAAGAAAACTGCCACTGTGGTAGGGGCAGTTTTAATTGCTTTTGTAATTGGAAGAGGGGTTTAATTAGGTATTGCTTCTTGATTTACAATTTTTTCTTATCCTTCTACATCTCAATTTACTAATATCATTATATAACTATAATTTCAAGTCATCGCTATTTCGCAATCAATTCTTCTTCCAAGATAAGCCGTAATTTTTTTTCATTATTTTTAATTCTTTGCCTTGCGATTTCAACATATTCACTGCTTATGTCAATGCCAATATAAACGCGGTCTAATTCAGCGGCAACTCTACAGGTAGTACCACTACCACACATTGGGTCAAAAACAATGTCGCCTTTATTTGTCCATGAGTTTATATGGTCTCTTGCAAGGTCACAAGGGAATGGAGCAGGATGCCCCTTTGCTTCTTGGTCTTCTTGTTTTTTGCCTACTACATAGTCCCAAATATTCCCTTTAATTTTTTTGGCTTTAACTGGTTTGGCAAATTTTTCTCGCGTCTGCTCATTTTTTGAATAGTTTTTGTATGTCGTCCCATTTAATTCTAACCCTGCATGAGCACAATCAACCATGATTGAGTTGTGAGTTTTAACTAACCCCTTACTGAAAACAAACATGAACTCAAATTCATTATTGTATCGTTTTCTATAAATTTGTGGAATTGGATTTTTCTTTTTAAATATCATTGTGTCATGCAAGTTGAAACCAATACTCATAAAGTATAACACTTGTTTAAAACTAGTTCCTGTTTCACTTCCATCAATAGTTGCGTCATTAACAACCCAAACTACAACTCCACCTGGTTTAGTAACTCTGTAAAGTTCTTGAGCAATATCCTCAAAAGGAAAAACATAACCCTTGTAATTTCTTAAGCCGTCATAAGGTGGCGATGTTACGGTAAGGTCAATAAAATTATCTTCAAAGTTTTTCATTACTTCTACGCAATTCCCTTCAATGATCGTGTTTAATATATTTGATATGTCCATGAGTTTATTTTATTGTAAATATTCCACTATCCTTAACTGCATTAATTGCTTTTATTTTGCTGTCTATTTTGTAAACCTTTATTAGTTCAGTTAACGCTTGGTCATGTGTCATTCTCATTATTATTTCTCTTTGTTGTCCTAAAAAGGTTAAATCCTCAGTTTTAGCTATTCCGATAGATTCCATTGCAGCCATCTTTTCAACATTCCACAATTCTTGAATATCCTCAGAAAACTCAAGCATTGTCCGATTAATTGCTAACCAATATTCAAAGGCATTTTTGGAGGGATTTAATGCAGGAATAACTTTAAAAATTTTGTGAATAAGCTCTTGTGTTGCTTCGATACCTGCCTTTTGAGAAAAGCATAGTAATAAAGATAGATGCGAATAAGTGAATACACAAACATTATGTACAGTAGCACTTTGATAAATCTGGCTCGCTGCTCGTGGCAATTGGTAAATTGGACAGACAACCATTGCATGAGGTTTTCCATATTTCCAACCGTGCATGGCTGCGATCTTGAAATCCTTTTGATTCTTCGCTGTTCTACTTAAACGGAAGGCTTTTGCATCAGCAACAAAACTGTAGTTTTTGCTAACTGCTTCAACATCTGCTGCATCAGCCCTCTCTGTAAATACTAAGCTTTGGAAGCCAATAGATTTATAAGAATGTGATAATATACAGTCTGTGTATTTGGAATATAGCTTTTCTTCACTTGAATCGTGTCCATACGATTCCGGAATACTGCCACAGAGCCTTAAATGGTCTACGACTGCATTGATTCCACCTTGATTAACTTCCGCTGATAACTCAGCTTCTAGTTTGGCGTAGTCATCGCTAAATTTTCCACTTAACTTCTTAATCTCATTGACCCAATATGCTCGTCTTTGAATTGCTACTTCTGAAATTATTTGGTTCATTAATATTTTGTTATTCAAAGCGTCAAAGATAGTAAAGCTGTGGTTATTATTAGGATGCTTCTACATTGTCTACAACTTTTATATAAGGCGAAACCTTATAATAATGATTTTACCTAACAATCAAAACTATAAATAAAAAGCAAAACCGCAAAGAGAACGCCGTTAAAGATGGAATAAATTAGGTGGACATCTATAATTGTTGATCCAGTGGAGTGGCAAGAGATAAAATAAAACTCCCTAATTATTGCCCTTAGAGGCATTGATTTGTTCCAAAAAACTTATTTTATCTTCCAGTAGCTTAATGGTCTTTAAATGTAATTCGAGTTCTTTTTGATATAATTCTTTTTCTTTCTCATTCATATTATTATAATAATTGCCAAAAAAGGTGTTAAAACTTGAATTATTAAAAACGAATTTTTCATCAAAATTGATTAAATCTTCAACCTTCATGTTAAAGATTTCAGAAAGTTTATCTATCTGAGATAAAGTAATATCACTTGTATCATTTTCTATTCTTGAATATCCCGATTGATTAATACCTAAGCGGTCGGCCATGTATTCCTGCGTATAATTCTTTAACTCCCTTATCTTTTTAATCTTATTTCCGATTTTCATAAAATATCTATTTAAAGTATAATATATGCTTTAAATGGATAAAACAAAACTATACTACTCATTTATTTTGCTTGCAATTTATAAAAATAACCCAAACGCAGCAAATAATGGTAAGATTAGATACCCATTCTGAAAAGTGGTACTCCCCAGGGAAACAGGAAAAATTTTACAGCAAACCGGTCTGGAGCTTATTTCATTATGTTCAGACTTTAAGAACGTCAATTGCTTTAAATTCTAATATTGGAGAGGACAAAAGGGGTAGGATTAATAGAGGAAACTCATCCAGAGATTTAACATTGAGTTAAGGAAAATCAAATTATAATTCTACTATACAGTTGAAGTGCTTATAGTGGTTAATTACTTATTTTTAGGTTCAATACCATGATGAGTTATTTTAATAACAATTTCCTTTTTTTTCTTAACTTTTGTGGTATCAAAATCTTGTTTAATAGTATTATATACGTGTAGTAATGTATCTAATTCGGCTTTAGTTGGCTGATTAAATATAAAGTCTATTCCAACAAAAACAGAAGTGTCTTTTGAGTCTGCATTAAAGTCAACTTCTTTTTTAAAAGAATCATTCAAGACATTTACTTTTAAATGATGATTACCAGGATAAGTTTTAAACGCGTAACCATGTGCGTCAGGAATTCTGCGTATTGTATCCTTAATTAAAGAGCTTATCGTCTAAATAAACTTTCATATCAATATCAGGAATAGTTTCACTTTGAACTCCGAAATTTAATTCTTTTGATTTCTCTTTACAGGAGGAAATCAAAAGAATTGAGTTTAATATGCAAATAAAAATTAGTTGTTTGTTTGGGATATAGAAGTTTCATTGGCTCTAAGCTTGAACCACAAATTACAAACTTGCATGAGTTGAGAAATTTATTTATAATCTGCAATATTAATTTTCTCACGCACAGTATATAAACTATCTAATTTTTCTTTTGGACCCACGATATAACTTAAGAATCTAACACTTTTTTTGGTTATATCACTCATACTAAGGCCTACTTCTAGGCCTTCTACCTTGTTTTTTGTAGTATGTTTATTAATTGGAATTCGCATACCATTAATTAGATAATAAAACTGAGGTGGGCTACTTAGGCCAGTAATGTGTTTAAATTTAGTATTTAATATACCATTTATAGGAATGTTGTATACCCTCTTTTCACGCTCGAAGATTTTTTCCTGACCGTTTTTCATATCAAATCTTATTATAACCACCCCTGTAAAATTCTTAGGCAAAAGATGGATTTCTTCATCAGCACTATTTGTATAGTACCAAATTAAATAACCAATTACTACAACTACTAAAACGCCGAATCCAATTAATAATTTTTTCATCTGCTTCCCCCTCCTGTGAATTGTTTATTCCAACCTGTGATGGAATACTTTTTGTCGCCTTGTTGTACTCCAGTAAAATTCCCCTTCTTATCAATTAATATTTGGAAGCTGGTATTTATAAGTTGATTTTTATTGTCGCCGTAAAGATCTTGCACCCCTCCTTTTTCTTCACTAACTCCAATAAAAACACTATTTTTTCCAGACACATCATTTATAAAGGCCTCTGTACTCGGAAAGTTGTCTCCAGTAATTGAAGCTGAAACATTTAACACTCCAGCTTTTTTATCTTCTGTTAAAGATACGGTCGAATGTACGTCTAATTCGGGCGTTACTAGACTTGGTGTAATAGGGTCTTTTGCAGAATAACTTGAAGATACAGTTGATGTATTATTTCCTGATGCAGTCTTTGAATTTTGAATACTAAATTCTCCCTGTTTCGGCTCTGGAATTTTTGAAACTGGGGAGAATGGTAAAAGAGGGTTTCCAGTTGGATAAGCATAAGCAACGGTAGGATCACTTTTCAATTTATTGTCAGTAACAGTACCTTTTGCAGGATCAACTACAAATCTTTGAGAAACTCTAGACGTAACCCCTTTAGTTTCTATTGAGCCCCCCCTTCCATCGCCTCTAAAAGTACCTCCTGCTACTGAAGAAGAAGCTATAAATGATCGTACATAAACAGGGTAAGGCCACATTCCATCGGGGTCGATAAAACGCATCGAATTATCAAAGGCGTAATTATAAGGCGACCATCTTCTGCCTTTTTCTGCCAACGGATCAATACTATTCCATCTTCCCAGCACAGGGTCATATATCCTTGCCCCATAATCATTCAAGTTTAAGGCTAAATCTGAGACCAATTCCTTTCCATTATATTTACGATTATCATCCGGCGTGCCTCGTTTTTCGATCCCGGCTAGAGCCAATCCGAATAAATCATAATGATTTTCTTGAACCACCATAGATTGTTGGATTTGCAAACTGATATCATCAAACCATACAGGTTGATCAGCTTCATTAACTACCATCACCTGCACATATCCATCATCCGTTGCCTGATAATTTAACTGTAAAACCTGACTGCAATTGGATAGGCTTGATAAAGTAACAATTTGCTTATCGCTGCTAATGTAATTCATGTTTTTATCAAATACAACATACATGATATAAGCATTGATCTGCTGACCGGTAAATGTTATCCCTTTTAAAATATTAGTCACCGGCACTTGTAAGGTAGGAACAAAAGCAGCTATTTGCCCTGTTGTTCCATCCAATCCTGTTGATGCCTTAATTAATCCGCCTGCTAAAGAATTAACTAAAATAGAAGTTATATCCTTCCTTACACTTGTCGGCTGAGTATAATAATAAGGCCTTGCAGAAAAAGTAAGCTGGTCACCCTTAGTAATAGTTTTAGTCATCCATGGGCCAATATTGTTGTTACCATCTGTTTTGGCAGAAAAAGCACCTGTACAGGGATGCGTGTTATCCGTGCTTTTAGCAAGGTTATTCCATTGTGCTGTTTCAGTAGCAATGTTCACCGTTTCCATGGTAGCCGTATAGCTTTGAGTAGCCCCCTGCCTGAAAGCCACCCTTAAATTCCCTAGATGATCTTTGTAATGGTATTCATAAATATGCAAACCATTGGTAGGGAGTATCCTTCCTTCAGCAGTAGGAATAAATTGAAGCTTACCAATCTGGGTATTATTAGATTCATAAACCAATCCTCCTACATAAGTAGTCCTTTTAGTATAAATACCATTTATAAATACCCTGCTTTGCAGTTTTGCCCCTGAAGCTTCATAAATGTTGCTGATATAATTACCATTAGCCCATACAATACTATCAGCAAGGTTTAAATGGTTATAAAAAATAGTTTGTATGCCTTTGTTTAAATCAGTAGTTAAGTTGCCATTATAATCATACAGGTACTGGGTTGTAGTAGTAGGGTTAATACTTGAAAAGTCATCTGCCAGGGCATCATTCGGGTTAACCAAAGCCTGGTCATTCACTGCAGTCAACCGGTTCCCGCTTCCTGCATAACTGTATATTAAATTATCTACCAAACCGAATTGTTTTATTCCATTGGTAATTCCAATGAGGTTGTTCCTGCTTAAAGATTTAATATTACCGTTGTCATCATAACTGATACCGGGCATTGAGAAAGATTCACCGCTCAAACCGTTATAAGAAGAACCAATCAACCTATTTAAGCCGTCGTAATTATATTGATGTGTACGGGTTTGAAAACTACTACCAATCCCTGAAAAATTCCTGCTGGTAGTTGCATTGATATTGCCATTGTATTGCGCCAGCCCTCCATTGGAGTTATCATCATAAAAAAGCTTAAAAGTAAATAAATCATTTTCAGTATTAACAGCTTGATTAAGGTCGTTGATGCTATTCAACCACCCCCTTATATTATAAGTATAATCTATCTTTTGAAGGTTGTTAGTTCCTAATTGTTTGTAAAGCAACTGTCCAAGCGGATTGTAGGTATATTTTCCTATCGTTTCAACAGGTTCATTGTTAACCTGGGAAGTTGTAGAAATTAACCTGTGCCCGTCATCGTATTTATTTCCATTAATGACAACCCTGTCAGGCACGCCATTCACCTGGTTATGGAAGAGTTTACTTTCAAGTACTTTACCTGAAAAATCATAAAGCATGGCACTGATTTCTTTTCCTCCCAATATATTATCTGTTTGCGTTTGTATCATCCTTCCGAATTTATCATAAAAATTCACTGAAAGAATAAATGTTCCGGCCTTATCCCCTTTTAAAACCATTGTTTTGCTTCCGGTCTGTTTTCCTCTGGCAGATAAGTATAAATCCTTGTCATAATCGGTAGAAACAGGTTGATAAGTCACATCATCTTTGGTATCAACATTAAAGTCGTAATTATCATAATAATTAACATGCAGGATAGTTAAGCCGGCAGTTGGGAAAGCAGTATTGGAATAATAATGAGGAGGGTTAGCCCGTTTTACTTCAAATAAATTACCGGTTTGAATGTTTACAGAATTAGCCTGGATAGCTGCCCTGTCTCTGGCATCCGTGCAAAGCCCCATGATGACAGGCCTTGAAAAAACATCATATTTTGTGAAATTCCATTCCTGCCTATTTCTTTGGTTAACATCCTGGCTCATAATTAAGCGGTCTGCCATGTCATAAATCAAACAGGTAATCCCGGAAGTCCCCGGAACCTGTTTTTCAATTAACCTTTGCCTTTCATCATAGGTATATGTAAAAACCCAATTTTGAGTAAAAGTACTTGTATAATCAATGGTATAAGTGGAACCGGTTAAAGTTTGAGCCAAGTTATTTAAGCCCTCAGGCTGGATCATAAACCTTAATTTGCCAAAGTCATCATAAATATATGCAGTTTCAATCCATCCGTCAGGAGTTAATACCCCTTTTGTCTTTTGCATCTTTTTACACACTATATGGCCACTTTTGTCTTTAAACTCCCTCATCAACATACCGTTCTCATCTTGTGTTTCAGTAACCAATAACTGCCCTTCATTATTGATGAAAGTATAATAACCTGTTAGCCGGTCGCTGGTTGCTGTTTTGGTGTCATAATTATAATTCCATGCCCTGACTTCATTTAAAGTATTAGTTCTTTCCAGTTTTTTAATGGTATGTCCCTGGCTTATTTGCCAGTTAGTCCCGGGTGCCCCCTGCTCAAGCACCCTGTTTAAAGGTGAAGCTTCAAACACGGTTTCTGCAAAAGGGAAAGGATCATTAGCAATATTAGAATTGCCGGAATAAAAGGCACTTTGTTTGCCTGTAGTACCAAGAGCGTCAGTTTTAAAACTGCCGGTTGCATCACTTGACACATAAGGAAGGTATTTTTTAGTTTCCCTGCCAAAAGCATCGTACTCTATGGGTTGTACCAAATCATTGCCATTAGGGCTTGCTTGTTTATGAACTGTTTGGATAGGCCTTCCTAAGCCATCAAAATATTGGGTAGTAACGCTTACCTGACTAAAGGGTGAGGTTGCCACTATGGTAGGATCTGTCTGCGGGGCCTTCGGCTCCCATACCCGCACATAGTTGATTTGGGCAAATGTCTCTTCAGGCGCAGCAGCCATCAGCAAAAGCAATAACAGAAAAATGTATAGTTTTTTAAGCATGATAGTAATGAAAGTGTAATTAGCTTAATTTTTAATGGTTAAAGAATTGTATTGTATCACTCTTGAAGTACTTTTTGTATGAGCTGATCCATAGGACTGACGGGGGAAGCGAAAAAGCCCATGGTTTGCCCGTTTTCATCAATCAGGAATTTATAGAAATCATTTTTTATTTCAACGGATGTGTTGCCATTCCCATCGTGGCTCAGCCATTTATATAGAGGTGATTGTCCGGAACCTGTTACAGGCATTAAGGCAGTTACGGGAAAATGGAAATGATAAGTAGTTTTCAGGTAAGTGCTTAATTCTTTATTTCCCTTTGGTTCATTATTAAAGCTGTTGCTTGGAACACCTATAACAAGCAGTTTATTTTTATATTTTAAGTAAAGGCTGTCAAGCTGATACAGCTGTTTATTATAAACAGTATTACGTGAAGCAATATTGACAATAAGCACTTTTTTCCCTTTATATGCGCTTATAGGAATATCCTTCCCGTCAATATCCTTTAATTGGAAAGAATAGAAGTCATTATAAAAATTAATAGAGAAAATGTTAAGAAGTACAATTACCAGTATTTTGTCCATGATTTTAGTGTTTTAATAAATACATTAATTTCTTAATTGTCAATACCACCGGACCCGCAACTGCTTGATGAACTACATTCCCCTACAGTAACATTTGTTGAAGTAACTTTATAAGTGCCGTCCGGAAATATATAACCACAGGTAGTTGTGCATTTAAAGTTCGGGTGTACGCCTGACCCTATGCGGGATATAACTCCGAAAGTGCCCGTGGTGCAAACGCAATTGATCACTTTCATGCTTACATCCGTGCACGATTTTGTACAGGTACCTTTTGAATTGGCATTATTTTGTCCGTTGGTATTGATATCATTTTGCGCTTTAGAAGTAGCGTCAGCCGGGGTAGCTCCCGAATAAGTATTTGCAGGTACTGTATAGGTCACTGATGAACCTGTTAGTCCACAGGAACAATTGTTCCTTGTAAAGGCCCGGCTCAAGGCCTGATTGAATACATAAGGGATGCAGGCGCCGTTGATATTAGCGTATGCCTGACCATTGGTATTTAGGTCATTGTAAGCTTTCATATCGACATCTTCCTGGCTTGATGCAGATGTATATTTACCTTTGGGTATAGTATATGTTGCAGTACCTCCTGTAAAATTGCTTCCGCAATTGTTACGGGTGAAGGTCTGGCTTTGTGGATAGCTTTCAAATAAAAGCCCCGGGCATTGCTCTAACTGTCCCGCATAATTGTAACAAAACATCTTTCTGATATTTGAATCTTTGTCCCTGATAACGCTTATACGGTTATACCTATCATATTCATAAAAAGCCATATCCAGATTTTCATTTACTTTTTTAGTCATGCCTACTAATGGCTTATAAGAATAAGTTGTAACCATTGCATTTGTAAGTAAAGCCCTTGCATTATTTATTTTACTTATATAATCTGCCGATGGGCTTGAGGCTGCAGCCAGCAAATCTAAATCAACCCGGCTGATTCCTAAAGCCGACAGCACATCAGAATTTGTGGCATTTTTAATTTCGGCAATTTTATAGGCGTTATTATATCCCCACAGATAAACAGTATTCAAACCGTTAGTTTCTGCGACCTGATTTAAATTGCCGGTGTTTGAATAAAACAATGTCTGAACTTTTTCATAGCCCTTTCCATTTACCAACGCTTCATAATTAAATTTACCGCCTGTGACCTGCGTTTCTGTGGTAGAAGAGGCAGCAACAAGCTTATCCAAACGGTAAGTATAGGTTTCATATTGGTATAATTTATCCGGCTGGGTTTCAATATAAGTATGCAGGTTCCCCTGGGTCAGATATTCCTGTGACCCTCCTGCAAGAATTGTAAATACTTTCTCTTCAAGCGGTATCGCAACCCTGTTCTGGATATTCATTTTGGCAATGGCCGATGAGGCAGGGTCAGTATCTGTAGTTGCCGATAAAGGAAAATCTGCAGTATACTTATAACTTGCCCTAATAGTATTGCCTATGGAACTGGTTATTATTTTATTAGATAACTGTTTATGGGCTGGGTTGAGGTATTGGTAATCTGTGGTTTTTTGAATATATTTTGACAACCCCTTATCAAAATACTTTTCTGTGGTGCGTTTTAAATAAAACCATTCACTAATAGAGAAGATGTCACGTATACTGTAAGCATGTGAATAAAGGCTGGGCTCAGCCCCTGGGTGAAGGCAGGGATGATGGCCTACTTCAATAACATCTACCCCATCAAACCTTTCTGAAAAATTAATATCACTGTAATCATTTGTAGTTTCCGAGATTAAGAAGCTTTTGGCATCATAAATCTGCTGTTTTATCAAATTCCCCACTCGCCAGTTAAATATTGCATCAGGGTTTGTGGCGTCATTGATGGTGAATTGCTTTATAATTTTCCCTTGATCCCCATTTTCCCCTATCTTTTCAGTGATTTGAGCGTAATTGACATGAGGTTCAAAACCCTTGTGCTGAGCTGTTAATATTGTATATGTTGTTTTAGAATAACCCTCAGGACTATTTGACTCCCCGTCGCTGGTGCTTGCGGCACCCTTGCATGGCTCGCTGCAATTATTTGCTAAACCTAAATATTGCCAGATAGTAGATACATAATTTGGCTTAATAGTATATCCTTCTTTATATTCATAATTGGTAACGGTGGCTTTTTCAGAACTGAGTTCATTTACTGTTTTCTTTTTAATGCGAAGACCACCTAAAAAGGTTCTGACAATTTTTGTTTTTACATTCGGCGTATAAAAGGTAAGAAACCCGTTTACATCTGATTGGTCTAAGCTTGAATATAAGACTACTACATAATATTTATTAGGTTTTAAGGTGATTATTTTAGTTATACTTGTATGGTCCATGTCCAGTTCACCAATACTTCCAACAACTTCAGATCCGTCACCATCTATGTTTGTCTCTATTACCTTCCCATAGGGCTTCCATTTTTGTGTTCCAGGGTCTGTCGAAAGCCGGGGCGTTGAATATCTAAGCGTAAACTGCGCACAAACACCTTTTGCAATATTAGGCGTGATAGGCGAAGGGTCTGACCTTTGAACACTTACATTGCTATTATGGTCAGCGTCAAATTTATGTAGCGTGGTGGAGGCTGTTGATGAGTTAAATATAGTATATTGTTCGGGAATGGGTGCATTTTCATTGCTTTCGAATTGGAAAGTTGTATTTCCTCCGGTTGGGTACTGAATACTTTCGAGCATACCTGCACCGGCAAAATTTGGGTTCACCTCTCTGTCAGCACCTTTATAATCCGCAATAGCGGCTCCCTGTTGGATTACATCAATAGGACATTCACTAGGTTGATTCGAATATGGAATGCCAGTAGTATAACTTGGGATAAGGTACTGATTATTTGCACCATTATAGTATCCCCAGTGGTCTTGTGAACTTGAACTCCTGGGGGGTAAAGCAATGCTATTATATTTGAACTTATACCATAGTGCTTGAGCGGCCTCATCGCAAATATTATCACATAATTTAATCCCATCCAACCGTAGCCGTTTTTCATCCAGAATCTTACTGGTTTCATTATAATATCCGTATTGAAATTGAAAGCTTTTTATCAGGTTCCCATCATCACTTTTAATTATAATATTGTCTATTTTAGGGTTTGTTATGGCTGGGTTGGTGTAAATATTATCCAGGCGGTTCAAACTGGTTTCAAAACTAACTGTGCCCCCTTTAAATTTAATACTTGTAAGTTGTTTCCCCTTCATTCTTGAGCTGTTATAATTATAAGAACTTGGAGAGTTATAAGTATTTGGAGTTAACAATCCGCATCTTAAATCGGTTATCATGGCAACAGCCTGACTTGAGCCGCTTCCGTCTTCATAATAAGTATCTGTATAAGTCAGGTTGATTTCGTCTGTAAGATTGGCCGACTGAATTTTAGTTAAATACCAATTGTAAGTATTTGTAGAAACTGAAGTAGCTGTGCGTGAGGCTATCTTCCCTACTGCTTCAAAAAAATATAAGGTACCGTCTTCCCCGATTACTTTTAAATATGGCACGCCGGCATCAGATGAGCCGTAATATTGTATTATTAATTTCTTCTGAGGTATCAGTTTTGCATTATTATCTTTATCAAAAATGAACCGGCCGGTATTATTTAAAAAATTATAATTGAAAAGGTCAGGTGCCCCGTCAACACCATTCACAATTTTCATAGTTAGTGCAAGTCCATCTTTTGAATTTTGATCAAGGCCTGATCCCAAATTAGGATATACCTGGTTCCAATAGCTGCCATCATCAGGTTTACCACGAACGCTTTTAGTAATTAAACCTCCTGAAAGGATGTTCCATCCTAGACCGATATTTCCTGCTTCATCAGCCACCCTGATACCTGATGCGTTGTAATTTATAGAAATTGGTAAGCTAAGTTCTTTTGTTTTTATTTCATAAAGCGGGATATTGATATCTGCAGCCCCTGTATTTGAACTGAGCGCAAAATCAATATACTTAATTAAGCCTTGTTCTGTGGGTGGAAGAGGGCTTTCGTTTTTTAATGAACTTACAATGCTTTGTCCGTTTGTTGCAAGGGAAAGCATTACCAGAACTACAATAAAAAGTGATTTCATAAATGGATAAATAGATGTTATTTAAGTAGTTAATTTTAGTGGTTTATCTTACCATTGTTCCGCTTAAACCGGTTCTAAGCTTGCTTAAGTCAACGGCACTCCAGCCTTGGGTATTTAAGCTGAACTTCTCAAGGCTTTTTAAATTAGAAAGTCCATCGGGCACATTTGTAATTTTATTGCCCCACGCATTGAGATCTTTCAAATTTGTAAGCCGGCTCATTTCATTGGGTAATTTGGTGAGTTTATTATTGCCAATGTTGAGAATTTTAAGGCTGTTTACCTTTCCTATTGAGGCAGGAAGTGTTGTAAGGAGGTTTCCCTCTAAGTCCAAGGATTGTAAAGATTTAAGCCTTGAAAGGTCGGAAGGTAACGAGCTGAGCTTATTTCCTGAAAGCCCAAGCTTTTCCAGTCCCTTAATTTGCCCTAATTCATTTGGCAGAGAAGTTAAAGTATTGCCTTGCAAGTCTAAGCTTTTAAGGCTTTCGAGTTTGCCTATGGATGGTGGTAAAGCACTTAACCTGTTTCCGCCAATATGCAAAGTTTTTAGTTTTTTTAATCCCGGGAATTCAGGAAGTCTATTAATCAGGTTCTCCGGCGCATGCAGGTTTTCAAGGCTTGTCAGTTTATTGATATTAGCCGGTAGGGTTGTTAATTTATTGCTTCCCAGTGACAAGTTTTGTAAAGAACCCAGTTTTTCTAAGGAATTGGGTAAAGAGGTAAGCTGATTACCACTTGCCTGTAAATTGGTTAGTTTTTCTAATCCTCCTAATCCTTCCGGAAGATTTGTAATTTTATTTAAACCAATGTTTAAATGCTCAAGGTTTTTTAAATTACCGATTTCTTCAGGTAAACCGGTTAATTTATTATTACCTGCATTGAGTACCTGCAAATTCTTTAAGTCACCAATCTCTTTTGGAAAAGAACTTAATTGATTGTTGTTTACATGCAGTTCCTGTAAGTTTTGGAATTTACTAATGTCGGGTGATAATTCTTTTATATTGGATAAGGAAAGTTTATAAACACTTTCCGGGTGCTTAAAAGCAGCTTCCAGGCTTTCAAAGGTTTTAGTTACCGCCAGTTCTTCTTTTCCTAATAATCCCTTGTAAGATGAACCCCTAACCTGTAAATCAGGTAGCTTAAGTGCATGTATTTCACTTGGGACGTTAACTATTTTATTGTTTACAATTTGAAGGCTTTTAAGTTTCTTTAATGTTACAAGTTCCTTAGGCAAAGAATCAATCTGATTTTCAGAAAGCCTAAGTACTGTTAAATTGGGAAGCAAAAGCAAAGCATGCGGGAAATGCTTCAATTTATTATTACTTAAATCAACTACCTGTAAATTCTTTAGTTTGGATATACCGACAGGGATATGATCTAAAGCTGTAAAGTTGAGTTCAAGGATTTGAAGGTTTTTGAACTTTAGTATTTCATCAGGAAAGCTTCCCAGTGAATCACATAAAGCAAGCTTATAAACTTTTGAAGGGCTTTTAATCGCTTCGCTTAAAGAAATGAATTGGTTTTTATCGTTTAATTCCTGAAAGGAAAGAAGTTTGCTTTGGCTAAAGCTTTGATTAGTACTGAAAACAAAACAAAGTAATAGAAGCCTGATTAAATTCAGGTAAAAACTTTTCATGTTGTGGTGAAAGTATTGTAATAAAAAAATAATCAATAAATAACTTCTCCTTTTGTAGTAAAAGGGGTTAGTGTAATTTAAAGAATTAAGGGCAATAAAGGGTTTCCCGGGTTATTTTCAGACAATAAATATTATTGCAGAAAAAAGGAAAAAATTAATTTATTTAATGGCTGTATGTGATTGTAATGCAAAGATAATAGGATTTTTTTTATAAAGCAATTCTAACAAATCATAATTTGAAAAAATTTACATTTAATAAACCTGACGGGTCAGGTCAGGTTTATTTGAAAGTATTTAAGCTACTTCTGTTTCAAAAGATTCTTTAAAAAATATTCTTGTTTCCCTTTCAACCCGCTCTAAATCCAAAAAAGCATACATGTCTTTGGTTGTCTGTATATTTTTATGACCCAACATTTTACTTACTACATCTAATGATATTCCTTCATTTAGCCATTGTGTGCCTGCTGTTTTCCTCGCAATATGGGAAGTTAAATTAAACTTCAGGTTAAGGCATCCGCCAATTATTTTAAGGTATAAATTGTAATCTTTGTTTGACATATAAGGCAACTTATTATTATACTTTGCAAGTATGGCTTTTGGAATAGGGAACAATGGCATTTGCGGAAAATTATCGGTTTTCTTTCTTTCCCTGATAACCCACTCTTTGCCCTGAATAACTTCTACATCCCGGAAATAATCGAACCCGAATAAATCCACGTAAGCAAAGCCTGTCCAGCTTTGAAATAAAAAAAGGTCGGCTACCATTTTTAGCTTATCCGAATTAAAATTAAAAGTTTTCAAAAGCTCGATTTCATTTTTCTTCAGGTATAAAATTTTTTTGCTTTTACTTCTTTTGCTTATAAATTCCTTTGCTTCTTTATTATAGGCATTTCCTTTGCCGGCACAATACTTTTGAACTGTCTTTATCCCTTCAAGATGCCGCAGGGCATGGTTCTTAGAACATTGTTTAAGGTTTTTATAGAGGAACAATTCTAATTCTGCCATTAATACGGGCGTAAACTCATCCGCCTGCAGGTCTGTTTTTCCGGTGGCCTTTAAAAAATTAATATAATTTTTACGAAGGGTAGCATATTTTTTAAGGCTGTCAAGCCTCATATCGGGATTTTTTATTTTTTTTTCCTCAACTAACTTATCAAATTGTTCTATAAATCCGTTTTTGATTTCATTTTTTCCGGTTATTTCATTTTTAATATCTCTTAAACTGTAAGTTTTTCCGATTACATCCAGCCTTGTTTTTATTTCTAAAAGTTTAAAAGCAATAATCTGGATTTGTGAATTGTCATATTCCCCGTAAAGGCCATTTGATGATTGGCTGTCCTGATCCCAATTCTTGGGATTGATGGATATTTTACAAGAAAATTCCTCTTTAAGGTGGTTTATATAAATGGAGCACCATAGGGGGGCATTTCCTTTTTTGTTAATCTGATTTTTGCGCAGCCAAAACAGGATATTCATTTTTTTAAAAACATAAATTTATTATTGGGTTGAAAATTATTTTTCCAATAATAAGAAAGGTGGATTGAAAGTGAGCAAGCAATTTCAAAAGTGAGCAAGCAAATATGCGAAATGAGCAAGTAGATTCAGTTATTTGTACCCTGTTGAAATGAAATTGAGAGGCATTGAAAAAATCAAAAACCTCTCAATTAGTATTTAATGACGGATTCGTGGTCCCACATGGGTCGTGGGACTACCTACTAGATGTCTAGTTATCGTGTTTTACACGACTGGGCAAGTGAATTTGTATAATCATGCTATCATCCCAAATTCAATTAAAGGGGTAATAGTTTTAACTACACAAATAGACGATTCACTTGCCCTAAATTTTCCCATTAATCGTTCAGCAATAGATCTATAAACTTCCTTGTCTTTTAAAGCTTCATTCAAATCATCTTCAAGTTTTTTTATATACTTGGTAAGATAATCACTAGGGTTATTTTCATCTTGCGAAGGTTTAGTTATATCTTCTTGACTTTCATCGTAAAAATAGTCAGTTGATACCTTAAAAAAATCAGCTAATTGCTTAATTCTTTTTGCAGGAGCCATAACCCCACCGTTTTCATAATCATAAATTGCTTGCTTGGAAACACCAATTCCATTGGCCAATTCCATAACAGTTACTCTTTTCTCCTTTCGTAAGTGTCTTAGTTTTTTTGAAATTTCCATTTTTATCGAAATTATTTCTTTAATACTTGACTTTTAATTTGTAATACTTTATGTTTGTATTGTTACTCAATAATATTTGAGTGTAATTAAATGTAAATATATATAAAAACCATGCAAAAAGTAAAGAAAATTTATAATAGTTTAAATGAAAAATCTCGAGTTCTTCTAGGAAAGGACTTTGTGAACCACTTTAATTATAAATATGAACGACAACTTTATAATAAAATAATTAAAGATGAACTTGATTTTGTAGAAGAAAACTTTGTAATGAACTGGTTTTTGTCTAATGGCTATAAGGAAGAAGTTGAAAATTTAAATCAAATCAGTGAAAGTGCTTAAATATAAATATCAGCTATGAAAGAAGCACTTTTTAATTTATACGTCATGTATTTTATTAATGGATGGCATGGTATAGAACTACCTGAAGGAGTAACCGACCCGCTTTTTGAAATTCAAACAGCCTATGAAAACCGCCTGAAGCCTGATGAAGAAAACAAAATCAAATCATTTTTGATACCGCTTATAATACAATCAAATAAAAAAATGATATAAAAAAAATCCGAAGAGGTTCGAGGCCTGTCCGGATTCTAACAATTATTAAAGAGTTCACCCTAAACCCCCAATAACAATGAATGCAAATGTAGAAAAGTTAGACGTAAAAAAAGAAAGAAGAACAAAGTTTTTCCGTGTGGTGGAAGAATTAAAACAAACCTTTAACAGGGCAAGGCATATAAACCGTCCCGAAAGATGAAAAAGGAGACAGAAATTAAAAACAAAATTGATTCCCTTAAAGCAAGTATATATGCTTTAAGGGAAGAACGTGACAAGTTATATCATATAGGTTGGTTACAGAAAACAAAAAATGTAAAAGACATGATAGAACTTAATAGAATAATTAACGAAAGAGATAAAGCCAAACAGGATTATTTTAATAATAAGCTGAAACTCATTCAGGCTTTGGATGAACTGCACCAAATAACCCGTAGTACTCAACTTCATTTATTTTAATTATGACATTAGCAGAAACAAAAAGATTTGCCAACGCCTTTCTTAATGATACAAAGACAATAGAATTTGAAATATTCTCTGACCGTGAAAGGAAAATAATAATAGATTTTTACCGGTCAGTTATAGACCAATGCGATTATATAGAAAGAGTAAGCAATCCAAACCCTGTTCCCAGGGAAATATTAAACGATTAATCACCAATAAACAATTAAAATATGCTTCACGAAAAAAGCGATAATACCCTTTATTTTGCCGGTATCAATAAAGGGCTGTTTCAAATCCAATGTTACGACATGGATATTATGCCCCGAACCGGCGCGAAAAAATTGACCAACAAATCAGCAAAGGATTATTGGGAGAAAGATTACTCCTCCCTTTCCGGTTATTTATCGGGATTAGAAATAAAAAAGAAAAAAGTGTTTTATGAAAGCATAGAAGAAGAGAGAGAATTTTTAATTATCACCATCGTCGACAAAAAAGAAACCTACCTTATTTCAAGTGAATTAAATAGCGGCTATACAGTAAGCATATTATCCTTCCTTCCCAATATTGATTTTTCCAAAGAGTTTAAATTGATGCCTGCCTATAAAGTGGATGGAGAAAAGAAATTACTGAATGTATTTCTTTTTCAGGATGACGAAAGCGGCAAGGCTACCCCCATTAAAAAATACTTTACAAAGGAAAACCAAAACGGTGTGCCTGCGTGGGAAATATATGAGCATTTTGACGGCTCAAAAGAATATGATAGAAGCAAACAGATTCAATACCTGTTTGATCTATGCGGGAGAAATATCATAAAAGGATCATTAAATGCCAATGGTGCAATACACAACGAAACAATGCCAAAAAGCATAATGGCAGAAGCAGACGATCTGCCATTTTAAAATATTCGGTGAGGGTATCGTTGCAATGCTGAGGAGCAACAACGAAAGCGTAACCGATGCGTCCATGCCAATGGAAGTTTTGGGCTAAACTTTAAATAGCCCATTTTTTATACCGTTTGGCTAGACGCCCACGCATAAAAAACCTTGGCGCGATAGCGCCAAAGAAAACGCAACATAAACTATTGATAAAACTAAATTAATATCATGAATTATAATACAGACAAAAATAAGGTCATTAAACTGACAGGTTTATCAATGCTTTATAATTCATTAATAGAAGAAAAGATGGATCATGAAACTGCATTTTTAACAACTTTTGATATCACGCTAAATGATATTATAGATGAAATAGAAGAATTATTATTACCCGAGGATATTGAAAGATTTAAACAAACCTGCTTAAAAAGAGATCCTATTATTATTACCCCCCGCATTGGTTATATCCTAAAATACAAGAAAAATTCGAATAAAATATAATGCTTTAACTACCAACTGTTTACGACCGTGAAAGACCTCTCTGGATAATACAAGTAACATCTTTCAGATTTATTAACCTTACAACCTCCCTAAAAATGTGAATAGTACAATTGAAATCGACCCGCAAAAAAAGATTAATCAGGATTTTATTGATTCAGCAAACCGGTTTGGCATAAAAGCCTTAAATAAATTAAAGCTCAATAATAAGTTTTGTGAATCAATTAAAACCTATTTAAGTGATAACGGCGTCGAACTTCCAAAATTTAAAAGCATATATAAAAAAAACATTAGTGAGATATACCAATTTGACGAGTACGGAGAAGAAATGAAAGATAAATTTGAACCGCTGGCTTTGACCTATTATTCATTAGGCAATTCAAAAATGATAGGAGGCGTATTTGTTGACAAAGAAGCAAGGTATAACACCAATTATAAAAAATGTATAGTACCTATTTCATTCTGGTATTCACGGAATAAGCTGGATTATCTGTGGAACTGGAGAAAGAGCAGGATCATAAGGAAGAAATATAAAGAATACCTTACCAATGCCACAGACGAACACAATAATAAGTTAATAGAATACTACAGGCCCATACACTTAGTATTAACAGTTCCACACAAAAACGGAAATTTTCGGGGAAAGAGATTTTTTGCCAAAGAATTAATAAGCTGTTTTACTGCTCTTAGAAAAACTCCCACTTGGAGTAAATATATATATGCCGGTGAGTATGGCCTCGAAGTAAAGCGCGCCAACAACCAAACTAACGGCCTGCACATCCACCTGCATTCCTTCCTTTTACAAAACCCCGATTATCCGGTAAACGAAGCAAGGGCGGCCATTGATGCAGCTTGGAGAAAGATTACAAGTAATGATTCAGGTTATTCGGGCATCCACTACGAAACTTTATTTAATTATGCAAGGGATGAAAAGAGGCAATTCATTTATGAGAAAAAGAAAATATGGACTGGAAAGGGTTATGTTGAAAAATTGGAAATCAAGAAAAATTATATAGTACCGGGCAAAAGCACTATTGATGAATACCTGGCCGGTGTCATGGAGTGCATTAAATACCATTTCAAACCGGATGCCATAGAAAGGATAGACGGGGAATATGATTTTTATTTAATCACAGAAGTACTAAACAATACCAAAAACCTGCGCATGTACAGCAGGTTCGGTAAATTCTACAGGGAAAAAGATTTAAACTTCAACAACCTTGATAACAACAGAGGAATAGATGAGAATGCTGAAACCGACATTGAAGATACAGAAAATGTAATGGCTAATGTTGACGGTATGGAAGAGAAGATTATTAACCCTTTCACGCTAAAGAAAGCAGAGAAAGGCGAATACAGGATCGTCATTGCAGATCCTAATATACTGAAGCTGGACAATATAAGGGAGGGCGGACTGGGAACATCAGAAAAATTCCTTGATGCCAATAACTTTGACCTTATACACGCCCCCCGTGATCTGCCCCTTAAACAAGTTATCAGGGACTATGCAACCGGTGCGTTTAGAAGCTGGTTTGATACCCACGATTCATAAAATAACTTATTACAAAAATGAACAAAACAAAAGCATTTCAACTATTCCTGCTCCTCATCATAGTACTGACCATGTATAATAATTTAGAACACAGCGCAAAGGTTTATTATCTTATATCCGCTAATTCCGATTATCCCGCTTGGTACAACCACCTGCAAAGCTTTTTGGTAGTAATAGTGATTGACCTTTCAATAATAGCATTTATCATTACGGCAAAGCACAAAGAAAGTATTGTATTTGCGTGGATACTCTTTTTTATTAACTGCATTTTCTTTAACATCATTTCCACCACCTTTAACATTTTTAATTATACATCCAAAACGTCCATGTTAGTGAGTTTAAACCAGCTGTTTTCAAAGCTTATATACTCCTCCATATTTTCCTATTCCATACACCGCTTCTCTTACTTATGGTTTGAAAGCACACACAAAGAATATAAAGAAAGTTCAACAGAGCAGGACAACCTAAACGAAAAGCTGGACATCCGTAATAAAGAGTTCAGCCAACTTGAAGCAGACAACAGGAATTTATTAGAAAAGATAAATAACAATCATGTTACATTCAAGTCGATTAAGGAAGACTTGAACATAACAAAAGCTGAATTGATAAGGGAAAAATTAAAGCATGTTAAAAGTACGCGGGTAAGAGCTGAACTTGAAAATAAATTGAGTTTATTAAGCAAGGAATAATTAAATAAATTTCCTTCTATAATAATATACACCTACTATTTTAAAGTCATTCTAGATATGAGAGATGCCGGATATACATCTACAGTATTCAAAGAATCATTCTGAAAAAACATATAAGCCTTTGTATGCCCGATATAATAATAATGTTCGGATGATTTGATTGTAGTATTATTAAAAATAATACTACTTCCTATATGGTTCAATTTAAGATAATCATATTTAAGAGATCCTAAAAACATCGATATTAAAATACTGGCATAAATTTGCAAGCCTATTGCAATAAAAAATTTTTTTTGCTTTCCTTTTTTAATATAAGCATACAAAAAATTCATATTCCAGAAAAATGCTACGATTGTAAAACAATAAACTACAATTTTTAGAAGATTAAAAAAATCATTGAATCTAATGAAGTAGTCAGCTATAAAAATTATTATCTGTGCAACTATAGAAACAGTAAATATTATTTTAGAAGTCTTAAGGTCTTTTTTGGTTTTAACATCATCATATGTGATTTTATCATCGTCTAGAGGAATTAAATTACTTATATAAGAAAGAATTAAAATCGATAAAACAGTTAAGGCAAAACTTGGGATAGAAATAATTAATAATTCTCCAATATCTATGTATTTGAAAATATTTAAACCAAAAGATATATAATATACATACTCGTTTATGGAAGAATATATTAATGCCCATGCAGGTATTAATGGTAACAATTCTATTAATTTTTTAAAATCAAATTCTTCTTTCATGGTAGGAGAAGCTGTAAAAAATTTTGCAGGTTTATATACCCAAAATCTTGGTTTAAAATTAATTTTGTCCATACAATTTTTAATTGAAGTTAAATTTCAATTGCAATAAACGGATAAAAAAAGCTAATAACCATAGTGTTAATAATATGTATTTCTAAGGAATTTTCAATTAAACTGTTCAAATTGATTTAAAAAGGAGATGATAATTTTCTTTAAAACTTAAAGTTAAGGTGTTTTCAAACTCATACAATTAGAAACATATCACTATAGTCTAAACTTTAAATGAATACTAATAAATAAAGCATTATTTAACCATTAATAAAGCATTAAAAAACCATCAGTTAAATTCATCAGGCGAATAGCCCAACTCATTTACCAAAACCCCTTTTAATTTTTCATACTCCACCGGCGTAAGCTGCCCCTTTTTTTCAAAAAAGAACGGAACCTGATCATAAAAAGGCGAAACATACTTTTTTAAGGTAATGGGCGAAATACCCAAAGTAAGGGCAATTTGTTTTCTTGTAGTTAAAAAAGCCTTCATAACCGCTTGTTTAAAATCATTCATACAAATTAAAAGAAAATATAAAGAAAACAAGTATAAAGAAGCATAAACATCCAAAGCACGGAAACAGGATTAGATAAACTTGCCGCCACACAAAAATAAAACAATATGTGGCCACTGCTTTTAATAGGTGCAGGAGTATTTGGTTTGTCGCTGATAAGTCAGGGCGTTGGAGCATCCCAATTAATGATCAATCAGGCATCATACGGTTTTGACTTAAAAAGCTTTGAATTGCTTGTTAACATGCAGTTCACGAACCCCAGCAATCAGGAGTATAAAATTACTTACATATTCCTTGACATCATGCAGGGCGCAACCCTGCTCGGGCAAATCAGGCAGCAAAATTTAGAAAGCACCTTCATCATCCGGCCCAACTCCAACCAACAATACACCATAAGGGTAAAGCCCAATTTACAAAGCTTTGCGCTGCAGGCCTATAAATCCCTTTTGCTGGGAACAAAAACAAAAAAGAAACTACCCGACCTGACAATAACAGGAAACATAAAAGTCAACGATATAAAAATACCATACAATCAAACGGTTTCTTATTCTTAATGCTTATGGTGAAAGACATAAAAAACTATTTGCCGGAACGAAGGAGTATTAACGGAATAATTAAATATTCTGTTGGGGATAAGATATATGCAAGGGACAGGGAATATACCATCGTTGACATCACCCCCATAGGGCCGAATACAAAAAGGGCAAGGCCTGATATAGCTTATAATTTTATAGCAAGGGGCAAGAGAGGTGCGCATATTATGGGGTGGATAATGGAAGACGGTTCAGGCATAATCACCATTGGGGGGCTTTCAGGAACCTACGACCATACCAACGACCCGTTTAGTATTTATGGAACTTATAAATACGAAGGAAGGGGCGACATGCCGTATTACCCTGAACTCGACCCTAGAAAACCAAGCTATCAATTAAGGGATAACTATGATATTTTATTCAGCCTTGACACCAATAAAACCACCTTTGAAGCAGATGCAGGACTGGACAGGACAATAGAAACAATTAAAAAAGCAGCAAAGACAGGAAAAGAACAGGTTAAAAAATTAGCCGCTTACTTAAAAGCCGAAACCTTAGAGCAAAGCGCCTACAACGTATGGCACTTCCTTAAAACAAATGTTACCTACCATCTTGACAAACCGGGGACAGAACAAATCCGTACGCCCAACAGAAGCTGGAAAGACCGCAAATCGGGTATTGATTGTGAAGACTTTGCAATTTTTGCACATGCATTACTATCAGATATGGGATATCATCCTTCTTTTGATATAGTCGGTTTTAACCATAAAAAAGAGTTCGGACATATCTACACCACCGTGAAAGATTCAAGCGGTGCATTTGTAGTGGATGTGGTAGTAGGCGAATTCAACCAATCAGCACCCAACATTACCAAAACCATGTTAATAGAAACACTTTCAGGATTTCCGGATGTTGCCATGATTTCGGGATTTGCAGGCGTAGCGCCCGCCGATGCCTTTACAGAGCAAATAATAAAGCACGAAGCAAAACTGAGAAGCGGAGGAATCAGCGGTTTAAGCCGGGCACAGGCCGATATAGAAATCAGGAAATGCAGATACCTGCGAATTTTAAACAATACTGAAGAAAGAAACATAGTGGCAGCCATGATGCCTTATGTGCATGACATAAGCCCGAAAGGCAACTTTATAATGAAAAAAGATGCCGATTTCCGGGAAATGCTTAAAAGAATGGAAGAAGCGGAAAAAGGCATATCGGGCTTATCGGGCAGAAAAGAAAGACAAGAAAAAAGGGCAAAACGCAAAGCGGAGGGTAAAGGCTTATTAAGAAAAGCGTTTAGAGCAATAAAAAAGTTTTCACCCCTTACGGTAGCTATTCGCAATTCCTTTTTACTCGGCATGCGAATCAATTTTTTGCATTTGTCAAAGAGGATAAAGTACGGGTACATGACCCCGGAGCAGGCAAGAGCCGCAAACCTTGACATGAACGAATACGAAAAGCTAAGGGGCGTAATACAAAAAATGTCGAAACTATGGGATAAAATCGGAGGCAATCCCGAAAAACTGAAGAATGCTATAATAAAAGGCGGCAAAGGCCTGAGCGGCATAGAAAGAATAAATGCCATCACCGCCCTGCATCCTTCCTCTTTGGATATGGCAGGTTTGGGTTTTGCACCGGTTGCAGCCGTAACTGCAGCCATCCCTTTGTTAACAGCAGTCGCAAAACTGGCAAGTGCCGTTAATTTCCCCAAACTCTTAAAAAAGAAAAAGAAAAAAGGCGATGAAGAAAGCACTGCAGAAGCAGCGAGCGAGCAAACGACTGCAGATTATGAATCCCGGGCACAGAACCGGGCCGTAACGGACATGAGCGAAGTTTTGCCTGAAGACCCGGGCGCAAACGACGGCTCAGCATCCATACAGGACTTTACGCCCGAATCCGTAAGAAGCAGGATGAAAAGCAACCCAAATGAGGAAGAAGAGGAAAGCACAGGCGGAGAAGAAACAAACGACAGCGGAACCGGTGATACAGAATTGGCACAATTAAGCGAAGAACAGGCGAACGACAATTCGGAAACACCCGAAGAAAACGAAATATCGGGGATAGGCGCATTTTTAGATTCAGTAAACAGCTTTAACACCGGCTTTGACAATATATTCCCAAAAGCAAAAGAAGCCTATAACAGCTTGCACCCTGTCCTTTCGAGGCGGCCTGAGCGCAACCCCGTAAAGAAAAAAGCGGCGCAAAAAATAAAAGAAAAGAAAAACACACTTACCGCAAGGGTTCAACAAATAAGAAATAAAGCAATGCCGGTATTACAGTCGAATGAAAATGATGTTCCGGAGGTCACGCCGACAATGGACTTTCAGACCCCACCACCCGAAAGCAGTCACAATACGGTTTTGCTCATAGGCGGCGCAGTTGCGGCGGCTTTGGTTCTAGGATCATTAAGTAAAAAAAAGTAAAAACAATTAAACTTTCAACCAAAAATAAACAATCAAATGAGTTTCATTAACACAAAAAAAATTACTCCCACCCTTAAAAATGCCGCTATACGTGGCGGGGCAACCGTTGCGAGTGCTTATGTAGCCAACAACGTATTAATTAATATAAGAGCAATCCCCGCTAAAGCGCACGGGCCGCTTCTGTTCCTTTTCGGAACGCTTTTAGAAACAGGCAAAAACCAGACACTGGTAACAGCAGGTCAGGGGATATCGGCATATGGAGCCTTAAAGTCCGCAGGCGATTTGGTACTCCCAACCAAAAAATCACAACTGGGCCTTGCAGGCATAGAAGACATACAGGGAATATCAGGCGAACCGGTAAACCAGTTTGACTGGAGCAAAGCCCTTCAGGAAGTAAGCGGGATTGAAGGATATGATGATGAAGTAAGAGGCATGGATGAAATTCAGGGACCGGAAGAAATGCAAGGCATGGGCTATATGTCGGAATACTTAATGAACTAAAATACAAAAACACTTTAATTACTCAATACTAATTTAACAACTAAACAACCAGCAAAATGAGAAAAGCCGCCACAGGCACCGGAGTAACCCGTGCTCAAAGTTTCTTTAATCGTATGGCCGCAAACGGTGAAATCGATCAGGAAACACAAAATTTAATACGAACAAAAAAAATGACATTTAACGATGCGGATTATTATGTCCGCAAGCAGTTGAATACGGCCGGAACAACCGACATTTTAAATTCTTCCAATATCCGTAAGGTTGGAGTTACCAACCTGGATAAAAACCAATTGCCCGATAATATCTATATGGTACTGGAAGGCGTAAAATTGGCGTGGGGAACAGATGCGGGAACAAACGCAGCCATCCCCAAATACACTTCACAAGCCCCTGCGATACCGCTCGCCCTTGTGAACGGTGAAATAGTGATCAGCGTAAACGATAAGCCCATAGTTGACCTGCCTGCAAGCCGTTTCTTCAATAATTCGGATACAGGGATCACTCAGGAAATAAGCGGGCATAAAGATACGGTTATGCTCGAGAACCTGAAACTGATTAAGCATTCAGACCAATTGACAGCCACCATAAAACTGGCTGACGGTTCGTCTTTACCCGCTTCAAACCATTTCGTAGAAGTGCGATTAATCGGCGTGGGAACAAGAAAAAGATAAAACAGTCCTTCAACCGGCTCAATGAAATAAGCGGGTGCAAATCCGCTTATTATTTTCAAAGATTAAAATATAGTAATAATGGCAAACAGAATAAAACACCAGACGCAAAATATCCTGATACCTGCCGGCACGCCTGCAGGAACATCACTGGAATATCGGCTGACCATGGATAACGCCTATAAAAAGGCCATAGGTTATGTAGCCTATGAAAACCAGGCACCGGGCGCACCATATCAAATCGGGATCCGTGATGACAATTTTGTTTATCAATACCTCACTGCAGCCGAAGATTATATATCAGCCCGTAACGTGAACAAGTCAGACAGGTATACAAAATGCGACATTCCGAGCGCAGGCAATTATATAACTGTAACTGTAAAAACGCTTGCCGTAAACCCGACAGCTTTAAATTTAGATGTAGTGTTTCAATTGTCAAATGATTGAAGAGACAATAAGACAAGAGAAAAAAGACAAGAGAATAAAGACAAAAGAAGAAAGAAAAAGAAAAAAGAAAAAGATGCGTGACTTAGAAAGTTTAATAAACCAGATGATAAAATGCAAGCAACGCTACTGGCGGCTGTTTGTAAAAGAATCGGGTTCAGTGCGCTCGGAAGCGACCAACTTTCAGCAGGAAGATACGACCATGGAAGATGCCATAGAAGTACTGCGGTCAACAGTTGCCTACTATGAGAACGACCCTCAAACCGTTTTCCTTTTAGAGCTGACAACCACCAATAAAGGCAATGCAGGTTCGGGCAAAACCGACCGCATACCCTTTGTGGCAGACTATGAAAGGTATAAAGGTGAAAAGCAAAAATCTTTACCGCAACAAATAAACCCCTTGGAAGGTCTTCAGCAAACCTATAACCATGCCACACAAATTGCAGGTGAAATAAGGCAGCAGGAAAATTCACTCAACCAAAGAGAGCTTGATTTCAGGGACAGGATGAGCAAAAAAGAAATAGCCTTTATGCTCCGAGAAATGGAAATCAAACGCAAAGAAGAAGAGATTAAGAAAAAAGAAGAGGAAATTAAAATATTAGAAGTTGAATACACTTCCCACAGCAATAAAGTGGCAAAAGGCGTAATGACAGGTTTGGAAAATCTGGCGTACAGCTTTGTAGAGAAAGGGATGCCCGGAGTAATAAATCCTAATTCTCCGCCATTGTCAGGCTTGGAAGCACAACCAGAACAAACGCCTGATGAAAGATTAAAAACAGTAACGGGCAATTTAATAGAATCCATTGCCACAAATGCCTTTGAAAAAATGAATGCGGATCAGGCAAAAGCATGGGGATTGATTACTGAAGCATTTATACAAAACCCCAATGATCCGAGGTTTGCCGAGTTTACGGAAAAATCAAGGCGTTTAATCATTCAACAGGCAGGATAAAAGATGAGTTTTATAAATAAAAATATACCGGGGGCAAAACCACCCATACCGCCCCGGGAAATAAAACTGATGGTAAGCAGTGAAGGGGCAGAGGTGATACAAGCCGCTATTTCTACTTTATTACTTAAATGCACAACGGAAGAACTTTTATTACTGGCGCAAGCCGCAGAAAAGCCGATGTTAAAAGCAATGGCCATTTCACAGTTAAAAAATTACATATAAACAATTAAATACAACCACTATGCCAACATTCAAGAATCCAAAAAAACCTGTAATGCCAAAGGCCCCAAAGAAGCCGAGGCCATCAGCAAGTATTGCAACCCATGCAAAATACCATCAAAGAGTAAATGAATGGGCAAGGGCATGCAACCAGAAAAAGGCAGATTATGCAGCCGCTTTAAAAGCCATAGTCAGGGCTAAAGCAGACCATATAAAACTGTCAAAAAAAACCGAAGCCTTAAGCGGCCTGATCTCCAGCGTTAAAAACGGAGCTTATACCACCGTTACCTATACCAATAAAAAGAGAAGGGCAAGCATCAACAAAAAACGCACATCAGGCAGGAGGACACTCATAGACAAAAGGCATAAAGCCGGCTTCAGCGGCGTAGGAAGAAAAAAGACAACAAGAAGAGCCGCGCCAAAAAGAAGGATGAAAGTAAGCTATAAAAGGGCTTCTTAAAAGAGAGAAAAGACAAGAGACAAAAGACAAAAAAATAAAATAACATCCTTATGTTAAAACCACAAACTACACCTCCGGAAGATGCAGGCGCAGAACCGGAGGTAATACCACCGGTAGAAAACCAACAGCCGCCGGTTGAAGAAATTAAACCTGTCCAAAACGGGGTTGATTTGATTTTCTCCATGTTTCAAAAGAAGGGTGCATCAAAGAAAGGTAAAAAATAAAACTGCTTAAGATGGGACGTTTAATCTATCCGAAAAAATACCCCGGTTACACCATTGTACGGACAGACCCGCAAGTAAATAACGGGATAGTCAACAATGAACTGTTACGTAAGTATTACAATACTAAAATAACCGGCAGTAACAGGATCGGCAGGTTAACGGGCAAAACCACTACCGAAGCCGTTGCAAACTATTTATATGTATGGTATGAAGTAATGACGGTTATACAAATTGCCGGAAGGATCATTGAGCGCAAAGCATGGGTAAGAGAAGATAGTTTTTCCTATTATTATAATAATGAAGAAAAACAGATAGACCCTCAAACCCAACGCATAGCCTACGCCCAACAACAGGCAACGGCAACCCAAAAGGCGATTAATGCAACAGGTTTACTGATGCAGGAACTTGAAAAGACAGCAAAAACAAAACATGCAAGCGGAGCGCAGAAACAGGCTGTTAATAATTTGAACAACCAATACGCCAATACCATCACCAAATTAAAAAGCATAGGAGGCGTAAAACTAAGAGGCAGTAACCTATCGGGAATGTCCGGCTTAGGGATTATCCCCGTAATAATTTTAGTAGTTGTAGTAGCAGCCGTTTTAGTAGGTTACGGAATTGCCGAATGGGTAAAGTGGAGCGTAAACATGAAACAGGTTGAAAACGAAGCACTCACCCAACAGGAATTAATAAAAGCGCAGATTGATGTTTTAAATAACCCGAATGCTACAGCTGAGGAAAGAAGCGGAGCGGCAAACGAATTACAGAAACTCAATGATGCAAGTATCAGCCGTTCAAAAGAACTCATTGACAACAATAAGGAAAATTCAATGTTCGGCAATATCAAACAGTTAGTTATTCTTGGAGTAGGTGGATTAATCGCATTTAATTTAATCAGGAAATAAAATAAATGGACTGGATCAATTACCATAACTATAAAAAGTATTTGCCTATTACGCAAGACCAGGACAGTATCAGTACCGACTGTACAAGCGTAGCATTTGAAAATAAAGGCGACGTAGATGTTTATATGACTGTTGAAGATGTGGTAATATTAATTAAAGCAGGCGACGGGATGGCACACAGCAACGACCCTGACGTATTGGAAAGAACTTATTACCAACACATCAGATTTGATCCCACACAGGCAGGAGTTAAATATTTATTGGTAACCAAAGAATTTGTAAAACCTAAATCGCAGATATGATTTCGTTTAAACCCAATATCCTATTTATTAAAAGGGCTGTTCAAGCCCTTATTAATAGAGGTGATTTTAATTTAGACTTTCAACATATCAGCGGAGACCCCGCATTGAATACGGCTTTGGAAGCTTTATTAAACAATGATAATAATGCGTTACAAAATTCAATACTAAACCACGACTATATATTACTAAGGGGTTCGCATCCCTTACCGGATACAACAGGAACAGATACTTTATACACCATTCCCTTTGGCGTGGACTTAAGAAGGTCGGATTATTTAATTGCAGGTTCTTTGGTTGGTTCAAATGCGGATTACAGAATAGATAATAATGTATTCTGGACCTTACACAATTTCACCAATACAGGCTTTGATTTATCATTAAGGGAGACGGCAACCTCAGTAAAAGAAGTAAGATTTGATTATATAGTTTTTAAACCTTAAACAATGCTTTACAGCCATAAAACATTCCAGACCATTGCAAGCGATACTGAAAATGTCTCTACTGATTGTAATTGCGTAAGCTTTGAAAACAGGGGCGATGCAGCCTGTTACCTGCAGGCGGGCGATTCTTTACTGGAAATACTGAGCGGTGAAATAGTAATATGGAATTGTTTATTTATTGATGTATTGGAAGTAACATTTTTTAACAGGATATATTTTTCACCGGATCCGGGAAAGAAAAAACTTTTTATCACCCGCGAATATATAGGCGCGGTAAAACCAAACCGCGAACTGGAAAACAAACATATAATTGAATAAACAGTAATGTTGGCTTATGAAAATAGAATCCCAAATAATATCCGCAAAGCATTCACCGATAAGGTAACGCTGATCGGTAACACTTTAAGCTTTAATCCCAACTGGCTGATGATAGTAATGATGAGCGAAAGCGGTTTAGATCCGAAGGCACAAAACAATAATACGGGAGGCAAAGAACCCGCGGTTGGCTTAATTCAATGGCTTTCTTATTCAGCGGCTTATGTTGGTACAACAATACCCGCTTTGCAAAAAATGGATGCATTACAACAACTCGATTATGTATACAGGTATTTTAAACCCGCAAAGGGAAAGATAAAAAGCATATTGGATTTATATACATGGACGTTTTACCCACAGGCACTTGGAAAGCCCAATAATTACATATTGGGATCAGACAAAAGCCCGGCATATGCACGATTGGTTGCAAAGCTAAACAGCCCTTTTGATTCCAATAAAGATTTAAAAATTACACTCGGTGAGTTTATGAAAGCAGCGCGCAACAATCCGTTTTTAAAACCCTTTACAGATCAGGAACTGGGAATTCCGGGAAGTGCAGGCATTGGGCTTGTCCTGCTTTTAGGAATAGGATATTATTTTAAAGATAAACTTTTTAACCATGGCCATTGAAAAAGGAAGTGCCGCAGGCAAAACAACGGGACTAGCGACAACGTCGGATATAGGGCAATTAATAGCCGCTATAATTGCAGGCTTTCAAACCGTAAGCCCCTTATTAAAAGTTACGAATTATGAACTGACTAAGCCGGAAGCTTTAACAGATTTCGACCTTTTAAACCCCGGCGGTGGCAGTGCATCCGTAACGGGTGGAGTTATTAAAATACTAAGTCCGCATACTTACGGAACGGTAACACTTTTTAGTAAAAAGTCTTTTTCCCTTCCTTTACAAGCCATGTTTGCGGTTTGGACTGCTTACGGTTCGACAGCCACAGCCTCAAACCCTTTAGAAATTGGGTTTGTCTCGGTTGATCCGGTAACAGGAAATAACGATTTTTCAAATTACGTTTCAATTTCAGCAACTGAATACGATTCAACTACTACGTTAACACTTTACGAAACAGTGGTAAGGGTTAACAATAATAATATTCCGGTAACAAAATATTATACTAAACAATTAAACGACCAACATGCCGAGGGTTACCAACCGCTACCACCCAACGACCAAAGTTGGTACGCAGGTATCGGGCAATTAACAATAAACCACAAGGGCGTGTTTTTGGATTACGGTACTTCGGGAATGACAACCCACGACCAAAGAGCAGATTATTTTGAGCATTTGCCCGACATGACAAGGCAATATAAGTTCTTTATCAAGTTTACGGGCGGCTCGGATCAGGCATTAAATTTTGGCTTTTTAAGAGTTTTTGAAAGCGGCGCGCCCCGTTTGCCGCTTGAGGTGGTGGCATATAATAAATTACCAGTTTATTATCCGGAACCTCCCAATGTGGTAGCTTCGGGAAATGTTGGGGTTATTAATCAGGGTACGACAACCCTTAGAGTTAGCGTAACTAATGCGGCGTTAACAGTAGTGCCTTACCAGGCATTTCCAATAGGATATTCGGGAAATTCAAACGGACAAGACTTAAGAGGTGCTCAGGCCGCTAACCTTATTGTAAACTTACCTTATAAAAACGCATTAGTACTAAATTTACCCGGTCAACAAGTTAAAATGATCCGTTGGGGTATTTACGTAGATCAACCCGGAACGGTTCAGGTCCAGGCAAGCGATGACGCGGTAGTATGGAGAAACGAACCGGATTTCTTAATTACCCTTACTCCGGGCAGGCTTAATAAGATCGAGTATAATATGTTTTATAAAATTGTCCGCCTGCAGTTTATAAATGGCAGTACAGCCCAATCAAATAATTTAAATATTCAATTCGCACTTTTTTGTAACTAACCCTGTACCACTATGCAAAAAATATTATTTAATGCCGAAACCAACGCCTTTTTAATTTCTTATTGCACAACCGAAGGCACGGCAATACAGGTTTTAAAACAGACAGAAGGCGACCGGGACGAATTTTTAGAAACTGAAACACTTGCTGCAGTAACAGAACTTAACGAGTTTATTACAACCCTTAAAGCCAAATACGACAAATGATATTTGTACACGGATACCTGTATAATAAGAACCCAACCGATTTTTTTAAACCGGAGTACCATTATTTTTCATGGGCTTTAAGTTTACTACAATTAAAGAAATTTGGCTATACGGTTGTATTACATACGGACAAAGTCGGAAAAGAAGTATTAATTGACAAACTGCAATTGCCCTATGATGATTGTATTTTGAGTTTGGAAGGCAAAGAGTTTACTCAATCCTATTACCGGACAGCAGTAAAAGTTCACGTTTGTGAAATACAAAAACAACCATTTGTATTTGTAGATGGGGATTTATTTTTATGGGAAGCAATTTCTGAAGATGTTTTAAAAGCAGACTTAATTTGTCAAAACATTGAGATTGACAGTTTTGATATGTGGTTTTTTAACCAAAGGCTTAAGAAAGCAAAAATCAACATCGAGCCCGGGCATAAAACAATACACAGCGGTATATTAGGTTTCAAAGATTCCGGGCACATGAAGGCTTACGCAAAAACCCTGTTTCAATTCCTAAATGATAATGCACAAAAATTTCCGGATCCGTATTTTTTTGCGGCTTGCAGTGAACCATTTTTTGCTTACCGGTATGCCGGTGAAAATAATTTAACAATCGGTTCACTGTTACCCTATCCTGTTTACAAGGGTTATACAAATTTAGGCAGTTTCCATAACAAACCTTTCTCCCACATGATGGGAAGGGAAAAAAGAAATCTACAGAATTGTAAAGACTTAACAGCTTACATGAAAGAGCATTACCCAAGCTATTACAAAAGAATCTTAAAACTAAATGAATGAGTTAGACCACAGGACGGCCATAAAACAAATACTTTCTCAATTAACTTTTTTGGAAGAGGAAGAGCAAGGCCGCAACGTGATCCAATTGAGAATGATAAAAGCAATTAAAGAATACATAAATGAATTAGACAATGAAAGCAACGACCATTTTAACCATGTATTGAAAGCACCCTTACTAAGGATCATCGGGCTTTGCAATGTCCTTTGCCTGCTGTCTGATAATCAAATGAAAAGTGAAGATGAATTTAAAGATATTGTAAAAAAGATTTGTGATGAATCGGAAACCCTGCTTAAAGTACTCGAAAATTATTTTGGATATAATGCAGGGATTAGTAAAAAATTTAAGCAACCAACGAAAAAAATAATATGAATGAATCATTAATTATCACCATTGGGATAGCGGGCTTTACCGTAATTATCTCAATCATCGGTTTTTTCCTAAAGCAAAGTGTTTTTACTGAAATGGAAGAAACCAATAAACGTTTGGATGCTTTACACCACCATGTCAATGAAAATGAAAAGGAAGTACATAAAACCATTGCTATATTAGAATCAAGCCTGAGCCGAAACAGCGAGAGGGACAACGGGGATGAGAAAGCAAGGAACATAGAACTTAAATCATTAGAGAAGCGCATAGAAAATGCTGAAGACAACATCAGGTTAATCATACAAAAAGATTTTAAATAATTTAAACCAAAAAAGCTATGTCAGAATTTAGAGAATTATTAAACAGAGTTACAGAAAAATTATTCAGTGAAAGATTCAGTACCTTTTTTAAAAAATGGAATGAGTTTGTAATCCTTATCCCGATAGGCACAGCCTTGTTATTAATATCGCCAATCTGGCTATACCAATTATCGGGAGGCACAGCAGCCACTTATGATTTAGGAGTAACGCAGAAATTCATTTACTCCATTTTAACTATTTCTGTGGCTTCAGGGTTTGCAAGTGTAGTAATGAAATTCAACTTTCCTGAAGTGTTTAATTATTTATTTCATGGCTTTGGGGCAGATTATATAAACCTATCAGTAACTAAAAAACTATTAATCGCTTTTTGTATTTATGGGTCATTGGTTTTGCTTATGGCGCTGGCTATACTTATTTTTTAAGCTTTTAGGAATTTGATGAAAAACATTACTTTTAATCTCACCTAAACAAAAAACAAAAATGTTTTCATTACTAATTCCAACGGATAATACATCAAAGTTTATTTTTTTTTCGGCATCTCTTATTATAATATTGGGACTATCATTTACTTATTTAAGTAAGGATAAGTTAATAAAGGAAGAGACGGTTTTAAAGAAACAACTTTTTACAGTAGATTATAATAATAACCTGTTTAAATTAGATTCAATCAAATTAAAAAAGTTAGAAACGACAATGAGCTTACAAGAAACCATTGAAAAGATGAATATTCTTGAAAAACAACGATTAAAAAATAAATTAGATTTCCATTACTATGAAGTCAATCAAGACGGTTACGATAGGTATGTTAAATTATTGTATTTATTTACTACAATAGGTATTGTTATTTTAGGTCTTTGTAGTTTTATCGCCCCTTTCTATTTTTTGGTATGGCATAGAGATACTCAAAAATTGTTCGAGAAAAAAAATGAAATAGAATTGAAAACATTAATTAACTCTGAACAATATATTGAAAAAACTGCATCAATTAATATAAAGAACTCCCAGACCACTTGTGAATTGAACGAAATTGAATTAGAAATAAAAAGAATAGAATTAACAAACTTGAGAAATGCTGGCAACTTGCAAAATCCAAGTTTGCCCGTTGAACAATAATCTTTAAATTAATCTAATAACTAGCAGCTATGAAATTATTTTACCTTATAATACTTACTATTTTACCCCTTCGGATTTACAGTCAAACGATAAAAGAGAAAAGAGAATGTATATACCAAGCCGCAAAATCGCAACTCGGAGTAAAGGAAAAACCGATTGGTTCAAACGGTGGCAAAGAAGTTGAAAGTTACCTTGCTTGCGTGGGGCTTCCGAAAGGTTATGCGTGGTGTGCCGCTTTTACGACATGGTGTTATAAGCAATGTCAGCCGATGCCAAAATATTTTCCTGTCTCTGCGTGGGCTCCTGCTTATGCTTCGCCAGCTAAAGTAATGTATTCCCGAGGATCTTATGTAAAGAGGAACGGGATTTTACAAGAGCCGCAAAGGTCTGACCTGTATTTTGTATATGACATGTACGCAAGAAGAATCGGGCATATAGGGTTAATAGAAGATTGGAATCCACCTACTTATGGAAAGGATTATATCGTTACCATTGAAGGCAATACAAATGATAATAATTCATACGAAGGCATCGGGGTATTTAGAAAGGTAAGGAGTAAAAGAATGGTTTATCAGGTTGCTAACTGGTTTGAATAATGGCTACTATCATTAATCCCCATCTTGACCCAAAAACAAAAATAATAATCATAGCGGTTCTATTATTGTTCGTGGCTTGGTTTCTCGGAAGGTGTACAAAACAACCTAAAGTTATTACCGAACGCTTGCCGTCTGATACGGTTTACATTCCTAAGCCTTATCCGAAAATTGAAATAAAAATAAAGGAACGGATAAAGCCTTATCCTGTTTATATTTATTTACCTGATACGGCAAGGAGGAAAAAGCTAGAGAAAGAAACCATTATCAACTCCATCCAAGCAAAAGGCAATGATTTAATAATACAAACCATCAACCCGAAAGGGATTATTTTTGAAAATGATTATAAATTACCTGATCCCATGCCACCGCTCAAAATTGATGCGAACGGGAATATGGCTATTGATAAGAAACAAGACAGGAAGGAAAAGCGAAAAATAGTCTGGAAAAAAATAAAAAAAACTACCACTATGGTCGGGGTAGTTTTAATTGCTTTTGTAATTGGGAGGGGGTATTAATTGTAGGTATCCATAACATTAGATGTAATGCCTTTTTAATTACTCCCTTTTGTTGCATTCATTTGCTCTAAAAAACTTATTTTATCTTCCAGAAGTTTAATTGTTTTCGAATGTAATTCCAGTGCTTTCTCATATAATTCTCTTTCCTTATCATTCATATTGTTATAATGAATTGAAAAATTTTTGTCATTTAATGTACCATAATTATTGAAAACTACTTTTTCATCAAAAGTCATTAAATCCTCTACCCGCATATTAAATATTTCTGAAAGTTTTTCTATCTGGGATAAAGTTATATCGCTAGTATCATTTTCTAACCTGGAGTAGCCCGATTGATTAATACCTAAGCGGTCAGCCATGTATTCCTGTGTATAATTCTTTAACTCCCTTATCTTTTTAATCTTATTTCCTATTTTCATAAAATATCTATTTAACGTATAATATATGCTTTAAACAGATAAAACAAAACTATACTACTGATTTATTTTGCCTGCAATCTATAAAAATAACCCAAACGCAGCAAATAATGGTAAGATTAGATACTCATTCGGAAAAGTGGTACTCTCCGGGCAAACAGGAAAAATTTTACAGCAAACCGGTATGGAGTTTATTTCATTATGTCCAGACTTTAAGAACTTCAATTGCCTTAAATTCTAATATAGGAGAGGATAAAAGGGGTAGAATAATTAAAGCAAATTCATGCCAGAATTTACATTGAGTTAAGAATATATAATAATTAAGCTATTTTAGTATCCAATTTTTAGAATATTATAATAAGAGTTTGATCCCTATGGAATCAAACCATTATTTTTTACCTTTCTTTAAGACTTCTTTGTTTAAAATACAAATGAGGGCTTTATAAATATATTTTAAGAAATTTTATTTATATCATAAGTATAATAACTATTATTTATGATCCTTAATAAGCTTATAACTTCAGGGGTAATAACATCAACTTTCTTTAGTTCATTAATAATTTCTATTTGTCTAGTTTGTTCATTTTTCATGTGTTTATCATTTGCAATTTTTTCTTCCAATAATGGATCTGTAGACTCCAAATTAAGTAAATCCTGAACATACATATCAATCATATTTATTGATGTACTTGAAACATTAAGTGCATGTTCAATTTTTTTAGTTTGTAAATAAAGTAATCCTTCATACATAGCAATGCATGAATCAGTAGCATATGATGCTGTTACAAAGTCAATTGTACCAGGTATTACAGCATCGAAAGTTTCTAACATTTTAGATACTTCTTCTTTGCCTAATCTCTGACCTAGTATTATTTGATAAAGCATTGTAATGCATTGCTCAAATATGGTTGAGTCACCCCAATTCACCTCAATACTGAATTTTACATATGTTGGAAACATTTTTTCACAAGTAAATGCAATAAACAATATTTTTTTTAGATGATTTAAATTGTTTAAACTAAACTCTATCCCCTTTTTAAATTCATCCATAATTAACTTAATAACTAATGTCACTGCCAAATATTAGTATCCTGTAAAATTGATTTATTGATATGAAATAATGAATAATTAAATTTAAACTTTATTTAAATAATTTTGTAACAACAGTTATTAAAAAGTAATTATATTTATAACTACCATAGGTTGTTCATTTAGAAATAGCTATTTTCATATACTCAAGTTATGGGGTAGGTAATAACCAAGGATTAGAATTAGAATTTTTTAATGGACTTAATGGTTGGTTAACTCCATTATTATACAATGTTTGAGCGCAGTTATTACAAACAGGTCTGCTTGCTGCAATATCAATTATTTTTTCCTTATTTTTATTTACATGATCTACAATTGTAGTTTCAGCATGACCTTCGCCTTTAATTTCTACTTCTCCTTCTCGTAATGCAGCCCTTTGTTCTTTAGTCAAAGCTTTCCGACTCGAACTAACTGCTCTATAAGTGGTTCCATCGGCTGACTCAACTTCAGCAACAGAGGTTGTCGATAGGTTTCTACCTTTCTGAGTGGTTTGCGCGTTTTGTATAACCGTAGCCCTTTCAGCTAATGATTCTTCTTTTAAGACAACATTGCTACTTATGGCAGCCTCTTCTAATAATAATGTCTTTGCTTCCACTGCAATAATTGATCTTTCAGCAGTAGCAGCATATCTTATTATACTAAGTTCAGGTCCTGTAAAAGGAAAGAACGATGCTAATATTAATCCTGCTTTACCTATTTCTGTTAATTGGGTAACAGCTGCGTTCTTAGCCATTTCAAGATAATTTTGCATCTCTGATGAACTTGCATTTGGATTCACACCTGATGCTTGCCAAATATATGCTCCTTCCAAGCCTTCAATTTCTATTTTTGAACTGGGATTATTGCTCGCGAATTGGTAAGATGTTAACTCATAATAGTTTTCAGTTATAGGATCAATTCTTGTAAATCTGCAATAAGTGGGATCATATTCCCTATATTTATAGGTATACCAACCCAAATCTAAATCTTCAATATGTTCTTGAAGATTAAATTTATACTTATGATCTGGATTACCAGTTTTCTCAATGCCTGTAAGGGCTACCCCCCATAAGTCGTAATGGTTTTCCTGAACCACAAGGCTTTCCTTTTGATCCAGGTTGATTTCATCAAACCATACAGGTAAATCACTTTCATTTGCAGTAAGCACCTGAATGTATCCATCCTGCATCACCTGGTAACTTAAGCTTACATCTTCCCAAGAAAAAGGATTTGTTGCAGCAGCACTGCTTATTGCCTTATAACCCATGCCAACATAGTTATAATCTTTATCAAAAATAATATATTGTATATAGGCTTTGGGAGTACTTGGGTTGCCATACCAAATAGGGGTAAAAGATAATCCTGCTTGCAGCTTGGCAAAGTTATTTTCCTGTTTAGCCGGATTATTCATGCTTATATTAATTAAAGAAGCTAAGGCAGACAAGGAAACATTAAATTTATTGCCGGCAACATAGTGCGCTTTTACGCTGAAAGTAATAGCATCACCCTTGCCGACTTTTATCATCCTCCATGGACCTAAGGGTTGAGAACTGTTTAATTTAGCTGACTTGGCGCCCCCACAGAGGTCGGGATAATGTTGCCCTGCGTCCCGGGTATTAGTGATATTATTCCAAATCTGTGTTTCATGATCTAAAACCAAGGGATCACAATTTGAAACAGTTTCCATAGTGGCCTTGCTGTTGTTTATATTCCCGGCCCTGAAAGCAGCCCTTAAGCTCCCTAAATGATCTTTGATAAAGTATTCATCGATGAAGATGCCACCCATATCCTTGGTTAATAACCTTCCTTCTACAGTTGGTACAAATTGCAATTGGCTTTGTTCATATATAATCCCTGAAAGGTATTGGGTTGTTGTAGGTGAGTTTTGCGCCTGGCTTACTTGTTTTTCCAGTTTAACCCCGGAAGCGTCATATATATTGATGATATTATCCCCATTGGCATAAACTATCTGTTTAGGAAGGTTTAAATGGTTGTAAAGAATACTTGTAATACCCTTGTTGGCATCAGACAAGAGATTCCCATTATTATCAAATGTATACTCATCACTTCCTGTATAGCTAACCTTTTTTGAAAAATCATCTGCCAGAGCATCAGTAGCGAGTTTGTAATTAGACCTGTCGTCCACCGCATACAGCTGGTTTGAACTTGCACCTGCTCCCCCTTTTTTATAATTATAATACAAGTCATCTACCAGGTCATACTTAGGGTTAGTGTTATCGCCCCTGCTTACCAGGTTAGATCTTTGGAGGGTGAGAATATTCCCATTGTCATCATAGCTGAGTGCGCCAAGGTTAAAGTTTTCATAAGGTTTGCCACTTGAATAAGTAGATCCTTTTAACCTGTTTAAACCATCATATTGATAATCATAATTCCTAAAAATCTCATCAGTAAGGTTTTCCCATGAAATTTTACTTATGTTCCCATTGTATTGAGCATTATTGTACAATGGAGTATCCTCATATTTCAATTCCATGCCGAATATGTCACCGGCTTCAGAAAGCTGTGCATCATTGATTTTAGATAACCAACCTCTTAAATGGTATGCAAAATCTACTTTTTGCAGTTCGTTCCCCAAGTGCTTTTCAGTTAACTGCCCAAGCTCATTATAAGCATAAGTAGCCAACGGCTTCCAAGTGTTGGTATTATTAACGGCAAATTCAGCTTTAAGAATTCGCCCTGCATGGTCATAAGTGCTTCTTGACTGTAAGGCTACTTTTCGGCCAAGCCCATACGGATTATGTAAAAGTAAAGTTTCTAAAAGCTTGCCTGCAAAGTCGTAACGCATACAGGTAGTATCCCTACCCCCAACATGGTTATCTGCCTGGTTTTGGATATGCCTTCCATACGCATCATAAAAGGGAGAAGATAGTAAGTATTTTACAGGACTGGAATCCAATACTTTTACTTTTGAACCTGTTATTTGTCCTATCGCTCTGAAGTTTGAGGGCTCAAATGTATTGAGAGTTGGATTGATATTTGCCGGGTTAACGTAAGCTACATCAGGGGTGCCACTATAATCGTAATCGTAATCATCGTAATATGTTGCTGAAAGTATTTCAAGATTTGTATTAGGGAAAACCGTATTGGAATAACCAAATGCGGTTCCTGCCTGCCTGATTTCAAATAACGCCACAGTAGCATTGCCTGAATTAAAAGCAACCTGCATAGTGGCTTGGTCAATGACAGCTGCATTGGTGTTTGTATATAAACCATTTAAAATAGGCCTTGAAAAAGCATCATACTTGATAAGTTTCCAATTATGATTAGCCCTGAGGTTTTCATCCTGTGATAATACAAGACGATCCGCATTGTCATATACCATGAAAGAAATTCCCGCACCTGGTACATGCTTAATAATCAAACGTTGCCATTGATCATAGTCGTAACTAAAAACTCTATTATTAGTAAAGTTACTGGTGTAATTTATTGTAAGTACATTCCCAGATAAAACTTCAGGATCACTGAGATTATTAACTGCTTCTGGAGGTAAGACAAAACGCAAATTACCAAAATTATCATAAATTTGATAAGTAGAAATAAAACTGGTCTCATCATTTAATACCTTTTGTACCTTTTTGCAAACAACTTTCCCGTTTATATCTGTAAACACCCTAATTTTAAGCCCATGTTCATCAGAAGTTTCATTCATATTAAGTTGTCCTGCAGGCTGTACAGCACTTGAACCAACATAAAATCCGGTGTTATCATTAAAGCTCGTTGCAGTTTTATTTATGGCATCGTAAGTCCATAATCTTACTTCATTTTCAAGATTAGTCCCCCGTATGGTTTTAATAGAATGGCCACTGTTTGTAATACTTGCGTTTAAGGGTTGCCATGCAGCACCTACAGCTCCTTGTTCCAGAACTCTGCTTAAAGAAGAGGCTTCATAGACGGTCGTTGCATAAGGAAACGGGTTGGTAGCTACTTTGGATTGTGACCGGTAAAATAAATATTGCTCCGAACTTTTGTAAACCGTCGGATCAGGATTAAAATTCCTGTATTTACCATCCCCTAAACCTAATTGGTTGCTTGTATAAGGGGAATAATTGATGCTTATTCTTCCAAACTGGTCATAAACTACAGGTTGGATAATATCATTTTTTGCAGGGCTACCGGAAGTGATAACAGTTTGAATAGGTCTTCCTAAACCATCAAAATAACTTACTTTTTGTCTCATTTCTTCAGCAAGAAAGCGGGTGGTGGGCGTTATGTCTGTTATTCCCGGAATTAATATGGTATTTTCCACTACATAATTCATGTCATCTGTTGGAACCGGAGGGCTTGTAAGGGGAGTGTTATTGCTCCCTAAATACAAATGAGAAGTAGCAATTACAGGAATTCTATCCCCTTGTGACAGAAGGCTCATAACGCGCATATTGGTATTAGCAGTAGCAGCGTCAAGGGCAGATTCGGTTATTTTAACACCATTTATATAATAACGGATAAAAAAGTTGCCATTTACATCTTTTTCCTTTGCAATCCTTACCACATCTTCAGCCATTATAGATGGCCCACCACATCCGGGAAGATAATAAAGCCCTGAACCATAAAAACAATTATTATTTATTGTGATAAGACCGTTTAAATTATAAAAATTAACTGTGGTTAAACCATTGGCAAATTGCAGCTCATATAGATTAAAAGAAAAATCTATTTTTTGGCTTGTAGTTAAAGCATCGGGTTCTAGGCTTAACCCAATGTTATAATATCGTGCATTGTTAGTTATTTTACCGGGTTGTACTTCAACCCAGCCTTCCTGCCCTCCCGGGATAACGTTGGCAGATATGGCTGTTGCATATCGTCCTCCCATACTGTTATTAAGTGCATATGTTCCATCAGATGAAAACAAGGTATTGGCAGAAGGGCTTTTTCCGGGTTCATTGCTCCAGGAAATCGGATAACCTGCAGCAAAATAACTTGTCTTTACATTATTCAAAGCATCTGTAACCTTTACCCCATAAATGCCTGTTATACTTTGGCCGGCAGATGATATATTTACCGAGTTAGGTAAATTTGGTGCAACAGGGTAAACAGAACTTAGCCACTCATATTTATAAGGTTTTTTACCCCCTGTGGCCTCTACTTCCAGGTGGTCACCAATAATTTTATTGGAAAAGCCTACTCCTTTATTGGCATTGATAATAAATGGTTCCTGAAAAGACGTCCTTATGGGTGGTATTTTGCCAACCGAGGAACCGCTTATAAAAAAACGGTTAGGGTAAATCCCATTTGAAAACTCTATATTTTTTGTAACTATTATATCGGGGCCACTTTCTTGTGTCAAAGTAACGGTAATTGCAATTGGAACCCCGTTTATAAAAAACTTTACGCTTCCCCCCTCGCGGCTAATCTTAATAACATCCTCAGGAACTACAGGTAATCGGATAGGGACATATGTAATACCAACAAGTTGACCATTAAATCTTGCTGTAGTCGCATCCTCGATAATATCATTAATACCAAATAAGGTGTTATAATATATAAACTCCCCACCCAAAATAAAAGACATATAACCTTGGTTGTCATAATATATACCTATTTCTGGCAGGTTATCAGGGTGATAAAATGGAGAAAGATTTGATTGTGGATTTGTGAACCCAACTGCATAGTCTTTTGCATTTCCCAGCCCAACTGTCCATTCAATCCAACCTTCCTGACCTTTGTCCAAGGTATTTTTGGAAATGGAATTGCTTGTTGGTAAAGTTCCACCGGGATTAATGGTAAGTGAATTATCCGGATTAAGTGAAAGGTTTTGAAATGATTTCCAATACACATTGGAAGTAAGGCTATAAACAGTGCTTTTACTCGCACCGGTGATCGCATCTGTTACCAAAATCTTCCTGCTTTCACCATACATAAGACCACTCCTTACAGGGCCATTATATCCTGCATCTGTTTTCCATTGTCCCGATATTGGATCTCTTTGGTACCAGTTATAATTATAATTCCCACTTCCACCTGAAACATTAATACCAAGGCTTCCTGTCATGGTGTTATCACTATAATGGGCGTTGACCGGTTGTAAATCAATTTTAAGTGGCTCGCAAAAAGAAGCAGAGACAACAGGCAAGATGCCGGCATAAAGTTCAGAAATGGAATATAGCCTTGAATCCGATGCTGAAAAGAAAACATTAATCATTCCAATGGTTTCGATGGTGTTTACTGTTTCTGATGGCAAACCCTGATTTTTAGTCACCCTGATCTTAGTCCCCACTCTTTCCAACCTGAATTTATCGGTTGCCACAACGCTGCCAAAGTTAAAAACTAAAACGCCACCTGACATTAAACCCATCGTCCCGTTTGTCAACTTAAGGGAATAAGCAGAATTATCAAGCGTTTTTACCCCACTGAAACCGATTGTATAAGAGTTATTTACTGGACCAACCGTCCATTCAAGCCATCCATCATTTCCCGGTTCAAGGGCATTTACAGAATTAGCCGTACCTGTTAAAGAAGATGTCAGGCTCAAACTTCCATCATTACCAATAATAGAATTGGCAGCATTTGTCCATTGAATAGGATTTGATGTCCCACACGCCTGTTGCATCACATCATTGCCATAGAGAACCACTTCAGAAAAAGGCGAGCCGCCGGATTCCAAGGTAAACCTTAAAAACCTGGTAGTGATCAATACATTTAAATTTTGCCAACCTGCATTTACCATATTTAAAATTCCCAATGGTTGCCAATTGGTAGGGTTCCCGTTAGCATCAGGCGTGCCGTATTCAACTTTTACCGCATTTTCACCATCTTCGGAAAAGAAAGAAGGTGTCTGGACAGCCTTTAAATAAATATAAGAAAGTTGGTAAGGCTTACCCAGATCAATCCAACCATGCTTTTGATTCGTTGGGGTAATTGGTGATGGATTCCAAACTGTCTGCGGGCTTGATCCATTTGACAAAACCCCATTCAAAGGGTCAAGGCCTGCCTGTTCATCAATGATATCATTGATGGTTTGATTCCAGTTCCCAGTAAAAGGCTCTTCAGATTGTACTATTATTCCATTGATCCCTACTTGAAGGGGTATTTTCATTACTCCTGTACTTGGCGGATGGTTGACTGTTACTTTAACATCATTCATCCCTATAGCACCATTGTTATCTGTTACCATTAGCCTGAAAGTATAATTTCCGGCCGGTAAATTATTTAAAGTTAAAAAAGCGGAAGCAGAAGTAATCGCATCCCCTGGCCCACTCACCTTTGTCCAGTTATATGCCGTAATAGTTCCATCAGTATCAAAACCTTTTCCGGTAAGGGTAAAATTAGAATATGGTATATTTAATACCTGATCAGAACCCGCATCAGCAGTCGGGATTTGGTTGCCATTGGTATTTGCATAAATAGAAATCTCTTTAAAATTTGCAGCATTGCTTTGCATGGTAAAGCGTACATACCGGGTGGTAACATTATAATTGCTGATGTTGGTATTGGAAGTCCAACCCGTCCAATCAGCCATGATTACATTATCGAGCACTTGCCAGTTGCCGGGGCTTCCATATTCAATTTTTACATTGGAATTAAATGAATTATCCTGTGGACTTGCATCACTGAAGTATATTTTATTTATACTATAACCGGTACCCAAATCAATATAGGCACTGGCAGGGTAATCACTAGCGTTCCAACTTGGAAACCAAATAGTCTGGAAATTATTTTGCCTTGGTGTAGCAATTGGGTTATTGGCATCCGTTATCAGGCTTTGTTCATCGGCAATGCTTTGGGCTGAATTTGAACCGGTGAAGAGGGTTTTCTTTTCTTCGGTTACCATGTCAGGCATTAACTGTATCCTTACAGGTGTTTGCGCATTTACTAGGGTAAAAGAAACAAAAAAGGATAAACAGATTAAAAACTTTAAAAGAGTATTGGAAAAGTTGTTCATCAAAGTATGTTAAGGTCTTATTAAGGCAAATCTCAGTATTATTAAATCAAACAAGACCTAAAAGTTAGGTTTAACCAAAGTGCCCGACAACTGGCTTTTTAGTTTAGACATGTCTACCGCTGACCACCCATCCGTATTCATGCGGAGAGATTCCAGTTTTTTAAGCTTTGAAAAACCATCAGGAATTTTTATGATCTTATTGCCCGTCAGGTTAAGGTGTTGCAAATCTGTCAGGTTGGTTAAACTCCCGGGTAAATCAGTCAGCTTGTTATTGCTTAAGTTCAGGTCTCTGAGCTTACTTAAATTACCTAAAGAAGGGGGCAGTTTTTGCAAAAGATTGTTTTGTATATTTAAAGAAGACAAAGACTTTAAATTACCCAGTTCGCTAGGCAGGCTTGTTAATTTATTGTCACTTAAGTTAAGTTTTTCAAGCCCTTTTAAATTCCCAAATTCTTTTGGAAGGACAGACAAGGCATTGCCTTTCATGTCAAGGGAAGTAAGTTTATCCAGGCTTCCGATGCCGGAAGGCAGGCTTTCAAGTTTATTGTCAAATAAACCTACTTTATTGAGGCTTTTAAGGTCACCAAAATTATCAGGTAAGCCCTTAAGCATGTTCTTTCCTAAGTTAAGCTCCTCCAGGTTTTTAAGCCCTGAAAACTCTTTGGGAAGGCTGGTTAACCGGTTGCCACCTAAATGAAGTTTTTTGAGGTTGAGCAAGCTGCCAAAACTTGCCGGCAGGCTTTCGAGCTTATTGTCCAAAAGGTTCAGGTTTTGTAATTTTTCTAAACCTTTTAGATTATCAGGCAAAGATTTTAACTTGTTTAAACCTAAGTTAAGGTCATCCAGGTTTTTGAGCTTGCCTAACTCATTTGGCAATGTTTCTAATTTATTATTGACAAGGCTAAGTTTTTGAAGGTTTTTAAGATCACCTATTTCTTTAGGCAGTGAGCTTAAAGTATTATTATTCAAATGAAGTTCCTGCAGGTTTTTAAACTTGCTAACATCCGCAGGGAGTTCAGTCATATTGCTTAGCTGTAGTTTATAAACTTTTTCAGGATTTTTCAAGGCTGATTTTAAATCCCCGAAGGTTTCAGTAAAAGCCAGTTCCTGTTTGCTTACCAGTTCATTCATTTTATTACCCCTCACCTGAAGGTTAGGCAGCTGCATCTTTGTTAGCTGGTCAGGGATAATTTTAATATTGTTATTAACCAAAAGCAAAGATTTAAGCTTATTCAGCTTTACAAGCCCGGGCGGCAAACTGTCAACCTGGTTGTCTGATAATTTAACCACCTTTAAATTAAGGTTACTTATTAAGACTGCAGGAAAGTTTTTAAACTTATTGGCAGACAGGTCAATTACCTGCAGGTTCTTTAATTTGGCTATTTCTTTAGGCAAGCTGCTAAGGTTGCAGGCCTTTAAGTCAAGCTCTTGAAGGTTCTTAAGTTTACCTATTTCTGCTGACAGGCTACCGGTAGTATCTTTTGAGCTAAATTTATAAACCTTTAAAGGTGTCTTTAAAGCAAGTTCCAAATTATTAAACACCGGTTTTTTAGCCAGACTATCTTCAGGCAATAGCTTTCCCTGACAGTAAATATTATATGAGACAAGAAATAGAATAAAACAGGCAAAGTTTTTCATAAATTAAAAATTAGATTATAAATTATTGGCCTTTATAATGATAGATATTTTGTTTCACAATGTTACCATTATGGTCTCTTATATATTTTAATCTTTGAAAATCATCGTATTCGTAATAGATTGTATTATTATTTTCATCTGTTTTACTGGTTATACCTGATAAGACTTTATATGTATATGTTGTCATTTTAGCATTTTCAGGATAAATTCTTATTTCGTCAAATGCTAAACCGTCATTTAAGATCATATTATTTGTAAAATATTTCTTTTTATAATTCCAATGTGATTGGGAATCCAGATACCAATATTCTATTATATATTTTTTATCATTAGGAATTGTAAAATCAGGTTTATAATTAGTTATTACACTATGATGATCACCGGCATGAGCTTTCACATTTGAAAAATTTTGCTGTGATTCAAAGCTTTCATAATAAATTTCACTTAATCCTTCAATGGTTGTAAGTTTTTCTGTTTTAGGAAAGTCTGCTCCACAAGAAACATTTACTGCATTATTTTGATTTATCGAAAAATTTATAGTGTAATCTCCCGGATTGACATTTTCAACTTTATAAGATTTGCTATTTGATGCATCAAACTCTCCCTGAATACAGTCACCATCTACACTGACTATATAAGGAGAAGAGGCCGGGCTGCTTAAATATATATTTACCGGGCCAAGATAATCTACATGGAAACTAACTGAGCTAGATGGTGAGTTATAGCTTAGACTTGTTGATACTGATCCTATAGACTGCAAGATTTTTTCGGTTTTTACGCCTAGACTATTAGTTGCATTTTTAACTTCCGCAACAAGGTAAGTGTTTTGATACCCCCAGAGATAGGAAATTTTAAAGCCATCATTTCTTGTGGTTTGCCTTACATGCGCCTCCGAATCACCATATACGTCATTCGTTATCTTTTCTCTGTACCTTGGGTCATATATAAAAGAAGAATTATATACATTGGATTGATTTTGATCCAAGCTGTGGAGGATGCTGGAAGAATTGAAATCCTTTACGCCTGCTGACTTAAATTCTAAGTATTTGTATGGTAATGATCTATTAAGAAAATCTCGGTCATAGATATAATAATTCTTAAAAAGAGTTAGAGATGATTCGGTAACATATTCATTTTCACCAAGCAAAAAAGATTTAGTAATTTCAATTGGTTGTAAACGTTGATTTTTTAAAGCCAACAATTCAACCCCTATAGCTTCTGGTAAGTCATTTCCTACATATTGCCAAAAGTCTGGTGGCAAAACCGAAATTTCAGAAAACTTATAATCTAAAGGGTATTTATATTTTGTAAGGTAAGTTTTATTGTCACCAAAATAAGTTTTACTGATTTTACTGATTTGGTAATCATTATTATATGAGAATATAGAGTTTTCTATATTTTTTTGTACGACGCCTTTATTATAAGATCCATAATTTTCAATTATCGAACTGGCAATTCGAACAGATTTTAATATTATGGAATAATAACCATATCTGTAAGTTGGAACATCTGTAGCATCTAAAGGGGGTGTGATCCTTAGACATTGAAAGGTTTGGACATTGGGATCAGCTAAATAATAATCATTATTTTCTTTTTTTAAAATGTTGCCGTTTTTGTCAATAATTTTATGTTCAAGTAATAATCCTCGTTCAACAGCAAGTGAACTGTAAGGGGTATAAGGGTATTCATCACTCGTAATATGGGTTCTAAATTCTTCATGGTCTGATGATTCATTAAATGTCATTTGTTCAGGGGCATTATCAGGATTGGTATCGAAATTTGTATATTTATATATTTGCTTGCTTCCATCTTTATCAGTCGTAATTATACAACTGTAACCAATATGAGAACCATTGTAATCATATATTTCAGAAGCAGATTGTGATTGGAGTATCAACAAATATACCGGAAGTACCCCTCCTTGGCCATTATCTACAACAGTTTCGTAGGCTGTATAACGGGAATCATATTTAGGGATTCTAAAAAGACGCCCACTAGTTGTTTTCGAACCATCTTCAAGTATATATTCATAAATTGTAAAATTAACATTACCTATACCATCATCTACAGTTTTCTTTTTTAACCTAGCTCCTCCGGCACTATTAGTTATGCCATTTTTGTCTATATAAGTATGAATTTCGTATTCAAAAGAAGTTTTCCCACCCGTTGCATTAGTTACACTTGTTAATATATTAGCAAGGCTCCTGTCCTTATCTGGTCCTTTTAGTGAATATAATGAAAGTAAAAATGTCGAAAGTTTTGAATATGGAATGGGTGCATACTTATTATAAAATCCCCAATGGTCAAATTCTTTAGAACTTATACCTGGTAAATTTATGGAAGTATTATAATCAAACTTATATAGTTTTATGTATTGATTTGAAGTTGAGTTTGTGATTTGATGAATTTCATCTAATCTTAATCTATATCTATCTTTTTCAGCCCCTTGTCCTATAAAATAAGTATAAAAGAGTCCAAAACTTTTAATTAGAATATTATTATTATCATGAACACTAACATTTGACAGCTTTTTACCATTCACAAGATCTGTTCTATCATCATATCCAATATCAATTTTAGCTAAATTAGTGGTTATTGATGTTAAGTATTTTGGATTGCTTACTTTTATAAAAATAGGATCATAAGTTTTTGAATATAAGCCCTGGACTAAGGGATCCTGATTAGCACTTAATGAAAAAGATGTACTTCCTGAAAAGGTTTGACAATTTATTTCATTATATGACGTATATGTAAAAGTTGCTGCCAAATTTCCATCAGGTTTTGTTATTGAGGTTAGGAACCAAGTTGATTTATAGGTAGTAGTTTTAGAAATGTCATTTCCATCCGCATCTTTATTAATAACGGTTGCTTGAGTCACTTCATTTTCATTAAACTCATAATACCAGCCATTATAATTCATTGCCCAATGATATTCATCAGGAATTAATCCCCCATTGTAATCTTTGGTTGAGGTAACAACCTTCTCAATTTGTACTGCTCCTTCCATAGGAATAGGAAAAATATTCCTATCTGCATCCATTACAAATTTTCCATTCTTACCAGGAATGCTGTAATAATACGTATCTGGTTCTGGATCTAATACCCCATCATTAATTTGATGAAGTAATGTAGTGTATACTCTAGAAATTTTATTTCCGCTTTCATTTGGCCCACTGAATCCATTTATATCGTCATCTGGCAATCCCCTAACTACCCTCGTGATGGAAAAGTTAGCTGAGAAATTCCATCCCAATCCACATGGGCCTGGAATGTCGTGTACTTTGTTGCCTGCTCCATGGTAACTTAAACCAATGTCTATGCTCCCATTCCCTCCCGAATATGGTAATTCAATCAATGGAGCTTCTATATTTAATGTCCCATTATATAGGCTTATTGGAACATTAGTATTTTTGATTAAAGATGAAACATTAGGTGAGCTCGGAATTTCAAGATCCTGGCTCATTAAGTAATGAGAATAAAGACTAAATAAGGTGACTATGTAATAAAAACAACGTAATTTTTTCATGAGATAAATAGGCTTTAAGATTTGTAAGAATAAAATGGTCTTAATTTCTTTGTACTAAAAACTTATAGGAAAACCTTTTTGATAATATTGAATAAGGAAAATGGGGATAAATCCGATAGGCATCAGATAAAAATCTTTCATATTGTTGAAAAGTTGTAGTAAAAAAATCCAAGTTCTATCTCCTTCTGTAGCAGGAGGTATTGATATTGGTGAAACCTAATGACTTAAAGAGCAATGAGAGTTTCCAGGTATTTTTTAATACAATAAATACAATTGTAGAAAAAAGGGAAATATGAAATTAATTTAAGTGGCTGTGTGCAATTGTAGTACAAAGATATTATGATTTTCTTATAAAGCAATTTTGACTTAATGATAATTTAAAAATTTACATTTAATAAACCTGACGGGTAAGGTCAGGTTTATTTGAAAGTATTTAAGCTACTTCTGTCTCGTAAGATTGTTTAAAAAAAATCCTTGTTTCCCTTTCCACTCTTTCCAAATCTAAAAAAGCATACATGTCCTTAGTAGTTTGTATATTTTTATGGCCTAGCATTTTACTTACTACATCAAGTGATATACCTTCATTGAGCCATTGTGTGCCTGCCGTTTTTCGTGCGACATGAGAAGTTAAATTAAACTTCAGGTTAAGGCATCCTCCAATTATTTTAAGGTAAGAATTGTATTCTTTGTTTGAAAGGATTGGTAATTTATTATTATACTTTATAAGTATGGCTTTCGGAATAGGGAATAAAGGCATTTGAGGAAAATTATCGGTTTTCTTTCTTTCCCTAATAATCCATTCCTTGCCTTGAATTACTTCTACATCCAGAAAATAATCGAATCTGAATAAATCTACGTAAGCAAAGCCGGTCCAGCTTTGAAATAAAAAAAGGTCAGCTACCATTTTTAGCTTATCTGAATTAAAATCAAAAGTTTTTAAAAGCTCGATTTCATTTTTCTTTAAGTATAAAATTTTTTTACTTTTACTTCTTTTGCTTACAAATTCCTTTGCTTCTTTATTATAGGCATACCCTTTGCCGGCACAATACTTTTGAACAGTCTTTATCCCTTCAAGATGCCTCAAAGCATGGTTCTTTGAACATTGTTTAAGGTCTTTATATAGGAACAATTCTAAGTCTGCCATTAATACGGGTGTAAATTCATCAACTGATAGGCCTGTTTTTCCGGTGGCTTTTAAAAAATTAATATAATTTTTACGAAGGGTAGCATATTTTTTTAGGCTGTCAAGCCTCATCGTAGGATTTTTTAATTTCTTTTCCTCTACTAACTGATCAAATTGTTCTATAAATCCGTTTTTAATTTCATTTTTTCCGGTTATTTCATCTTTAATATCCTTAAGGCTGTAGGTTTTGCCAATTACATCCAGTCTGGTTTTTATTTCTAAAAGTTTAAAAGCGATAATTTGGATTTGTGAATTGTCATATTCTCTGTAAGGTCCATTGGAGGATTGACTGTCTTGATTCCAATCTTTAGGATTGATGGATATTTTACATGAAAATTCCTCTCTTAGATTGTTAATATTAATGGTGCACCATAGGGGGGCATTTCCTTTTTTGTTAATCTGGTTTTTGCGTAGCCAAAATAGGATATTCATTTTTTTAAAAACATAAATTTATTATTGGGTTGAAAATTATTTTTTCCAATAATAAGAAAGGTGGATTGAAATTGAGCAAGTGAATTTTAAAATGAGCAAGCGATTTCAAAAGTGAGCAAGCAAATTTCAAAAAGTGAGCAAGTAAATTGCGAAATGAGCAAGTAGATTCAGTTATTTGTACCCTGTTGTAGTAAAATTGAGAGGCTTTGAAAAAATCAAAAACCTCTCAATTCGCTAATTAGACACCTATAGTGGTCCCACATGGGCTCGAACCATGGACCCTCTGATTATGAGTCAGATGCTCTAACCAACTGAGCTATGGGACCTTCAAAAGGATTTGCTTTTGAGGATGCAAATATAGTACTTCGTGAATAATTCACAAACATTTTATTGAAAGTATATGAGTATTTCTAAACATATTAAAAATATTATTTTTGATTTGGGCAATGTTATAGTAGATATTGACCCTAAACTAACCATGGAGGCCTTGGAAGCAATTAACAAAAATCCTTCAAATGAATTTAAAGATGGATGGAAATTAATGGATCAATTTTATATTTTTGAAAAAGGCGATTGGACTGATAATGAATTTAGGGCGAAGGCAAAGGAATTTTTGAATAACCCTGCAATTGAAAATATAGAATTGGATATGGCTTGGAATAAATTATTGTTGGATATTGATACTAAACGAATTGATCTTTTATTGGAACTCAAAATAAAATACCGCACATTTATATTAAGTAATACTAATGCGATTCATATAAAAGAAATAAATAATAAAATAAGTGCTCAATATGCTTATCCGATGAGCTTGGAAGGACTTGTTGAAAAGTGTTATTATTCACATGTTTTACATGCCACCAAACCGGACCCTGAAATATACATGAGTGTGTTGCAAGAAAATGGATTAATTGCGAAAGAAACTTTGTTTATTGATGATAGATTAGAAAACATTGAAGGGGCAAAAAAGGTAGGAATGGAAACAATTCATCTACAAGCTCCAACAACTATATTAAATATTTTTAATAATGGAATATAAAGAATAGCAGAATAAGTCAGCCTGATTCATTTTAGGCTGACTTGAAAAGAAATTTATATTCTTTAATTAATATCCTTTTAAGTAAGTTCCATTTTTATTTTATACAAGTAATACCATTCTTTCAAAAAATCAATCCCTCTCTCAGCTCAAGGTCTTAACCTATTAAGGCAATAGGTTTTCCAATTCCTTAAGAAGCACCGTAATTAAGCCTACTCTTATCATTCTTATATAACTCGGTTTTGTTTTAAAAGATGCACACGAAATAATTTGCAATGGGGTTTTCTGCTTATAGTTTTCTATTAAGCTAATGACTGTAAGATGAATTGATTCAGAGTTATTTTTAATTATGAATATAATGATATTGATAAACCGATAATTAAAAATTATTTAACATTTTTTTGTGATTTATTTAATTTCCTGAGGTGAGCTTTAAACATTTATTTTTAATCTTTTTTATAATTAATAAAATTTAAAAATGAAAAAATATATATTTTGTGAATAAACAAATCAATTTTATATGATAATTATAATAAATTATTTTTGTGTGTAACATCAGTTCCGGTAAAAGTAAAAATATTTAAAAATATTTTTACTTTTACCGGAACATCTCGTATTAAGTTTATATTAGATCTTATTTATATATTAATTTCCTTTAATAATACCTACACGTAAATATAATTTCAAATGTATATAAACTTATTATGTTAAAGAATGCCCGTTTGATCATTTTATTTTGTATTTTAAATTTCTTTAAAATATCTGTGTTAGCACAGGTTTTAGCTTATGAGGGGTTTGATTATTTTAATTCTGCCAATGTAGATTTACATAATGCGAATTTAAATTCATCGGGGAATCCTAAAAACGGTAAAACTATTTTAGGTTGGGCAGGAGATTGGGTTGTAAGTAGCGGAGCCGGGAGTGGATATGATATTTCTTCAAATAATTCATTACAGTATACTGATGGATCAAATTATTTAATAAATGCAGGCCATTATATGGAAGGTGGCGATATAGGTGGAGCTACAGTAGGAAGAAGATTGCAAACAAGTTCAGCCGGTTTTTTTGGAAATGCGGGGCTTACAACTTCAGCCGCCAACCCCACCACCACTAATTTTGTTGGTTTAAATGGAACAACTTTATGGTTTGGTTTTGTAGTCAATAAAATAATCGGAAACTCAGATCCCGTATATATTTCACTTCATAAAAATGCTAATGAATATGATGTTTCATCCGGAAATTCTATAAAAATAGGATATTTTGGAGGAACGCAGTTTTGGGGCTTAAACCTTAACGGTACAGTTACGCAAAGCGCAAAAGCAATTTCTCCAAATGCACCAACATTACTCGTTGTTTCAATTACTTTTAATTCAGGGTCGGGTAATATTGTAAGCCTTTATGTAAACCCGACGGGAATTGGCGGTGCTGCTCCCGGGAGCCCAGATCTTGCAGGTACGACAGGTGCAGTAGATAACACATTTAATTCAATAGCAATAGCCGGTGGCAATTCGGCAGGGCAAAGTCAATTTGATGAAATACGCTTTGGTAAAAATTTTTCCGATGCTACTCTTTCCTCCAATCAAGTAAAAATTTTAAGTGGCTTGTGTTCAGGTACATATGGCGATAATATTTTTACTAATGGTGATTTTGGTAAGATAACAGGAGTTAATGAATTTCTTGCAACCGATACCAATTGGGTTAAACCTACTAAAGTTACTTTTAAAACTAATAATGCTCCATGGAACCTTATCGCACCGGGTTACACTTATGATTTTAATACTACTATTAATGATGGTATTTACACTATTGCAACAGGAGTAAGAGATATATACAGTTATATTAGAAATCCACTGTGGATAACAAGTCAGGATAATAGCCCTACTCAAGATGGCTTCATGATGGTTGTCAATTCCGATTTTATCCCGAGGGTTTTTTACAGCCAGACAATTAATGGAATTTGCCAAAATACTAAGTATGAGTTTAGTTTAGATGCTATTAATTTATATGATAAAAGCTTAGTATCTATAACAAATCCTTCAGGAGCTAATTTATTTTATTTTCCCAAATGTGATACAGTACTTGAGCCGGGGTGTCAACAATTTTCGAGTAATGCCTCAAGTATTAATTGTCCATCCGGTGTAAATTGTACACAATTTTCAGTCAGCCCTCAAATCGAATTTCAAATAGGCGGGATTCCGGTTTATAGTCCCCCTTTTACCATTCCAAATGATAATAAATGGCATAAAGTGGGGTTTACATTTTATACTTTGCCGGGTATAACAAGTTTGGTTTTATCGATTAATAATACTGCTCCCGGTGGGATAGGCAATGATATTGGATTGGATAACATCACATTTAAGCCATGCGGCCCTAATATTCCTTTAACTTCGTCAATTCCGGTTTGTAAGCCTGCTATGCTTAAAGCTAATGTAATCGGAACAGAATTTGATACTCCTGTATATCAATGGCAGAAATTAGATACTACGGTCTCTCCAAGGAAATGGGTAAACATAGCATCGGCCACAAACTCTACATATTACCCTGTAAAAGTAGATTCTTTATTTTATATTAGGGCAGTTGTTGCAAACTCCCCGACTAATATATCAGATACAAATTGCAGGGTAATTACAGCTTCGCAAAAAATATTTTGTAATCCCGGCGGTTTTCCATTACCTGTGAGTTTGATTTATTTTAATGCACAAAGGCAATCAGAAAAAGTATTACTTCAATGGCAAACAGGTTTTGAAAAAGATAATTTATCTTTTGAAATTCAAAGATCATTGGATGGTAAAACCTTTACAACAATAGGCACTGTGGAAGGGAGCGGTAACTCCAATTCATACATTAATTATATTTATTTTGATAATGAACCCGGGCTCGGCATAAATTATTATCGCCTCAAACAGAATAATGAAGATGATACTTTCACTTATTCAAAAGTAATAGCAGTTAGAATAGATGGTTTGGCTCTTTTATATCCCAACCCTGCCAGAGATATTGTTAAAATAACCTTTGGAAAAAGCAATAAATTACAAGAAAAAATAATTTTGAAAGTTTTAAATAATATTGGAGTAATTGTTAAATATGAAACTATTTTATTAAAAAACTCTGAAAGGCAATGTCAATTGCAAATTTCAGACCTTCCAAGCGGAATATATTTTATTGAAATTCATACAGAAGAAGAAAAGCTGACCAAAAAACTTATCATTACAGATTAAGTTAAAAATTATTCTTCACTATAAGCTTCTCCCAACACAAATATGCCCGGAGATTCTTTATATGCTTTAAAAATATTTGTCATTTGCCTGCTAAAAATATTTGAAACGGATGTCATTATTTTAGCACATATTTTTGGATTTGCTTCCATTATTTCTAGTGCATTAACTTGTGGCAACACATATATCATACAATCTTCTGCATCGGCAATGGCATTATAAATTCGATGATCATTAGGTAAAAAACCACTTGCTCCAAAAGATTCACCTGCTCTAAAAGTTCTTAATGGTTCAAATTCATTATTAATATCTATATTTATTTGAACCTTCCCGGTTTTAATAACATAGAAAGCTTTTGCAGGATCTGTCCTGAAAAAAATTACTTCACCTTTCTGAAATAACCTTTCATGCAAATAAGGAAGAAATAATTCCATTTCATCAGCTTTCAATAACTCAAATGCAGGTATTTTCGATAAAAATCTAAAAATATTTAATTCTTCAAGTGTATATTTTTTTTTGAAAATTCTTTGAAAATCCATATTTGTATAAAAAAAAATTCTGCTCAATTATAATTTTATAATTAGAATAAAAAATAAAATTAAAATAATTAATTAAGATCGTTATTCTCATTAAAACAAAACTATTAATTTGCATTGGAATAACAACATAATAGTGTTTTAAAAGAGAAATTACGATTGTCCGTTTAAAAACATTAGGGATGGTAAAAATCCTTTAAAAATATTTAATTAACCCATTCCTTAAATAAAACTTAATGAAAACAATTGAATCTTACAATTTTGCCGGCAAAAAAGCCTTAATCCGTGTGGATTTTAATGTCCCCCTGGATAAAAATTATCAAATTACCGACGATACCAGATTAAGGGCAACAATACCAACCATTAAAAAAATTCTGAAAGATGGCGGTTCATGTATTTTAATGTCGCACTTAGGCAGGCCTAAAGGAGGCTATGAAGAAGCTTTTTCATTAAAACATTTAATGGAATATCTGGAAGATACATTTAAAGTTCCGGTTCACTTTGCAGATGATTGTATTGGTGAGCAGGCAATCAATAAGGCGTCAGCATTAAAACCCGGAGAAATTTTATTATTGGAAAACTTACGTTTTTATAAAGAAGAAGAAAAAGGAGATATAGGTTTCGCGGAAAAATTATCAAAATTAGGTGATGTGTGGGTTAATGATGCTTTTGGTACAGCTCATAGAGCACATGCTTCTACCGCAGTAATAGGTCAGTTTTTTAAAGAAAAGGTTGCAGGTCATGTGATGACTGCCGAACTGGAAAATGCAAAAAAGGTTTTAGAAAAATCTGATAAACCTTTTACAGCTATAATGGGAGGAGCAAAAATTTCCGATAAAATATTAATTATTGAGAAATTGCTTGACAGAGTTGATAACTTATTGATTGGTGGAGGTATGGCATATACTTTCTTTAAAGCTCAGGGAGGCAGCATCGGTTCTTCATTATTAGAAGCAGATAAAGTTGATTTGGCAAAAGAGTTAATTGAAAAAGCAAAACAAAAAGGTGTTAATTTATTATTACCGGTAGATTCAATAATTGCAGATGCATTTAAAAATGATGCAAATACCAACGATACCACCAATATGAATATTCCTGATGGTTGGATGGGTTTGGATATAGGTAAAGATGCCAGAAAAGATTTTGTAAATGTAATATTGGATTCCAAAACTATTTTATGGAATGGCCCGATGGGTGTTTTTGAATTACCAAATTTTGCTAAAGGAACAATAGAAGTAGCTGAAGCGGTGGTAAAAGCAACTAAAAAAGGCGCATTTTCTTTAATAGGTGGTGGTGATTCGGCAGCTGCAGTTAATAATTTGGGTTTTGGAGAAGATGTATCTTATGTTTCTACAGGCGGTGGAGCTTTATTGGAATATATGGAAGGAAAAATTTTACCTGGAGTGCAAGCCTTGGAAAATTAAATATTATTTTTTAGAAAAAACTGATATTACAACCGGTTTCGTAAGAATTTGAGTACGTGATATTTTATAAAGTGTTTGTATTTGAGAGAAAAAATAAAAAGGTGAGTTACGTAAACTCACCTTTTTTATTTCATTTGGTAAAATTATTGTTTTAAAGTTGGTCTCCCGCCATAACCTTTTCCTTTTCATAAACTAACTTTCCGTTTATTTCCTTTTACGTCAACAATAATTATATTTTTAGAATTTTTAGGCAGGGTTAACGATCGTGTGGATTGAGAAAGATAGCCTGAACCATAATAAAATTCCACCTTTCTTTTTTTACCATTTATAAATTCGATTTCTGCAAAGGCATCATTTTTTTCAATATTTATTTTTTTCGAATCATTTTTATTTTCAAAGGCTTTTAAAGTATCTTTATTTGATGTAACGATGAATAAGGATTTATTGTCTTTTAAAGTAATCTCAGCAAAACCTTTGGCATCGCTATCAACAAAAAAGCCACTTTTTAAATTATGAATTGATTTGAAATGACCCTTTCCATCTCCTTTCAAACATGTTCCAATCCCCGAATCATAGAAACCGGTTAATACTTCGTTACTATAATCATTACCAACAGTTAATAAATCAAGGTTCCCGTCATCATCAAAATCAGTTACTAACATTCCAAATATAGGACTGATTTGCGCATCTGCCGGTAAAGCACTCATTTCAAACTTACCATTTCCCAGGTTTTGAATATAAGCAGATCGAAAGTAATTACTTTTTAAAATATAGGCATCTTTTAACTGTTCCTGATCAAAAACATCTTTAAAAGGCATATTCCCATAGGTAGAATATTTTGTAAATTTTTTCCTTAAACCAATAATTTGTCCTGTAAAAGTTTCTCTGGGATGCACGGAATATTCTATACCTTCAGTATAACTACATAAAACAGCGTCCATAGTACCATTTTTATCATAGTCTTTCGCATAAACGCATACAGGTTCCTCATCACTTGCTTTATACCTGCAATTCAAACCAACATTACCTGCAGCATAATCAACGTCACCATCATTGTCAAAATCTCCTGCTACTATACTATTCCACCATCCAACATTTTTACTTACGGCAGTTTGTAAATGTGAAAGCTTTCCATGGTTATTTTTATAAAAAATAACAGGCATAAATTCACCCGTTAAAATTAAATCATTCCACCCGTCATTATCAAAATCGCTCCACAATGCTGAAGTTACCATTCCAATATATTGTAAGTCGGGTGCTAATAATTTTGTTACATCTTCAAATTTACCCTTTCCATTATTTTGTAAAATAAAACTTTGAGGGGCAATAGGATATTTTTCAGGTGAAACTCTGCCACCTACAAACAAATCAAGATCACCGTCTTTATCAAAATCATTGGCTATAATGCAACTTCCACTTGATTGAATACCGCGTAATGCAAGTGAATCATAAATAAATTCGCCTTTGCCTAAATTTTTGTAGAACCTGTGTTGATATTGTAAAAGATTTTTACCAAATTCTGTGCTGCCGCTAACGCAATATAAATCCTGATCACCATCATTATCTGCATCGAAGAATAAAACACCGGTATCCTCAGCAATCTTATTATCAATCTTAAATGGAACTTGTTTAAATTTTCCGTCAGGCAGCGAGTAAAAAAAAGAACCGGGCCGGTGAGCTGCACCCCCAACAAAAAAATCTTCTATTGCATCTCCGTTAATATCAGCCACTGCAATGCCGGGACCCATTTGCGAATGTTTGTGAGGGATCGTATGCTGAACTTTAAAATCTATAAAATCTTCTTCATCAGAATAATAATTTAAATTAAATTTAGATGTTACATTATTAAAAATCGCTTGTGATATTTTTTTTAATGGAGCAGGAGATTTAAGGGCATTTTTTTCTGATAAAGTTAGAATCTGATTTGCCTTTACATTTTTGATTGTTTGGAATTTGCCTGATAGCCACTCTATTGTAACTGAATCAACATTTTTAATTTTCCCCAACCCGAAATGGTCAAAAGGCTCTGTTGTCGATTTATAACCACGAATAGTTTGATGCTCCGAAAAAAGTTTTTTAGAATCGTAATAAACGGATATTTTGGCTCCCAAACCTTCATAATTTCCCTTCTCGCCTGAAAGTTTTATCCTTAAGTAATTAAAATCAGATTCTGTTTGATCTTTTCCATCAATGGTATTGTTCTTATATAAAAAAGCTTCGTCATTAATATTATTCATTATTAAATCAAGGTCACCATCATTATCAAAATCTGCATAAGCTGTACCATTTGTATATGAAATTTGGTTTAATCCCCATTCATCAGATTTATCGGCAAATTGAAAGTTTTCAACATTTTTAAATATGTAATTTTTCTTTTTTACCCCTTTTAATTTATTGGCCTCGTTAATTAATGTTTTGTATTTAGATTCGGGAGTACCGAACATTGTTAATTCATCATTATAACTTACAAAATCCATATTGGTAACATCTTTTTGATATCCATTTGTAATTAATAAATCGCGCGAACCATCATTATCAAAATCTGCAAACAGGGGGCTCCAACTCCAATCAGTTGCATAGGTATTACTCATATAACCAACATCGCTAAATGTTCCGTTGCCATTGTTAGCCTGTAAAACATTTCTTACATATTGAGGAAGGTATTTTTTTTCAATATTTAATCGAAAGCGATCGTAACTTATAGAAGGAAACATAGTTTTCTGCCTAAGATTATCATCAGGCATCATATCAACTACGGCTATGTCATTAAAACCATCATTATTAAAATCTGCCATATCTATTCCCATACCATTATGCTCAGTATGTTTAAAATATTTTTTTAATTGATTGGTAAAAGTGCCGTTTTTATTATTTATATAAAGATGGTCGTTCGATAGAAAATCATTGGCAACATATATATCCGGATATCCATCCGAATTAAAATCATTTACAACAATGCCCAACCCCCATCCTTCCCATAATATGCCTGCTTCTTTAGAAACGTTTGTAAAATGAGGGTATCCGTTATTATCAATTCCATCATTTCTGTAAAACTTGTCAACACTCTTTCCTGTTCCGTCATATTTTTGTTCAATCGCAGCATTTCTGTTATAAAATTCCAATGCGTTGGTCGCTAAATACATATCCAGGTCACCATCAAGGTCATAATCCAAAAAAGCAGCTTGAGTGGAATAACTTGAATCTTTAAAACCGGCTCGTTCAGCAATCTCTTCAAAAACCGGGATTTTATTTTTATTTATACCTTTATTCAAAAAAAGTAAATTTTTTGAAGATTTATTTCTATCCGGATTTATAGTGGAAACAAATATATCAAGCCTGCCATCTTGATTAATATCTACGAGCGAAACGCCTGTGCACCAGTTTTTTGTGGTTAAACCTGCCGGTATTGTTATATCTTTAAATTTAAAATTTCCTTCATTAAGATATAAACGGCTGCTTACCTGATTGCCTGCAAAGAAAACATCAGATAATCCATCATTATTAAAATCACCAACACCTACACCTGCACCATTATATATGTATTCAAAACGAAGCACATTCATGTTTGAATCATTTTCTATAATAGTATTTGAAAAGTTGATTCCGGATTGATCTGAAGAAATTAATTCAAACCTGTCAGATTTTTTAAAAGGGTTGCAAGAGGTAATTATAATTGCAAAAAAAATGAAAATAATGGCCTTCATTATATTTAAGTATTATTATGTGGGAGTAGATTTGAATAATTTTTTTTTATGTGTTTTAAGTCCTGATTATTAAAAGGATATAGTAGAGATACAAACTCGGTGTGAAATTAAAAAAAATTGATCAGATATTTTCATTCACTCAAATCAGTGCCTGATTTTGAAAAATATATCATGTAAATTATACATGAAGTTTATTCATGCATATTTTATTCTTCTTAAAAAGAAAAGAACGCACGCCTTTTAAACTACTTCAAGTTGCATTAAATCTACTTCCGAAACCTCTTTTTCTCTAACTAAAAAATTTAATTCACTACCCATCTTTTTTAACATTTTAGTATGTGAAATAACTGCATGGCCCAAAGATTTTTTGGCGTTATAAGTAATTCCATAGCCTTCCGCAGTGTTTTTAACAATGTTTGAAATATTTCTATAATGAATATGAGATATATTCGGAAATAAATGATGCTCTATCTGAAAATCTAAACCGCCTATAAACCATGATAGAATTTTATTGTTACCGGAAAAGTTAGAGGTAGTTTGCAGTTGATGGATGGCCCATGCATTCATAATATTCCCTTTTTCATCAGGTAAAGGTTGTACAACCCCCTCTACAATATGCGCCATTTGAAAAATAATGCTTAAAATTAAACCGGCGGTAAAGTGCATTGCCATAAAGCCTAAAAGCCATTGCCAAAAATTGATAGGTGTCAATAACATGGGTATAGCCATGATAACAGTAAAATAGAAAAGCTTTCCAAAAATTAAATTTATCAGTTCTTTAAAAGGGTATGGTTTAATAAAATCATTAGTAGATTTTTTATTAAAATGAATAACCTGTCTGAAATCTTTAACCAAAAAAGAAATAGTCATCAAGCCGTACAGGAAAAAAGCATATACATGTTGATACTTATGGATTTTTTTCAATTTTGTTTCGATAGAAAATCTTAATAAAAATTTACCTGTAATATCTTCATCAACTTCATGAATGTTGGTATAAGTATGATGCAAGGTATTGTGTTGTAATTTCCAGCTGTAAATATTACCTCCAAGTAATACTATCGAATAACTGAATAATTTATTTATCCATTCTTTTGAAGAAAATGAACCATGGTTAGCATCGTGCATGATGCACATTCCAACCCCGGCTATTCCGACTCCCATTAATATAGAAAGCAAAAACATGCCTGACAAGGAAAATAAAGAGGAAATAATTAAAAAATAAGGGATCAAATAAAGGCTAAGCATAAAAACTGCTTTAATTAACATTTTATTCCCACCTGTTTTTGAAAGATTATTGATGATAAAATAATTATCGATTTTTTCTTTTAAAACAGAGAAAAAATCAGACCTATCTTTATTTATAAATTTTATACTACTATAACTCATTTTATTGCTTTTTGTAAGATTTTATTTAAATACCGGTTTTAAAAAAGATTGTAAAATTTTCAACTGATTATAAACTAAATTTAAACGCGATTTTAATTATAAAATGCAATATCGCAAAAATAATCATGCCGTTTTTTTTTAAATATAAACATAGATTTAAAATAGAATAGATGACCTTATTATTTATTCTTTTTTATTTTTTTACCTTGAATAATTTTAAATTAGAAAATGTTAAACATATCGTAAACGTTTGATTGTAAAACATGGTATTAAAGAAAATATTTTATATAATTTTTAATTTCATTTTCACTTTGAAAAAAATATTATTATTTTTTTTGTTGTTGATATATGCTGACCTAAAAGCTCAGGAAAACAGCAAGACGATAATAGATAAAATGTTTGTGGCAATTGATAAAATTGAAACCTTAAAATTTACTTTAAAAAAAGCAGAAAGAATAAATGGCGAAATAAAATATGGTGAACAAGATGTAAAATTTAATCGCCTTAAAAAGCAAATTTACACATATATTCAAAAGCCAAATAAAGGTGTAGAATTATTATGGATCGCCGGAAAAAACAATAGTCATGCCATTATAAATCCTAACGGTTTTCCTTTCATCAACGTAAAATTAGATCCTTATGGAAGCAATATGAGAAAAGGAAATCACCATACGGTTTATGAAGTGGGATTTGATTATATAGGTAAAATAATCTCTTTCATGAAAAAGAAAAGCATGGAAGACAGTGACAATATTTTTTTATATCAGGGTATTATAAAATTTGACAACAAGGATTGCTATAAAATTTTAGTTGATTACACTCCATTTAAATATACTAATTACACAGTTTTGAAAGGGGAAAGCATTACAGACATCGCTTATAAATTTTTTATCAGCGATTACATGATTTTAAAGAAAAATCCGGATATTAAAAATTATGAAGATGTTATACCGGGTCAGGTAATTATAATACCAAACGCCTATGCAAGGAAAACTGTTTTGTATATTGATAAAAATACTTACTTACCAATATTACAAACTATGTATGATGATATAGGTCTATTTGAGCAATATGGATTTTACAATCTTCAACTAAACCCTAAAATACCGGAAGAAGAGTTTACAAAAGAATATAAAGGATATCATTTTTAGAAATAAGTAATAGAGATTAAAAATACTGATATCAAAAAATAAATATTTTTATCCTTATTTTGCAGAATGAACCTTGCTCCGATAGTACTTTTTGTTTTTAACAGACCTGAACACACACTTAAAACATTAGAGAGTTTATTTCAAAATGACTTAGCTGATAAATCTATATTATATATTTTTGCTGATGGCCCTCCTACTAATACAACTTTTTCGGAAAGAGAGAAAATAAAAAAAACCGGAGAGGTTTTAAAGAAGAAAAAATGGTGTAAAGAAGTAATAATAAATGAATCAGATAAAAATAAAGGACTTGCCAATTCTATACTTTCGGGTGTTAGCGAGATAGTGAATAAATATGGGAAAGTAATAGTGTTGGAAGATGATTTGGTTTTAACCAAGGGTTTTTTAAAGTACATGAATGAAGCATTGACCTTATATGAAAATGAAAATGAGGTAATGCAAATTTCAGGGAATTTATTACCAATATTTACTGAAGATGTTTTGAATTCGGAATCGTTTTTTTTAAAAGATCTATCTTGCTGGGGTTGGGCAACCTGGAAAAGAGCATGGGATCATTTAGAAACAGATCCACAAATATTAATGGAACGAATAGATTCACTACCGGAAGGTAAAAAAAGATTTAACTTAGATTGTTCCTATGATTTTTATAATGATTTGTATGAAAATTTAATCGGTTCGAAAAAAACCTGGGCTATAAAATGGCAAGCTTCGGTTTTTTTAAAAAACGGACTTATTCTTTTTCCACATAAATCTCTTGTTACTAATATAGGCAACGACGGCTCAGGAGTACATAAAGGGTTTACCAGAAAATATATTAATAAAAATACTACTGATTATGTCAGTGTCCGTAAAATACCAATAATACCATCCGAAGAAATTAGAAAAAGAATTAGAGACTTTTATACTACTAATATTCCGAAATCCAGCCTTTTCCCTATATGGCTTAGAAAATTAATTGCTAAGTTTATTCCGTTATATATTAAAACAAAAATTGCACAATACTGGATTAAATAAGGTTTTGAAAACAATAAATCATTTATTGATTAAACAGGCACATGTTTAATAGTTTTTTCTATGGCGAAAACAAAATCTTTTTATTTTTCCGGCCTCCAACTATTATTACTGACCGTCAAATGTGCTTTCATCTACCTCAATATTGCCTTCAAGTTAATTTACCACTACTTTTCATTGCACGCATTACTTTTGCTTGAAAAGTGAACTGGTTTTTTACCGTAGTTCTAATTTTTCTACTGAATTTGGCTTAATCCAATAACAAAATATTGCTCGGTGAACGACTTGTAAATAATTAAATAAATTCAGTATAAATAGTATAAAAATTATTAAGGTATCCTATTTTTTTATGTAATATCTTATTAAAGTTCAATCTTTTTTTGTAAAAATTATAAAATGTTAAATAAATAGAAAAAACAATATAAAATTTTATTAAAAATGTTCATTGCATTTATTTTATTTTGTAATTTTGATAAAATGTACCTAATATATATTGTTCATATGTATAATGTATATGTTTTTTTGGCAGAGAAGACTTAAATTGTGAATAATATGGAACAAATCTATAAAAATAACGGACTTTATCATCCGGACTTCGAACATGATGCTTGCGGTATTGGTTTCGTTGCAAATTTGAAAGGGCGTAAATCACATAAAGTTGTTGAAGATGCAATTAAAATGTTGGTTCGCATGGATCACAGGGGTGCATGTGGAGCTGAACCTAATACCGGAGACGGTGCAGGAATATTAATTCAATTACCTCATGAATTTTTTGTTGATGAATGCCGAAGGTTAGGATTTAGTATACCTTCCGCAGGTAATTATGGAGTGGGTATGATTTATTTTCCAAAAGATTTAGTTGTAAGGATTGATTGCAAAAATGTACTTGACAGGAAGGCAAAGCAAATAGGTTTGGAAATATTAGGATACAGAACTGTTCCTGTCAATAATTCAGATTTAGGTATAGGTTCGGGTTCATCTGAGCCGCAAATGGAGCAGATTTTCATTAGAAGACCAATTAATATTACTAATGAAGATGATTTCGAAAGGAAACTTTATATTTTCAGAAGGTATTCGACAAGAATTATAAATGAAACAATAAAAGATATTAAAGATTCTTTTTATTTTTCATCTTTATCTTGTCGTACCATTACTTATAAAGGCCAGTTAACCACAAAACAGGTTACGTGGTATTTTCCCGATCTAACAAACGAAGATGTTACATCAGCTTTAGCTGTTGTGCATTCCCGCTTTTCAACAAATACATTTCCTTCATGGAAGTTAGCACAACCCTTCAGATACATAGCACACAATGGTGAAATAAACACTGTAAAAGGAAATATGAACTGGATGTCGGCTCAGTCGGCTTTATTTGAATCTTCAAAATTCACAAGAGAAGAATTGGATATGATTTTGCCGGTTTGCAGACCCGGTCAATCAGATTCAGCAATGCTCGACAATGCAATTGAACTTTTATTAATGGCCGGCAGATCACTTCCTCATGTGATGATGATGCTTATTCCTGAAGCTTGGGATGGAAATGAAGAAATGGATCCTATTAAAAAAGCATTTTATGAATATCATGCAGCTCTTATGGAACCGTGGGATGGTCCTGCAAGTATTTCTTTTACCGATGGAAAAATTGTTGGTGCTACATTAGATAGAAACGGACTTCGCCCCTCACGATATTGGGTAACAGATGATGATTTCGTAATCATGGCTTCCGAAGCAGGAGTTCTTGATATTGATCAATCGAAAATAATTAAAAAGGGTCGTTTGCAGCCGGGCAAAATGTTTGTAGTAGACATGGAGCAGGGAAGAATTATTCCTGATGAAGAATTAAAAGCAAATATTTGTTCAGCCAAACCTTATGCTGAATGGCTAAAAAATTATAAAATAAAATTATCAGAGCTTCCTGAACCAACTGCAGAGTTTAGGCACCCATATGAAAAAGAATTACTTGCCCGCCAGCAGGCATTCGGCTTCACAACAGAAGATTTAAGAATTATTTTAGCACAAATGGTTGAAACAGGTAAAGAAGCACTTGGATCTATGGGATCTGACACTCCTTTAGCTATTTTATCAAATCAAAGTCAGCATTTATCATATTATTTTAAACAACTCTTTGCTCAGGTAACTAATCCTCCGATAGATTCTATACGCGAGAGGATGGTAATGTCATTAATTTCATATGTAGGGGGTTCACAAAATTTATTAGATGAAACACCAAATCATTGCCTTACACTTGAACTGCCTCAACCTGTATTAACAAATAATGAATTAGAAAAACTACGTTATATAGATAATCATCATTTTCAATCCAAAACAATAAATATACTATTTAATGCCAATGGAAAACCGGATTCATTAAAAAAAGCATTGGAAAGAATTTGCCAATATTCTCAAGATGCTGTTGAAGATGGTTATTCAATTATTGTTTTGTCAGACAGGTTAATTGACAGCTCGCATGCTGCAATTCCATCTTTATTGGCTGCTTCTGCAGTTCACCATCATTTAAGCAGAAAAGGCCTTCGTGCAAAAGTTGGAATAATTATCGAAGCCGGAGATGTTTGGGAAACCCACCATGTTGCCACATTAATTGGTTTTGGTGCAGCAGGGATAAATCCATATATGGCTTTTGAAACCATTAGGGGAATGAAAGAAAAAAATATGCTTGAAGTTGATTATCCTATTGAAAAGCTCAATAGTAATTATATTAAGGCAGTAAATGGTGAATTATTAAAGATATTCTCTAAAATGGGAATTTCAACATTACAATCATACCAGGGAGCTCAAATTTTTGAAGCGCTGGGTATAAGTTATGAGGTAATCAATGAATATTTTACCGGTACAATTACAAGGATTGGCGGATTAACTTTAGAAGGTATTGCTAAAGAAGCATTAGCACGACACAGACAAGCATTCCCTGAATTGCCAACAAATAATAACAGATTGGAAGTTGGTGGTGTTTATCAATGGAAACAAAGAGGTGAATTTCATTTATTTAATCCTGATACTATCCATGCTCTCCAACATTCAACTAAAACAGGAAATTATGAACAATACAAAAAGTTCTCAAAAGCTGTTGATGACCAAAGCCTAAAGGCGTGTACCATTAGAAGTTTATTTAAATTTAAAAAAGGTAAATCAATTCCGATTGAAGAAGTTGAACCAATTGAAAGTATCTTGAAAAGATTTGCTACAGGTGCAATGTCATTTGGTTCTATATCTTACGAGGCGCATACCACTTTGGCAATTGCAATGAACAGAATTGGCGGTAAATCTAATACCGGCGAAGGCGGAGAAGATCCTATACGATATCAAACTTTACCTAATGGCGATTCTATGAATTCTGCCATTAAACAAGTAGCATCCGGAAGATTTGGAGTAACAGCCTTGTATTTAACAAATGCAATTGAATTACAAATAAAAATGGCTCAGGGTGCAAAACCCGGAGAAGGAGGTCAATTACCGGGTCATAAAGTTGATGATTGGATTGGTCGTACACGTCATTCAACACCGGGAGTGGGTTTAATTTCCCCACCTCCTCATCATGATATATATTCTATTGAAGATTTAGCACAATTAATTTTTGATTTAAAAAATGCAAATCGCAATGCAAGGATCTCTGTAAAACTTGTATCTGAAGCCGGTGTGGGAACTATTGCAGCAGGTGTTGCAAAAGCTCATGCAGATCATATTTTAATTGCAGGTCATGATGGAGGTACCGGTGCATCTCCATTAAGTTCAATTCGCCATGCAGGCCTACCATGGGAATTAGGATTGGCTGAAACTCATCAAACTTTAGTGAGAAATAAATTAAGAGGAAGGGTAACTATTCAAACAGATGGTCAGCTAAGAACAGGTCGAGATATTGTAATTGCAGCACTACTAGGAGCTGAAGAATTTGGCGTGGCTACTGCAGCACTGGTTACAATGGGTTGTATTATGATGCGGAAATGTCATTTAAATACTTGCCCGGTTGGAGTAGCAACACAAAATCCGGATCTGCGTGCCTTATTTACTGGAGACCCTGACCATGTTGTTAATTTATTTAAGTTTTTAGCAATGGAAACCAGAGAAATTATGGCTGAATTAGGTTTCAGAACCATCAATGAAATGGTTGGGCAAACTGATAAATTGGAAGCTAAGGATGTTTTAAGTCACTGGAAGTATAAATCTTTAGATTTTTCAGCCATTTTATATAAAGAGCCAATTGCTTTAGACGTAGCACTTTACAAACAAGAAGATCAAGATCATGGTTTATCTCATCAATTGGATTGGCAATTAATTGAAGATTCGAAATTAGCACTTGAATTAGGTGAAGCCGTTTTTGCCGAGTATGATATCAACAATGTTAATCGTGCAGTAGGTACAATGTTATCGAACGAACTTACAAAAGTTTATAAAGAAAGGGGTTTACCAAGAGGCACCATACATTTTAAATTTAAGGGTACAGCAGGTCAATCCTTTGGAGCATTTTCATCTAATGGATTAAAATTAGAGTTAGAAGGGGATGCTAATGATTATGTTGGTAAAGGCTTATGCGGTGCAGAAATAATTATTTATCCTTCTAAAAAAGCAAAATTCAAAGCTTCTGAAAATTCAATTGTTGGTAATGTGTCCTTTTATGGTGCCACTTCAGGTGAAGCTTATTTGAGAGGTATGGCCGGAGAACGTTTTTGTGTTCGAAATTCAGGAGCAAAAGTTATTGTTGAAGGTGTTGGTGACCATGGCTGTGAGTACATGACCGGTGGAATGGTTATAATATTGGGTGAAACCGGAAGAAATTTTGCTGCAGGCATGAGTGGTGGTGTAGCTTATATATATGATCCTAAATCTCAATTAAACAATCGTGTTAATTTAGAAATGGTTGAAATTGACACATTAGATAATGCCGATTTACTTATAGTAAAGAAATATGTAGAAAAACATTTATTATTTACAGATTCGGATATTGCATCAGAAATTTTAAATAATTGGGAAGTAAATTCTTTACAATTTAAAAAAATAATGCCTGTTGACTTTAAAAAAGCACTATCATTAAGAAATATAACACTTACAGACCAATTGGTGGATAAGAATATTGTTTACAATGATATAAAAGTACTTGTTTAAATAAATGACGAAAGATAAAAGACTTTAGATTAAAATATTATGGGAAAACCTACAGGATTTTTAGAAATACAAAGGGAAACGCCAAAGAAAAGAGCTGCAAATGAAAGGTTACTTGATTATAAAGAAATTGATATAGATCTCAGTGAAGATAAAGTTAAAAATCAAGCTGCCAGGTGTATGGATTGTGGAACACCTTTCTGTCACAGTGGTTGTCCTTTGGGTAATATCATTCCGGAGTTTAATGATGCAGTTTATGAACAAAACTGGGCATATGCTTATGAAATTTTATCTTCGACAAATAACTTTCCGGAATTTACGGGAAGAATTTGTCCTGCACCTTGCGAAGCTTCATGTGTATTAGGAATTAACAAACCTCCCGTAACGATTGAATACATCGAAAAATCAATTATCGAACATGCATTTTCAAATGGTTTAGTTCAACCAAAAATTCCAACTGTTCGTACCGGAAAAAAAATAGCGGTTGTAGGTTCCGGTCCTTCGGGACTTGCTGCAGCAGCTCAATTAAATCAAGCCGGACATTGGGTAACGGTTTTTGAAAGAGCAGATCAAATTGGTGGTCTGTTAAGGTATGGAATTCCGGATTTTAAATTGGAAAAAAAAGTAATTGATCGCAGGCTTGAAGTTATGGAAGCTGAAGGAATTCTTTTTAAAACGGGAATAAATGTTGGAGTTGATTTTAAATCGCAAGATCTTTTAGAAGAGTTTGATTTAATAATGCTTTGTGGAGGATCAACAATTCCAAGAGACGTTTCTATTCCCGGCAGGGAGTTGAATGGTGTTCACTTTGCAATGGAGTTCTTACCTCAACAAAATGCAAGAGTAAATAATCGTAAACAATGGTGGGATAAGGATATTTTAGCAACAGGTAAGAATGTTGTAGTAATTGGTGGTGGTGATACCGGCTCAGATTGTGTAGGAACGAGCAACAGGCAAGGCGCAACTTCTATAACTCAAATTGAATTGATGCCTTTACCTCCATCAGAAAGAGCATCATCAACCCCATGGCCTCTATGGCCAATGATGCTTCGCTCATCTACATCACACGAAGAAGGTTGCGAAAGGCATTGGGCAATTCAAACAAAAGAGTTTATTGGTGATGAAAATGGAAATTTAAAATCATTAAAAATTGTAGAACTTGATTGGAAACATGAAAATGGAAAAATGGGAATGTTTGAAAAACACGAAACAGTTCGTGAAATTCCCTGTGAGCTTGCATTAATTGCTGCCGGTTTTTTACATCCACAAAAGACAGGTTTAATAGCTGACCTTGAACTTGAATTAGATGAAAGAGGAAATGTAAAAGCAAATAATTATCAAACTTCTATATCAAAAGTATTTGCAGCAGGTGATGTAAGGCGAGGTCAAAGCCTGGTAGTATGGGCTATTTCGGAAGGTCGGGAAGCTGCAAGAGCAGCAGATATTTATTTAATGGGTGATACTAAACTGGAAGCGAAAGCTATTTCTGCTTTTGCTATTGCTTAATAACATTCTTCACGTACATCCTTGTGATTAGATATGTGCGCATAAAATGTTAATACAACTTGTAAAAAATAAAAATGTCAGGTGGAAACATCTGACATTTTTTATTTTCGAACCTCTATAATTCTAATCTTTTAATTTTTTATAAGGATTATATATAAGTAGAAGTATCTTATAAGTAGAGAATCAAAAAAGAAAAAATAATTTAGAGTAACAGAATAACTGAATTAAGATTAAGGATTACATGATTTAGATTTTTAAATCTAAATATCGTTTTATCAATATTGATATTTTAATATTTTTTCTTTCCATTTAAAATTTAATTATAAAAAAAGAATATAAAATGCTTGAAAAAAATTTAATTTTTTTTTTATATTTCCAATGTGAATGAATTTGAACTGAACGAATTAAGTAGAAAAAACATAATCTCAGATGATCAAAGGAAAATAATTGAAGATTTTGAAAAGAAAAAATCATTCTCTTTGCATCGGGAAATTAAAAGCATGCTTTACCTCGGTGTTTTATTATTAAACATTGGGTTGGGATGGATAATTTATGAAAATATAGATACTATAGGTCATCAGGCCATTATTACAGGTATAGCAACGCTTACAATTTTTTGTTTTTGGTATTCCTTTAAAAACCGCAAGCCTTTTTCATTTGAAGAAATTAAAAATGATTCTCCATTTACCGATTATATTTTACTATTAGGCTGTTTAACTTTTTTAGTTTTAGAAGGTTATCTTCAATATCAATATAATATTTTCGGTCAGCGATATGGCTTGGCCACAATTATCCCCACATTTATTTTTTTTCCTGCAGCTTATTATTTTGATCATCGAGGCGTGCTTTCTTTGGGTATTACCACCTTTGCTTCATGGTTGGGAGTAACAGTTTCTCCAATTTACTTATTGCAATATGGATTTGGGCAGAATAATTTAATTTATGCAGGGTTAATTTTCGGCATATTATTATGCGTAGCAGCTTATTTTACGGAAAATAAAAATTTAAAAAAGCATTTTACTTTTACTTATTTAAATTTCGCAGCTAACGTATTGTTTATTTCTTCATTATCCGGCCTCATTGTAATTAAAAATTATTTTGTTTTCTTTTTAGTCATAATAATTTTGGTCGTTTTGTTTATAAAATACGCTGTTGATAAGCAATCATTTTATTTCCTCACCATTTCTATGATTTATGGATATTGCGCACTGAGTTATCTGGTACTACAAATGGAATTTTTTCAATCGATTTTAATACTTTATTATTTTATTATTTCAAGTATTATGCTTATCGTTTTTCTGATAAAATTCAAGAAAAAATTAGATATGAAAAAAGTATCCGGCAACGGATTTAAAATTTATTTTCTACTATGATAGCGTACAATAAAAGTTGGGTGGATGCACTACTTGTAAAAGCATTTTCAAAGAAATTATTAAAAAAACAATTATTGACTGTGAGTCAACATCAATCAGTAATTGAAAAATTCTTTGAAGATTTTTATTCGCCGGATATTTTCATATGTATTGGTCTTTTCTTTTTTACAATAATTTTAGTTTTCTGTTCTGCTGCCTTAGTGGTATGGATATCTATTGACTCTATTAAAAGCGCTTCTGCAGCTGCCGGTTTAGCTTTATTTTTATCATTTTTGATGATAATATCGCTTGAGTTTATAATTAAATCGTTGAGGCACTATAACTCAGGTGTGGATAATGCTTTTCTTTATATAGCAACCCTTTCTTTCGTTTTAGGGATTTTTTTAATATTTATAGATGATAAAGAATTTTTTAAAGCTGTTTTGCCCATTTTAATGATTTGCTTTGTATTTTTTATTTTCGCAAGTATCAGATATGGGGATAAAATACTTGCAATACTGGCGTTTTTATGTGCTTCAGGCATCATTTTCCGCTTAGTTATAATATTAGAAAGTATTTTATTTGATTACATTCCATTCATTTTATTTTTATTTGGATTGGCTTGTTATTTTTTTTCAATCAATATATTAAAGAAAAGTATTTATAGATATTGGCATGCGCAAATGCAAACTTTAAAAATAAGTTGCTTACTATTTATGTATTTGTATTTGAATCTTTATTTCGTAAAAGAATTATATACATTATCTTTTTTATTTTTAACCGTTAAAGGTGGAATTCCATTTTCCTTCATCTTGCATTATTGTAATATCTTTGTTCCAATAATTTACTTATATATCGGAATTAAAAAAAAGGATAGAGATTTTATACATGCAGGTTTAATAACATTAATATTTTCTGTTTGTACATTTTATCATTTCTCCTATTCAGTAAATTTGAATTTATTATTATTGATATTAGGTTTTTTTTTGGTATTAATATGTTGGTTATTAATAAGGTATTTAAAAAGAAACGCGTTAAATTTTACTTTTATTGAAGAAAGTGAAGATGATTTTAATTTAAATGGAGAAGCAATACTTATTTCACAATCTTTAGGAACATCACAAACTCATGAACAAGAAATGAAGTTTGGTGGAGGAGAATTTGGCGGGGCCGGTGCAGGAGGAGAATTTTAGTTTTCTATATACTCAAATAATTAAAATTCCTTAAAATTAAATAGATCCCATCTATCCTAATGTTTTTTAGAGAAGCATAATGAGAAATAATTAAATTAAAAAATTATCTGAATTAAGATTACAGGATTACACGAAAAAAAGAAAATCTGTGAAATCATGCAATCCAGTTTAATCAGTGATTCTGACAGAAAAAATAAGAATCACTGATTAAACAGATTACAGGATTACACGAAAAAAAAAGAAAAAATCTGTGAAATCATGCAATCCAATGAAATCAGTGATTCAGACAGGAAAAATAAGAATCACTGATTAAAAGGATTACAGGATTACACGAAAAAAAGAAAAATCTGTGAAATCATGCAATCCAATAAATCAGTGATTCTGACAGAAAAAATTAAGAATCACCAATTAAAAAGATTACAGGATTACACGAAAAAAAAGAAAAAATCTGTGAAATCCTGCAATCCAATTAAATCCGTGATTCAGAAAGAAAAAATAAGAATCACTGATTAAAAAGATTACAGGATTACACGAAAAAAAGAAAAAATCTATGAAATCATACAATCCAATGAAATCCGTGATTCAGATAGAAAAAATAAGAATCACTGATTAAAAAGATTACAGGATTACACGAAAAAAAAGAAAAAATCTGTGAAATCCTGCAATCCAATTAATCCGTGATTCAGACAAAAATAAGAACCACAGGCTCATCTTACCTCCTAACTATATGTAGAGTTAAGTAACCTTATGAAATTCGACAAGTAAAAGTATTTGCAACACGATTTTATGTACATGAATAATATTTTAGCAAACAAAACCGGGACTTAGTTTCTGTTTTTCATAATGAATCCTTAGTGACGAATACTCATAGTTAGAATTAGTTTAGTTTGATAATGATAAAAAACGCCTCAGGCACATGAAACTCACACTCACGGGACGCGGAGCGAGGGTGGGTGACAAACTAAAAAATTTTGTCCCCATCCCCATTTTGAAATGTCAATGGTCATTAGGACAAACAATAAATCTTTAAGCCAATGAAGAAAAAATGATAACTTCAAAACAACTTACTCAAATAATTGGTCCGACACTTAGTGTAATGACACTATCGGAAATGATAAATTTATCCATTTGGGAAAGTAACATTCCAAGTGTTACCTTTCTTAACGGTGTATTACTTTTTGTTGGAGGGATTTCTATAATAAGAGTTCATAATTTTTGGTTTCGTAATTGGACGGTTTTAATAACTCTAATTGGTTGGTTAACCATAATACTTGGTGTGTTAAGAATGTTTTTTCCAACAGCCAAACAAGGAGGGGAAAATTTTTCAACGTATTTATTACTTATTGTTTTGTTTATAATTGGACTTTTCCTGTCGTTTCAAGGATATTATACAAAAAAGAATAGTTCTGACAAATCACAAAAAGAATAGCTTTTAAATGATTTAAAGCATGACCGGATAGAGTCCAACTTTAAATGAGGGATTTAAGTCCAAAGACTTAAATCAGAGTAATTTCCTATGAAAAAGCAGAAATTATTTTTCAACTCATCTCACCTCTAATAGAATTAGTTAATTGTATTTCAGTTTCTTTTTTTGAAAGATTCTTTCCTAATACATACATCATTTTAGTAATAGCCGCTTCGGAAGTTATGTCGGAGCCACTTAATACTCCAATATTTTTTAATTGCCTGCCTGTTTGATATTTATCTTGCATTACTTTACCCCCAATGCATTGCGACACATTTAAAATAAAAAGTTTGTCATTAATTTTTTCTTTTAATATTTGAATAAACCAATCATTTGACGGCGCATTGCCCGAGCCATAAGTTTCGAGTATAACACCTTTTAAATTTTCGATATTTAAGATACTTTCAACTGACTTCTTATTCATCCCCGGAAAAATTTTTAAGATGGCAACATCAGTATTTAATGTTTCACTTATTTTTAAAGTTTGAAGGTTATGTGAAGGTAAAATAACGTTTTTATCAAATTCAATATTTATTCCCACTTTGGCAAGAGGAGGATAATTTTCTGATTGAAAAGCGTCAAAATGCGAACTTTCCAGTTTTTTTGATCGGTTTCCACGAAGCAATAAATAATTAAAAAATATCGAAACCTCCGGTACAATTACTTTTCCGTTTTTTTTATTGGCCGAAGCGATTTCTAATGCGGTAAGTAAGTTAACCCTCGCATCTGTTCTAATGGTGCCTACAGGTAGTTGCGCACCTGTAAAAACAACAGGTTTATTTAATCCTTCCAATAAAAAACTTAATGCCGATGCTGAAAAAGCCATTGTGTCGGTGCCATGGAGAATCACAAAACCGTCAAATTTTAAATAATTTCCGGCAATAATTTTACTTAATTCAATCCAATGTATTGGAGTGATATTAGATGAATCGATTGGAGGGTTAAGAGAAATTACGGTTAGATCGCAATCAAACTGATTTAATTCGGGGATTTTATCAAGTATTTGTTCAAATTCAAACGGAACCAGATGCTTATCTTTATCATAAACCATCCCTAAAGTACCTCCGGTATAAATCATCAAAACTGAAGCACCTGCTGAAAGGGGGGCAGCGGTATTTATCCTTACTGTTGTGTACGACAATTTATAAATTAGTTAAATCATTCAACATAAATACATTCTGAGTATTATTACATTTGAAAAAATCCCTCATCAAATGAGTTACTATAGGTTTTATAATCATTTTTTATGTTATCAATCATTGCATCACAAAATTTTATTAAATCATCTTGCCAAGCCTGATTTGCAAAATCAATTAATTCATCTATAAAGGCAGATCCTTTTCTTCCACCGCTTCTTAACTGTGACCATGCGGTTAAACTTGCAAGGTCTTCGATAACCTGTGTTATTTTTGGGATTTTTTTTGCAAGTGTATCAAATTTTATTTTATCTTCCACAGGTTGCAACTCTTTTAATACAAAAAACCTGTCTGCAATATTAGTAACATCTAAGAATGCAGGGGGTACTGCCTGCATCATTTTTTGTACACCCACTATTCTTTGAGCATTATTTTCCCAAACCGGTTGTTTACCAACAAAAGGTTTTAAGCACGAATCTTCTGCTTTTTTCATATCAAGTAAAACAGGGTTTTTATCTTTTTCACAATTTTGTGCTAAAATAACATATCGTTCAACCCCTAAACTTCCGGTACCAGCTATTCTTGTTGCCACATCTAAAATTTTTCCAAAATATTGTTTTTCAAGCACCCATTTTTGTAAATGTTCAATCACCTCTTGTTTATATTCATCTTCTAAAGGTAGGGCCTTATCCTTATTTAATATCAACTTAAGTTTTCCCTTCTTTAACTCGACCCTGTTTGTCAATAAATCCTTGCGTTTTCTTTTTTCCAATTGAGTCAATAAATCGCAAATTATACCTTGAGCCAATTCTCTTTCTAATAATTGAGCGTTACCAATTTTTAGGGCTTTTGTATAATATTCCGAAAAATATTTACATAAATTCTTTCTATCCGTTTTGTTTAAATTCCAACTTTCTCCTGCTATTAATATACTTATTAAAACCCTGCTGAGTTCCCAAAGTAACGGCCCCTGAACAGCTTCATCAAAATCATTTAAATCAAAATAAACCAAACGATTATTACCTTTGTGCGCGCCAAAATTTTCCAGATGTAAATCCCCACACATCCATACTTTAGGAGATTTTAATAAAAAATTTTCATTTTGAATTTCCTCATAAAATAAATGACAGGTTCCTCTAAAAAAGCTCCATACGCTTTCATTCATTCTTTCATATTTTTTTTGGAGCAATTGAGGATTTCTGCCTTGGTTATAATCTTTAATTACCTGTGATGGATTTATCATTTTAAAATATAGAACAGTAAAGTAATTTATTAAGATAGCACCTTGTTAAATCATATTTAGCTACAAAAAATCTGTTTACCATTTGCTAACCGATGTATATTTATTATTTCAATAATAAGACAAATTTTTAGAAAAAAAACTAAATCGCAGATTAAAATTAAAGTTAAAATTATTAGCTGATCTATAAATGACAGAATGAGGCTTTTTAGTGGTGAAAAAGCTACATTTCAAGAATATATAAAATGCTTGAGACTTTATATTTTCAACAGTCACACGGATAGGTAAGGCAGGTTATCGCAAAATATAAAATTTACAAATTATTTTTGCAATACATTAGTTAATAAAACCATCGGTATAATTTTAAAAATTTCATTTAAATTAATGAAATTTTTAAAATTATTTTCTTTTCCCGATAAAATATGTTTCCAAACCGAAGGTGCATTGCCGGGTAATAAAACCTGTGTATTTTCCCAATCTTGAGAACCGACAGTAGGGATATTATCATTTATAGTTGCCAATTGAAGTGGCAATACCACAACAAACCATTGATCATGAAGCTTTCGCGCATAAGCAAGTACATTATTTTTATATTTTCCTTTTGTTTCCAGAGGGATATATTCACTTAAAAATAAATTGGGGCTGTTTTTACGTTCAATTAGCAATGTATTTGTTAATGCTGACTTTATATTGGCATTATACCTGTTTTGCCATAAAAAATCCCAAGTTTCTGTTTGGTTTAGTACGGTTTTATTTTGTTTTTCAAGAAAATTCCGGCGCTTTATATAATCAACCGGGCGACGATTATCGGGATCAACTAAACTAAAATCCCAAAGTTCACATCCCTGATAAAGATCCGGAACACCGGGACAAGTAAATTTTAAAATGATTTGAATAAGGGAATTAATTATTCCAAAATCAGAAATAATTTTATGGAAATCGGTAAAACTTTCTTTGAATTTACTTTCAGAATCCAATAACGCTTTTACGAAATTTTTAGTAGCTTCTTCATAATCTTCATTTGGTTCAGCCCAATTTGATTTTCTTTTAGCCTCCCGCAAGCCCTTTACTAAGTACTCCTGCAATCTGTTACAAAAATCATCTTCATCTTCACCCGGCATAGGATGTGCACCGATGATAGTTTGATATATAAAATATTCATCATTTTCGTCAGGTGCATTATTTACTTTAAGAGTTGAATTTATTTCAGTCCATTCTTTCACTTTTTCAATCCATAGCTCACTTAAATCTGTAAGCACATTTAATCTGGCCCGCACATCTTCACCTCGTTTAGTATCGTGTGTGGATGTTGAATTCATAGAAAGTGGCCAACTTTTTTGTCTTTCCAGCATTAATTGATGGTATTCGTCTGCATTTATTCCAAATGAAGCAGGTGAATCACCAACTTCATTGTGATTGATAAAACGATTGTAGGTATACATTAATGTATCCTCCATTCCTTTTGCCATTAAGGGGCCGGTAAATTGCATTAAGCGTTGGTAAAAATGTAATGCTTTTGAGTTGTATTCCGAATTATCTTTTAATGGTTCTTCAATTAAAATATTTCTAATAATTTTAATTGTATCTCTCAATTCCTGATTATCATTAATAATTTGGTTAAAAATTTTTGAAAGCGCCTCCGTTTCTTGTTTTTCAAGAGGGAAACTGCTTCCATAAAATCTATAAACTGGGAAATAAATAAGGATTTTGGCAATCGAAGCCTTAACTTTTTCTATGGAAATATCTTTCAATACGTCATAGTCGACCAAATTTGATTCAAAAAAAAGATTAGTTAAGTTATCGAGCTCACCTGCCATGTACTCGTGAAGAATTAAGCTTTTTTTATTGAACAATTTTTGCGTTAACGTTGTACCTTCATTTGTAAGTGTTTTATAAAAATTTGAAAAAGATTTTTTGCTCTCAACATTGGTTGACAAATTATTAATAAAGGAAAGAAAATCGTAACCTGTATTTCCCTGAACCGGCCAATTCGATGGAAACGATTCACCCCATTCTAAAATCTTTTCTACAATAATATAAACATCATTGCCAACCAAGTTTCTCAAGCGTTCTAAATATTGTTTGGGATCATATAACCCATCAATATGATCTACCCGCAATCCCTGAAAAACTCCATCATCAACAAGTTTCTTTATCAGTTGATGGTAATGATTAAATACATTTTCATCCTGAATATTTAAACAAATTAATCCATTAACTGTAAAAAATCTGCGGAAATTAATCTGCGAATTTGTATCCTGCCAATGACATAGCTGATACTCCTGACTATCTATAATCTCAGCAAGAAGTTTAGGGTTAGAGTTTAGCTTTTCAATGTATGTTTGCAGATATGAAAAATTTTCTTTTTCATTAACTAAAAAACTAAACTCATTATAAATACCATCTAATTTTCCTGTGTAAAAACTTTCATCTTCAATTGATTCTAATTCCTTAATTTTATTTATAAGTTCGAAAAAATTATTTTTACTTATTTCAACAGTTTGCAAAATAGTAATATAACTTTTCAAATTTATAGGATAGTATTCTTCTCCATATGTTAATATAAATCGACCATCCTTAATATTTAGTTGTATTTCGTTATTATTCAATGTTTCATTCAAAGCCGATCCTAAAAACGGAATCATTAATTTTCCATTATATAAAGTTTCAGAAGATATAATATCGAAATAACTATAATAAACAGATCTTTTGCCTCTTTCTAAAACATCCATTAACCATTTGTTGTTTTTATCAAAGGCCATGTGGTTAGGTACAATGTCTTGTAACCAACTGATGTTTAATTGTTTTAAGGTTTTGTTTATTTCATATAATTCATTTAACGTACCTATTTCAGGATTAATATTTAGAGGATCCACCACATCATATCCATGAGTTGAGCCGGGTGCAGTTTGGAAAATAGGAGAAGCATAAATCGTTTTTATTCCCAAATCATTTAAATAAGGAATAATATTGATAAAATCTTTAAAATTGAATCCTTTATGAAATTGGATTCTATATGTTGAAACAGGATTAAACATTGTTTTTTGAATAAATAGTTAATGATTCCGGTTGAATTTGTATGATTGAGTTTATTTCTGCAATATCGGGAGATGTTGAATTTCCTTTCCATTTTATGTCTGCAGAGTCAAATATTTTGATCCATTTGATTTGGGAATCGGATATTGTAAAAGATCGAATTTCTTCGGAAAAATTCATAAAACATATAATCGAATTTTGATCATTCCATCTTTCTATTACCAGTGTGTTATCAGATTCATTAAAATTTGTTTTAATATTATTTCTATTAAAATCATTTAAAACTAAATTTTCTTTTCTCAGTTTAATTAAGGATTGATAATATTTAAACATTGTTTGATGAGGTTCAACATTTATCAGTTCCCATTGAATTTTAGAATTATTATATGTTTCTTCAGAAAAAGGATCAGGTACTTCGCCATCATGATGAAAATGTAAAAACTCTTCTTTCCTCCCTTTTCGAACAGCTTCTACCAATTCGGAATCTTCGTGGCTGATAAAATATAAAAATGGATTTGGTTCGCAAATTTCTTCTCCCATAAATAAAAGAGGCAAAAAAGGACTTATAAACACTGCGGCTGCCAGTAATTTCTGCATTTCAAAAGTATTTAATTTACTTGTCCTTTCACCCTGCATTCGATTGCCGATTTGATCATGATTTTGAGAAAAAACAACAAACTGCTCGCCCGGATTATTTTTTGGATCGGTTCCGAAATTTTTAAATCGTTCTTTTGAATATTGTCCTGTATATACATACGCACTTTCATAACATTTTGCCAGATCTTTTATTCCGTTAAAATCCATATAGTATCCTTTCTTCTCCTGCCCGGCTGTAACACGCAAGGCATGATGAAATTCGTCTGACCATTGTGCATCTATACCATATCCACCTTCGCTTAATTGATTTATAAAACGTTTATCATTTAAATCACATTCAATTATTAAATGATGTGTTTTTCCTGTTTTTTTTTCAAGTTGATTTACTTTTTCGCGAATTTCCTCAAGTATATGTTTAGGACTAAAATCTTTTATGGCATGCACTGCATCCATTCTTAAGGCATCAATATGAAAATCACGAAACCACATAAGCACATTTTCGATAAAAAAATACCTTATTTCATCACACCATGCATCATCATAATTAATGGCACTGCCCCAGGGAGTTTTGTATTTTTCGGTAAAATATTTACCGAAATTTTCAAAGAAATTCCCCTCTGGCCCCATATGGTTATAAACTACATCTAAAACTACTGCCAATCCTTTTTGATGACAGAGGTTTATTAAATTTTGAAAGCTGTAAGAACCACCATAAGTATTTTGAACAGCAAAAGGAAATACCCCATCATAGCCCCAATTTCTATCTCCCGGAAATTGAGCCACCGGCATTATTTCGATTGCTGTTATTCCCAGATCAATAAGATAATCCAACTTCTTTTCTACCCCTTTAAATGTACCTTCGTTCGAAAATGTTCCTGTATGTAATTCATAAAACAAATAATTTTTTAAAGAAAGATTATTCCAATCATTGTCAGTCCATTTAAAATTATTTAAATCAATGGCTTGAGATGGCCCGTGAACTCCTTTAGGTTGTGAAAGTGAAGCAGGATCAGATAAATTTTTATCGCCATCGAGAATAAAAACATATTCATCGCCATTTATAATTTTATCAGTTTTTAAACTCCAATACCCAAAATCACTTTTATTTAATTGAAGGCATTCCTTATCGTTAATCAAAATTTCAACCTTATTTTTCGCATATGGAGCCCAAAGCAGAATTTCGATTTCAGTATGTGAAATAAAATTTATTCCAATTTTTCGCCTGTTTAAATCTAAACTTCTCATTTATAAAAATGTATTATACTTTTAATTTATACTACACATTATTTATTAAACCACATTTTATTACTTAAATAAGAATTTAAATTTCAAAGAATATTTGTGTGGCTTATCAATTGATGTGATTTATTAACATGTTTATTATGTGTAATGAAATTTTAGAAAATAATTTCAATTTGAAGCATTTAAAAATATTATACCGGTTTGATAAAATCAGCAGGAATAAATCGAATTTACTATGTGTAATAGAAAATGATTTAATGGTAAATAAAGGTTATATAAAAAAAGAAGCCACAATAAATAGTGGCTTCTTTTTTATGATCTTAATTTAAATGAGCCTCCTGACGGGATCGAATGTTATTGATAATCAATAGATATTCTTTTTTTACGCCCCTACCTATTAATAAAACTAAGGCTGATTATGTGAATAAGGTTTGGAGGTAATACCAAATATTCTGTATTTATTGCTAATGTTTTGTAATTATATTTTGTTAAATGCATACATTTGCATAGTTCAAATTGAAAGTTATTAACAAGCTAAATAAAATAAATTTTTATGTCAGAATTTGAAACTAAAGTTTTTGAGCAATTTGATTTAATTAATTCAAGATTTAACAGCTTTGAGGAAAAAATAGAATTTAGGCTAGATCGCATTGAAGACAGGCTAAATATTATTGAAAACAAGGTAGATGTTATTGAACACAAGATTGATAGAATTGATACTAGATTGTTAATTCTTGAAAGAGATTTAAATTATTCAGGTAACAGAGATATATTAAATAAGTTAGGTGATAAAAAAGTCTTAGCTACAAACGACTAAACTAATCCCCTTAACCATAAGCACTTATATTATGCTCATGACAATTATATCATGAGCATAAATAATTAATATTAAAGTTTATTAATTTCATCTTCGGATTGCTTATAAAAAGAATCTGGAAGATCATGAAACTTAGATTTATATTCTTTTTCAATCAATGTAATTAATTGTTCTTTAGACAATTCTTTCTTTTTAGATTCCTCAATTACTTCTTTAGCAATAATTTCTTTGTGCAACTCTATGACTTTTACATTTGAAAGAATGGCCAAATTGATATCTTCCTTTTTTGTTAAATTACTATATTTTTCATTTAATGCATTCTGAAAAATGGGTGAAGAATTTTTATCAAAAATACTCATATACTTTTCCACTTTAATATTTTGACTCATTAATGAAAAAGACGAGCTTATAAAAAGAATAAATGGAATTACTAAATTTTTAGTTTTCATGTTATTATTTTTTTATATTGTAAATTACATTAAAAATTCTATTATGGTGTACCACCAGCGCTTTTATAACCCTCAACACATCCGACATAATAATAATAGCTTTGTGCAGTTATTGCACCGTTTTCGCAATATACCGCAGTACATCTGCACCATAACATCAATGTTATGTGCAAAATATAAATATTTACATTCCCAATATTGTGAATTAAAGTTTTAAGGCCTCCTTAAAAGATTCGTCATAAAACTTTTTCTGTAATCCAGAAAAATGTTTTCTGTAGTCATTACTTACGAATGCAACAAGCCACTCTTTTCTCAATGTTTTCTCTCTTTTAACCTGATCCTTTACTTCACTTGAAATTATTTTATTACTTTCAATCTTTAAGGATTCAAATCTCGCATAGGCTGCATTTTTCATTACTAAATCCCTAGAATCTTTTGCTTTTTCATCAAGTTTTGTTCCGTATTCAACTTCCACTAATTGTTTTAAATATGGAACAGCATTCCTATGAAAAATATCAAGTGTTTTATCAACATTTACTTGAGCATGTGAATTACTAAAAAATAAAAATAAAGTTGCTGAAAATAAAATTATTTTTTTCATTTGATTTTTATTGATTGAAAATTTAAATATTAAATTGATTAGATTACTGAACTCCTCCGTCTGCACATGGAGGACAATTTGAAAAACAACCTAAATTATAATAAAGCTATGCGGCATCAGCATATGCCACTGATACCTCAAAATCTGCACCAAAATCATAGAAATTAGTATTAAAAACACGGTTCCAAACTCCCATACCTCCGGTTTGACAAACACTATAACATGCACATGTTGCATTTCTCAAATTTGAAGACGATTGCAATTTGTAACTTTTTAGTACACTTAAAAAATCACCACTTGAAAAATTATATTTATCCTTAAGATTAGACAGTACCTCGCGTAAAGGTGACGCAAATTTATATTTGGTATTCAGATGAAGTATAGAACTAACCTGCGCTTTTTCTTCATTAGTTGCTATACTAAACAAAAGTTCATGTGAAGTATATTTTTTTAGAAGCGCATCTAAGAGTATTTTATCATTACCTTTAATAGAAGACAATGTTTTCGCCAAATTCTTTGTTTGTAAAGCTCTCCAGCTTAAAAACTTCTGAAATTCCGAATTATTGTTTAAAATCTCATTTAATTGCGAAACTGATAATGATTGCTTTAATGCTGGCTTTACACCATCTTGCGTTTTATTACAAGACATTATAGAGATAAGGCATAATAGGGTAACTAATCCCTTAAATAATAGTTTTTTCATAAAATAAAGTTTAGTTGGAAAGATGCTTTAAACATATTATTTTTTATTTATGAAAACTAAATTTTATTTTATTTTTTTAATATAGAATGCAGATTACTAAATCACACATTCAATTCATAAAATTACCCCCGCCATCCTCATACCCCTTATCAACCTTCTTTTAAACTATAAACCCCTTCTTTCAAAATTAAATATCCTTCTTTCAAATACTTTCCAAACTCCCTCTCTATTTCTTACGCTTGTAATCTCTTTAATGTCATTGGAGTAGCCATCCTTAGTTAGGTGTTTATCAATATTTGCAAGCTTAGCGAGCTCTTTAATCACTTTGTTATATGTAGCATTGGCTAGAACGGGAAGGCACTTATTTTGATGTTAGCAGTAATCATTATCCTTATACTTATGCTTATCTAAAATATTTTGAAAAGGTTTTAAAATAGGAATATATATTGGAGACGGATTAAACTTTTCTCTTTTTCCTCTTATTAATTTTATCAATACTTGCCGTTTATGTCTCTTTCAATATTTTCAGGAGAAATCATTTTTGTTCATTTAAAGCTAACCCGGAATAACAGGCAGCAATAAAACAATCCTTCACCTCTATTAAAGACTTACTGTCTAATTTTAAATATTGCAGCTTCATTAGGCTCCTCTACAGTTAAAAAAGTCTTTTCTTGCTTCTTGTAGAGATATGTAGGGATAGTAATTTTCTTAATTCTGTTTATTTCTATGCTTCTTAACAGAACTTGCATTAATGCCTATCTCTTTCTTTTGTTCCTGTTTACTATTGGGTTTATTGGACAAATATAGCTATAGGCATTAAAAAACCCACTTTCTTTTTGAAAAAGTGGGTTTTAAATTTTTAAATGAGCCCCCTGACGGGATCGAACCGCCGACCTACTGATTACAAGTCAGTTGCTCTACCAGCTGAGCTAAGGAGGCTTTTGCTAATTGCGAGTGCAAAGGTATTTAAAAAAAATTAATCTGCAATAGTTGATATAATAATTATGAAACAAACATCAATTTTATTTGTTTTTTTATTGATTCGATCTCCATTTCAGCATCTTTAATTTTTTTATTAAAATCGCTTAACATGGCGTCTGCATTTTTAGAACGTGCAAAAAACTCTCTGTTATTTTGCCAAACTGCAACATCATTTTCTAATTGAGTCAATTTTTTTCGCAATACAATTTCTTGTTTTTCAATTTTCTTTTTAGCCTGAGGATCAGATTGTGCAGATTCAATATCCATTTGCAAACGATATGTATCCTTTTCTTCCTTCTTTAAAGAAATACTTTCTAAAAATTTTTCTACCAGAGAACTATATCTGTTGCGAATTGCCTCCATATCTTTTCTTGGAACAAAACCGGCATTGTTATATGCAACTTGCAATTTTTTCAAATCAGGAATAGAACTGCTTTTTTCCTCAATAAGCTTTTCTATTTCTTCGCAAATACCTTCTTTGATTTTTAAATTTTGCTCATATTCTTCCTCTGCCTCTTTTAATTTACCGCGCTTGTTATTGAAAAATTCATCACAGGCAGCTTTGAAACGATCAAAAACTGAATTACGTTGTTTCTCAGGAACAGGACCAATATCTTTCCATCTTTTTTGTAAAGATTTAATTTTATCTGCAGTTTTATCAAAATCGGAATTTTCTTTTAATGCCTCTGCTTCTTCACACAATTTAATTTTCTCTTGCAGATTCTTTTCTCTGAATTCTTCTAATTTTCTAAAAAATTCAGCCTTATTATTAAAAAATTGTTTAAATGAATTCCAAAATCTTTTACTTACCTCCTTAGCCTTTTCACGAGAAAGATTTCCAACAGCTTCCCACCTTTTTTGTAAATCTAAAAGTTCTTTAGTTTTGTCATTCCATTCATTAATTTTATCGGAGGTATAATTAGAATAGTTTTGTTCAATTTGTTCTATTATAGATATTTTTGACAAATAATTTTCATCCATTTGGCCTTTTAAACCATCCAGCTGCTTACGGCGTTTGTCATAAAGTTTGTCGGATGCCAATTTAAACCTTTGCCAAAGTTTTTCTTGTTCTTCTTTTGTTGCGGGGCCAATGTGTTTGTATTCTTCATGCAAGTCGTTTAGGTCTCGCATTTGATTTCCGGTAATTTCCTGCTCAGCAAGTTTTTCTGCTCTTTCGCATAATTCTGCTTTTAGTATAGCATTCTTTTTTTGATCCAGTTCCTTTAATTCCCTGTATATACTTCTGTTACTTAAATACCTTTCTACTAATGATTCGTAGCTTGCCCACAAATCTTTAAGATTACCAACGGGTAAATTACCTACGCTTTTCCATTGTTGTTGAATTTGTTTGAATATCAAAAAACTATCGTGAGTTTCTTCACTGTCAACCAAATGGCGCAATTTTTCTAAAAGCTCTTGTTTTGTTGCAAGATTTTGACTTTTTAACTTTTCCTGTTCCTGAATCAGTTTATATTTCCTCTCCTTAAGTGAACGGAATGCCTGTTCAAATCGAGTAGTGAATTCATCATTTTTAAGTTCAAAATCGCCTTCTGCTCCACCTTCTTCAATAAACTTTTGTAGAGCATGTTGCTTTTCATGCTCTTTTAATTCATCAAAAGAAACCTTAAGTGGTTTTACCAGTGCTTCGATTTTCTTTATATCGGATTCTTTTAAAAGTTTTTCTGCAAAATTTGCAAAATCTTCCTTTTTAAAATCTTTATAATCGATTTGCTCTTCAACAGTTTCTTTTTCAATAGGTTCCATGCTTTTTATTAATTCTTCCCTATTACCTTCTGCCTCTTTTTCTAATTCCATTTCAATGATTATAATAAATTATATTCGCAAAAATAACAAAAACTCAATTATCTGCAATTCAATATTTAAAAACCAATAATTAAAATAGTTACTTTTGTTCAAATTAAAATTTTTATTTCAATTATTTTAAATAAATATGCTTAAAGATTCTGATTTTTCCTTAAAAAATATTAGAAAAGATTATTCATTACAATATTTAGATATTCAAAAAATAGAGAGAAACCCTTTCTTATTATTTGATAAATGGATAAAAGAAGCAATAGAAGCAAAACTTCCGGAACCTACAGCCATGCACCTCAGTACGGTTGCTAAAAATGGAAAACCCACCGGTAGAATTGTTTTACTTAAAGATTTTAATGAAAAAGGATTTACTTTTTTTACTAATTATGAAAGTAAAAAAGGAATGGATATAAAAAACAATCCTAATGTTGCGCTTTCGTTCCATTGGCCGGAGTTAGAAAGGCAAGTGAGGATAAATGGTAAAGCAGAGAAAGTAAGCAGGGAAGTTTCGGAAAAGTATTTTCACAGCAGACCGCGTGCCAGTCAGGTAGGTGCTTGGGTTTCTCCTCAAAGCAAAATAATTGAAAACGATTTTTTAATTTCGGAAACAGAAAAATTTAATAAGTTATTCGAAAATAAAGAAATTCCATTGCCCGAGGATTGGGGTGGTTATATTGTATCAGCTGATAGCATTGAATTTTGGCAAGGCAGACCAAGCAGATTGCACGATAGAATTTTATTTTTAAAAAATGAAAACGATTGGTTAATTGAACGGCTGGCGCCTTAAAATTAATAACCTGAACTTAATATTTGTATAACAAAATTAAATTTAACAATGAGAAAAATTAGAATGGGGATGATTGGAGGTGGGCAAGGTGCATTTATAGGTGGTGTACACAGAATAGCTGCTGCAATAGATGGTCAAATAGAAATGGTATGCGGTGCTTTTAGCAGCAATCCCGAAAGATCCAAGGCTTCGGGTAAAGAATTTTTCCTACCCGAAAACCGTACCTATGGTTCATTTGAAGAGATGATTCTAAAAGAAAAAGAATTGCCGGAAAATATAAGGATGGATTTTGTTTCTATTGTTACGCCAAATAATGTTCACTTTGCACCCGCAAAAATGGCATTGGAAAATGGATTTCATGTGGTCTGCGACAAACCAGTTTGTTTTTCGCTTGATGAAGCAAAGGAATTAAAAAAAATAGTTGAGAAAACCGGGTTGATTTTCGCCCTTACACATAACTATACCGGATATCCAATGGTGAAACAAGCCAAAGCAATGATAAGTGAAGGAAAAATCGGGAATATAAGAAAAATTATTGTAGAATATTCGCAGGGATGGTTATCAACACCACTTGAAAAAAATGGCGATAACAAACAGGCGGATTGGAGAACCGACCCAACCAAATCCGGTGTAGCGGGGTGTATGGGTGATATAGGGTCGCACGCCGAAAACCTTGCTGAATACATTACAGGCTTAGAAATAACAGAAATATGTGCAGATATTACCACTTATGTAGAGGGAAGAAAATTGGATGATGACGGGAATTTACTTTTGCATTTTAATAATGGTGCTAAAGGTATTTTACATGCAAGCCAGATATCGGCGGGTGAAGAAAATGGACTAAATATTAGAATATACGGTGAAAAAGGTGGTTTAACCTGGCGACAGGAAGAACCAAATTCTTTAATAGCTACATGGCTCGATCAACCACGACAAATTTATAGAACCGGTGTTGGTCAATTATCTGCCTCTGCAATGGCTCACATTCGCATTCCGCCTCCCGGCCATCCTGAAGGATATTTGGAAGCCTTTGCAAATATTTATAGAAATTTCGCAAAAGCAGTACAAGCGCGATTGGAAAATAAGCAAGCCGACCCAATTTTAGATTTTCCTACTATTAATGATGGTGTGAGAGGAATGGCTTTTATTGAAAATGTAATAAATGCAGGAAAGAGTGATGAGAAGTGGTTTAAATTTGAAATTTAATTTTTACAAAATTTCACCGGTAAATATTTTTTTAATCATGCTTTCTTTTATTATATATTTGGGAAACCCTTAAAACCTCATTACTATGTCCACAATTCTAAGTTTATTGCCTTTTATAATTATACTTTTTGTAGTATTCTCATGCTTTGTTACAGTTCAACAAGGTAATGTAGCTGTTATTACAGTATTTGGAAAATACAGAAGAGTAATGAATGCAGGTTTAAATTTTAAAATTCCATTTATCGAAACTATGTATAGGAAAATATCTATACAAAATCGTTCAGCTGAAATGGAATTTCAAGCCACAACTCAGGATCAGGCCAATGTTTATTTTAAAGCCATGATTTTATATTCTGTACTGAGTAACAATGAAGAAATCATTAAAAATGTTGCTTTTAAATTCGTTGATGACAGAAGTTTTATGCAGGCACTTATCAGAACTGTGGAAGGAAATATCAGGGGTTTTGTGGCTACTAAAAAACAATCGGAAGTATTATCTTTAAGAGGTGAAATTGTTGGAGACGTAAAACTTAATCTTGATCATACCTTAGAAGGCTGGGGATTCCATTTAATTGATTTACAGTTGAATGATATCACTTTTGATGATGCAATTATGAAATCTATGGCGCAGGTGGTGGCCTCTAACAATTTAAAAGCTGCTGCTGAAAATGAAGGTCAGGCCTTATTGATTACTAAAACAAAAGCAGCAGAAGCAGAAGGAAACGCAATTAAAATTTCTGCTGAAGCGGAAAGAGAAGCAGCAAGATTGAGAGGCCAGGGCGTTGCTTTATTCCGTCAGGAAGTTGCAATTGGTATGGCCGGCGCTGCAAAAGAAATGCAGGAAGCTAACCTTGATACAAATGTAATTTTGTTTTCAATGTGGATGGAAGCTATTAAACACTTCGCTGAAAACGGCAAAGGAAATACTATTTTCTTGGATGGCTCGGCAGATAACATGCAAAAAACCATGCAACAAATGATGTCTATTATAAGTAAACCCAAATAACTTTTATTTTTTTTATTTGAAAAAGATGCCTGCGGAAGCGGGCATCTTTTTTTGTTTAATTTAATATTTTATTTTCAATCCTTTGCTATTTAACAATGCCTAATTTCTTTCATAATAAAATAGAAACTTGCAATTATAATTGGATCAACATTTCTTAAATCAAAAAGTTATAATTTATTCGAAGTTTTAGTATTGAGAAAATATATTTAATAAAAATAGGCATTTAATTTATATTGGCTATCTGCCATTTACATCCACAAAAAGCAAGATTTTGGCCCTTATTAGTTTGTCACTTTTTTCCTCTTAAGTAACTAGACTCTAACTAGCTGTAAGCCAAGTGCCTTTGCTTGCTTGTTCAATCTGTTAATTTGCTTTTCTTTAAACTGTTTTTCATATACTTCATTTCGCATTGGTTCAAATTTAACTTTATCTTTCAACATCTTATAAAAGATTACTGCTATTTTTCTTGCTGTTGCTACTATTGCTTTTGGTGTTCCTTTCTTGCTTTTTATTTTTTTATAGAAATGTGATAGCCAGTTATTACTTCTTTGAATAGAATAAGCTGCCAATTTAAATACCTGACCAGCTCTATTCTTCTTTTTTGGGATTTTGCTGCTTAATATTTTTCCCCCTGAAATTTTATTATTGGGGGCTAGGTTGAGCCAGGATGTAAAATGTTTCACCGTGGGCCACTTACTCATATCAAGTCCAATCTCACTAATAATCCCTATCGCATTTGAATCGGTAATGCCAAATATCTCCGTTAAATCCACGCTTGTTATCGTAGCCAGATTGATATTTCCCAAATTTATGTCATTTTTATTCCTCTTTCCATTTTGTTTCTTTTCTTCTAATTCTTCTTCATTAACTAAGGTTTTTAAGTGTTCTTCTATCTTTTTATCGCAATCTATAATGCTTGCACAGTATGTTTTATACATATTATAACTTTGTTCCAGTTCAAAAAGATGTTCTTCCTTCCAAATTCCATTCAGCGATTTTTTTATTGATTCTTTCTTTTCTCTTCGGATGCGGTTATCACACAAGGCTGTTAGTTTTTCCACATCCCGTTCGCCTTTTAGAATGCTTTCTATTATTTCTCTACCTGATTTTCCGGTAATGTCTGCGATGACATGTTGAAGTTTTACATTCATTTGTTCAAAAGCTTTCTGCATCATGCGCACATGAGTAGCCGACATTTCTATTAAATTTTTCCTATGACGAACATAGGTTCTTAGTTTTCTGGTAAAGCCATCGGGTTGAAAGCCGGAAGACAATAAACCGCAGCTATGTAATTGCCTGATCCATTCTGCATCGCTAATGTCAGTCTTTTTACCTTTTACATTTTTTACATGTTTGGCTGTAACTAGCAATACATCTATCCCTGCTTCCTGAATCATGAGAAACAGACTCACCCAGTAAATTCCAGTGGCTTCCATGGCTACTGTATCTACCTTGCATTCTTTTAACCATGCTACAAGGGTTTCCAAATCTTCTGTAAAAGCACCAAAAGCTTTTATAGGTTCTGATAAATCAGGGTTTACAGCTACAAAATGCTCTTTACTGGAAATGTCAATCCCGGCAGCATTAGGAGAAATAATGGGAAATGCTTTTTTGTGTGTCATGCTTTTAAAATTTAAAGTATAAAAAGCAGTGCATTTGTTCTTTCCAGATTCCTATAAGCTCTTAAACGGGGTCCTGATTTATTGGCCACCAAATGGATTTCTATTAAAAGAACATAACCAAACTTGATGGCGGGTTCGTATAACACCATTGAAAAAGACGGTTTTGCTTTGGCACTGCTAGCTTGACAAGTTACTTCAGGGGATTTAGAATTTCAAATGTTTAGATACTTGATGAAAAAAGTAACCAAATAAATCAAGAAATTCCGAATGCTGTCCGCGCACATACCCACCACACGCCCGCCGGAATTTCAGGCTTACACCTTCCAATTCTTGCTTTCTTTTATTATAGTTTTCATTTTTTGTTCTTTTTCTGATAAATTATCTAATACTTAAATGCCTGTTTCAATTATTTATTAAGAACAAATAAAAGATTAACTTTTTAAAGCTAAATGTGCCGGCATAGTTATTTGAGAAAGAGGTAAAAAACTTAAATCTCATGCATCCTTTACAATTAATAATCTCAGGCCTGGCCAATTTTTTTACTTTAGCTTTAATAGCTGCAGATATCTTATTATTCCGTGAATGGTATAGATATAAGGATATCGTATACAATCATGAATATGCCAAACGATGCCTGATATTCGCAATTGTAATTTTAGTTATAATTGCTTTAGGAAAATTTATATTTGGGTGGTTGCTTGGAAAAAAGGGAAATGATGAACCCAATATGGAAAGAAGCAATGAAAGCAAAGATATCGAAAGGCCGGAAGGACATACACTCCATGTAGAATTTTATGGATCTCCCGATGCTGAACCTATTATAATGCTACATGGATGGAGCAGTAACTCAACGCAATGGTATTATTTTAAAAAAGCCCTTTCAACAAAGTATCGATTAATTTTGGTTGATTTGCCGGGTTTGGGTAAATCGGGTAAGCCGGATAATAAAGATTACTCTCTGGATAAATTCGCTCGGGATCTGGACAGTGTTATTGACTTGTGTGGCAATAAAAAACCTATTCTTTTAGGTCATAGTATTGGTGGGATGACTATCCTCACTGCCTGCAAATTATTTGGCAAACAACTTTACGATAAAGTTTCGGGCTTAATACTTGTTCATACAACTTATACGAACCCGGTGAAAACCTCAATTTTAAGTGGACTGTTAACTGCCATTCAAAAACCAATATTAACTCCTATTTTACATGTAATGATTGCCCTTGCTCCTATATATCAATTAATGAATTGGATGAAATTTTTTAACGGGTCTATGCACATAAGTAATCACATAACGGGGTTTGCAGGTACTGAAACAAGAGGTCAACTCAGCATGACTGCTTTGTTATCTACCATAGCTTCTGTAGATGTTGTTTCAAGAGGTTGCCTGGCTATGTTTGATTATGATGCAACCAATACTTTAACTTCAATAAGCCTTCCAACGCTTGTTATTACGGGAGATAAAGATAAATTGACAAAAAAAGAAGCAGGGCAATATATAGCCGACAATATTCCAAATGCAAAAATAGTAATGCTCTCGCCATGTGCACATATGGGTGTATTGGAAAGAAATGCTGAAATGATAAGTGCAGTTTCAAGCTTTGAATCAATAAGGCAATTAACTCCATCCCCATTTATCGTATAATTTTTATATCACTTGTAGATTGCATTTCTTATCCGTTGAGCCTCTTCATGAGCTCAACGGTTTTTTTTTGAGCCGAAGTTTCTCTGACATATGTTTTAAACATTTTTTCTTTAACTAAAAATAATCTCCGAGATATTTTTGATATTTACTAAAAAAATCGTTTTATCATTACCATTGTTAAACAACTTCTACTCATTTCTAATCCGTAGAGTAATATAAGAGAGTAGTTTTATAATAAATTTAAATATAAAAATGGATAAAAATGAAATTTGCGGGCATATTTCGGAAATAAAAGAATTAAAGCTTGCTAAGGAAAGGGTGTGTGAAGAGTGTATAAAGATAAATAGCCATTGGATGCATCTTCGAACCTGCCAAACCTGTGGAGCGACTTTATGCTGCGATCAATCTCCCAATAAGCACATGACGAAACATTTTCACAAATCACATCATCCTGTAATAATTTCATCGGAACCCGGGGAACAATGGATGTGGTGTTATGTTGATGAATTGTTTGTTGAGTATTAAGTTTAATTAAACAAATACGTTTTGAACAGTTTCTTTTCACATCTCTGCCCGGTTGAATCTCCCATCTATCCGTAGATTAGCGAAGCGTATCTACGGATTACCAAATGAAAAAGAGTCTCCGACTCGGGTTATTTAGTATCAAATATCGATTTTTGGAGCATGGCAGAAGGAGGTTATCAAATTAGAGATCAATTTGCGGTTCATTTTATAACATTTGCTGTAGTACAATGGATAGATGTTTTTACTAGGTCTATTTATGCAGATATTGTAGTAGACAGTCTAAAATTTTGCCAGTTAAAAAAAGGTTTAAATGTACATGCTTGGTGCATAATGAGTAATCATTTACATCTGATTGTATCAACTAAAGAACCAATAGCTTTATCAGATGCTTTAAGAGATTTCAAGAAATATACATCCAATCAAATCGTTAAAGCGATAGAAGAAAATGAAAGAGAAAGTCGTAGAAACTGGATGTTATGGATTTTTAAAAAGGCTGGAGAAAGAAATAAGAGAAATGAAAAATATCAGTTTTGGGTTCAAGAAAACCATCCAATAGAATGCTCAACAAATGAGATTTTGAAATCAAAATTGAATTATTTGCATGAAAATCCAGTGAGAGCAAGTATAGTTAGAAATGAATGGGAATATGTGTATTCGAGTGGTATTGATTATTATACGAATGGAAATGGATTGATCGATATAGACTCTCTGTAGTTCGAAACCCGAGTCGGAGACTCTATTTTATTTAATAATCCGTAGATACGCTTCGCTAATCTACGGATAGTGGTCTGCCCAGTTGAATCTACTGAGTGACGATGCGGATTCTATGGAAGGAAAGCGTTCTGAGATGGTTTATAAAGAAAAAAAAAATTCTTATCTAAAAAAGTATTTCGTAAAGTCTTTTCGTGTTTACTAAAAAAAATGAAACTTGTATCATATAAAGCTATCCAAGTTCATGAGTTTTATAGAATTTTACCTAACTTATTTATAATAAAGTCTAACAAGGTTATTCGTTCAAGACTAACACGTGTAAAACATTCGCGATATTTATTGGGGGCATATATACCTTCCGGCTCAGAACCATATTTCCATACTTCACCTTCAAACTCACCATTTATTGCCAGATAATTTTCATTTCCAATTGAAAGATATCCATAAATATAAGCATTCCATCTTTGCAGACGAAATAAGTCGTCATATCTGGCATCACCGGCAAATAAAGGAATTTTTCTGTAAAGTTTAAATTTATCTTCGTCTTTTAAAATATCAAATAGAGATTCTTTTATCCACCCTTTACCAAATATACTTCCTACATTGTGCAATTTATTAGCGGAAATAGTTTTTTTTCGCATGGTAGTGTATTCTTTCACTTTGCGGTTTTTGAGCGATAGATTTAAATAATTTCTATAAAAACTTTGGCTTACCTCTCCTATTTCCATCAAATAAACTTTATACTCTTCAGGTAGTTTGAGTTTTTTTTCCTTTTCAAAAGCTAAAATTTCTTCTTCTGTCCATACTAATGGATAAAAATCAAATACAACTTTTTCTATATGTGCAGTTTGTTCTATTGCAATTACCTTTTGTTTGATTTGTAACAATTTGTCTGCATGTTTTTGAACAGCTTGGTGGTCGGGATTAATTAGAGTTAGTGGAGTATTAGGCATTATTTACTGTTTTAAATGCTGAATTTATAATTTTTTACAAATTATAATTAACTATTAAAAATTCAACTTTTGAATCTAATTTTAAAATTCAAAAAAATGTTCGACTTCTATGTGAAGTTTATTATAGTTAAACACTCTATCCTCCTTTATTCCTTGAATTAACGAAGTGGCTCTACGATTTTTTATGAAACGGATTTATTAACTGAATTTTTTCCCTAAAAATAAAGCATTTTGTAAATCTTTTTCAAGTTTACAGAAAAAACTGACTTTAAAAATTTCCCGTGTCTCAGACATCAGACGCCACTACTCATTTTAAATCCGGAGAAGAATTCTACGAATAGGAATGTTATTACAAAACCGTTTCAAATGACCAATTATGAAAAAATTAAATACATATTGTAGGAAGTAAAAAAATTTATAATATTTGAGCAAATGTATCAGTTCGTATCTTGAAAGTTGCCAGCAATATAAAAATCACCAAAATGATAAAAAAACTAAATTTATTTCTCATACATTCAATTTTCATATTATTAATTTCAATGCCCTTATTGGCACAAAATACAACAGGAGTTAACAACAACCCTCCGACTGAACCAGAAACATTAAACGCGCCAATTGTTACACCTTTGTCCCGACTTGAATTTGTACTTTCTATCTCAGTATTATTATTTGGATTAATAATCATTGTACTTGAAATTTTTTTAATCAAGACAAGACAAATCAGTTCAGAAGACACAATTAAATTTATTATTATTACTTTAATTATTACAAGTACTTTATTTTTAATTACAGCAGGTTATAGCAATGATCAAATAGCTTCGGCTGTTGGACTATTAGGAACAATTGCAGGTTACCTTTTAGGTAGAATTCAAAACTCAAAAACACAGGAGGATAAAAGTGAAAAAACTTCTTAGCCTAATTTCGACTTTTATATTATTTGCTACTTGTACTGCCCAGAATGTCCAAGTGGTTGGAGATAGAATATCTAAAACATCTGTCGCAATCTATAACTACTCAAAAAATAAGACAACTATTTTATTAGGTGACTCAACTAAATTAGACACGTTCAAGATAGAGGATAATTCTATATGGCTTAGCCCACCGTTCAAATTCAATCCAATTTTTAAACTTCAAACACAAAATTTTACTGTTACTTATCAATTAGTACTTGGCAACACCTACACGATTTTTTGGAATGACAAAAAGAAATATTGGGATTTAAAAAAGATAAAAAAAGGCAATGTGGACAAAAATAGTTGGTAAAATTTTAATAATTGCATTCCCACTGGGCTTAGTGTTTGCTAAGACCCTCAACTTTTGAGCGTCCGCGAAAAGCAAGAAATAATTATATTGCTTATAGGCAAAAAATAAATTTCACGATGATAGCAAGTAGTATTCCATAGTCGTTCGGATATGCCGAGTGATTTACTTATGTACAAAGGTCTGGCATTAACAATATTATTGTAAAAAGTTGATTCTTCAACTTGCATTGTAATATTTCCTAAAATTTTCAGACATTTACATGCTAGTGACTACAATATTTTAATTATATATAATGTAATAGTATTAAAAACATCTTCTGTTGTTAATACTATTACATGTATTTCGTCAACTTCGTTGTTTATCTGCAAACCTTTACTTTTTAGTTGTCGCTGAATCACTCTGACATCATCAAACTTCTCTATATTTTTTGCGTTTTCATCCCAACCCGGGTTAAAAGTTAAAATGTTTTTTTTAAACATTCCTTTAAAAAGTCCGATAAGTGAGTTCTCATTTTTCATAATCAGATAATTTTTCTCAACCCCGCCTCCATGAACTGTAAACCCAAGGTTTTCATAAAATTGTTTGGATGCCCTAAGGTCTTTTACACTAAGGCTTATAGAAAATGCTCCCAGTTTCGTATTTTCCGGCTTTTTTATTGTTGGGACGTCGTTTATTTGTTTAGAATCAATGTTAATCTGCTGTTTTATATTCATTGCATTGATATAAAAACCAAAGCAAAACGATGTTAAAACTCCTAAAATTATTAATGCCGTCTTTTTCATTATTATTATATGTTAAGTGTGTGGTGAAATAAAGGTGTTTGAGATATGTTATCTACTAAAATAGCTTTTAGAAAACTAAATAAATTATTTTCATTTTCCAAAATTTGTTTCAATTCAACTTTACAGTTTTTTTTAAAAACGGGTCAGGTATTTGTAAAACAAAATATCAATATTTCGATATCAAGATATTGATATTTTCATGGTTATATGAAGCTAAATGACGATATTTACTTACCGGGTAAAATAAAAAAACATAAAAAATTATGCAAAATACACTCAATCAAACCGAAATAATTTTAATGAAACTAACCATCAAAGAAAAGCAGTTAATTTATCAAATTGCCAGGCTTGATTACAGAATTTTTAAAAGCATTGCAATGCTTGAAACAGTGAATGTGTTGATTAATGAAGAAGAACAAAATATAAAATCGCTTGATGCTGCTGTTAAAGCAGCAGGAGAAGGAAAGGTGACCGAAAAATTAACTGCGTGGAAAGTAAAAGCAGAATTCAAGTTATTTAAACTTCATTTAAGAAGAAATAAAATAGATCCTGCAAAGATCATTATTAATCAATCAAAATTAGGGCAGCATCAACAGGCACTTATTGCACTTGAAAAGGATATTGAAGGTATCAAAGCACAAAAACAATTTTTAGCTCCTGCAATAGAAGAAAAAGAAATAAATAATGAAGGTATGTTAAATTTTTGGAAAAAATCACATTATTTACAAGAACAAAACCGCATCAATCAATCGATAAGGGACTTTTTAAAGGATTTAAAAATGGCTTCTTAAAATCCTATAAAGATTTTAAGAAGTCATTTTTGTTGATAAAAGCGCATTAGGTAGAAGAGTGGCCCATGTAAACATAGACCACGATTTAGCAACTTAGCCGATTGAAATATGATTTTAATACATGTATTGTGGAGGAAATTGGCTTGCATTAAACAAATTGGTGTTAAGCATCATGAATTTCAGTTTCTACTAATTTTTTCAACTTTTCTAAAGATTCCTGCCAGCCTAAATAACACATTTCTGAGGGTATGGCAACCGGAATACCCTCTTGAATAATTTTTAGATCTGTACCGCACGAAACCTTGTTTAACCAAACAGTAGTAATTATTTCTCCGGGCAAGTTGGGGTCGTCAAATTTATCGGTATACTTTAGAAATTCATTTGATCGTATCTCCAAAAATTTTCCACCGAAAGATTGCTTATTACCTGTTGAGAAGTTAGTAAAAGTCATTTTATAATTACCTTCTACTTTGAAATCCATTTCTTGTGCCACACATAAATAACCAAAAGGCGGAAGCCATGATGTAAAGGCAGTCGTGTCAGAAAAGGCACGAAATACTTTATCGGGGGTTGCCCTAAGAACCCGGTGTAATGTTACGCTGTTGTTTGACATAATTTTAAATTTAAAGACTTTTTAATATTTACGTTAATTATTACAGTTAAGCAGCAATTTTTATTTGTTCGGATGATCTGAAACTGATTTACTACATAAATAGAAATATAATCAAAATAATACCATAATATTTAAACTTTTTTTAAAGGAAAAATTACATGATTTTAATGTTCATTTACAATAAAATTGATTCTTCCCTCACTATCCACATAGTTCACAAAGTGGCTCTACAAATTTTTTATGAATTGAAGTGTCTTTGCAACAGATTTATCAATAAAAATTTCTTTTCTTAACAAATAAAGCATTTCGTAAAATCTTTTCTTGATTACCGAAAAATTCATTTTTTATAAATTACCGTTGTCTTAGACACTATTACTCCATTTAAATCCGTAGAAGAATTTTACGGATAGGATGGTTATTGAGCGGACGCTAAAGTTAATGTATGGGTAAATATAATTGAGATGCGCTAAAACTTTTATTTTTGATTATTCCTAAAGTCACTTTTCATCTTTAGCCTTAACCCCATATAATATTATCTCCTGAAGTATATCAATATTAATATTTTTAAGAGCTTTAAATTTAATGCAATATCCGCTCACACTAGCCTTGCCTAGTTTTTCACCATATGTTTGGGATAAATATTTCTTATCTTTGATGCCAAGGATGTAAACGGAGATTCCGGTTTTATTTGCACTCAAACCAATTTGATAAAACTCTCTTTTTGTGCCATCGGCATATTTTATGGTGTAAATTCCATAACCAATATTAGGATTAGAAACAGTTTTATTTTCACTGTTTTTACCATCCAAAAACCATAGTTTACATGCCGGCATTACTTGCAGAATGATTTGGTGCAATGCTTGCATGTCATTACGTTTTGGTTCAGGGTGGCCGGTGATATACTTTACGATTTCTTCTTGCACGTCCATAAAATATAAAATTAAATTTTGCTTTAAATTCTTCAGTATTAATTCCGGTTTGTTCTACCCAAAACGATTATTAATTTTTCTTATCGTGGTGATAAAGTCGCTAATAATTCTTCCAAATTTTTCGAGGTCATAGCATATCCTTCCTTAAAGCCCATTTCAATCATTCTTTCCAAGCGGGCTAGAGATTCATTGTAAATACTAATACTTACTTTTGTTTTTTCGTTCTGTTGATCAAAACTTATATCCCATTCAGAACCCGGCAATTCTGGGTTTTCATCTTTGTCAGCAAAAGCATTCAACATTTTGAAATTGTTTTTTGGATTAATGGAAATATATTTCTGAACTGACCAACGCTCTTGTCCTTCCGGGCTTACCATGGCATAAAATCTTCGTCCACCGACTTCAAAATTCATAAATTTTGTTTTTGAAATATATGGTTTTGGTGCCCACCATTGATCAAGAATTTCTTGTTTGGTATAACATCCCATACCATCGAAAGTTCGGCATCAAACTCTCTGGTTATAAATAACTTTTTTGTTGTTTTGTCAACAGTAAAGTCAAATTGCAAATCATTTTTCATATTTTTTGTTTTTTAATTGTTGATAATACTTCATCGAGTTGATTAAAACGATCTTCCCAAATTTTTCTGAATTGGTTTAGCCATTTATCAATCTCTTTCATTTTTTCTATTTCAAGTGAATAATAATTTCTCTACGCTGTTGTTCATGTTTTACCAGGTCGCATTTTGAGAGTATGCGAAGGAGTTAGAACAGATTGCCGGTAGTGTTGAAATAGTTCGGTAATGGCGTTAAGTGCCATTGCAGGTTAATGCAATGAAAAAAATGATTGCCCTGCTTGTCGGATCTGAAATTGCTTGAAAAATATCTCTTCGCATTTTATTTTAAAACTTTTATTTATGAAACTAATCGGTTGCAAATATATGTGCAACTTTTTGGTTTCGCAAATTTTTTTTATTTTTTTAAAAATTAATTTGTAGCGTTTTATAGGCTCCTCCGGTTTAATACTTCGGCATTAAAATCCATAAGAAAATAGGACTTTCGGGTTATATTTTAATTCATTGAAGCTTTTCGCATTTTCTCAATAAATCATCATAATATTTCCGCTCTATCCGCCAAGTTCACGAAGTAGCTCTATTGATTTTTTTTATGAATTGAAGTATCTCTGACACGGGTTTATCAAAAAAAATTTTTTTTCTTTAACAAATAAAGCATTTCGTAAATCTTTTCTTGTTTACAGAAAATTCATTTTTTATAAATTACCCGTGTCTAAGACACTACTACTCATTTTAAATCCGTAGAAGAATTCTACGGATAGGAAGGGAATATTATACAAGAAAAAATCATGTTCAGTTTCTTCACCGCCACAATATTAGAATATTATCCGTTTTCGTCTGCTGGTTTTTATATTTTAAATGAAATCAAATTCAAATTCTTAGTTTTGTTTTACTTGAAATTTGGAACATTAGCCTATCGGCTATTTGCCATTCTTTTTGTTGGTAGGATACCAACAAAGGCGAGAAAAGAATTTTCAAGGAAAGCCTAATTTAAACGCCTGAGGCAGAGTAAGCCTGCACTAGCAGGGCTGGATGTGAGGAAGATGAATAATATACACCTTAGTAAAACTTGTATTTATGCTTAATTATATAAATTGGTTCTTCAATATAATCATATAAAATTTCTTCTTCAACAAAACCTAAATCATCATATTTGAATTTAAGTTTAAACATACTATTCTGGTCTTTGAATTGTCTTTCAACAATTTTATTTTTATTATTATAAATAAAAGAATCTAGAAGAGCGTTATCTTCATATTTTGAAACACGTACTAACTTGTCATTTTCATAAAAATACTTGATCCCAGTAAAACTATTTTTAGATAAAAATCTTAATGGATTATATATTGTATTTTGATGTTCTTTTAATATTAATTTACCGTTTTTATCATATTGAAATACAATTTTTTGAGCAGTATCATTGTTAAAATAAATTTTTGAAATTTTTTCTTTCGAATTCCTTTGATATTTAGCGCTTGAACTATCTGATAACCTTTCCATTTCTCTTTCATTTCTACTGCGATCCTCTGGAAAACGAGTAAATATCGGACCTTCTTCTTCATCATATTTTAATATTCCAAAAAACTTTTTTTCAACAATCACACCTTTAATGTCATAGAGGATTTTCATTCCACCAACTAATTCAGGCTTTTCGTCTTTATTAATTCTTTGGTAAACTTTTATAAATTCCTTTCTACTTTTAGTGTCATAAGTAATTATTTTTTTATAAACAATCTTATCCTCTAATTGATTATAAATACTTTCACTTATTAAAAGGGCATCTTTATCATATTTGTAGTTTTTTTTAAGTGAAAAAGTTATTTCTTCAGTTAAAAATCCATACTTGTTATACTTCTTAATAGTTGTATCTACTGGTTGGCCTAAAACTCCAGATAAAAAATCATATTTAATTTGTACTTCTTCTTCAACTTTTGCCTGTTCTCTATCTTTAAAATTAAGACAAGAAGTTGTTAAGAAACTTATGCTTAAAAACAAGTTTCCTAATAATCCTATTTTTTTAGATATTTGAAACATTATTTAAAGGTGATTTAGGTAATTATAAATAATCACAATAATTTTTTAATTGAGTATTTATTTAAGCCTTCCAAAATAAGTATAATCGGATAAATCAAAGGTTTGTACACCATAACCCCCGCTTGGCGTAGTTTCTAACTACGTCATATCGTTATCAAATCTCCAGATTTGAACATTCCATCATTTTTAAAGCTCATTTACAAAAAGCCATTAAACCTTTTGTAAATGCTGCTCAGCTTCAGTTTTAAATAAACTTATAAATTCATTTAAAGAAAAACTTCCTAAATCACCTTGCCCATGTCGACGAATGGAAATTTTCTGTTCCGCTTGTTCTTTTTCTCCTACAATAATCATAAAAGGTACTTTCTGAACTTCTGCATCCCTTATTTTTTTTCCTATTTTCTCATCCCGATTGTCTAAAAAACCTCTAATATCTTGCTGTTGTAAATTTGTAAAAACATCCTGAGCATACTCGGTAAATTTTTCGGAAATTGGCAAAACTGCAATTTGATCAGGTGAAAGCCAAAGAGGAAAATTTCCTGCACAATGTTCTGTAAGCACTGCAATAAATCTTTCTAACGATCCAAAAGGTGCACGATGAATCATTACCGGCCTGTGACGCAAATTATCTGCACCGATATATTCCAATTCAAATCTTTCCGGCAAATTATAATCTACCTGAATGGTACCCAGTTGCCATTTTCTACCCAATGCATCTTTAACCATAAAATCTAATTTAGGGCCGTAAAATGCGGCTTCTCCGACTTCTTCTATTGTTTTCAAACCTTTTTCTGCTGCTGCTATTCTTATTGAATTTTCTGCTTTATCCCAAAGCTCATCGGAACCAATGTATTTTGTTTTATTTTCAGGGTCTCTCAGCGAAACTTGTGCAGTATAATCTGTAAAACCTAAAGAATTAAAAACATATTGCACAAGGTCAATCACTTTTTTAAATTCCTCTTCTACCTGATCAGGGCGACAGAATATATGTGCATCATCTTGTGTAAAACCTCTTACACGAGTTAATCCATGCAGTTCGCCACTTTGTTCGTAGCGATATACTGTTCCAAACTCTGCCAATCGAATCGGTAAATCCTTATAAGATCGGGGTTTAAATTTATATATTTCGCAATGGTGAGGGCAATTCATGGGTTTTAACATAAATTCCTCATCTTCTTCAGGGGTATGGATGGGTTGAAAAGAATCCTTACCATATTTTTCCCAATGCCCGGAAGTAACATATAATTTTTTGCTTCCAATATGAGGCGTAACAACGGGAGAATATCCAGCTTTTACCTGTGCCCTGCGAAGAAAATTTTCAAGTCGTTCTCTTAAAAGTGTTCCTTTTGGAAGCCATAGCGGCAAACCGGCACCCACTTTTTCAGAAAATGTAAATAATTCTAATTCTTTACCCAATTTACGATGGTCTCTTTTTTTTGCTTCTTCCAAAAGAAAAAGATATTCGTCAAGTTCTTTTTGTTTGGGGAAAGTAACGGCATAAACGCGTGTCATTTGTTTGCGTGTAATATCACCACGCCAATATGCACCCGCAACATTCATTAATTTAACAGCTTTAATCACGCCGGTATTTGGGATATGCGGCCCACGGCATAAATCTGTAAAATTACCTTGAGAATAAAAAGTAATTTTACCATCATCAAGCCCTTCTAATAACTCCAATTTATATTCATCACCTTTTTGTTCAAAAAAAGTAATTGCGTCTTTCTTACTTACTTCTTTTCTTACATAATTTTCTTTTTTCCTGGCCAATTCAAGCATTTTATCTTCAATTTTTTTAAAATCATCTTGAGAAAGTGATTTTTCTCCTAAGTCGATGTCATAATAATATCCATTTTCAATTGCCGGTCCGATTCCAAACTTCGTTCCGGGATATAAAACTTCAATAGCTTCGGCCATTAAATGTGCTGACGAATGCCAAAAAGTTGCTTTCCCTTCAAGGTCATTCCATGTCAATAATTTTATATTTGAGTCATTATTAATCATTCGGGTGGCATCCCAAATTTCGTCATTCACTTTTGCTGCGAGCACATTTCGTGCAAGGCCTTCAGAAATAGACAGTGCTACATCCATAGCACTCGAACCTGTAGGATACTGACGAACACTTCCATCAGGCAGGGTAATATTTATTTGATTTTGCATAAAAATAAATTTTGCTCACGTACGAATGTGAGACTTTAAAAATAAGATTTTCGCGAAATTAATGATTTGAAAATTAGGAAGGTCGAAAAGAGATTTTTTTTATTTTAATGAAACAAAAAATCAATTATCATTTTACCGATATCGATAAAATGATAATTGATTTTAATTAAAAGATTATAAGCAAAAAATTACCAACTTTTCATTTTATATCCAATCATCGCATAAAACAAGATGAAGGCATAACAAGGGATCGTAACAATATAGGCATAATGTTGGGTCATTGAATCGGAAATACTTCCAAAAATCAAAGGTACAATGGCACCACCAGAAATACCCATAATCATAAATGCTGAACCTAATTTGGTATATTTTCCTAAACCATTAATTCCTAAAGGCCAAAGTGCAGGCCACATTATTGCGTTTGCTAAACCTAGCAATCCAACAAATAATACCGAATTAAAACCATTAGTTAGCAATGCCATAATGGTGAATACAATACCAACGATTGCCGAAATTTTTAGAAATCTTTGTTGCGAAATAAATTTTGGAATTAAAACCATTCCAATAAAATAACCTAATACCATAGCGAAAAGGGTTATAATTCCAAATAATTTTGCTTGGTCTTCAATAAAACCTAATGATTTTCCATATAATATTATAGTATCAACTGCAACAACCTCTACGCCTACATAACAAAACAAAGCTATTACACCTAAAACAAGATTTGGATATTGGAAAATATTATTTTTTTCTGCAAAAATCCCATCACTTTTGTCTTGCTCCTCACTAACTTCCGGAAAATGAGAATACCGAATCCACATGGCTAGAACTAATAGAATGACCGTTAATATAATGTATGGAATTATTACCCCTCCTAAACCTTTTTGACCTGTTGAACCTAAAAATATTTCACCGGAAATTAAAAGGGCAACAATCCCGGCTACTTTATTCATCAATCCCATAAAACTTATTCTTTGTGCTGCACTTTTGCGAGGGCCAATAATGGTTACGTATGGGTTAGCAGCAGTTTGTAAAATGGTTAACCCAGCTCCAATAACAAATAAACCAACAAGAAAAAGCATATAAGATGATGCATTGGCTGCCGGAACAAATATCAAAGTACCACATGCCATAGTTGCTAAACCTAAAGAAATCCCATTTTTAAATCCTATTTTTTTTAAGATGAAAGAACAAGGAATAGCCATTATTGTATAAGAAATAAAAAAAGCAAATGTAACTAAGTAGGATTGGGTTTGATTTAATTCAAATACTTTTTGAAAAAAGGCAATAAGAACGCTATTTACCCATGTAACTAGACCAAAAATAAAAAATAAAATGCCTATTATAATTAATGGGGTTGTGTAATTTTTTTTTGTATCTGTTTGAACAATTGAATCAGGCATATAAAAATTTAATAAGGATGAAGATATAGGATGAAAAATAATTTTAAAATTATTAAAAAAATATACAATTATCTATTTATATAACTAATCTCGGATAAATTATTGCAATAATTGTTTTATTACCATTCTTATTTTTTCTATTTTGGGATTATTTATTTTGTATCAAAATAAAAGAGGTATTTTATTAACGGTTTTTAAATTATGAATATATTGATATCAATAAACTAATAATTATAAATTTAATTTTTTTTTCTGATTTGATTTTTATTAATGAAAAACAGCACGCTTAGATGGATCATTGCTTTAGGTGTTATATCTATGGCCGGTATAATATCCATACAACTTTTTTGGCTTCGCAGTGCATACGATTTGGAAGATACCAGATTTAACCATAACGTAAATATTGCGCTTAAAAGCGTTTCCGATAGTATTTTACACTTTAATCATTCAAAAGCTCACGACCCTAATCCTGTTTTCAGGTTTTCGTCAAACTATTATTTTGTTTCGATTAATGATAAGGTAGATGCCAATTTGCTTGAATATTATTTACAAAATGCGTTTTCAAAACGAAATATTAATCTTGATTTTGAATATGGAGTTTATGATTGCCAGGGAGACAGGATGATTTATGGAAATTATGTTAATCTGGGAAATCAAAAATTTAATGTAAATCCACGAAAAGATTTACCAAAGTGGAAAGATAAGGTTTATTATTTCAGCGTCTATTTCCCGCATAAAGAAAGTTTTGTAGTGAGCCAGTTAGGAATATGGATTGTTTCTTCGATTTTGTTATTTATAATTATTTTATTTTTTGTCTATACATTATTTGTTATTTTAAAACAAAAAAGGATTTCGGAAGTGCAAAAAGATTTTATAAATAACATGACTCACGAATTTAAAACGCCTTTATCTACTATTTCTTTATCATCCGATGTACTGAGAGGCACTAAAATTTCCGGCTCGCCCGAAAAAATAAATCAATATGCAACTATTATCAGTGAAGAAGCAGGAAGATTAAAAATGCTTGTTGAAAGGGTATTGCAAGCTGCCATTACTGAGGAAAGAAAAATAAAATTAACAAAAGAGAAAACGGATGTACATAAATTAATTTTTGATCTTGTTCAACAATATAAAATGACAATTGACCAAAAAGGGGGTTCAATTACTTATTTGCCAAATGCAGAAAAATATTTTATTATGGCGGATTCACTTCACTTACAAAATATAATAGGGAATTTATTAGACAATGCTATAAAATATTGTCGTGAAACTCCACATATGTTAATAAAAACCGGAAACACTAAAAAAGGAATCTTTATTGAAATAGAAGATAAAGGAATTGGAATAAAGAAAGAATTTCAAAAATATATTTTTGACAGGTTTTTTAGGGTTCCAACAGGTAATATACATGATGTAAAAGGCTTTGGACTGGGGTTGTATTACGTAAAAACAATTATTAAGGCGCACAATGGAAACGTTAAATTTAAAAGTGTGGAAGGGGCAGGAAGTACGTTTACATTAGAAATTCCATATTAGATTTCCATTTTTAAATACATAAAAAAATCATCATTAAAATGAAAGTATTACTTGCCGAGGATGATGCAAATTTAGGATTTGTGATAAAAGATAATCTTGAAATGAACGGATATGAAGTAATGTTATGCTTAGATGGAGAAAATGTTTTTCCTTCTTTTCAAAGTTATCAACCTGATATTTGTATTCTTGATATAATGCTTCCAAAAAAAGATGGTTTAGAAATTGCCAAATTAATACGAGGTAAAAATGTAGAAGTGCCAATTTTATTTTTAACATCAAAAGGCCTTAAGGAAGATAAACTGGAAGGTTTTAGAGCCGGAGGTGATGATTATATTACCAAGCCTTTTAATATTGAAGAATTATTGATGCGAATGGGGGTTTTTATTAGGAGAAGCAAATCAATTTTAAAAACTGAAATCGATAATAATTTAATTTCACTTGGTGAATATAGTTTTAATTATAATTCTCTAAAACTACTATTAAATGGAAATGTAAAATCGCTTACTCAAAAAGAAGCGGACATATTACATTACTTTTGTATCAATAAAAATAAAATAATTAAAAGGGAAGAATTATTAAAAGCAATTTGGGGAAATGATGATTATTTTATTGGGAGAAGCCTAGATGTTTTTATTACCAAACTTCGAAAATACCTACGAAACGACACTCAAGTAGAAATTCAAAACCTGCATGGTATTGGTTTCAGGTTAGAGATTAGAGATTGATTTAAATAAAATCAATCTCTAATTTTCACATAAAAAAGTTTCCGGAAGATAGAAAAACCCCATAAAATCATTTTCACAGCACCCATAAATAGGGCAGGGATGATTAACGGCAGATGATAATTTATTTAATTGCTTAAATAAAGATTTATAAAATTGCTCAATATTTAAACCTTTGTATCGGATATGCAAAGCCAATAAATTAAATTTTTTGGATATAAAGGCAGGAATATAAAATAACATATATCTGACTTTATTATTTACGACTTCGCGAAAAATAAAATAAGCATCAAATCGGCCTTTCTCATTTACAATCATTGGGCAGGCATATATGTCATTATTAATTATCGAATTTATCTTTTTAAAATGTTGAGAGTAGTTTTTAAGCCAATCCTTTATATCAGCACTATCTTGGCACAGATAATAGCCGTCTTTAATTTCTTGCAAGGCAAGGGTTTCGTTCTTCGTGCTGTTCATGATTTATCCTTTTGCTGAAAGGAATTAAAAAAATGTGCCGGCCTAAAAAAATAAATTTTATTTTTAGGAGATTTTTTAAGGATTTACTTTAACGAGCTTGTTGCTTAACGATATTATGCCAAAAGTTAACATTGTAAATCGTTCTCACTATCGGATAACTCATCCAAAGAGCAAGTGTTATTAAAATTAATTGTTGTTTTTTAAAAGGTATTATTAGGAATATAGAATCTAAAAAGAGAAATACACTCAGCATTCCAAAAATATAAACAATACTTAAAATTCTTTCCTCGTCAAAAAATGGATGACCCACCCGGCTACAAAAAAGAAAAGTAAGTAAATAGTATGAAGTAAAAATGATAAAACCTGAAATAAATATTTTCTTACTTAATAATTCATTTTTTATTTTCTTAAAATAAAAAAATATACTTAGCAGGGCGATTAAATAAAAACAAATCATTCTTAAATAAACAGGAATTTCATCAGGTACAAACCATGATGTTAAAATATCATGATGCCAAAGAAAGTGATTATAAAAAGATGTTTGACTAGAAATTTCATAATTCGGCATTACCTCTCCTGAAACAAATTTATTCCTTATCACCCATAATAAAGCAGGAAGACTGGCCAAAAAGTAAAATAATATTAAATTACAAATTACTCTACCATTTATTTTGCCGGATAATACTAAAAGGCAAATCGCAACTCCCGGAATAAAAAATATGGCAGCTTGGCGGTCTGCAGAGATAAGAGCAGAGAATAAAATGAGATATAAGAAATTTTTATTTTTTTTATTTTCAAGATATTTTAACAAAAAATAAAATAAAATAACACTTAAAAAAATAAATACGCCTTCGCTCCATACAAAATGGAAATCTAATACTAAAGGAGTGCTAAAAACTATGGTCAAAAAGAAAAGGGTAAATAAATAAAAATTATTAAAGTGGGGATAAGAAATTTTACCTACAAAATAAACAGAACAACCAATTAAAATGCAGTGAAAAATAAAAATACTTTGTTGAATATCTTTACCAAAAAATCTTAAAAAAGCAATTAAAGCCGGATAGCCGGGCGCCCACTCCACATATTGTAAATTACCGGGCCTCATTAAATATCCATGGTGATATAGATTTTCCCCGGCATAAATATAATTTTCCGAATCAAATGTTAAGCCTATCCCATTCTTATTTCCGGCAAAAAACACAAGGGCAATACTCAAAAGTGCGCCTAGAATGATAATCAAAGTATTATTTTTTTTGGAAATGATCAAAATTCGATAATATTTTTTTCAATATTAATTAATTCTAGACAATTCAATTTAAAAGATTAATAAAAAGTCAAAACATTTTTAAATGAAGTTGGTTAAAAAATAACATCATATAAAATACAAAATGAATTTTATATGGCATGGTTTTAAAATGATATTTAAAAACTTAAACAATAATTTTTATGGAAACGATTTCGAAAGAAGCAAAAGGAAAAGTTGAAAACTTATTAGGAACAGAAGCAGTTAAAAAAATTAAAGAACTTGTAAAAAAAGCTGACACATGTTTTTTCTGCACACATATTAAGTCCGGAGAATCATTTTCTACAAGACCAATGTCAACTCAAAAAGTTGATGATGAAGGATACTTATATTTTTTAAGTGATAAGGGAAGCGATAAAAACCTCGAAATACAGGAAGACAGCTATGTGCAATTATTATATAACAGCTCGGCACATTCAGGTTTTTTAAGTATTTATGGAACCGCAGAAATTATTTATGATCGTGCTTTAATAGAAGAATTATGGGAACCCATTGCAAAAGTATGGTTTACGGAAGGCAAAGACGATCCAACAATAAGCGTTATAAAAGTAAAAGCTGCGGATGGATATTATTGGGATACTGCTCATGGAAAAGCTGTTTCGCTAATTAAAATGGTAGCATCAATAGTTACCGGCAAAACAATGGATGATAGCATTGAAGGAAATTTAAATATTTAATTTAAAATAATTTTTTTATCAAACCTTTTATTAAAAATCCCTGTCTTACTTTAAGCAGGGATTTATTTATTTTAATCTTTTACATTACATATTTGGTTTCCTTATTCAATAATTGATTCATTTTAAAGTTTAAATCAAATTTTCCACATCTATCGCAGCCTTTTACAAAATTATTATTTCTTAATTTTTCTCTTATTTTTTGATAATACTCATTATTCCAAATTTCGGAAAATGTATTTTTATGTAATGATCCTATTGTTAATTCATCATTTGGATTACAACAAAACCTAACACTTCCATCAGCATGGATCCGTGAGTACCAGTTTCCCGCAAAACACCCTATATCTTCGATAGGAAAAGTAAAAACATTTTCACCTTTTAAAGTTTTAAAAAAAACATTCAAATTAGATTTAACATTATTTTTTTCTGCGAGTTGTAATAAATTTTGCTCTTCATTTAATAAAAAAACTCTTTGTGCTTCATTTATTGCAACTGCTGATGTATCGTCATTAACACTCATTAATTTAAATTGAATTTTGGTTTTTAATTCGGCAGCCAATTCAATTATTTTTGCTATTGAGTGATAATTTGTTTTACATACAACACATACTAATTTTAAATCGCCGGTTCTAGATGCCAAAATTGACAACTTCTCTAACAATTTATCAAAATCAACAAGTTTTCTGTTGGGATGAAAATCAACATAACTTTGTGCATCTGCTGCCGAAAAGTTGGCTTGAATCGTATCTATATTTAAAGATAAAAACCTTTCAAAATCTTTAATCAATGTAAGATTAGATATTAAAGTAATTTTTAAACCTGATTTTTTAGCCAATTCAAGTGTGTCATAAAAAAATGGGTAAACCAATGGGTCCCCACCACCTGTAAGAATAATTCTTTTTGTACCCAGAGAGGCGAGATCAAATATTAATTTTTCGGTAACTTCGAATGGCAATTGTTGATTTTTCCATTCTTTTTGTGGTTTTACGTTTAATAAAGGAGAGTAACTCCAGCATGTTATACAATTAAGGTTACAAGCATTTGTTAAAACAATACCGACACTTTCAGGTCCAAGTTCCGGTTTTTCACCATTTAAATGCTGAAATAAGCGAAGGGATTGCTGTTCTTGAAAATTCATTTTTTATTTAGATGTATTTTCATCATCCTTATTTTCTTCTATGATAAGCAAATCCTCTTTATACCATTCATTCAATTCTGATAAAATAGCTTTTGCTGCCTGATCAGCGTAATTGTTAGGAATTAATTGCAAACAGTTTTCTTTCAATTTTTTTTGTTTTTCAACATTTTCAAGCTCTTGCCACTTTGAATAAAAGTTTATTTCAAAGTTTTCATCTTCTTCACAAACCAAACAAGCATTTTTGCTTTCTGCCATCTTGGCTCTTGCCAACTGATCATCATAACCACGAACTTTTGGAATAAAAATAGAAGGAATCCCAAAATATAATAATTCGTGAAAGGTATTATATCCTGCTCCGGAAATTGCCAAATCAAGTGCATTGAATAAATTGGCAACAGGATATTCACTTAATCTAATAATTTTATTTTTAAGCCAAATATTTTTATCAATAACCTGCCTAATAACTGTTGTATTTGAGAGAAGACCTTCTGCCAATAAAATTTTTATATTTTCACTAAAATTTGAAAGAACATTAAACACACTTAACAAAGTTTGCTCATTACTGGCGTCTCCTCCCCCACCTAGAGAAATAAAAACTAAATTTTCTTCATTGGTTACGTTTAATCTTTTTCTTAGACTTTCTCTTTCTTCAGCATTTTCTTTGTTAGTAAGCATAATTGGCCCCGCCCAAAAAAGAGGTACATCAAACCCGATAGGCATGGGAATAATTTCAGCATTTTTATAATGAGGGGCAATTACAAGATTGTAAAATCTTTGAGCCTGAATTACTGATTGTTCATAAGCTTCTATTTTTCTTGCCCGATGTACAAAAACTTTAAAGCAATTTCCAAACCTTAAAATATTTAAAAGGTCATGGAATGATCCTGTAACCATTGTATCAACAACTAAAATATGTGGTTGAAAGTTATCGTAAACTGCATTTACCAATGCATTATACAATCTTCCCATTTTACGATAGGTGAGTGTGCCCGATTGTCCCACAACTGTTTTGCTTGGTAAGTGAACGTAAGGAATACCTTCTTTACTTAAAATATTATCAGCATCCGAAGATGTGATAAAAAGAAGGTCACTATCAGGAAAATTAATTTTTAATTTTTTCGCAATTGCTAACAGCCGAGTAAGATGCCCTAAACCTATTCCATTAACTGCATAAAATAAAACTTTTAATCTTTTAGGAAACGTCGGATAAAGGGTGTCCGTGTTCATCATATCTATTTCTATCATGATCAGAAAGCATTGAACCAATTACAACACCTGTTAATAAATCTGAACCCGAGTTTGAAGTATAATTATCACCTTGTTCATAGGTTCCGGATGGTCTGTCAAAACCGGTATTATCTTCCGGCACATCTCCTAAATAATCTATATAACCTTGTATTATTGTATCGGGGTGAGGAAAAATATAATTTGGAAACTGACTTGTAAAAATTTCATAATATTTATTTAAATCTATTTCACGCGTCTCTCCTACCCATTTTTCTATTAATTGAAAATTACCTGATGTGCCGTTTAATGGAATATGAGATTTAAATTTATCATAATATGTTTTGTCATTACTCCAATGGGTAAAAACTCCATCAACTGTATGCAGACGAACTTTAATTTTTGATTTCTTTTCAATCATTCGTTGAATTCTATCAGAAACCCAAACTCTTTTATCTAATGATGAATTGGAAGGGTGTTTAATAATAAAAGCATTAGTTTTCCCTTCAGGTAATTGTTCTGCAGAGAAAAAACAATAGAAATCTAATTCTGAAGGCCTTATTAAATATCTTAAGTTTCCTTTTGTCAAGGCATCTTCAGTAAAATATAATTCCGGATTATTTTTTATCCAATATATGTGTCTGTGAACATTGCTGACAATTAAATCTGATGAGTTTGTTGTTAAATTATTGGCAGCATTTTTAAGTACTTCTCTTACTTCTTCTATTTTTGAAGTTTGATATCCTTTTGCGCCAAGCCCGTTCCAAAACAAATCATCATTTATAAATCCATCAAGGTCTAAGCGTTTTTGTTTTGGAGAAATTTTAAATAAAAAGCTCGCAATAATTTTTGCTATAATCCATGAGGCTAATAAAATAAATGGTATACCGATAAATAAAAACAACCAAAAATCGCCGTTATTATTTTTACTTTGAGTTTCTTCCGTTTTTATTGCTTCGTTATTTCTATCGGGCTCTGGCAATACCCTGTCTTGAGTAATTGTTCCCTGATTAGTATTATTACTTGCTTCTATATCAGATTTTGATAAGTTACAATCTCTTAACTTATCTTCAAATTTACTTATCGAAGATGCTCCACCATTTTGAGGATCATTTTTTAAAGCTAAAACATAATGAACTTTAGCACTATCGCAATTTTTCAATTTATTAAATGTAACTGCAATTTTATAATGCACACCCGCCAGTTTTTCGGGTGACATACTAAAACTCAATGCATGGTTATAATCAATTAAAGCTTGAGAATAATTTTTGCTTTTATAATTATCGTTCCCATCATTAATATAGCTTTTGGCACTTTGAGAAAAACCGGAAAGACTGCTCAAACCAAATATTAAAGGAAAGATAATACTGCGAAAAACCTTAGCGGGATTAATACTTATGTTTTGAATTTTAGAGGTGAATTTGGTCCATTCAGTTAATGTATATTCTTGTAAACTTTGCCTTGTTATTAATTCATTGTAAGTGGCAATAAATTTTTTTCTACGTTTTTTAACTATTTCTTCATCATAAGTTGATGAATATTTGCTCCATTTTGAAGTATCGTTTAAAATTGCTTTTAATTGATCATACTTACTTATATTAATTTCAGGAATTGAAGCAGGCGGAGAAGCTTGTTTTTGCTTTAACCTGTAAACTCTAAAAATAATTGCGATGATAAATAATACAAAAAAAAGAATTGGCATGGCAAATTAAAGGAAGGTTAATAAAATAGTTTAAATTACTCTTAATAAATTATTTATTAAATAAGTTTATCAGAATTAAATACACTTGCAGCACTTACATCCAATTGCCTGATTTTACGTAAAAGTTGGTTAATGCCAACTTCATCTTTGCTATCTACCAATTGAGAATATTCTAATTGCCAACTTGATTGAATACGTTGTACAGAAGCTTCACCATATTGTTCTGCATATTTCGCCCAAACAGCATCATCAAATAAAATTTCACTGATATTAAATAGTTGATCGGAAACATAACTTTTATTTTCAACTGCTATTTCCTTGTTTTGCTTATTTTTATTATACAACCAATAACCACCTGCACCTAAAGCTACAACAAGTAAAATGATCCATACAAAGCTGAAACCGCCACTTTTAGTTGCATTTTTTTGAATTGTGTTGGTAGTATTATTTGATTGATTAGTTACTACATCTTGTTGTGTATTTATATGCGGATTAGGGTTTGAAGAAGTATAATTTTTTAATTCTTCAAGTGTGATTTTACAATATTTTAACTGATCTTTAAATTTATCTAATGAGCTTGCACCACCGGTATTTGGATCAGCTTCATAAGATTTTCTAAAATATACTTTTGCCTCAGAACAAGCATCCATTTTTTTGAAACACAAGCCTGCCATATAATTTCCTTTACTATTGTATTTTTCCGGATTTTCATTGATCGCCTGTTCAAAAAGCTTAACAGCATCCTTATATTGGCCTTTTTCATATAAATCTTTCGCTTCTTTAAAAGATCTTCCCCCGGGATCTGCCATTGATATTGCAGACATAAATAAACCAAGGACAATACTTAAAAAATACTTGCTTTGCATATTAAATAAATTTTTCGTCGAAATTTAAAAAGAAAACACAGATTAACAAGAAGTTGTTAATCTGATTTTATTTAAAAAAAATGAAAAAGTAACTTAAAAAATTATTTTAAAACATTTAAAATCCCATTATAAAAAATATAATTTCTTAATTCGAAACAGAATATGCGTTTTGTTGAATAAAATTCATAAAAAATCCTATATCTTTAAAAAAATTTCATACCTCTAAAAATTAATTTTCATACATGGAAAAAATTAAAGTAGGTGTTGCAGGCTTAGGTTTTATTGGACCTGCACACATTGAAGCATTAAGGAGATTGCCAAATATTGAAGTGGCTGCCATAAGCGAATTTTCAATTGAACTGGCTAAAGAAAAAGCAGAAAAATTAGGTGTTGACAGGTATTATTTGTTTGAAGATTTGTTGAAACAAGATGATATAAAATGTATCCACGTATGTACCCCAAATTTTTTACATTACAGTCAGGCTAAAGCAGCTATTGAAGCCGGAAAACATGTGGTGTGTGAAAAACCTTTGGCAAAAGATTTAAAAGAAGCTGAAGAATTGGTAGAATTGGCAGCAAAAAGTGGTTTGGTAAATGCTGTACATTTTAATTTGAGGTATTACCCACTTATTCGTCAAATGAAAACGATGCGTGAGAAAGGAGACTTAGGTGAAGTTTTTTCAATAATCGGATCGTACTTACAAGATTGGCTTTTTTATAATACAGATTATAATTGGAGATTAGAACCCGACAAATCCGGCGATTCGCGTGCCATTGCTGATATAGGATCTCATTTAATGGATAGTTTAGAATATATTACAGGATTAAAAACTGTAGCTGTAATGGCTGATTTTAATACTGTGCATAAAACAAGAAAAAAACCATTAAAAGCAGTAGAAACATATTCAGGAAAAATGTTATCGCCTGAAGATTATGCAGATGTAAATATTACAACTGAAGATCATGCAAATGTTTTATTGCGATTTGATAATGGAAATAGAGGTGTTATTACAGTTTCTCAAGTTGCTGCCGGAAGGAAAAACAGAATGAGTCTTGAAATATCCGGTTCAAAACAAACATTTAGTTGGTGCTCGGAAACACCTAACGAAATGTGGATAGGAAACAGAGATAAATCTAACGAAGTTTTATTAAAAGACCCATCATTGGTTTATCCTGAATCAAGACAATTGATCACTTTCCCCGGTGGCCACAATGAAGGTTTTCCCGATACTTCAAAACATTTATTCAAAGAAGTTTATGAAGCAATTGCTGATGGAAAACAACCTGTAAAACCAACTTTCCCTACTTTTGCTGATGGATATAGAGAATTATTAATTTGTGAAAGAATTCTGGAAAGTAATAAAAAACAGGCTTGGGTTGAAGTAAAGTAAAATTTTTAATTATTCAATAAAAATGGTGTCTCTTAAACAAAGACACCATTTTTATTAATTGCTGTTTTTAAAACACATTCTTGTGAGATAATTGGAATTAAAGAATTTTTTCAATTCTTTAATTCCCGGTTTCTTTCTTAGTTGTTCAATTGAAAAGTTTTTGGTTTTATTTCCATATTTTATTTTTAATACTAATCCTATGTTAAAAAAACTATAAATAAATAAGCTGCCTAGTTGTAGGAATGAGAAGATTGGTAAAAGAAACTTTTCAATATAAATAACGTTAATTATTTTTCCCCATAAATATTCTTCCATAAACTTTACGCCATATATTATTCCAAATAAAAATAATGAAACGCCAAGGAATGAAAGTAGAATCCAACTGCCTACTCTCATTCCTTTTTTAATAATGATTTCATTAATTTCGCTAAATAAAATCATCTCATGATTATATTTACTTGTTAAGATGTGAATACCTTCATTAGAAATACCAATTTGATCAGTTTTAAAAAGATAAGGTTTCATAATTTAAAAAAAAAATCTACTTTTTTACTAGAATGGAATCTTCACCCTTAATGCAGTTGAATTATATTTCTCATTTAAAAAAGAACCCACCACTTCAACGCCTAAACCCAAAAATTGAGAGCCTCCTGTTAAACCATATCCTATTTCAACATATCTATTACCCTGACTGAAAGTATTAAAATAATTGGCAAAAACATTTTCTTTTAAGCCTGTTAGTCTTAAAATTGTTATTTGTGATAATAAAAATTTCTGAAAAGAATTATTGGCATGAATTTCCAAATAATTCTGAGCTGTACTAAATGTGTAATATTCCAAATTACGGAAGGATTCAAAATTACCTAATGTAAAAAGGGTTTGATTTCCATTAAAATGCTTAAAATCAATAAAATATGTGGGTTTATTTACAAAAGTACCCACTTTGGCATTTATGTGAAATTCACCCAGCTTTTCTAATTCCCATGTCTGATCGTATACAAATTCCAATTGTGTAAATTTGCTTTCTTCCAATAAACCCATTCTACTTCTTAAAAAAAATGAAGGTTTATTTCTGTTAATAGTATACTTATGACCGTTGAATTTTCCTGCTTTAGCAAAAGGTCTTATCCGCAATTCGAGGTTAAATAATAACGTATTGTGGGTATTAAACTTAGTGGAATCCTTTTCAATGTTTACAGGATCGTTGGAAGAATATGATTGGTTTTTATCATCAATCCAGGGAGTAAAATGATTATTTTGAAGATGGTTTCGTTGTGCAAATTCAAAATTTGTATTAAATGTAAATTGTTCTGTTAAAAACTTTCTGTAAGAAATATTAGCAAAAGTTTTTTCATAAAGCTTCATATAATTTTTTTCCAAAAACAATGAATAAAATGTATTCATGAATGGAGAAATTGGATTTTGATTATTGAATTGCTGTACGAACCTCCCTCCAGAAATTGAAATTTGATCTTCTAAATTATTAAATGAATAACTAAGGCCTAAAACACCGTTCAACCTGCTGCGAGCAAATGAATAGCGAAAATTCGAATTTGCTTCAAATTTATTTTCCTGATTTTTACTTTTTGTATAATTTAAACCGGCATTTAAATAATATCCCTCAACACTATTATAAAAGTTACCAATTACATTTTGTGCATCTAAAGGTGAATTATATGTTAATCTTGTCTGATAACCGTATAATGGATCTTTTTTCCCATATCTATAAGAACGGCCAAGAAAAATATGTTTAAATTTAAAAACAGGTAAGTTGCGCAACGAATCTTTTTTAATATTTACCTGATCGGCTTTTGCAATGCTATCTGCCTGAGCATAACCTTTTGATTCATTAACTGTAAGTGGCACTTGGCGTTCAGTATTCCAGAAATCATTATTTTTTTTATCTGCAGCGCTATCAAGGGAGATATTATAATCTTGAATTAAATCTATTTTTTCATGATTTGCTTTTCTTTCCTTTTTACTTTCTTTTTCCAAATCATTCACAATTTTCTTTAATTGTTTTCGGGTTAATGGTTGTTTTGTCAGATCAGACTTTTTATTAATTTTAGTATTCTTGTTTTCTTTTGCCTCAGCTTTGTCAATTTTCTCATCTATCACCACAGGTTGTTGGTGAAACTTTGGATTAACTTTTACATCATAGTTTCGCACATTAGTTATATACCTGCCCCCAAAATTGATACCGAAAGAATCAAATTCTATTCCGAATTCAAAATAAAAAGGCATCCACACATCGTTAAACGGAGAATATAATTGTTTTATATAATATTTACCATTTTCATCTTCTGTTTTCATATTCAGACTATGTATGGCCCATGAATTTTCAATTATATTAATTATTCCGGAATTTACATTTGAGCCTTTTGATCTTGGTGTAACCCTTATTTTATTTACCTGCACGCCTTTATCTTCAAACATTCCTTCATAGCTAAAATTATAGTAAGCAAATGCCGAAGGAGAAAGAGGTGATATCACACCATTAATTTTAGGTGAATAAAAATTAGCGGTGGAAAAACCCATAATTGCGTTTCCATTTTGTTGCACTTGCTTGGGGAAATTACTTCGCCTTGAAATAACTTTTTCTTTAACGGTATTTGTTTGTTTAAATGAAACATCATTTATTGATTCCATTACATAAGTTTGCCCAACCTTTACACCTGTTTCCTTTTCAATCTTTTTCCCGGCAAGTAATTTTAATACTCCCGAAATTTCTTTCACTTTACCTGTTCCTTTTACATATGTGCGAGCTGTATAGGCATCGACTTCTAAAATATGAAAACGTGCCATTGAAATAGCTTTTCGCATAATGGTATAAGCAGGGTCTTCATTTTTATTTGATACCTGAACTTCTTTTAAATTAATTACCACTTCTTCTAAAACTACATCAATAATTACAAATTCATTTTTGATTTCTACCGTTTTATAAATTGTTTTGTGATTTAAATACTGAAAAACGATTTCATATTTCCCGGGGTTTAAAGTGAGTTCATATTGCCCATCGTCGTTGGCAATAGTTCCATTTGAAGTTTCCTTTACTGAAATTGAAGCATACGAAAGCTTTTCGCCTTTTGTATTTTTTACTGCCCCTTTTATACCTCCGGCAATTGCTAAACAAGGGATTGAACAAATAAAAATCAGGAAAAAGAATGAATATTTTTTGACTGTCATAATTTTTTGTGGAATGAATTTATGGGCAAGATGCTAAAAAAATAAATAAAGTTGCCTTACATGGATTCAAAGTTACTGTTGTGAAAAAATCACATTAATGTTTTTAAAAAATAATTATGAATATAATGATATCAATAAATTCATAATTACTTTACATTTATGTCAAATCCGTCAATAAAATTATTTATTAAAGATTTAATCTAAAACGTTAATTTTCACAACATACTTTTATGAAAAAAATTTTAATTTTCTTTTTTTCAATTCTCACTTTTAATCAGGCTTTTGCACAAAAGCCGGAAGCTGAAAAATTTTTTAATTTGGGTGAAGAGAAATTTGCCCTTAAAGATTATGAAGCTGCTATTACCGCCTATACAAAAGCAGTAACAATAGATCCTCAACATAAATTAGCGTTTAACAATAGAGGCGCATCAAAATCGTGGTTGGGAAAAAAAGAAGAGGCGATTTTGGATTATAAAAAAGCAATTCAAATAGATCCTGATTTTTCTCGAGCATATCAAAATATGGGTGATGATTATTCTAACCTTAAAAAATATACTGAATCTTATGATGCTTATTCAAAAGCGATCAACTTAGGTGTAAACGAAGGAACAGTTTATAACCTCAGAGGAAATTGTTTATACTCTCTTGAAAAATATAAAGAAGCCATTGAAGATTATACCAAAGCTATAAAATTGGTTCCTAAATACTTTTGGGCGTACTATAATCGCGGGAAAGCAAGACATTATATTAATTTATATGTAGAGGCTATAAGTGATTTTAGTCGTGCGATTGAAATTGATCCAACAAATGTTGATATCTATAACGACAGAGGGAATTCTAAATTTGCATTAAAAGATTTTACAGGAGCTATTCCTGATTATGACAGGTATTTAGCACTTAATCCAAAATCATCACAAGTACATGCCAATAAAGGTTTTGCGAAATTTTATATTAAACAATACAAAAGTGCATTATCCGATTTAAATCGTGCAATAGAAGAAGATTCAAAAAATGCTACAGCCTGGTGTTGGAGGTCGGATATAAAAATAGCATTGAAAGAATATAAATCTGCTTTAATTGATATAAATAAAGCATTAGAATTATCACCCGATTACCCTTGGGCTTTTATGAACAGAGCTAGAGTGAGGCAAGAAATTGGAGATAAATACGAAGCATTAACGGATTATAACAGGGCATTGGATATTAGTCAATTTGCCGAAGGGTATTTTTATAGAGGTATTTTCTACGATAAAATATTTAAGGAATATCCTAAAGCATGTGAAAATTTTCAGAGTGCCATAAAATTGGATCCGACAAATAATGAAATGATTAATGAATTTACGGATTTTCAGAAAAAACATAAAGATATTAACTGCTCAAGTGTATCAGTTGTAAGAAACAATACAAATATCACGAATCAAAATCAAAGCAACGATGTTGAATTTATTGCAGCAAAAGAAAAAAAACCTAAGGTATGGGCTGTTATAGTTGGTATTTCTGATTATAAAGAACCGGGGATAAATGATTTAAAATATGCAAAGCAAGATGCTGAAATATATTATAATTTTCTCAAAAGTTCACAAGGAGGAGGAATTGCTGAGGAAAGGGTAAGATTATTAACCGACAAAAATGCAACTCGAATCAATATTATTAAAGCATTAGATGATCTTTTTAACCAGGCTGAACCGCAGGATATGGTTATATTCTATACTGCCTGCCACGGACAAGCTGACCCTCGAACAAGAAAAGTATATTTTATTTGTCATGATACAGAAGTAGATGCTTTAAATGCTACTGCAGTTTCGCAAAGAGAAGTTGAAGAGATATTTGAAACTACAAAAGCAGGTAAGAGAATTTGGCTTGCTGATGCATGCCATTCAGGAGGCGCGGGATTACAAATCCGAGCAAATGAAGCAGCATTAACACAAAAATTATTAGATGAAATTGGAAATTCAGGTGATGGAATTGCTATACTAAGTTCATCATCAAACAATGAATTTTCTTACGAAGATATTAGATGGGGAAATGGACATGGGGTTTTCACTTATTACCTGACTGAAGGATTAAAAGGGAAAGCTGATGAAGATAAAGATGGAAAGGTAAGCATAAGGGAAATTGAAGAATATGTTAAAAACAATGTAAAACGCGATACAAAAGGCCAACAGCATCCTGAATTAAAGGGAAGGTATGATAATAACATGCCAATAAGTGTTATAAAGTAATTTTATTACAAAAAATTATTCAAATGCCTGAATATATAGATTTAAGCCATACTATTGAAGATGGAGTAAGTAGTTATAAAGGTTTACCGGGTCCTGTAATTTGTGATTTTTGGTCAAGAGAATATTCTAAACAATTTTATGAAGAAGGGACATCTTTTTTAATCGGAAAAATTGAAATGGTTGGCAATACAGGCACATACCTTGATACGCCTTATCATCGATTTGAAAATGGAAAAGATTTATCACAAATATTAATTGAACAAACTACTCATTTGGAAGGGATTGTAATTCATGTACCGTTTAATAAATCCATTTCCATTAATGCTTCCTTTTTTCAAAATTTGGATTTAGAAAACAAAGCGGTTTTAGTGCATACAGGTTGGGATATTTATTACGGTCAAGAAAAATATTATTCCAACAATCCTTTTTTAACTGAAGATGCAGCAGAATTTTTGGTTTCAAAAAAAGTAAAACTTGTCGGCATAGATTCGCATAATATTGATGATACTTCGGGAAAAACAAGACCTGTACATACCACATTATTAAAAAATGAAATTTTAATAGTTGAACATTTATGTAATTTATCATCTATCCCCCATCAAAAATTTTACTTTACAGCCACTCCTCCAAAGGTGAAAGGTTTTGGAACATTTCCGGTGAGGGCTTTTGCTGAAATTTAAATTTTTGAATTTTGGAGTCAGCCAAAACTTTATTCACCCACGTGCTACGGTGGCAATAATACGAGATTAGTACTGAATTTTCCAAACTGCGGTAGCGAGTTTTGCTAAATGAGTCTGTCGGCTTTTAATATTTTGGGAGGTCCATTGTGGATCAACTATGTTCTTTGAAAGCGCAAATTTGCTAGCTGCATATACTTTTTTTTTTTCATTGAAAACTTTATCAGATGCATCTTTATTATTTTTAGTTGCTTCAAGTATGGTTAAATTTCCTAACATGAAAATATTTCGTTCAAATTCTTCTTCAGTGAAATCGGAATGCCAGGATTCCGGATAACTTTCTGGCAAGATATGTTCTATTGTTCCACTATCTGTTTCAAAATCGTATATACTGCCACCCTTCTCTTGTGCTTCAAGTTTATATAATGTGTAACGAAGTAATTTTTTATCGGTAGAATTGTTTGTATTGAATTGTTTTAGAGAAAAATAATTTTTAAAATCTTCGTCCGAAACATATAATACCTTTAAATCATTTAATACAGTAGTTATGTTGGTATTCATTTGGCTAAATAAGTTTATGGAAGCCTTACTATAAACCTTTTCCATTTCATTTGTTTGCATTTTAGCAATAACGTTATATCTGAATGACAATGCAACAATAGATTGAAGCAAACGTTTAAAATCACCATTATTTAGTTTTTCTAATGCTACCATAGCTAAAGGCTTCCATTGAATTACTCTAAAAGCTCTCAAAATACCGATAGCATTTCGATTTTCTTTGTCAGTATTCCATAATTCATCATCTGCATTCCCCAGTGAGACATAGTTGTAAGCATATAACTCTAACTGATCTAATAAATTAAAAACGTCTTCACCGGTTTTCACAAAGTTTTTAACCTCTTTAAATAAATATTCTTTAGTTATCTGTTTTCTGGTCGCAATCAAATAATATCGTAAAAAAACAGGAAACTCTTTAAGGCCAACCGTATCGATAATTTTTTTCCATTGGGTCTTAACTTGCTTTAAGTCAGTTTCACTTTTAGCAACCAAAGAAAAAAGGAAATTTTTTAGTAGATCTGTTGAGGTTAATTCAACTCCTCTTGAGTTTAATGTTTCAAAAACCGTGTAAGCATTTAGTTCGTCTTCAACAGTAATTTGAATGAACATCATTAAATCTCCAACCACATTAGTAAGGAATGATGCATAATCTCCTCCTAAATTATTTTTAAACTTATCTTCAATTTCTTTCTTAAAAAACAAAAATGCCCTCCACATCAAATTCTCTGAATCAGAAAGTTTTCTTACATTTATAGGCTCTTTAAAACCAACTAATCTATTTTGAAAAAAACCATCATTATTTTCATTTAGGAAGAGTTTACTGGAATAACTTAATGAGGTCGGGTTTTTTTGCCCAATGTATTGTCTCATTAAAATATCAACTCTTTCTTTATTTTCATTAACATCAATTCCCCTTTCTATTAACTTTTGTATCGCATCTATTATAGCTAATGTTAATATTGTTAATGTTGTAAAACGTTGTTGGCCATCGATAATTAAGTATTCTTTGGCAGTGTTACTCTGCAAAACTACAGAGCCCATATAATGAGCTGTTGAAGTTTCTTTTGCGAGTTCAATATCATTCCATAAATCTTCCCAATTATCTTGTTCCCATGAATAATCTCTTTGAAATTGCGGAACCCGATAAATTTTGCCATTACCTAAAATATCGTTTAGGTTTACTGTTTTTGTATCTAAAAGAGGTCCGGTAGCCATATAATTAATTTTGAAATTCACTGCTAAATTAATGAAAATATATATGTAACATCATTTTTAATAAGTGTTTATTTGACTCAAAATTATCTTTCGTCCTGTCGGGGGACAGGCGGAGGTGTAAGAAAAACAGATTTTTTCTCAGCATGGTCTCCTTTTTCAGGGATCCTGAGTTGATTGAAAGCTATCCCCGTGGCATGTGATGACACCTGTCACGGAAGTATAAGCTGAAATACCATTCGATCAATTATATATATAAAAAAAAACAAAAGCCATTATAGATTTTGTTTTTTTACAATAAATAAATAAATATAATATTATTGGGCAAAAGAAGACCTTCCACCACCACTTAAAAACGTGGCTGTCATTCTTGACTTTTGACCGTTAGAAAACATATACATACATGCGTCATCAGTATAATCCATGTAATTCATAGTCATTTCTATTGGAGTTCCTGAGCAGGTAGAACGATGCCCGGTTGCAGGGCAGCCAAAATTAGCATCATTATGGGTAGGTGTGTCATTTACATAATCAGTTCCACATGTAGCATCGCCCCAAATATGACGAAGATTTAGCCAGTGCCCTACTTCATGCGTAGCCGACCTTCCTTTGTCGAAAGGTGAAGCTGCAGTACCGCTCCTGCCAAAAGCAGAATTTAATATTACTACACCGTCAGTAGAAGAAGATCCCCCCGGGAATTGGGCATAACCTAATACACCACCTGATAATGTGCAAGACCACATGTTAAGTTTTGTGGTTGGAGATGTAGGGTCAATCCCACCCTTAGAAGATCTTTTTACATAATCATTGGTAGACCATGACGATTTTGTAGTTGCTTTCCTTACTATTTTATCAAGCACAAACCGTATCCCTACATTAGCTTTTACACTTGAAAATGTAGAGGGTACAAGATTAAAATCTGAGTTTGCAGCATTATAATCTTCATTAAGGACATCAATCTGCGATTGAATCTGTGAATCGGAAATATTTTCCGAACTTGTTCTATAAAGCACATTTACTACCACGGGGATTTCTACTACGCCATTCACCAATCTATCTGTTAAATGTTGGCTAATTGCTCTTGATGTAAAGTTTTCAATTTCCTGCATCCTTACTGCAAGATTGGGGTCTTCCTTAAGTTGTAAGGCCAGTACGTCCATTGAACCGCATTTCCTTTGAATATTTTGAGGCGGGTTGATTTTTGATGTCACATCTTCTTTATGACATGAAGCAAAAAATGATACAATCAATAAAACACAAAAATTTGTTAGAATAAGTTTTTTCATGATTTTTATTTTGTTTTTTTTAAGTATTTCCAAATATAATTGCATATATCTGCATTTGAAAGCGCACGTAATTTTTACTTGATTTTTACATTTTTATTAATAAAATGTAGTAAAAATTTCATTTTAATACATTTTTGATAATTTTAAAGGGGTTTAAGCGGTTAACTCTAAAAATAAAATATCTTTAATCAACATAATATTACATCGAATTATATTACTTTCTTTTAATTTTTTTTTGAATAATATATTTATAATAGGCAAAAAATATTATTTTAAGATAAGTTACTTAACCTGTGGCAAATGTCTCACCTGATACTAAACTTTAAACAAGGAACAAGACAAATTTTGAAAAAAAGTTTTTTAAAATTAGTTGCAGATGATTACACCTTCCTCGGAAGTAGGGAATTTTTGGAAGGGGGGTATTTAATGGGTTCGTACGTAAGGCGATTTGTGTTATAAATGCTTATTTCCTCTCCTCTATTTAACAAATGCATCCTTATTGTACTTTTCTTTATATTCTATTGGCGACATTCCTGTTATTTTTCTGAACACTTCTCGAAATGCTTTATTGTCAGTGTAGCCCACTTCATACATTACTTCGCTAATGGTTTTCCGACCGGTTTCAAAAGCTTTCTTTGCTGATTCTACTTTTACCCGTTGGGTGTATTCAACAGGGGTATTTCCGGTTGCCTTTATAAATCTTCTGTCAAAATTTCGCCTGCTTACTGAAAACATGGAAGATAAATGTTCAACAGATATTTTTTCATCCGGATTACTTTCAATAAAAGTCTGTGCTTTCTCAACCATTTCATCGCCATGTAATTTTTGGCCGGTGAATATGGTGAAGCCCGATTGACTTCTTCTATCCATTTCAATCTGAAAAACTTTGGAACAAAAAATGGCAGTTTGTCTGTCAAAATATTTTTCTACCAAATAAATGATCAAATTTAAAAATGAATAGGCACCGCCATTTGTATAAATACCATTTTCATCAGTAATCAATTTATCTGTTTTCAAATTCACTTTCGGGAACATTGTCCTAAAATTTTCTGTGGCAGACCAATGAGTTGAACAACTTTTCCCATCCAACAAACCTGTTGACGCAAGTAAAAATGCTCCCGTGCATATCGTAGCTATTTCGGTACCAAGTTTATATTGTTTCTCGATCCAATCGATCAACAATTTATTATCATTCACCACTTTTTGATAATTATGGTTTAGCGACGGGATAATAATTAAATCGGTTTTTGTAATAGCTGAAATGTTTATATGTGGGTTCACGGTAAACAAACTATCATAAAAATCTACTTTTTCTGATACACCTGCTAACTGAATATTAAATATTTCTTTATTGTGTCTTTCCTTCCAATACGCATTGGCCTTAGAAAATATTTTGTAGGCACCTACTATACTGCTTAAGTTGTTACCTTGTCCGCCGGGAACTACAATTGTAAGATGTTTCATCAGTAATATTTTTTGCAAAGATAGGAAATTCAATATGTCTAAATCAACCCACTATAATGTCTATTTTACACCATGTAAAAATAATATCCGGACAATACCTTTGTTAAAAAAGAGCATGACTATAAAAATATGGTCAATGCAAATATTTTATTTAATTCTAAATCCTAAACCAAAAATTATGATGACAACGACAGATTTCACAACAACTATTTTGGTTGATAATTCTCCAAACGAAGTATTCAATGCTATAAACAATGTACGTGGGTGGTGGAGTGAAGAAATTGAAGGAAACACCGATCAACTTAATGAAGAGTGGACATATCATTACGAAGATGTTCATCGATGCAAAATTAAAATAGTTGAATTTATTCCCGGAAAAAAAGTAGTTTGGCAAGTGCTGGACAACTATTTTAGTTTTACTAAAGACAAAAGCGAATGGAAAGACAATAAGATTATTTTTGACATAACTGTAAAAGGCGATAAAACACAACTGCAATTTACGCAAGAGGGTTTAAGTACGCAAAATGAGTGCTATGATATTTGTCAAAATGCATGGGATACCTATATTCAAAAAAGTTTATACTGCTTAATAACTACAGGAACCGGGCAACCCAACGGTAAGGACAAACCTCAAACTGAAGATGAAAAGAAATTGACAGAACCATATTTTACAACCACCATTTTTGTTGATCAAACTCCGGAAGAAGTTTACAATTCAATAAATAATGTGAGTGGATGGTGGCAAGGAGAAATTGAAGGCAGCACTACCAAACTAAATGATGAGTTTATCTATCGAATGGGGGATATCCATTATTCAAAGCAAAAATTAGTTGAAGTGGTTCCCAACGAAAAAATCGTGTGGCTTGTTACTGAAAGCAACCTTAGTTTTATCAATAATAAAAGCGAATGGACAGGCACAAAAATTATTTTTGAAATTTCTGAAATAAATAATAAAACAAAACTTCGCTTTACCCACTTGGGTTTGGTGCCCGAGTGTGAATGTTATGGAGATTGCTCAAATGGTTGGACGCGACTTATTCATGAGAGTTTACTCAGCTTTATAACCACCGGCAAGGGCAAGAATGTTTTTTAAATAAAATGTAATTTCATTGAACCCTCTAATGTTATTATTTTTTTAGGCCTTAAAATAGTCGAAAAAATAATAACATTAGTGAGGTATTTGGGTAAACTTGTTGATGAAACTAGGCCAAAAGCTTGATAATTTTACCTTTACTGTTATCGTTTTATTTTTCCTACACTTCAATACTACCTGTCTTAACAATCCCTGTACGTTTATAATTGGCAATATTCACACCTGTAGAGGTAATAATATTTTCTGTTAAAGTAAACGCTGCCGGTGTAGCACCAATGTCAAATAACTTTTTCCCTTCGCCAAGAATGATGGGGTAAATTTTGAGCCGGAGCTCGTCTACCAAATCATTTTCAAGTAAGAGGTGAATAAGTTTGCTGCTACCCCAAACCTGAATGTCCGGGCCGTCAGATGATTTAAGAATTTTAATATCTTCCAAACTTTCGATAAAAACGGTATTTTTCCAATCTGACTTTTTCACTGTCTGTGTCAGAATGTATTTTGTTCCTTCGTTGATGCCGGGCCAAAAGTCTGCATGCTTTGGCCAGTAAGCTTCCCAAATATCAAATGTTTTCCTGCCCAATAGATAATCAACAGGTTGCGCAAGTTCTTTTTGCACCACATTATCACCAACTTCGTCACCAAATGGGGCGACCCAACCACCATATTTAAAACCGCCTGATGTATCTTCTTCCGGGCCTCCCGGGGCTTGCATTACACCATCTAAGGTAATCATTGAAAGGACAGTTATTTTTCTCATGTATTTTTAATTGATCGTTTTGCTGACTCAGAATTTTTCTTTTTATTTTTCTATGTTATTTTTTAATACCGCTTCACTCTTAATTGGTATTTAAGAACATCATCCTTTCTTATAAAATCTGTTGAGCTACTAAGTAGGTCATACAGATAGCGAGATAACTTTTCTTTAGTTATTTCAAATCACTCTTTATTTCTTTTCTTTTGAACAAAATCGGGATGCCCACATTGCCACATTGCGAAAGCAAATTGATCAGCAAAATTAGCAAACGTTATATCTTTATCTTCAGTAAAGTGCCCATTATTGTAATTCACTTTAAGCAATACAGGTCTACCTGAACCGGAAGCATTCTGAAGTGCTGCAGCAAATTTACCGGGTTCCCAAACAGTAACACGTGGGTCATTCCAACCACCAATACATATAACAGAAGGATATTTTGTATTCTTAATTACATGTTGCATTCCATCCATTTCGTATAATGCTTTGCACTCAGTACTATCCTTAACTGATCCAAATTCAGGAGTATTCGCCGGGCCATTGGGAGTAAATTCCATTCTCATTGCGTTTGAGCAACCGACATTACAAATGGCAGCTGCAAATAAATCAGGCCTTTCTGTTATCGCCCTGCTAATTAATATACCTCCGGCACTGGTACCTGTTCCTGCTAATTTTTTAGATGATGTATAGCCTGCTGATATCAAATATTCTGCACAACTATTAAAATCTTTCCATGTATTGGGTTTGGTAGTTTTGTACCCTGCTTTATACCAACTTTCTCCTTTTTCGCTACCACCTCTTACATGCGGATAAGCCAGAACCACATTTTTTGTAACCAAGGCCAATTCTCTGTAACTAAAATATGGAGACATGCTATACCCATAAGCTCCATAGCTATCCATTAAACAAACATTTGTTCCATCTTTTTTTGTGCCTTTCTTATAAATAATAGAAAGCGGTACCATTTCACCGTCGTGGCCTTTCACTTCGACCTCTTCAACCTGTAAATCTGTATATTCTGAAGGATAAACCGGGGCCTTATTAAAATCACTAGGGGCAAAAGTTTCAGTTTCAGCATCAAATTGAAACTCCGTATATGGTTTTATCCAAGAAGTTATACCTGCATAGCACTTATTTGTTTTATTGTCTAAGCAAAATACAGAGATAGTACCTAGGAAGGGGGCCCTAACTGCATTTGTCACTTTCGTTTTTAGATTATATTTAAATAAATAATTGTTAATGCCATCACTATATGTCATTATTAAATAATCCTTACAATGCATAATAGATTCTAAAGTTTGATTAGGCTTTTCGGCTGCTATAATATCCGCTTTATCCCATTCAGGATTTGATAAAGTGGTATGAACGAGCTTATAATTTTTAGCATTTTTATTACAAATTGCATACACATCATCATCAATAATTTCTCTTCCCCTTACTAATCCATCCGAAGGCTTACAAAGTATTTTCCAGTTAATTTTGGCATTGTTAAGTTGCTCAATAGTTGCATAATAAGTATACATTTCAGGAAGTACATTACTTAAATCAGAAAATATATATTTTTTGGAATCTTTGTTTAGGCCTGCAAATGGAAGCTCATTTGGCTTAATCCCTAAATCGGGATAACTTTCGTTACTAAAAAAATCTTTGTCCCTTTTCTCATCTTCCCCAAGAATATGAAGTTTTGATTTGGTATTTAATTCAAACTCAGGATCAGAGTTATCTCCTGTTTTTTGCGAAAAATATGTGAATGCTTTATTGTCAAATGTCCAGCTTATAGGGCCAAACCAACTTGGATAAATACTTTCAGGTAGAAACTTTTTGCTGTCAACATCCATTACCCTTATGGTACTTACCTCTGCACCATTTTCGGCATTAGATATAATAATTTTTTTCCATCATAACTTGGAATAGTGCTTTGTATTGAAAGGGTTTTACCTGCTATAAAATTTGTAGGGTCAAAAAGCATGATTTCTTGTCCGGCCATACCATTTCTATAATAAAGCTTACCTACTTTCTCTCCGGGTATCGTCTTTTTGTAAAATATCCTTCCCCCTTCATATTTCCTTCCGGAAATTTTTGGAGGTTGAAGCTTATCTAATTTTTTATATTCATTGATCAGTTCGTCCCTACCTGTTATATTGCCAAGGATAGAATTAGTTAAATCAGCTTGCTTTTTGAACCAAGCTTCTACTTCAGGACTCTTAATATTTTCAAGCCATCTATATGGATCCTTATATTTAACTCCCCAATAAGTATCTGTGCTGTCTACAATTTTAGTGGCCGGATAATTATATTGTGCTACACCATTTAAGCAAATTACCAGCGATATAAGAAATATTAAATAAAAATTTTTCATGTTTTTTCCTTGTTGAATTAATAGCTAAATAGTTCTAAATCAAAAATAAAAGAATTTTCTTAATTTCTAAATATTTAGTATTGAATTATAGATATTATATTAAAGAATATATAAGAGAAATACTTGTTTTAGCATCCTGTAAAAGAAATTTTCTCGCTTCCGTGGCAGGTGTCTCACCTGACACTGGAACTTAAACAAGGGACAAGTCACGTTTTGAAAAAAGATTTTGAAAATTAGTGGGTGATGACAACTTCCACGGGAGTAGATTTATCTCATTTATTTAATTTTGATTTTGAAAAAACAAATATTAAACATGTATATGTTGAAATTCTCTGATTTAAATTTTTTATAAACAGTAATTCACCAAAATTTTATCTGTAAAAATCAAATAACCGGCATTGGTAAAAAATTATAGATTAGAATAGAAGCATGGATACAGATTTGATCCTAAAACTAAAATGATGGTTTCTCCGTGCAAGGTATTCGGATTATCTACTAAACATTCAAAAGTGAATATACGCATAATTAAAAAATATGAAGATTAATAGTATTTACTTATCTGAACTTTTAGCTGATACAGACCTTCATGCCGGTGGATTATTTTTTTGCATTATATATAGAAATAGTTTAGAGTTTATTAATGATGATAAAGTTCTTTTTACTAAAATAATTGTCGATGCTTTTCGACCTATGGATGAACAAGATGTAATGCATTTGGAAAATTACAAAATTGAGGGTCAATACTTTTATAATGAACGAGGACATCTAATATGTGAATTTAAAGATTTGTTTTTACGATATACCGGATTGCAAACAGAAAAAAATGAAGATATAATACCATTCCATATTTACGATAGTAGATTAAACAAACGATGGAGCGAGGTTTTCCATCTTTAATAACGGGCTATTTATTTATTTTATCACAATAATGGTTGCCTCCAAGGTGTCTCACCTTACATTAAACCCGTGGCGCTTTTTCTCCCTTTCTTTAATTTACTCCTAATCAATAATTGATATATTGTTTTTGTATTTATATTGCAGGTTATAATTTAACAATTAACTCAAAAGTAAAACCTTCAAAAATATGAAAATGGAAAATCTTTTAAAAATTACACCATTTTTTTTGGTATTAATGTTCATTTTATGTAGTTGTAAAAAAGATTCCAATGTACCACCGGTAATTATCCGGTCAAAATGCAAAATTGCTTCAGAAACATATGGTCTGGCTTCAAATGAAAAAAGTTATGGATATGAATATGATGCCAATGGCAACGTTAACAAGGTGATAGAGTATAGACCTAACGGTAGTTCTTCAGGATCTTATAATATTGATGGAAATGTGGTTGAATATGCTTATACCTTTGGAAATAAACCTGCTTACTCAAAATTGAATTACAATACCTCTATACTTGCCCAACCCACTCAGGCATTTACCAATCTGATAAACGAATTTGACGGTACAGTTTATATTGGTTACGATAATTATGAATATTCTTATGATTCTAAGAACCAGCTTACTACGGTTAGAACCAGAAGAGGAACAAGAAAGGGAGGTTATGAGTATGATATCAGTATTAATTACAATGACCAGGGTAATGTAACAAGTATTCAATATGTATATTGGACAGGCCCAAATGTGACAATCCCCTTGATCGTAGTTAACGGTTATGACGATAAACCCAATCCACATGCAGGTATAAATGGGTGGCGATATTTACTTATAAATACTTATTGGGAAAATGTAGACCCGGGAGCAATAATTGCCCAATTAAGCAAAAACAATCCGCTGGGTTTTACTACGGGAGCAGGGGCAACATTATTTGAGAGAAAAATAGAATATGAATATAACAGTGATGGCTTCCCTGTTTCACAAAAAAACACGAATAAAAAAGCAAATACACCGGGAGAATATACCTTTTATCAAACGTTTACCTATGTTTGTAAATAATGCTTGTTTTTATTCCAATTAGATTTTGACATCTGATTGGAATAAAAATTCAAATATCATTTCTGAAAAGACACCCTATAGGTTTTCTCAGACTGGTTTAAGTTTATACAACTTAAATCAAACATTAAAAGCCTGACTCTGTACGGATATAACTAAAAAAGAGCAATCTATAATAATTTCAAAAATGTTCATCAAATATTTTCCTCCCCGTAGCAGGTGTCTCACCTGATACTAAACTTAACAAGGTACATTTTGAAAATAGGTTTGAAAAATTAGTGGCGGGTTATTTTAGCAAACAAACCGAGAATAAGTCTCTTCTATTCATGGAAAATCCGTAGAGACGCTGCGCTTAACACCAAGGATAGAGAGTGCAAACTTTTTTTAGGACGAGACAAAGTTTGGAAAAATTAGTGGGCAGATGATGGCACCTGCCACGGGAATAAGAGTAATTTCGAGCCCCAATTTGAACAAAACTTTTTTAGTATTATACATTTTTTTTTATCCAAATATTTCTGATTCAAGTTGTTTATAAATATTTGTTTCGTCTGTCACAAATGGAACAATAGTGTCTCTAATAAATGCACATTGGTTATTTCCACATTGAGTTAATGCTAATATTCTTTTTAATTCTGTAAAAATTAGTCCACTTGCAGATTTAATGTCATCAATTGCATTGCCCCTTAAAATACTTGCTTGCAATGCAGTTTCTTTGGCTGTCAAGCAATCTTTAATAAGTTCTGGCTTCCCAATTGATTTGCATAATTTTATAATAATTTCATCGTCAAACATATAACTTTCAATATGTCTTCTTAAAGAGGTTTTGATACCTTTACTTAGTAGTTCCGCGATTTGTTGTAAACTATTATCATCTCTGTCAATAAATTTAATAATATTCGAAGATTTAAGAATATTTGAAACAACTTTTACAGATTCATTTCCAATATTTTCAATTTCCGTACTTGAACCAATTGAAACAAATTTTGTGTCGTGATATTTGTTTTCAAATATTTTAGTGTAAATCTGAGCATCAAAATCTTTATACTTCCTCCCTTTGGAAGTTCCTTCACAGAATACAATTGTAGAAGGTGCAATTAATTGAGAAAAATCCGCAAATGCCAAATCAAAAAATTTATCCCAAATAGTTTTGACAATTTTTGCTGGTTTTATATTTTCTGTAAGATCAAAATCTCTATTGTCAAAGTCTAAGAAAACAACGCTACCTGGATTTTGTTGCTCTAATAATTCAGCTTGTTTTAACATTCCAAAAGAATGAGTTGAAATCCAAAGTTGAGAATTTTGAGGTGTTAATTCATATATTTCTTTTAATAGTTTTGCTTGTAACCTTGTATGCATATGTGCTTCTGGTTCATCAATAAAATACACTGCATTTTCAAAGTAGTTTGATTTTATTATCATATCTAAGATTAAATCAAATACTGATTTTTCACCTGCCGAAAGGTTTTTATAATGAAAGTCTTTTGAAGTTCCTTTTTCAAAATAAAAACTTCCATTTGATAAAGGGTCTCCAATTGAACTTAAATTAAGGTCTGAAAAAATATTACTGAGTGAAACTTTAATTTTTCCAATAAGTTCTTCTCGAAGGTTTGCAACTGTTTTTAAATTGTTGGAACTATCAAATACGCCAGATAATGTTTGTGAAATTAATCTCTGATAATTTTCGGAAACCGTTATATCATTAATCATTAAATTATTTAATTTGGAATTTTGAGTTGGGTCGCTTTGATGGTTTAGAGTGCTAATACTGAAGTCTGCTTCATTTCTATATGCAGTTCTGAAATAAAATTTCCCCTTTATTTCATGTTGATTTTCATGTTGTTTAAATTGGTCGTGAAATTCAATTTTAACAAGTTCGTTCCAATTATTAGTATTTAAGTTATCAATCCCTTTTTTGAAGATGTAATTAACATCTCCTGTGCTTCCAAATCCATTTAGTCTATACCACGAGTTAAATGCTTCAAATAAGGAAGTTTTGCCACTACCATTTGGACCAACTAGTAAAATTAATTTTGCTGTTTCAGGAAGTTCTTCAACTATTAAGTCGGTAAATCTTTTAAATTTTTTAATTTGTATTTTTTTTATTTTCATCGTCTGTTTTAATTTTTCTTTTGTATAACGGCTAACGAGCAGTGATTTTTCAAGTTGGAAATTAGAATTACCTCTGGTTTAAGTCTTCCTGACTTAAATCTCCCATGAAAGTAGGACTCTGTCCAGTTAAGCTTTTAAATACCCTCCTTTTTAACACTCCCACAAATAAAATCAAAATATTCCATATCCTACTATTGTATAAATACGGTTTTTTAATACGTAGTTATACGATATTTTTCATTTCCATTTTAAAAAAAATTTAAAAAAAAATCATCTCAAAAATATCAATATTTCGATATCAAGATATTGATATTTACTTGCTTATGTTATAAAAATTAACGAAATTTACTTAATCAGAAAATAGATAAAAGACACTAGACAAAAGAAAAAAAATGCTCACTTCCATCCCTGCAATCGAAACTGTTTTAATGCGTTTAACTATCAAGCAAAAGCAATTAATTTATCAGATTGCCAGGCTGGATTATAGGATTTTTAAAAGTCTGGCCATGCTGGAAAAAGTAGATGCTTTAATAGCTAAAGAAGGGCAAAATATTAAATCGTTAAATGCGGCCATAAAAGCGGCCGGGGAAGGCAGAGTGGCCGGAAAATTAATATTATGGAAAGTAAAAGCGGAGTATAAATTATTTAAACTCAATATCAGGAAAAATAAAATCGATCCTGTTAAAATAATAATTAACCAATCAAAACTACAACAACATCGCCGGGCATTGGAAAGCGTTGAAAAAGACATTATAGCTTTCGAAACGCAAATACAAAAATTATCTCCTCAGGTGAATGAAAATAAAAAAGAAACCGGTGAAAATATATTTTCTTTTAGGGAGAAAGCACGGCAACTAAAAGAACATGAACCTGTAAACCAATCCATCAAAGCCTATATGAACAGGGTTTACCGGACTGCCTCCTGATAAAAATACTAGAGATGGGTGATTTTTTATGATGACTCTTCTCCCATGGTTCGTGGGGGACTCGAACCATGGGAGAAGAGTTTTAAAGAAAGAGGATTGCAAATCTTTTTTATCTATTGTTCAATTGCCTTAATTAATCCGCTTGCCGGGCATCTCTTGTCCATTCTGGAAAAGAATAAGCTTTTCAATGGTGCCTTGCGCAGTTTTTACGAATAAAATTTTAGCGTCTACTACTTTCATGAAGAATTTGCTTTCTGATTCTGCGTAGAGTTCAAAGCGTGGCTGACCTGTAGCTTGTCCATATAGTTGTGCGCCTTCTTTAGTTATCGCAATCACGAAGGAGGGTGCCAATTGGTATTTGCCCACATACGTATCTAATACTTTAACATCAACTGCCGCCTCTTTGGGGTCGACAACTTTCTCACCCATTTCTTTCAACTTTTTAATGGCATTCATATTATAAGCGTCCAATTCAAGTGATTTTTTATAATCAATGATAGCCTGAGCTTTTTCGCCATTCAGCATGTAGGCTTCTCCCCGACTATCCCAAACATTGGCCGATTTAGGATACTCTTTTACATTGAGATTAAAGATAGCAATGGCCTCTTTGAATTTATTCGTGCCGATAAGTTCATACCCTAATCGATTTATCTCCCCCTCGTCGAGATAATAATTAGGTTGCTTTTTAATTTCCTCATACTGCTTCAATACGTTTGCCAGGGAAGTAGTGGCAAGGGCTTTACTAAGCACATCGGCAATGGATGTTTTAGGTGGATCAATGGGTTGGTTGTACAAAATCCTGAAGATATTATCTTGCATAACACCTAAATTTGCACCTCCTGTATTATTAAGCAATACCACAAAATGTTTGTCTTTTGGCAGCCGGCTTAACGCAGTAGTGAAACCATTAATGCCACCAAAGTGCTGAATAACCTGAACGGAGTCTTTAAACTGACCAACCTTCGTTTTACCCACCCCCCAACCGTATGCATAGCCGCTTTTGTAAGGCGTAAACATGATCGCTTTCGAGGAGGCAGACAAAAGCTTATCGGTGTACAAAGCCTTATCCCAAAGGGCTAGATCTTTCACGGTTGAGTACAATGAACCAGCGGCGTACGGAATGGACATATCGAGGTAGGAAGCATTAACATAACCTACCCCGCGTTTTTCATAACCGGTTGCCCGCTTGGGTAAAATAGTGGCATGCATATCATAGCCGGTATTATTCATGTGAAGTGGATTAAAAATGCTTTCTTGTAATACTGTTTCGTACGTTTTACCCGTAACTTTCTCGATGATGACCCCGAGCAGGAAGTAGCCCGAATTACTGTAAGAATAAGTAGAACCTGGCTCAAAATCCAAAGGTAACTCAGAAAACTTTTTGATGAATTCAGTAGATTTGTAAGGGTTGCGGCTGAGTGTTGTTTCAAAGTTAGGAAAGCCGGTATAATTGGGAATCCCGGAGGTATGGGTAAGCAAATGATGAATCGTAATTTTATCGCCGGTGGCCTTAGGATAGTCGGTTATGTAGTTGGTAATTTTGCCGTCTAGCTTAATTTTACCTTGTTCTACCAACTGCATTATAAGCATGGAGGTAAATTGCTTCGTGACTGAACCCAGACGAAACTTGGTATCGGGTGCATTAGGAATAGCCCATTCCATATTTGCCATGCCGTATCCTTTTTTAAAAATCACCTTCCCACTTTCTGCCACCAACACAGTTCCGTTAAACTTACTGTTGTCGACGTACTTGCGCATGAGGTCATCTATTTGCTTGGCTTTATCCTGAGCAAAGCTTGCTGTAGATACAAAAAGTATAAGGAGCAGTGACGTTATAAGAGTTGTTATTTTTTTCATGATTTTATTTTGAAAGTTATATGGTTAAATTAAATGTTGTCCTTGGTTTGACGTTAACGGTTTGGGGCTTTTTAAATTAGCAATAAAAACATTATTTCTGGCCAGCTACACTTTTAAAGTCCGTAATAGTCTTTCCATCATCAAGAACAGCGCAAATAATTTTACAAATTTTTTCATCTTTTATTTATCATTTACTATCGGGCAGGTTTAACAATGTGACTCCATCAGTAGGGCATAAATCACGTTGCCTGAGACAGATAGTCTGAACATCTTCCCTTTTACAGAAGGAAGTATTAGTTTCCAGGATTTTCCTTTGTCTGATGACCTGAAAATGCCGTCAGTATGACCACAAAAGAAGTTTTCACCCACCCGGATAATGGTTGTAATGTACTTTGGCACCAGAAGGAAGGTATTATCGTTAGGATGCCAGATTGAATCGGAAAAGCCTTGCGCCGGATGGTTAGCATTAACAGGCGGTGAAATTGGGTTAATAAAACCAGGCGCTTGGAAACTGGAATCGATTGCCTGCCAGGTTTTGCCGCCGTCGTGAGATGTTCGTATTCTCCGGGAGTTCGAAACGGTGCTGCAAGTAATAGCAGCGAATCCACCTTCGATGCGTTCTACATCGATGCCCACGCCTCCCTCACTGATCACCAACGTCCAGTTTTCACCATCATCGGTCGATCTTAATATCCCTCCCTGGCTGGTCGTGAGAAGCACGCCATTTGACCCTACTATTTTTCCCCCGCCTCCAGCATGCAGATGTTTCCAGGATTTTCCACTGTTAGTGGATTTAAAAAGCCCTCTGTCGGTGCCGAAGAAAACCGTGCCTCCGGCAGTTTCAAAAACGCTGAGTATTCCTTTCTCCGGAAAATTTGTGAATACTGGCCACCATACATTTGTTCCGTTTGCTTTGTGCAAAATTTCACCCCGGTAATTAGATGCATATATTCCGGTCTTCCCTGAGGTAATGATTCTATGTTCGTCAGGCAAAATCTCTTTTTTCCAAAAAGGAGCTTTAGCATTTGGTTTACTGTGATATATGCCATTGCCGGCAGTTAAATAGAGCCCGCTATCATCTGCAAAAAAAACATTTCTGCCGTTACCATATTCATCTTTCACAGGTTCTGGCAGCCCTTCACTAATGTCCTGCCATGTTTGTCCGCCATCCGTAGATTTAAAAACGATGTTTGCGGCTACAGCATTTTCACTTTTTTGTTTTTGCACGCTATCATTCTGTATGGAAGACTGTGGCAATTGCAACGCCCGGTCAGCGCAAAATGAGAATTGAAGAAGGACCAAAAAAGCAAGGTAGTAGATGATATTCATGATTTAAATGATTTGGTGAACAATAAAGTAAAGATATCGGGTGTCGATCGTCACGACGCTTTTTTGCTCGAACTAAGTCGGGCTTGTATAAAAAAAAGTCTTTGAATACTAATTGGTTTTATCGAATACGGTCTTCCAGGAACGCTCGTCGCCCCCTAAGGTTGATTTTGCATTGGCCTGAACAGAAATAGACTTGCCATCTTTGCTCAACTTCCAAACCTCTGTTACGTAAAAAAATGCTTGCATCTGAACATTTACATGGTAAGGAGTAGCAGTCATCAGGTGTACAACTGAGTTAACAGTCATAGTTTGTCCATCTGCTGACAACTTTACCGTAAACTTCTTTCCTCTTCCACGGCCACGATTAATTTGGCTTTCTTTACCGCCGAAGGCCAGTTTCTCTTGGCTTGTTGTCACCGCTGCGCCAGAAGATGGGTTTGGTACTTCTATTGTTAGAAAATCTGTTTGTTCTGCTATTTTCATTGTTTTAGAAAGCATACGATCACCCTCGTCATATACGCAAACAATATTTCCGCCCATACTTATCGACTCTTTGGATTTCCATTCGCCGGAAAAGCTTGCGCGATGAGGGGTATTTTTTTGCAGCCCCGGTACAGTAAAGCAAATTACTCCGGCCAGCATGATAATCAGACCGGATAAAATGTTTCTTTTATTTTTCATCTTTTATATGTTGTTTTTAAATAGTGATAAAGCGATCATAATTTAATAGTCAAAGCCTACGAGTTTTGCAAAATCATGATAGTTTCTTATCCTATCAAAATTGGTTCAGCGAATTACTAGGATATTTTTTGGCTTAAGAAATTTGGATTGTAAATAAAAATGTAAACTTTGTAAATAAAACGTCAACGTTATGCGAAACAGCCAAAAACTCCACTTCGGGAAACGGGATTACCTGTATATACTAGTACTGCTCTTATTTGCCTTTGTAATTTGTGCGGCATTCAGCATAGCGGACAATGACGACTTTGATATCGCCAGGAAAGAAGTTTTGCTCCGTAAGATCGGCCATGAACTGCTTTTACAGTCAGGCGACAGCACATCAAGGGTGCTCCCGTTACAAAAGATAGCAGATAATGAATACCGGATCAGCTTTGAGAATAATCTAACTTTTAAATCGGACTCCCTGGTAAATACAACACGGCGTTTGTTGGCTAAAGACCTGTTAGTAGGTGATTATGTAGTGAACGTTCTGAGATGTGGCAGCCTCGGCGTGGTATACGGATTCGCAATATCCGGAATTGAAAAAGATAATATTGTAGCTTGTTCAGGAAGACGGCAGCCTACAGCTTGTTATGAGATTAACATTAAGTTTAAACCGACCGGCATGGCTATGCCGGAGAAGGGTTATCTGCTCGGCGGTCTGCCCTTTTTAGCATTTATAGGTTTTGTTTTATTGAGATCGTTTAAACCGCAAAGGCTTGTGGATAGCGATCGAAATACCGACATGTTAACTTTGGGCCCGGTATTGTTTGATATTAAGGAACGGCAACTGACAATAAATGGAAATACAATAAGCCTAACCGGAACCGAAACGCGTCTACTGCTTATTTTCGCGTCATCTCCCAACGAGACTATAGAAAGAAAACGGCTTCAAAAAGAGATATGGGAAGATGAAGGTATTATTGTGGGCCGCAGTCTGGATATGTTCATATCAAAACTTAGAAAAAAACTGGAATTTGATCCGAATATCAAAATTGTTGTTATACGAGGTAAAGGATATAAGCTTGAAATAAACTCTTAAGAAAAGGTTCCCTGCCTCAAAACATCATAAAGCAAATATATATATCTTGAGTTTCATTTAAATATTTAAGAGGATTAATGATAATATCTTTATAAACGTCTCTTTTGAGCAACTTTTTCCACTGATTTATGGTATCCTTCCAAAAATATATTTCACCGATTGAAATATATGATTTACGCTTATAGACAAAATATAAAACTACTTTTATCCATAGTATGCTTAAGATTATAATTCGACTACATTATAAAAAATGCTGAATTAAGTAATCAATAAAAATAATGGTTCGTGGGGACACGAACCACAGCGGGGAACTATTATAATAATAATGACTTTTTGAATTTATTAAGAAACGATTTTGCAGTTTTAAGCTCCGGCCTTTCTGAATCTGCTGAGGCACTATCAACCAGTTGCTGAAAATAGTAAAGGGCTTTTTCTTTTTTATTTATTTTTTGGGATGAAAGTGCAGCACCATAAAGGCCGTTAAATCTTTTAGGGTGCCTTTTAAGGTCTGCTTCATAAGCTTCTAGCGCCTGAGCCGGAAGGTTCATTTGCAACAACATATCCCCAAGCAATTCTCTTGCAGGAATTACTTCACAAGGGGTAACAGGATGTTTTTCAGTACTATCTTCAAGATTGGCGGCGGCTGTCATTTCTTTTAACGCTTTCGCATTTTTTTTATTTTTAAACCATATCCATGCTTGTCCTGTTTTGATTTGAATTTCAACCTGCCTGGCTTTATAAGAATCTTTCTGTTTCGCTAATGTATCATAAAGAGTTGTGAGAACATTCAACTCTTTATTTGCAGAATCAATATTATCCTGATGAACAAAACCCAGCAGACGTGTAAAATGTGTAATAGCCCTTTGCCAGGGAAACTTTTTCCAGGGGAAATCTGCCCGCTGATCTTTTAGCGCTGCTGCCTCTATCCATATTTTATTTTCAAGTAGATAACGAGAGGGTATGCTTGCAAAAGCATAAGCTACTTTAAAATTTGAAGGATGTACTTCTTTGATTGATTTGAGGTAATCACATTGTTCCTTTGCCTTTTTATTATCCCCTTTTTGCAGGTAAGCGTAAACCAGATAGTCCAGACCGTGCAGCTCTTCGTCCCAAGTGCCTTTAATACCGGCACTGCCTGCATAACATTTTGCATTAGCAACGGAAAGTAGATTTGATTGGATACATTCATTCCATAAGCCAAGCCTTGTAAAAATATGGGAGGGCATGTGCTGAGCATGAGCGGAAGAAGGAGCAATTGAAGCATATTTTTGTGCTGCCGGCAAAGCTTTAATTGCTAATTCGGGATAATCATAAGTATGAATAATATAATGCACAATGCCCGGATGCTCAGGTTGGCCCGGATATAAACTGAATAAAATATCCCCTGCTTTTTTTGGGTTGGTGAAAGACTTATCATTGGGGTTGGTTGATGCATCTATTGCCAAAGCGTAAAAAACGCCGGCTTCTTTATCTTGTGGATAATTGTGATAAAGTTTTTCCATTGCCTTTTCATAGATAATGCTGCGTGTATGATGGTTTATTTTATTCCAATCTTTATAGAAAAGTGTTAAGGCTTCAATATAATCGGTTTCCTTGTCGGTTTTTCCGGTGATTAATCGGGCTATATTAATGGCTTTCGCACCTTTTTTTAATTCAATTTCGTTGGGTGGAGACCAAAGTGGATGATTGTTACACATAGCTACACCCCAATAAGCCATGGCGCAATCAGGTTGCTTGTCTATTACCTTTGCAAATGCTTTTTCAGCTTCATCATATTCAAATGAATGAAGCAGCTCTATAGCTAAATTGAAATCTTCTTTCACCTCGGCAATACAGGAAGTTTCGAATTCAACATGACCTAATTGCTTGTTTGAAGCACTACATAAGGTAATTTCTCCCCGTTTAAGGTTTATCGAGTTTATTTCTTCTTTAGACGGTGCCTTAATTTTATTACGACAAGATAAAACAATAAATAATGATAAAGTTATAAATATCGTAACGAGAGGATAAAGTCTGTGTTTCATAACATTTTTACTATGATTCGGTTTGAATTTAAATAATATACTTATTAAATTAGAAATATTAAATTACTATATATTTAGCCTGTACGGTTGTTTGCTATGTTTTTTGTTGGCAGAAAGTCTAAAAAGTATTTTTTCCTATAATTTTACGATGCTATTTTAAAAACCTCATTTAAATAAGCTTTAACAGATAAATTAAAAGGTTTATTTTCTTTAACATTAATTGCCCTTTCGTAAAAATTAAAAATATTTTCCTCTTTCAATTCTACTTTGCTTTCTTTTATACTTGGGGTGTACAGTTGTTTTTTAAAATTTTCTATATCAGCCTCAAGTACTGTTAGAGCTTGCTTAAGTTGATTCAATTTTGATTGGTTTACTATTAATTTAACAATATCAATTTTATTCTTTCTTAGCATAAGTTTAAAAAGCTTATATTCTGCTTTTGTTTTCCAAGTTATAAGTTTTTCAACCACTTTACCTTTTCCGGCCGCAATGATAGCAGCATTAAGAGATTTAATATTTTGTTCTTCTTCACTAATTTTCAAATTTACCACTTCCGGTAATGCAAGGCTTTTAGAAATTCTATAATCCAACCTTGCAATCTGATATATAAATTTTTTTTGTTTAATGGTTAATCTCATTAAAACAGTTTCTGATACAGCAGTAAAAGTGGATTGATTAAGCATGTTTTTTTTGATTTATTTGTTAATCAAATTTACAATTTTCCTTTCAAACAACCTAAATTATCAATATTTCGATATCGGTATATTGATATTAAATAATAATCTTTACAATTATTTTAGTGATTTTTAAATTCATCACATAAATTTTTATAAATTTCCAAAATGAAATTTGTAGATGTAACTAATGGCGTTTTTGGCTTCCGAAAAATTTTGGAAATGAAAACAGAAAAGAAGTATTAATTTCTTTTCTCAATGCAGTATTATTATTAGAGAATAACAAAAAAAAATAAATGTTGAAATTTTAACGCCCTATCAAATACCCGATCTCAACTATACGTAGAATTAGTGAAACGCTCTACCTTTTATTACTCTAAATTATTTCTCTTTCTGCTTCCCCGGATTGCAAATCCTAATTTATCTGTCGTTCCCCATTCCGCGAAAAGCGAACATCCGGAACAGCGTGGTTATGTCAGACAACATACATGATAAAGGTTTAAAAATGCTTATGAAGATGCCGATAAGCACAATTGGACTAAAAAGAATTAGAAGCTTATGATTATGTTTTGATGCGTGAGCAGGACGACAGAGGCAGATGGTCGCTGGCAACAAAACGTGCTTTAGGAACTGCTTTGAAAGAAGAAAACAACTACAGTTTTAAATTCACTTAAATTAAATATTTCTATTGAAATTATCTTCCAAATAACAGATTGACAATAAAAGAGATTACATTAATAAAAAAATTAAAATAAAATAATATTTATAAAATATCAGGTACTGCTAACCAATAACAATTTTATTTTTATCTGCTTTAGATATATTTTTAAAAAAAATTCTAGAAGTTCTTTATATTTTTCTTTGGGATATCTTCCGCCTTTCATGGTTAATATACAAATATAAGTCATTAAGCCCTGTTCAACTTTCACTATTGAAGAGTATTCTCTTCCTATGGCAGGTGTCTCCTCTGAAACTAACTTTGAAGATTGTTGGCAGGTGAAGTCACCCGCCAAGGGGGGAAATTATATGATTTATTTTGCGTGGCAGGTATCTCACCTGACATTAGACTTTAAACAAAAGAACGAGGCACATTTTGATAAAGGATTTTGAAAATTAGTGGCAGGTGATGATACCTGCAATGGAAAAAAACTATGTTTGTAATGAAAATCACTTTATTTTTAAAAATTTAATGAATGAATTTTAAAAATTTTATCTAACAATTTTGTAAAAAAATGATTTATTCTGCTATCCAACTTTTTGTTTTTTTATCGGCGGCTTTGCCCGCTTCTCATAATGATTCAACTTTTAAAATTCCTGATAAGTGGGAAAAAGATTTTAAAATAACCATTTCAAGAAAAGGAGGGATGAGGGGAGTGCCTTACGAAATTATTTACACCCACGATTCATGCAAATATATTACCGCGTATGGCATTAATGATTCGGAAAAATATTACCTGTTGAAGGAAGCCGACAGGGTTGAAATTATAAAAAAGTTAAAGGAATTTAAAACCAATGACATAAAATCAGAAAGCAGCTACGGCATTACTTATGATAAAGGAAGCACAGGGATTTGCATGGCCGATAAAACTCAATTATTTTGTGTATCTGACAGCCAGGGTTCGGAAATAAAAGAAGAAAGCAAGGCCAGTTTTCGCGATTCTTTTGATTTTCTTTATGACTTTGGATTTAAGAAGGCTACCAAAAAGAAAAAAATGATTTTAAAAAAGTAAGGAAATGTAACTGTATTGGATGAAACAGGTCTTGGAGTCTTCTTTCAGTGGCAGATGTCTCTTTTGACAAGAGGGTGGGGATCTTGTAAAACAGGGTCTCTAAAAGGAGACCCTGCCAAGAAGAACACTCGGTATGGAGAGATAGATTGATGCTTATGTTAAAATAACTGATGATTGCGAATGCTATTTTATTAATAATTCGACATGTCGGAACAGCCTCTTACCTATAAAAGGTATGGATTTTAAGTTTATTAAAGGAATACTGCTTTTACCTATTTAAGTTTTGAATTGATTCGTTGCAAACCATCTTGATTTAAGTATGGAACGGTAATTCTTTTTGAAATCTCCGAATGTTTTTTCAGTATATCTTTGAGTGACAAATATCTGTTTTCCAATTCTTTCATATTGAAAACAGTGGTTCTTACCGGCACTCGCATTGGCGACATGAACAAATAGTCGTAAGTAAAATTCTTCACATAATTAAAAGTCATGTAGCCATAGCCTTCATCCCCCCACGAGGCTCCGCCTGAATTCCGGAATATTACATAGCCGCCTCCGGGTACTTTTTTGTCTACCTTGTAGCCAACCAGTGGTATACTATGTGCATACGCTCCGGTACCTGTAACGTTGGCACTGTCAAAGGCTTTTTTTCCGTTATCAAGTGTAAATAATTTTCCATGAATATTGTTACCGCCATACCCTATTCCAACAGGGTTCCCTTTATCTAAATGAGCCAACAGTTTATTAAACTGTGCATCTGTTAAGCCGGGATATGAATTATTGGCATTTGGAGAAATTTCTACTTCTCCCATCAAAAAGCGGGATTTTTTACCCTTTTCAAGTAATGTTAATGTAGCTGCATCATTACCCTGAAGATATAGGGGGTCAAAGGTTTCGGCATAAGGAACCTCCTCTTCTGAAACCATGCCGAATTGTCCGTAACCAATCAGCGCATCACTGTAAAAAGAACCATCATTAAAAGAATTAATAGCTCGGTTAGTTACCGCATTGAGGTACTCTTCAGATAAATCCAAATTTTTTTCTCCCGATTTCCGGGCAGTAAAGAATTCAATTAAAAAAGTGGTAGAAAATATTGTGCAAGTGCCCCTTGCTCCCTGGTTTCGAACGGATAAACCCATTTTTTTGATTTCGGGACGTAAATCGAGGGCCTTGTTTTTAAAAGTATATTGCTGAGCAAGGGATACATGCACCGAATAGGTGCACAAAAAGACAGATAAGAGAATCATTACAACCGGTTTGACAATTTTGGTGAAGTGCATGTTTTTTTTTTTAGGTTTATAAATAATTGATGATGCAAACTTCCGCATTAAAACCTCATTCGTCAATCGAATAAATATATGGTTTTTTTGCATGGGGGTGATGACACCTGCCATAAAGAGGAGGCTCTGTCATATAAAACTTAAGAAGCAATTATCATAATTTCAAAAATGTTCTTAAATAATTTTAAAAGTATTTCAAACGGGGTTCTGCCTTAAAAAGGACTTGAAGTTCGAACACTTCAACATGAAGGGTATTGAACACAAAAATAATCAATTCGACAATACATTTAATGATTTAATCGAGCAATACATTCAATCGAAATCAAAACTCCACCCGGAAATGGCATTACTTGGGGCGCACTTCGTGCCGGTGGATTGTCGGGAAAAAAGTCGCTGTAGACTTTATTAATAATATTAAAATCACCGTCATAACCGGACACCATATAAACCGTTGTTTTCACAACCCTGTCTAAACCGCTTCCGGTTTCTTCTAAAATTGTTTTTACATTTTTAAAAGCCTGCACGGCTTGTTCTTCAAAATTATCACTTATCAGCTTGCCTGATATTGTATTAATTCCCACTGTACCTGAAACGAAAATAAGATTATCACTTATAACTGCTTGTGGAAATGTAAAATTTGTTCGCAATACTTTTGGGGTGTTGAAATTTATCTGATTCATTAAAGGAAAATTTATATGTTAAAAGCTAAAAATGCAGAAAATAAAAGAAAAACTATGATGTTGGCAAAAAAATACATTTTTAGCAAACAAACCGAGACTAAGTCTCCACTATTCATAAAAAATACGTAGAGATGCTGCGCTTAAATTTACGGATTAAGGGGGATCTTGTAAAAAGAACTCTTGCTCTCAAATCTACTTCAATACTAAAAGTAAGCTTGAAGTCACGCAGGGTCCCTGAAAAAGGAGACCCTGCTAGGAAGAAAATTATTATGATCGTTGATGCGATTTATGACTTTATGACAGTAAAAAAAATAAACAAGCTCAGATATAAACAATTTAAGAACTTAAAAAAATTGCATCATAAAGCCTTTATACAACATATTTTTTTTTTCTGATAATCCTTGTTTTGAATACATATTTAAGTAGGTTAAGAATGTTTTGATACTTGATTAATAACCTTCTTTCTTCGCATTCAACCGCTTGATTTCTTTTAAAAGTGCTTGTTTTTCGTTCTTGGATTTAGTGAGCTGAATCGCTTGCATGTAATGTGAAATTGCTTTATCGATATCTGTATAAGCATATAAATAGCCTAACAAGCCATGATAATAGCTGTTATCCGTCAATTGCAATTTTTCTGCTTCAATTATTGCTTTGTCGTATCCGTAAACTTTGGCAAAAGCAAATGTTCTGTTCAAAGCTGTTATTGGAGAGTACTCAATAAGAATAAGGTGATTATAAAGTTGTAAAATATGTGGCCATTTGTGCCGGGATGCTTGTGTGGTATGCCAATAGGCTATGCCTGCTTCCAGATGGTATTTTGAAATTTCCTTTTTGTCGAAAGCATTTATTAAGTAGTAATTTCCTTTTTCAATCAATGCTTGATCCCATAAATTCTTATCCTGCTCATTATATAAAATGGCTTCACCGTTCACACTCGTCCTGGCATCAAGCCGGGAACTTTGAAAGCACATTAAAGCAAGCAGGGCATTTGTCTTTGAGATATTTGTTGATGGATTTTCTGTTAATACCAATGCGAGTCTTACAGCTTCTGCACAAAGGTCTTTCCGGATAAGCTGGTTATTGGTTTTTGAAAAATAACCTTCGTTGAAAAGCAAGTACAGCGTTTTTAAAACGGTGTCCAATCTTGATTTGATCTCTGTTTCGCTTAATGTCCTGATTTGAAAATTATCATTCCTCAGGTTATCCCTTGCCCGGAGCAAGCGCTTTTTAATGGTTTCGGGCTTTGTCAAAAAAGCATTGCCGATTTCTTCCACGCTAAAACCGCAAAGGATTTGAAGTGTCAAACAAATTTGCGCTTCGACAGAATTTGCCGGATTGCAAACAGCAAATATCATTAATAATTGACTGTCAGAAATGTTTTGACTGCTAAATTCAAAATCATTTTCCGCTTCAATATCACTTCGTACTAAGGTTTGTTTGATTTGCGTCTCAAAAACAGAGATATGTTTAAAATAATCTTTTGTTTTGTTTTTGGCGACCATGTAAAGCCATGCCGTCGGGTTTTTGGGCACTCCGTTAACTGCCCAATTTTCAGATGCTTTATAAAAGGTATCACTTGCAATGTCTTCAGCAATTTCAATGTGCTTTAAACCAAAATAACGGCATAATACAGCCGTCATTTTAGCATATTCATTTCTGAATAAATGGGGAAGCAATTTGTTTATTTCATCAGACATTTTGGCTTGAGTTGCTGTAATGTTATGACCAATTCATGATAAATTCTTCCCGAATAATTTTTCCATTTTCTACGGTAAAAATTCCGAATTCATCAAATTTCATTCTGCCTCGCCTTTAATGGTAAGATCATACCCCAAACCAACAGAAAACATTTTACCGGCAACGATCGGAGTCGTACAATATCCGGAATGCCATACTTCGGTCATGCTTTCAAGATCAGATGCTTTTTTTAATACATTTTCTTTTCCTTTTGTAATTGCCGGGCTTTTGCTATTGGGTGGTTCAATGCAAATAATATCATCGTGATATAATGTTTCCACTATTTCGTACCATTTATTCGCCCGGGCAAGTTCGTAGTCTTTATCCGCTACTTTCTGAGTCGTCATTATACAGGTTCATTGTTGTCATCAGGTGCCAATACTTTCCTAACCTCAACATTTCCTCCAACCATAAGGATAGGACAGTCTTTTGCTATTTCAATTGCCGCCTCAATGGTTGGTGATTTCACTATAATATAGCCCTGAATAAACTCTTTAACTTCTGTATAGGGGCCGTCTGTTACTACCTTATCGGCTTTTACCGTTTTGGCTTCGGTCACAGAAAGGCGGTTGCCATTGTCGGCCAATTTTCCCTGGGCAGCTATACTTCCAAACCAATCCATCCAACTTGTGATCACTTGTTGCATTTGCTCCGGTGATTGTTTAGCGTCCGGATTGCTGTTTCTAAAAACTAATACGAATTCATTCATGTTTTTTTAAGTTTAAATGTTCGACCTAATTACGATTGAAATTTGAAAACGGGGACAAGTTTGTAGATTTTTTTTGTCTTTACTTTTATATCAGATTTTCACGAAATATAATTTATTGAAAGTAATATAAAAATTCTTTTTATGCAATTCCCATGGTTTTTAAGGAGGTGTTAGGGATGGTTTTGAAATGATTAGGGCGTTTTTTCTGTTGCCCTCTTTGGAAAGGCATTTTTAAACCTGCATTACATCATTAAACAGGCTGGTTGGTTTGTGTGAGAACGCCGCTGATAAATTGGATATATATCCAAGGTGAAGGAGTCAAATTATAATATATTTTCCTTTGTTGGGCATCTTCGTTATGTTGTTTTTTTAAAAGATTTTTCAGATGGGATTAGCGTATGTTATCAAAGATCAGGATGGGGTTCATTTCATTACCTGTACGGTCCATCAATGGGCAGATGTATTTACAAGAAAAGAATACGTGGATATTTTACATGAAAGTATTAGGTTTTGCCAAAAAGAAAAAGGTTTGATAGTTTACGACTGGGTGGTGATGACCAATCACGTGCACCAACTATACGTAGAGTTAGTGAAACGCTCTACGTATTAATGTATGAATTGAAGTGTTTCTGACACGGTTTATTTGCAAAAAATACATTTTTAGCAAACAAACCGAGACTAAGTCTCTACTATTCATAAAAAATCCGTAGAAATGCTGCGCTTAACTCTACGGATAGAGGGGCTCATTTTATTCTATTAATTTCAATGTTTCTCTTAAATATTCTTCCTGTTCAACATGAAAAGGTTTTAAAATTGATCTTTCATTAGTCAAATCTGTTAAAATTAATTTTCCTTCATTTTTCATTATTTCTTTATTGTATTCTCCCGCCGTTTTTGGATTTTTCATAGATTCAGCAAATGAAAAATTATTTGTTCATTTTTCGGTTTGTTTTTAAAAATAAATTCAAGAATCATTTGTCTATTTTCCTCATCTATATCTTCTTTAAAAATGGCATCTAATAAAAATGGAAATCTATGAACATATTCTGTTTCTTCAATTACTTTGTTAAAAGCAAAATAATAAGCTAACATAGTTTTTAATAGTTCCACACCTTGTTTTGGAAAATGCCCATCCAGTACAACAACGTGTATTTATCTTCATCAAATTTTTTGACTTTTAATTCATTTAAAAGCTCAATGAAATATTTTTTAAATTGAAAATCTCGTTTATTCCTTTCTTTTTTTATTTCATCATCTGTTTTGAATTTTCTTAACTCTTCAATTTTTCCATTAAGAATTATCGTTGCTTCTCCTATTTGGGTTAAAATATTTTCTGAAAGTTTGACATTTGTTTTGTTATCTAACCATGTACCAAATGTTAAATCTTCAATTTTATATTTAATTAATACTGAATAATCCTTTAAAACCTTATCTTTTAGATTAGGTCCATCTTCTCTATCTCTGGCACCAGGATTATCTTTAGAATTCCTTTGCTATTACTAATGTGTCTTTAAGTTTCCATCTTTTACTTTTATTATTTATTTCTGCAATAGAACAGAGTTCCTTACAAATTGTGAATTTTCATTAATTTATAATTCTCTTTTTTCATGAACTTGCATAAATATCATTTGACAAGTTAGAATGAATCGTTTTCAAATGGATTTTCATTCTTTAAAGCTACATTCAAATACCTTGTTTAGTATTCCTTTAGACGCTCTTCTCAAAAAGTTATCGCTGTCCTAGATTTAATATCACCTGCAAATAATTTAGGAACTAAATCAAGGTCTTGAGTTTAATTCTTCTAAATTCTTCTTGTAAGAAGTCCCTTTTAAATACTCTATTGAACTTAGCAAACTATCAAATATTCCAACGCCTAAATCAAGAAATGATATAACTTCGTCATTTTGAATGGCCAATCAGGATCGATTATATACATGTAATTGACCAGTTTCGTAAACGCCTCTTGTTCTCACCTGCATGATTATTTGTGTTTTGCTAATCTATCAAATTCAATTATGAATGTCATACATAGGGTAATCATAATATTTCTTCATTTTGAAAAGTGTGTCTTAAAAAATCTAGTAAGCAAGCAATGATTTTAAAGCCAATATCCAGCCGTTCAATCTTGTGCTACATATTAAGGTAAAAAAATAGCTTCAATGAATTAGCTAGCTTCTTGTCATTCGCCTGAAGTTTAGCTACCTTTAGTATTTACATAATCATAAAAACCACTTCAGTACAAGATAGCTTTTTTAATGTTTCATCATGTGGTTCATTTCCGATTAATTACCATTATTTAAATGAAATTTGACATCCTTTATTTTGGCAATTTGAACTGCAATAGCATCTGTCGTTAATGATTATGACTTGTGATCATATCGAATAGAATTCTGATTCTTTTTCATTTAGTTCCTTGTGTAAAACAAAATCTAATCTAAAATATTCACATTGTTCAGCTCTGTATTATCTGTCAATTAAACTGAAATCATCAGGTGCTTTTATTGGCACAATAGAAGGTGGAGTGTATGTAGGTCTAGAGTAAAAATTAGATGCTTTGACTTGATGTATTGTTTCCGTAAATAATATTTATTCCATTGCTAAAATCAGTAAAAAAACTTTTTTTCCTTTTCTGCACAATAAATAAAAAAGTTTTTTTACAGAATCCAAAGACCTTTCATGGTAAATTTTGCCTTTTAGGTATAATACTTCAGAAAGGGCGTGTAAATAGAATTGCTTCATTTAACTTGCGTTGTCTTTCAAATTTGTGTCGTCTCATGAACGTATAACATTTATATTTACCCCCTCCGTAATATCACCTTCCAACTTCGAAATGCCAAGGATCGGCATTCCACTGAACTCTGGTCATTAACAAAGTTTAAAATCTTTTGATGTTCAGCTTCCTTAATACTTTTGAATAAATCAAAAGCACTATCAAATGCTAATTCAAACATTTCCTTTTCTATAATTCTTATTTTTAATTTTGAAGAAACTTCTGCCTTTTTTCTATGCCAATAATCAAAACACTTGGCTTTTGTGGTTAAAATATTAAAGGCATTTTCGACTTCTGAATTGCTCACTCTTTTTGTTTTGTCTAATAATTTTACTGTATTTCCATTATTATAGGTAGTTTCTATTTTTCTAAACAGACAAATTAAAGTATTAATTGCAGCTCTTTTATCAAAAATTTGATTTCCAAATACTTCATCAATTTTACCTACAAGTTGATTTTCTTGCTCTTTTGCTGTAGTTGTAAAGGGAATCCAAATGAAGCTTAAATTGTCTAATTCGTTATGTAATTCAATTTCTGTAATATTTGACTTAATTGTTTCTTTAATTTTATCTGGTAAAATTGGGAAAACGGAATTTGGATTGTCAGCTTTTATAGAAACTGAAATTGATGGTAATAGCTCACTTTTTTTCGGTTTATGCTCTAAATGTAAGGTTTGATTAGAAGAGAAATAAAGTATATGATTATAATGTGACGATTTAGAAATTGCGTCTTGAATTAATCCTTTTCCTGTTTTTAATAATTTTATTAATATTTCAAACAGCTCAGTATTTAAACGCCAAATATCGGGTGATTTTTTTTTAGATTGATATGCTTCAATTAGCGATACTTCATCATTTTCATTTAAAAAACAAAACAAGAAATCCTCGTGATGTTCAAGACACACGAAATACTTTTTATTTTGAAACTTGTTGAAATAATGTTCTAATAACAAAAAAATTGCTGTATTCCTTTGCAAAGCAAATCCGTTTTGTGCGTCTGGTCCTGAATTAATTGTTTTATCTGTCATTCTGCAGTCTCGTTTTTTTGAGTGTCACTCAGCATTTATATTACGAACCCTTCTAAACCACATAAAAATCGACCCTCAACCCAAAACCAACTACCGCAAGTTTGCAACTTTGTGGTTCTAGCTTAACCAAGCCTATTAAATTCTCCCAGCCCTAGCTCGCATCTTACGAGACTGAGTTTATTTGGCCTCTGGCCGTTTTAAGTATAATCAGATAATAAGAACTCATATCCATACCTTTCATGTTATACATTCATTAAATTTTACTCCCACAAATCAAAACAAAAAATTCCATATCTCATCACCATATAAATACGGTATTTTGAAGGTAGTTATACGATATTATTTCGACAAGCATTTATATATAATATTGCAAACTTTTCTAAAACCTAAATCTCCAAATAACAAAAATGCCGGAATTTATAAATTCCGGCATTTTTGTTATTTTAAATATAATTATCTTACACCACCCCCAACTCCACTTTTTGCCTTATCAGCGTATCATCATGATGAAAAACGGATATAGGAGCATCTTCTTCTAAAATCACATCTCCAACCACAGGCCCATGTTTTGCAAGTTCGCTGCCTTCTTTTTTTGATTTTAAAATAGGCCACAAAAATTGTGCATACCATTCTTCGTTTTTATAATGTTTAATGCCATATGCCTGTGGATATTGCCTGGTAATAATGCCGGTACCAAAAATAATATCCCACAGAAAAAACATATTGCCAAAGTTGCCTTTATAATGCCCTATACCATCATCATGAGAATCAGCATGGTGAGCATGGTGAGTAGCCGGTGTGGAAATAAGTCGTTCAAGTATCCATGCAAATGGGTGAAGCCATTTATTGTCATAAAAAGGTTTGTCCCATTTAATGCTAGAATGTGCAAAGGTAGTAATAAGAGATTTCAACCCTTTTGCAAACAAAGCAGGATAACCCAGGCCCAAATAAACTAATGTGGTTGTTAAATATATTTGTGAAAAAAATATCGTGTAAATAATATTTTGCCTGCTTGCCATTGCCATGCCCATGTAAGGTGCGGAGTGATGGGTACGGTGAAAGCGCCATAAGAAAGGCACTTCATGGTGTAGGCGGTGGTACCAGTATTGGGTAAGGTCGTCATAAATACAAATAATAACAAAACCCCAAACAAAAGGTATCCAGTCAAAGGCATTTTTCATGTCCGGTAATATAAATGGAAGGAATTTTAATCCGAAATAAGCTACCAAAGGTTTTATCACCAGGCGGGGTATGGCAAAGCATACAATATCTAAAATTTTTTCATTTTTATTCCAGTGGCCGCCGTAAAGACGAAATGAAAATTCAATGGCACCTAATATTAAAATGATGGCCATAAGGCCCCAGGTATCGAGGTGCTGAAAAGCATCTTCTATAAATTTGATCATGATTATTTAATGAGTTTAGAATTAAGATTTTTTTGATTTTTTATCCACGGTTTTTGCCCGTTGATGGAGAATGTAAGAAACATTAATAGAAACGGCAGTGCGTAAATGAACAAACTGATAAAAGCATTTTTTAGAATGCGCGCTAATATTTCGGGTTGGGTTTTCATGTTATGACAATAGTTTTTGAATGGTGAACAGGCTTATCAGAAAAATGACAATAGGCACAAGGGCCACTACAATACCAACCAATATTTTTTTGGCCAGCAAAAGCAAATCGGAAAATGTGATCATAATTAAGATTTAAGGTTAGAATAAATTTATTTTAAATTGGCTACCGGCAATGGTACAGAATCAAGCGATAAAAAGCCATAATGATGGGTATATTGGCTGCCATTGGTAAGTATATAAGTAATGAATTGCTTGATGGCAGTATTCTGTAAGGAATTTTCTTTCTGAAAAAATACGGTGACATATTCGGTAGGTATCGCTAATGGCTTAACGGACTCTATGTTTTTTATTACCTCATCCAAGGTGCCATAGATTTTTTCTTCCTTATCCAATTTACCGTTTTCATTCAAATCTAAAGGGATTACCGCGAGGCCATCATTTACTTTACGGCTTTTCAAATCATATATAAAACCCAAATTATTGTAGGTAATACCGTTCGGGTCTTTTTTAACTTCATTAATCAGACTGCGGTCGTCCCCTTCCACTTTAGTGCCTTTAATATTGGCTTGTTCCAAGCCATAATGGTTAGCAAAAGCGATCGGTGCGCAGGATTGTTTTTGCCTTGTATAAATACTTACTGTACTTTTATCCTTAGAATCATTCTGAACCTTATCTTCAAAAAAAAGCTTTTTAATATCTTTTTCAGATAAGCCATGCTGCTGGTAGTCAATTAATTTTGGATTTAAAATATTAGTAACAGGCAGCAAGGCATATCTTACTACATGAATATATTCATAATCACTTTTAAGTTTGTCTTCTGGGATTTTATAGGAACTGATTGATAAATTTGATTTTTCCGTACTTCCCTGTGGTAATATTCTTATTTCTAAATCGGGATTTACTTTTTTATACTCTTCAATCCATTTTTCAAAAAGAGGATGTGTAAGGCGCGTGCCACTGATCAGTATTTTTTCTTTATCGGTAGATTGAGAATATATATTATTTGATAGGACCGTTAATAATAAAAAAGCGGTGCTTATTTTTTTTAAAATTTTCATGGATTAAGTTTTTTGTTTTTGAAATAGAAAAAATATAGTCGATGCGTTTTAAAGCCTGCTTAAGATGATAATTGGACGAAAGGTTAGTTTTAGCAACAACAACCAAAAAAAGGGCATTTTAAGAAGAGATAAGAAATATCTGTTCTTAAAAACTTAAAAGAAGTGTGAAGATGAATAAGATGTAGAAATTTTAATTTCATATTCTCTACTGATTTGATAGACAAATATTCAATTTACTTTTTAGATATCCAAAAAAAAATTAAATTTTTAATTTTTTTTTTCTAAAATTCCTTCTCTCCGAATTCACTTTCGGTAAATTTTATTTTCTTGTTTCGTTGATTAAGGTTATATGAAAGATTGATGATGAATATATCTTTTTCTAAAATATAATTAGTAGTAGTATAATAATCTTTTCCGAAGGTAGTAATGCGCTGTTCGTTAGTATGGAGCAGGCCTATATCTATATTTTGCCATTGAAGAATGGCGGATAATTTACCATTGATAAAAGTTTTTTTAATGGATGCATTAAAGGAGAAAAAACGCGAATCCATCCCTTGAGCGGTAACCCTTTCTGATAAATAATTAAGGTTCCACTGAAGATTGGTGGTTTTTGAAAGTTTGAAATTTGTATTCGCATTGATGTTATAAACCAAGCTTGAATTATTAACATTAACGGTATTGTTAAATAAATTACCTTTTATTCGATAATCATAAACATTCCCTCCCAGATAAATTTTCCACCAATCAAATGGCTTAAGATCCAGCCCGGCTTCGAAGCCGATGCGTCGGGCATTACCGGCATTGGTATAAATTCTATTAAGGATAGTATCTGCATAAACACTGTTTACCCTGTTTACAACATTTTCTATGTTTTGATGATAAAATGTAGCTGATAAAGAACCCGTTTTAAGCCGGTGTACCATTCCCAGCTCTGATATACCAATAAATTCAGGAAGTATATTAGCGTCGCCATGTTCGAGAGTTTCAGAATGCTCGCGTTCGGCCAAGGGGTTTAGTTCATTACCGGTTGACCGCTGTACCCGTCGGCTGTATCCGCCTTTGGCCTGCCAATGCTCATTAATCTGATAAAGGATTGTCGCGGAAGGGAAAAGATTACTTAAAGTCAAATTAAGGTTTTGTGAATTTTCACTGATGAATAAATTTCTTACAGCGTATTCATATCGCAAGCCTCCGGTATAGGAGAGTTTCTTTTGATAACTGCCTGAATATTGAGTATATAAAGAATGTATGTAATTATCAACAAATACATTGCCGCTAAATTCAGGATACAAAACCAGCGGCTCGAAATTTTTATTTTTTTGTAAATAAATAAAACTGCCTTTGTCCTGCAGGTATCGGAACTGATAGCCGCTTTCTAATTTACCTTTACCAATATTTAGCACATAATCGATTTTTAAACGATAAGCGGTAAGCGGCCTATTATTGGTATTAAGGGTGTATTGAAGGGTGTCTGACAGGCCTTCTTTGGTAATGTTAAGATTGGTTATTTTACCTGAAAATTGGTCGCTTTCAAATAAGCCTGAAAATGAAATATTGGATTTGGTATTAAGCGTACGAATATACTCTAAGTTGGCAATATAAAATTCCCCATGCTTTTTCACCAGATTAGGATTATAATAATTAATCCGCCCTATATTTTGCCCGGTTGCAAGGTTTGTTGTTGAATTAATATAATTAACATCGGCCCTGCGATATTCTGTCCTTATCCCATTATAAAAACCTAATTTGAAATTATTATTTTTATTAAGGTTATAAGCAAGGGTTAATCTTGAAGAATAATTAAATTTTTTAAAACTTCTTTCACCAACTGATGGAAATGATGTGTAACGATTGCCAATGATAGTATAGACATCACCTTCCCTCCGGCCACTATTATCGTTCCTGTAATAACTTCCTCCGACTGAAAGGTCCCATTTTTCTTTTTTATAATTCAAGGTGGCATCTGCGCCATACCGCAATGGTTTTTCTTTATTATTAAAATCATTGGTGCTTGGCAATCCACCCAGTGCATTTAATAATAAAGAAGTACCATCGTCCGTACCACTTTTGGTGATAATATTAATAATGCCGCCTTTTCCATCAGCATCGTATTTGGCGGAAGGGCTTGTAATAATCTCAATATTTTCAATTGTATTAGCCGGTATCTGGCTCAGTAGGGTTGATGGGTCGGATTGTACAGGTTTTCCATTCAGCATCACTATAAAGCCGCTTGAACCTCTTATACTTATTTCACCTAGTGCCCCAACAGATACTGAGGGAAGATTTTTAATTAAGTCTACCGCCGTGCCCCCGGCTGCCGATTGAAATTGTTTGGCACTGTATACTTGCCTGTCTTCCTTGTATTGAGTATCTTCCTTCTCCCCGTTAACTACTACTTCCTTCAGCAGTTTTGCACTTGCCACCAGATCAATAATACCCAGGTCTATATCCAGGTTTTTGATTAATTGAATGCCTTTTATTTTTTTTGTCTGGTAACCGATAAACCGGATAAGCAGATAATAATTTCCCTCATTTATATCTTTAAAAATGAATTTTCCACTTTCGTTGGTAGACGTACTGGAAAAGAATAAACTGTCTGCGGAATTGTATAAAGCGACTGTTGTAAAAGCCAGCGCTTGTTTATTTGGCTGATCCTGAACAGTTCCTGACAAGGAAGATGTTTGCGCCTTAGTTTCGAGAATATTAAAAAATGAAAGAATGATTATAACAATTTGAAAAAACAGGTACGAAGAGATTGTTTTTTTTGGTTTCATTTTAAATCACTTTTTCTAAAATTTTGTATTTCCAGCTGCTTGTTTTAATTTTTTGACTACTTCCGGAAATTGCACTGATACATCTTTTTGTTCTGAAGGGTCATTTTCAAGATCAAATAACATGAATGCTCTGGGTGCAACACCTGTTTTTATACCGGGAAATTGATTGGCTTTGGGTTGTTCAAACGGAGCAAGCAAGGTCACTCCATCCGGCCAGCGTGGATCTACCCACGTAGAATCGGAAGGTAATTTTGTCGATTCGGGCGAACGAAGGTGTAATTTCCATTTACCGCTTCTCACCGTCATCATATCATCGGCATAAAAAGAATATAATACTTCGTGGGGACTTTTAGCAGAGGGAGATTTTAATAAAGAGGTAATATCCTTTCCATCCAATATAAGAGATTCAGGTATTTTTATTTTAAGAAGTGAAACAAGGGTTGGGAACACATCAATCACTCCTGCCGGTTCATGATTTACATTACCTTCAGGAATTACGTTTTTCCATTTTATTAGAAACGGCACCCTAATGCCCCCTTCCCAATTCTGCGATTTCATGCCCCTCAACCCACCGGTACTTCCTCCAAACCAGGGCCCGTTGTCAGATAGAAAAATAATTATCGTGTTTTCTTCAAGGCCTTCTTTTTTTATTTTTTTCAATATTTCACCCACCGACCAGTCGAGCTCGCGTACTGCATCGCCATAAAGACCTTCTTTAACTTCAGGATGATAAAAATCTTCTGACACGGCAAGGGGTTTGTGCGGCATGGCCTCTGGCAAATAAAGAAAAAAAGGTTTTTTCTTATTCCTTTCAATAAACTCAAGAGCATAGTTGGTATATTTTTTGGTGAGTGTAGACTGAACCACCGGATATTCAATTGTTTTTTCATTTTCCATTAATATCACGGGGCGCATATCATTAGAGTAAGGTATGCCCAAGTATTCGTCAAAGCCATGACGGGTAGGAAAAAATTGCGGCTTATGACCAAGGTGCCACTTGCCTATTATTTTAGTTGCGTAACCTTCCCGTTTTAACAACTCGCTGAGTAAAAATTCTTTATCAGGTATGCCTATCGAATCACCGCCCCGATACGTTTGAAAATTATTGGGTTTTTCAGGGTTGGGGTTTTTGGTTAGCGTATGCCGTGCAGGATACCTGCCGGTGAGTAAAGAGGCACGTGTAGGTGCGCAGTAAGGAGTAGGTGTATAAAAATTGGTTAATCTTGCACCTTCACGTGCTATGAGATCAATATTGGGAGTTGACCATTTCGTTTGACCATTAATGGATAAATCACCATAACCCAAATCATCTGCAAGGATAATGACGACATTTGGTTTGGAGGTGATTTGAGAATGCACCTGAGTGAAAGAAAATAAAATTAATAATATGGACAAAATATTTTTAAACATTTTATTATTTATGTCTGATTTAGTTTGAATTAATAATAATAGTCAATAAACATGTTCTTTTCAGAAAGGAGTTGCGCACTTAAGCTCCCCTCCTTCCTTCAAGGAGGGGTTGGGGGTGGTAACAAAAGTATTTTTTACCCCCTTAACCCATCATGAAAATAAAGAATGGAACATCGCTCAAACCGACTTTTATAGAACTTCATGAATCTTTATAAATTAGGTTTATTTCACTTTTAGAAATATCTATTTCTTGATAATACTCAGGTTTTTAAAATTTCCTTCTGAGCCATCGCCTACCCACAATCCAAGCAGACCACTATTACGAGTGTTCAATTTTTTTACGGAAAGCGAAGGATCAGGGGCGTTATTCACAAATACTTTTATAAGCCCGTCTCTATCCACTTCTATTTTTGCATGAAACCATCCGTTCGGATCAGGGGCATTCACTATTTCTTTTTCATATTGTCCGTTTTGTTCTTCACGTAATTTTTTCCAGGTATGTGCCGGATGACTGATGTATTGTACCGCATGAATATGTCTTACGGAATCTTTAGCATGAAAATTAAAGGGTCTTAAATAAATTGCATCGTATGTTTTATCATCTACGCCGTGAAATGCAATTCCTAAAAAACTTTTTTGAAAAACATCTTTTCCTTGAAGATCAACTTCAATTACACCTGATGAGAAATCAGCACCCTTTATCCAGGCAATACCTTCGCCGGAGTTTTCATTCAGTTTAATTCCATTATCTTCATTCAGGCTTGCATGCCTGTTGTTGATTATCAATTGGTTATTTTTAAACAAGCGGCTAAGATCGTATTGAATACTTTGAGAATATGCAATAGGGCTTATTACCAGAAGAATTAAGAATAATTTAATTTTCATTATTTCTAACTTTCAGTTTAGCGATCTTTAGATCTTTAACAGACAAGCCGGGAATGTACCCGGCTTGTAATGTTTTAATTAGGGATTTTTTACTTCCTTTTCTTTTTTAAGACGTTCCTGTTCTATCACTCTGGCTTTAGTATATTCAATATCGAGTAGCGGATAAATATTATATTTTGCTGCGTCCTCATCCCATACTTTTTTTAATTCTTTTAATTTTTCCGGATTTTTTTTAGCCAGGTCATTCCGCTCGTTAAAATCTTCGTCAAGGTTGTATAGCTCCCAAGTTTCGTTTTCGGGATCATTTGGGATTGTATTAGGTGTCTCTCCGGCATATTTAAATACTTCTAAAGTATTTGGATGATGGGCTGCTGAAGCCTTCCAACCATCTTTATAAATGGCGCGGTTACCAAATATGCAATAATACTGTTGCGTGTGCTTGGAAGGTGCGCTTTTATTAGTAATGGAATAAGCAAGGCTGGTTCCATGCAGGGGGTCTTGTTTGTATCCCTTAAGGGTCTCCGGTTGCTTAATACCTGTCAGTTCAAGTACTGTAGGGTATAAATCGATTAAATGGGCATATTGGTTTCTTGTAGTACCTTTATCATTGATCAATTTAGGTGAATAAACGATAAGCGGGTTATGGGTGCCACCTTCAGCATTTGCATCGCTTTTCCAAAACTTAAATGGCGTATTGGTTGCTTGAGCCCAACCCAAAGGGTAGTTGGCTACGGTAGCAACATCTTTTCCACCAATTTTATCGTATTCGCTTAAAATCATTTTTTTATATTCTTCACGACTTACGGGGTTTGGACCAAACCATCTGTTAGAATTGCTTACCACACCGTATTCAGAGCCTTCCTTACTGGCTCCATTATCGCCTATCATTAAAAACACGATAGTGTTATCCAGTTGTCCTGACGACTTAAGATGATCAATCAAGCGCCCGATCTCGTGATCGGTATATTCCAGAAACCCTGCATAAACTTCCATAAAGCGGGCATACAAGTGTTTCTCCTCAGCAGGCAAATCCTTCCAAGCCTTTATGAATGAATTTCGAGCAGGAAGCTGTGCATTAGCAGGGATTACGCCCAGTTTTTTCTGATTGGCAAATACTTTTTCACGGTATACATCCCAACCTTCATCAAACTTACCCTTATATTTGTCCGACCATTCTTTTTCTACCTGATGGGGAGCATGTGCTGCACCGGGAGCAAAATATAAAAAGAAGGGTTTATCCGGTGCCAATGTTTTTTGTTTTGAAATATAACTAATCGCTTTATCAGTAATCAAAGCATTTAAATGACGGCCATCAGGCGTAACATGTTTATTATCTTCTACCAGATCAGGCTTATATTGATCTGTTGCACCTCCAAGAAACCCAAAATTATGGTCAAATCCTTTTCCGGAAGGCCAGCGATCGAACGGACCTAAATCAGTAGTTTCTTCATCAGGTGTAAGATGCCATTTACCCACTTGATATGTGCTATAACCGTTTTCTTTAAGAACTTCGGCGATAGTACCTTTTGGAGGCAAAATATGGCCGTTATAACCGGGATAATCGCCTGAGATAACAAAATGAGGGAACATGCCCATACCCACTGAGTGATGGTTTCGACCGGTTAGCAAAGCCGAACGGGTAGGTGAGCAGATACCTGCTGTATGAAAGTTAGTATAGCGCAAACCATTATTTGCCAGATTATCGAAGTTAGGCGTATTAATAAGACCACCATAAGTACTTATAGCTCCATATCCTACATCATCCAGTAATATCCAGACGATATTAGGCGCTCCAACCGGAGCTTTTTTCACATATTCGATTTTGTAAGGCTGTGAATTCTTTACCGATTCACTTATTTTACCTTTCCATTCCTGATTAGGCTGTTGGGCCGGTAATGTTAGCATCGAACTACCGGCCAGCAAAACCGACAATAGTATTGGACGTGTTTTCATGATTTTATAAGGTTTGGTTTTAATTTTGTGATCTTAAATTTTGATTGCTCAGATCGATAATAATGCGTTTTAATTTTCCTGAAAAGGTAAAAGGTGTAGCATATTTATCTGTAACTGGAGTAATAATATCTTTACCTACCGACAATCCTTCAGAGCCCCTGAAAAGAGATTTGGCAAATTTGGCTTCACCTGCTTTTGTGTTGTTAATATACAGATAACCTGTGCCGCCTTTACCTTCGCCTATAAAATCAAAAGCAAATTTTAGTTTCGATTTGCCTGTCGGCACCGGTTTGTCAGATACAATGGTGTAGGTTTCAATACCGGTATTGTACACAAAGTATAATTTTCCTTTTTGTACAAAGAAACTTATCCCACTGTTGCGGCCTCCGTTAGAGAACAAAACACCTTCCGCATTAGCATTAGCAATGTCAACATCAGCAGTAATGGAAAATGAGCGGTTGGTAAGATTAGGGCCGTCGGGTATTTGAGATACACCGGGATAAAGTACTACCACATCCCTTCCGTCGAAAATACTTTTTACTAAAGGGGGAGTGCCAGGCGCTTCGTCTTTCAGTGGATAAACATTATACTTGAAAGCTTCCGTATCAAACAATTCAACTAGTTCTTTTAGCTTGTCAGGGTTCTTTTCAGCAAGGTTGAAACGCTCATTAAAATCTTCTTTCAGGTTATAAAGCTCCCATTTATCGTTTTTGAAATCCGTACCGGCTACGTGTAGCGCACCTGCTTTCCAGCCATCTTTATAAATAGAGCGCGAGCCTTTTATTTCATAATATTGAACCAAATGCTTGTCAACTGCTTTTGAATTGCCAATTGATTCTGCGAAACTTGCCCCTTCAAAAGGCTCCTGTTTATAACCGTTTATCACTTCAGGTACTGTAGCGTTAACCAATTCAAGGGTAGTAGGGGTGATGTCAGAAACATGGGTATATTGATTTCTGATCCCGCCTTTTTCTTTAATTCCTTTTGGCCAGTGGATTATTAATGGATTGTGCGTACCTCCTTCGGAATTGGCATCCTGTTTCCAATAACGAAAAGGAGTATTAGCCGCCTGGGCCCAACCTTGCGGATAATTGGAACTGGAATATTCGGTTCCGATCAGGTCGAGATGTTTTACATTCCATACCAGTCGCTCATCTTCACTCGCGTTAATATCAAAGGCAGAGCCGGGGCCGCCTACTACACCTACGAAAGTACCTTCTTTGCTGGCTCCGTTATCACCCACTGATACATAAATAAGTGTGTTGTCAAACTGATCAATATCTTTCAGGTAATCAACCAATCTGCCGATTTCATTATCAATATGTGAAAAGAAGGCTGCATAAACTTCAAAGAAACGCAGATATAATTTTTTCTCGTCCGGCTTAAGTTCATCCCATTTTTTAACGCCGGGATTACTAGGCGGGAGCTGTACATATTCAGGTACCAGTTCAAGCTTTTTTTGACGTTCTAGTACCTGTTCACGGTACTTATCCCAACCCTGATCAAATTTGCCTTTGTACTTATCTATCCATTCTTTGGTAACCTGATGAGGTGAGTGAGTAGCCCCGGGCGCATAATATAAAAAGAAGGGTTTATCGGGATTGATGGTTTTCTGTTCGGCAATATAATTGATAGCCTTATCTGTGATCCTCGTAGAAACCAGTGTTTTATTATCGTCCGGAATTTCAATTTTCTTTGTGTCCTCCCACAATTGCGGATGGTATTGATCGGTAGCAGCACTCAAAAATCCATAATAATGATCAAATCCTCTGCCAGTAGGCCAACGGTTAAATGGGCCCGCCTGTGTAGTTTCATGGTTGGCAGTTAAGTGCCACTTGCCGACTGCATAAGTATTGTAACCGTTTTCGCGCAAAATTTCGGCAACGGTTGCTTTTTCAAAAGGCGTTTGGCGGTCATAACCCGGCGTACCTAATATTGAATTCTGGCCAATATGTACGGAATGAGAGTTCCGGCCTGTGAGCAGGGAAGCACGAGTAGGTGCACAAATGGCATTGGTATGAAAATTAGTATACCGAAGTCCGTTGTTTGCCAGCTGTTCAAGCACGGGAGTTTGCACCAATCCGCCGAAGGCACTCGATGCCCCATAACCCACATCATCAATAATTATATAAACGATATTGGGTGCATTTTTAGGAGCTGCTTTTACTAAGGGCCATGAAGGTTGTGTTTCCCCCAAAGTTTTACCGATCTTGCCTTTGTAAGGTAAAACAGGGTCATGCTGGGCAAATGAATAATGGCTTACAAGACCAACCAAAATCAGACTTGCCTTGTAAGTATTTTTCACATACTTTGTAATTTTTGAAAATATTTGATTTTTCATATTAAATATTTAATAATGATTAATTATAGCCCGGGTTTTGGGTCAATTTATTATTCAACTCAAGTTCCTGTTGAGGGATCGGATGCAAACGGTGTTTTTCGGCAGCGTTTGGCTTTCCGGCCGCATGAAGAGCTTTTACGAAAATTGAGTTGCCTGAAGCATCTTTTTCCCGTACCAAGTCAAACCATCGATGGTATTCAAAAACAAGTTCAAGCCTTCTGTCGAGATACAAAGAGTCCCTAAACTGATCCTTTGTTAACCCCGCAGTTAAATTGGGCAAGCCCGCCCTATTGCGAACTTTATTTAAAGAGTTATATGCTTTAGTTGTTGGCCCATTCAGTTCATTTTCGGCTTCAGAATGAATCAATAATAATTCGGCATAACGAATAATGGCCACATTAGCTGCAGATTCACTGGTTACTGCTGTGGAAGCAGGATCCCATGTTTTATTAAAGTAAGGCGTTGAATCCAACTTACTTCCTTTAATAAGGGGGTCGTTTAAGCCACCGTACTTTTTACCGTTAGCAGGACTTACATAATTGGTTACAAAGGTAACATCTCTCCGATTGTCATTAGGTTTATATAGTTTAAAAACACTAAAAAATTTATCTTTCCCTCCAAGTTTTGAAGCATCGTCAACCGTATAAAACCAAACCTGATCTGCGTAAGAACCCGCAAGACCGGGCACACCTGTACGGATTGAGCGTGGGTTTTGATTATTACCTTGAGTTACTGCTAAGTATGAAGATGAACTTGATTTGAACTGCGCTGAAAATATATGCTCAGAATTATTTTTAAACGCCGGGAGAAAAACATTGGCATAATTGATTTGCAAGGCGTATTTAAATGTCCCGGTACCACCTTCAGCCGGTGACAGTGCCTGCTCTGCATACGCTATGGCATCCTGATAATGTTGTGTCAAATTAAGAGGCAACGAGGCTTTCGTTAAATAAACTTTGGATAATAAAGCCAATGCAGCACCTTTGGTAGCTCTTCCAATATTAGGCGAGCCATAACTATCCGGAAGAACGGACGATGCCTCTTTCAAATCTTTTTCTATTTGTAAATATACGTCTGTAGGAGGAGCTTGCGGTACCTGATAATCAGCTGAAGTAATGCCTGTAACAGCATGCGTTATCAATGGTACATTCCCATACAATCTTACCAGGTTAAAGTAATAAAGGCCTCTTAAGAACTTAACTTCTCCTAATAATCTTGTTTTAAGCGCAGGGGTTATCTTCATGTTAGGAATGGAATCCAAGGCTATGTTAGCCCGTTTAACCGCAGAATAATGTTGCTGCCATAACTCATATACACGCAGATTAGTAGAGGTATGTAGATTGTTGGCTAGTGACCTTACATCCGGATTGGTAGCTCCGGGTCCCGGGAATTCATCATCAGCCATGAAATTTAAACCGGTGTTGAAAAGCGTATTGTAAGGATATTGAACAGTATTTCCTCCGGAATTAAGAAAAGAATAAACAGCACTCACCGCATTGAGTGCATCTGCTTCTGTTTTATAAAAATTATCCGTTTTAATAAATCCTTCCGGATCCTCTTCTAAAAACTTTTTGCAGGATAAGAGAGATAGAAATGCAAATCCTATCAAAATGTATGTTAATGTTTTCATAATAATCAGTTGATAATGAATTTTAAATTAAAGTGTTATCCCAAGGCCAATGAGAAGAGTTTTATAATTAGGATATACCCCGTTATCAATCCCTCTATTAAGAGGAATTTGACCACTTGAACTTGCTTCAGGGTCATAACCTGTATATTTTGTCCACGTGATAAAATTTTGTGCTGAACCATACAACCTAACCGATTGCAAATTAATTTTATTCGTCCATGAGGTTGGGAATGTATATCCTACGGTAAGGTTTTTTAATCTGATATAAGACGCGTCCTCAATAAAACGATCGGATATGGTAACAGCAGGGTCCTGATAAGGTGCTTTTATATCTGTGTTAGTATTAGAGGCACTGTAGTGATTAAGGACATCTCTTGTAGCATTAAAATAGCCTGTACCCAATTCAAGTGTTGCCCTGTTGTTATTATATAATTTTCCTCCCTGGCTCGACTGAAAAAATACAGTAAGATCAAGACTACCTAAAGGTGTCTTATAATTCAACGTATTTGTTAATCCAAAATTAAGGCCGGGTTGATTTTGGATCAACACCCTGTCTTTCGCCTGCGTGATTATGCCATCACCATTTATATCTTTATATTTCTGTCCGCCTACAAATTTGTTTGCCTGAGGAGTTAATGAAGAAGGTGCATCTGTAGGTTGTATCAACCCATCGGTCTGATATACATAAAATGAACCTATAGGAGCACCAACTTGTAATACAGATGGTTCGCTAATGTTAGGAATAATTCTGTTACCGGGCCCTACATCTCCTAAACTTAAAATTTCATTGGTATTCTTTGAGAATACCAATATGGTATTCCATGAAAATTTACTCCCTACAAAATTTTGAGTATTAACAGCCAATTCAATTCCTTTATTTTGTACAGCTCCAACATTTTGAGTAATATTAGATGCCTGGCTGGGGTTAAGAAGAGGATCATAATTACCAAGACTAGAAGATCCCGGTACCGGAGCATTCAATAATAAATCAGTCGTTTTCTTATAATAATAATCAACATTGATATTGATCCTATTTTTAAACAAACCCAAATCAATTCCAAGATCAGTCTGAAAGGTTTGTTCCCATTTCAGCTTAGGGTTGTTAACAGTAACCGGTGCATAACCTTGTACGTTTATGTTAGAAAAATTATATCTGAATGCGGCAATTCTCGAAATTGAAGTGTATGATGGAATATCTTGGTTACCGGTGCTTCCCGCACTCAACCTTAATTTTAAAAAGCTGATCTGATTGATGCCTTTGAGAAAACTTTCTTCATGTAAATTCCAGCCAATAGCCGCTGAAGGGAAATATCCCCATTTATGATCTTTGCTGAAGCGTGAGGATCCGTCAGCACGCAAGCTAACCGTTAATAAGTATTTCTCATTATAGGAATAATTTAGCCTTCCTAAAAAAGACGCCAGCTGCCAGGCGGAGGCCGATGAATTAGGTAATGTAGTCCCTAAAGCATTTTGCAGACCATTATAAGTCAAGTCGTCTGAAGAAAAAATACTTGATGATACGCCTAAACCTTTTGTTTTAGAGGTTTGAGCAGTAAAGCCTATTACTGCGTTGATATTATGTTTCTGATTAACTATTTTAGAATAGCTCAATGTATTTTCATTGAGCCAACTGTTAGTATTAATAGAGCCAACATTAGCAGTACCTCCTGTTCCTACCCCTCCGGATTGATTTCCTTCATAAGTGCTGTTTGGCAAGTAGCGATTTTGTTTATTAAAGACCAGATCGGTACCCAACAGTACTTTGAGGGAAAGGCCTTCCCATAATTTATATTCACCAGATACATTTGCAAGCAACCTTGTCGTTCTAGATTCATTAAGTTGATTATATAATGAATTGATTGGATTCTGTAATTGACCTTCGAGTGGAGTATTTCTTAAAAAATTCCCCAATGTGTCATATATCGGTATTGAGGGGGGAGTGAATAATAAAGTAGTAACAATAGCTGCAGGGGCTATTTCAGAAGTCATTTGACTGGCAGTAACAAATGAAGTAATTTTAAACTTACTATTGAAATCATGTTCAATATTGATCCTGCCGGAATATCTTGTAAAACCGGTATTTTGTAGCACTCCATCCTGTTTATAATAGTTTCCTGAAAAACCCAGCTTAGTTTTGTCACTACCCGAGAGTATAGAAAGGCTGTGGCTTTGAGTAAGTGCCTGCCTAAATGCAGCCTGTTGCCAGTCAGTACCGGCCCCCGTGGTATCATATTTAAAAGCACCGGCAGCAGGTAGTGTGGCTGTTTTTCCATTTGGAGTGTTTTTTGCAGCGTCCTTTCTTAATTGCCACCATTCTCTTCCATTTAGTAATGGTATTGTCCTTATCACATCCTGCACGCCATAAAATCCATCGTATTGTATGGATGACTTATTGGAATTTCCTTTTTTGGTAGTGATAATAATTACTCCATTAGCGCCGCGCGAACCGTAAATGGCAGTGGCTGATGCATCTTTTAATACATCAATAGATTCTATATCTGAAGGATTTAAGAAAGAAAGCGGGTTTTGTTTGGGTCCGTCGGCAACGCCTGCATCATTAATAGAATAATCATTATTGATAGGAAATCCATCTATGACATATAGAGGATTAGATGTGCCTATCGCTGAATTTGTTCCTCTTATTTGGACACTTACCCCTCCTCCGGGTTGTCCGCTTGTTTGAGTAACCTGCACTCCGGCGATAGCACCTTGCAATAATCTTTCAGGTGAACTCACCGGCTGCGTTTTTAATTCTGTAGGAATAGAGGCGATTGAACCGGTAATATCTTTTCTTTTTTGTGTACCGTATCCGATAACAACCACCTCTTCAAGGCTATTGTTAGCTTCTCGTATGGAAACAGTAACATCTTCTCCTTCTTCATAAACTTCTACTTCCTTGCTTTGATAGCCTACGTATTGAAACAATAGGATGATGGGCAAAGGATTTTTAGAGACAATTTCAAACTTTCCGTTTTCATCGGTAAGTACTCCGTTAGTGGTCCCCTTAATAGCAATTGGTACAAAAGGAACAGGTTGTTTTGTTTGTGTACTCACAACTGTGCCTTTTATCTTAACCTGCGCATAGGTAGTCGAAACAAAGGCAATAAATAAACTTAAATAAGTAACAAAATGTAAAAACTTTTTCATGGATTTAACAAAAATAATTGCGTGAATATTCTCTACAAATTTTGTAGTGATTATAGATAAATAAGAAACCGTTTTTTTAAAAACCATAGCAATGCCATTACAAGCATTAAAGCTTTTTTAAAATGATTTAATGATAATTGGGATTAGCAACAACAGCAACAAGCTGTAGCAAAATGCATAGGGCGTAAAAATGACGTGTAGGATTGATAACTTTTTAAATCAATAACACGGGCCGTAAAAGATTTGATCATCGGGTTATATTTAAGGTTTGAACATTTAATAATGTCTCATGCCTGGTTATCTGCTTACAACGATGCAAAAGTAAAACAAGAATTTTAATTTGCAACAAATCTCTACTAAAAATATAGAGATAATTGGAAATTAATTTTCGACTATTAATTTTGTATCGTTAAAATATAAATTTTAACATTATTTGATTTCTTAATTTTCTTTAAAATATTACAAATGCTGAAAAAATATTTGACTTCTTTTTATTTATACAGTGGCATTTATTTTCTGTTTTTTATTTCCTGCCAGTTAAAATCGAGTAAAAAAAATGAAGCTCTTATTAACGTAAAATATAAATCCATAAAATCTGATCCCACGTTATGCCATTTACCTGTGCCAAAGAGAATTTCTGTATTAAGCAAAACCAATGCCGGCGAAATAGTAATAGGCAAAGAAGGTTCTACTGCTGACATGGTTTGGATTGAAGGTGGCAGGTTTAAAATGGGTTCAGACAACAATCAATCAAGAAAAGATGAGTTTCCGAAGCACGATGTAAGCGTAGATGGATTTTGGATGGATGAGCACGAAGTAACCAATGCCCAGTTTGCCGCTTTTGTAAAAGCTACTCATTTTATAACTACTGCAGAACAAAAACCGGACTGGGAAGAATTAAAAAAACAATTACCACCCGGCACACCTAAGCCCTCTGATGCTCTGTTGGTACCGAGCTCGTTGGTTTTTACAGCTACAAGCCATCCGGTTGAACTCAATGATGCATCGCAATGGTGGCAATGGACAGCCGGAGCCGATTGGAAACATCCCGAAGGGCCGGCAAGTAACATTAAAGGCAAAGATAACTGGCCCGTTGTCCATGTCTCATGGGATGATGCTGTTGCTTATACAAAATGGGCAGGAAAGCGCCTACCTACAGAAGCCGAGTGGGAATGGGCGGCTAGAGGAGGGAAAGAGAATGCCGTTTATCCATGGGGAAATGAGCATGTTGAAGCCGGAAAACCAAAAGCCAATACTTGGCAAGGTGAATTTCCTCATATCAATACAAAAAGAGATGGTTTCACAGGTGCATCGCCAATTAAATCATTTCCTCCAAACGGTTATGAATTGTATGATATGGCAGGTAATGTATGGGAATGGTGTTCGGATTGGTACCATGCCGATTATTATAAAACAATCAACAAATTAGAAGGAGTTACAAATCCTAAAGGGCCTGTTAAAAGTTTTGACCCCGATGAGCCTTTGGTAGTTAAAAGAGTACAAAGGGGCGGATCATTTTTATGTCATGATTCTTATTGCAGCAGCTACCGGGTATCAGCCAGAATGAAATCAAGCCCTGATACCGGCTTATCTCATACAGGATTCAGATGCGTTAAAGATAAATGATAAATTAATATTTTAAAAAAGCCTCAATCACTAATCCTATCACCAATAAAATAAATTAATATGCAAAAATTTATACTTATTCTTTTCATAAGTCTTTTAAGCTCGTTTTTTATTCTTTCTCATTGTCAAGTTATTCAAAAACAGGTTGAAACCAGAGAACAACTATGGTTAGGCTATTTTAACCAAACAAGGATAAGCAAGAGATTCGGTATTTGGGCTGACGTTAATTGGAGAACAACTGACGATTTTATTAAACAAAAATTTCAATTTATCACTCATAACGGTCTTACTTATTTCATTAATGATAATGTAAGGTTAACAGCAGGTTATACTTATTCATATTTATATCCTGATAACTTGCTACCGGGAAGGCCTGAACACAGACCTTGGCAACAATTGTGGTGGAGGCAAAATTATAATAAGTTTCAAACTTTACAGTGGCTTAGATTCGAGCAGAGGTTTAAAAGGAAAGTTGAAAATGGCAAATTGACCGATGATTATAATTTTAATTACAGAATACGTTACAATTTTGCACTAAATATTCCTTTAAAAGGAAATAAAATTGAACCTAAAGTGCCATTCTTTATTATAATGGATGAAATATTTATAAATACGGGCAAGGAAATAAACTATAATTATTTTGATAATAACCGCTTTTTTATTGGTTTCGGTTATCAATTCAGTAAACAAATAACTTGTCACCTGGGTTATATGAATTTGTTTCAACAAGAGGCCGGCGGATATAAATATAATAATACTAATGCCATTCGATTCTTTATTTTTCATTCTCTTGATCTGCGAAACGTTAATAAAAAATAACTTCACAGTGGATTTAACTTAAAAAGAATAATTCTTTCTTTAACCCTCACTACTTTAAAAATATAAAAGGAAGAAAACGAAAAAAAAAATTATACATTTCTCTATCAAGTTTGTAGAGTTGAAATTATTCTATTTACTTTGTAAAAATTTTATAAAAAAATACTTTTAAAATGGAAGCATCTATTTATCAAAAAAAAAAGTTGCGCACTAAAAATTTCTCAATTCAGAAATTATGCAATTGTTGTTGCTGATTAAGAGGGGTATATTATACTGTGCAGTTAAAATGCACTATTATTTAAAAACGAAAAAACTTAAAAAAATGAAAAAATTTAGATATATAAAGATTTTAATTCTAGTAATAATTTATTCAAATTCATTTGCTCAAACTGCGCAAAACGGAAAAGTACTAATAACAGGAACCAGATTTACTTACCCATTGGTCGAAAAATGGATAAGTGAGTTTAAAATTAAATATCCGGATGTTGAAGTTAAAATACTGCCAAGAGGATTGGTAACACCCGACAGCGGAAATATTGTTATTAACGCGCATAAATTACTTCCAAATGAAGTTAAGCAAGGCTATACAACGATTAATATCAGTAAATATGCATTGCTTCCTGTAGCAAACGCCAATAATCCCTTAATTAATGAATATGCTAAAGGTTTAAGGGAGAAGGATATTAAAGATTTATTTTTTGAAAAAGATATTTTTGAAAGCACCGGAAAAGAAAAAAAGAAAAAAAACAAATTCCAACCTACCATTTATACGAGAGAACAAAAAGCCTGCGCACCTACCACATTTGCTTCTCATTATGGATTTACCCAGGATAATATCATAGGGAAGGGAGTAAGTGGTGATGATAAGCATCTAATAAATGCAATTTTAAAAGATTCAAGTGGCTTAACATACAATGTGCCGGTTTTTATTTATGACCTTACATCAAGAAAAGTGAAGCCGGGAATAAAAGTAATTCCGCTTGACCTTAATGAAAACGGTAAGTTGGATGCCGATGAAAATATTTATGAAAATTTGGATGAATTAATTGCCGGCTTGGAAAGTGAAAAACATACAGCTATACCTGTTGAATATGTTAATATTTCATATCCAAAAGTAATCAATTCAGATAATAATAATTTGAAGCTTTTTATTAATTATATTTTAAATGAAGGTCAGCAGTTTAATCATCAGTTCGGATTTATTGATTTTGATCAAAAAACACTTGCCAAACAAAAGGATATATTAAAAACTGCAGCAGGTAATTGATTATATTTGCTTTAAGCTTAAAATCTATGCGTGATTTATGGGAAAGCAGGGTTTGCTACATTTTTATATATTTGTTAAATTAATAAATTAGTGTCAGGCATAATACTGACACTAATTTAATATTATTTAAAGCTAATTGTAGGCTACTTAATTTACAGGCGGGGTAAAAATTTTGTGAACTTATATAAAGTATACACTTAATTATAGCACTCGCGATTCCGAATATTGAGTATAGTTAAATTAAATAAAAACTTGTTTTCAATGAAGCTCATGTCAGGTAAAGCCTAATGGTGAATGGTTTATCTTATGATGGTTTTAATATTATTTCTCTTATTTCTACTGTTCCTGATTGATCAATATGCGGACAAGATTTTGCTAATTCAATGGCACTTTCATAGTTATCTGCTTTTAAAATAATTAGGCTTACAACTTTAAGGTTGTTCGTTAATACATTTTTTTTGTTAATAATCCTTTCGCTTTCTGAAATTTCATAGCCTTCACTTGGAAATACAAAACTTGAAACAAAAATTTCATCCTCTTTCCATTTTTGGGTCACGATGTTCCAAGTGTCGTTAATTTTTTGAGCGTAGGATTTATCATAATATTCAGGAACTCTATTTATTAAGATATATTCTTTCATTTTCATAGTATTTAGTATGCAACTTCAATAGAAGATTTATTAGTTTTTGGATTGTTAATACATTTAAGCATAAAGTCTGCAAGGTCAGCCCTTGATATTGTTGGAATTTTACGTAAAGGTTGTTGTGTGATATCCTTATACTTTCCCGTCTTTTTACCATCGGTAAGTTTGGGGGCTCTTACAATCGTGTAATTTAATTTAGAATTTTTCAATTTACTTTCCATGAGTTTCATATCTGTATAAACAGGTTTGTATATACGTTGTAACACATTTTTCAAAAGGAAGGCCATAATGAAAGAGCTTTTTGGTGGAATATCTATTGCACCGGACGATATGCAAATAATTCTATCCTTTTTATTTTTTTCCATTGCATTAATAATATTTTGCATACTTTCTGAGTATAATGTTGTTGCCTGAACTTTAGGAATACCCAGGCATGATATTATAGCATCAACATCAGAAATTTCATTCTGAAAAGTATCCGGCTGTAATACATCACCTTTAATAATATTTAAATGTGAGTTTGTAATATTGAATGTTTCCGGTTTGCGTACAACAACTATTACTTTATATCCTGCTTGAAGAGCTTGTGCTACTACTTGTTTGCCTGTGCCGCCTGTTGCACCAAATACGATTATTTTATCCATTTTTTTTAAATTTATTGTTTTATATCGGGCGTAAAGGTACTTTTGTATTTACTAAAATACGAGTACTAACCCTAAAGTAGGTATAAATATGACGGAGGTAAAAGAGAGTTCAACAATTCAATTTAATAAACAAACTGTTTTTAAACTATGCCCTGTTACTTACGTAATGGAAAAAATTGGTAGTTATTGGAAGCCAATTATCTTGTTTCATTTATTGTCAGGAAGTAAGCGTTATGGAGAATTGAAAAAGGCAATGCCACACATCACCGAAAAAATGTTGATACAACATTTGAAACAATTAGAAACTGATGGTTTAGTGTTACGAGAATCATTACAAAAAATTCCTCCTCACGTTATTTATAGTTTAACGAAGTCTGGGGAAGGATTACGACCTGTCTTATACGCAATGGCTAATTGGGCCATTGAAGACGGTCGTAAAAAAGAAGAGCCGCTTTTCAAAAGTTTAAAAGATTTTCCTAAATTAAAGTAATTTTTTTTCCTCGAATAGTATAGCCAATCCGAAAAATGGTCTAGAACACAGGCCATTTCCCGTTATATTGAAATGAAAACCGACATTTCTTCTTAAGATTATCTTTTAATATTTTCAGAGAATTAATCGTAGTTTTAAGATTAGATTAATTTAGTTTTTTAACCCTTGAAGAATCAAGGGTTAAAAAACTAAATTTACTATTTTAAACTTCCTATCATATCTTTCGGCACTACCCATTCATCAAACTGTTCATTTGTCACAAGGCCTAAAGAAATAGCAGCTTGGCGCAAAGAGGTTCCTTCTTTATGTGCCTTCTTAGCTATTTTAGCAGCATTTTCATAACCGATGTGAGTATTTAAGGCGGTTACCAACATTAAAGAATTTTCAAGATTTCGTTCTATAATCGGGAAATTTGGCTCTATACCTATTGCACAGTGTTTATCAAAACTATCACAAGCATCGCCAAGTAACCTGCCGGCCATTAATAAATTAAAAATAATAACAGGTTTAAATACATTTAATTCAAAATGTCCGCTCATACCACCAATAGTAATGGCAGCATCATTTCCTATCACTTGCGCACAAACCATAGTGAGTGCTTCACATTGTGTTGGGTTTACTTTCCCGGGCATGATTGAAGAACCTGGTTCATTCTCCGGTATTAAAAGTTCTGCAATTCCTGCCCTTGGCCCTGATGCAAGCATTCTAACATCATTTGCTATTTTCATTAATGATACTGCCAATCCTTTAAAAGCACCTGATGTAGCAACAGCAGCATCATGCGCAGCAAGACTTTCAAATTTATTTGGAGCTGTTATAAAAGGATGATTTGTTAAATTTGCTATTTTTTGTGCAACAAGCTCTGAATATCCTTTTGGAGTATTCAAACCGGTTCCAACAGCAGTACCGCCCAATGCCAATTCGGCTAAGTGAGTTAAAGTATCTTTTAAATGTTTTAATCCATGATCTAATTGGGTTACATAACCGGAAAACTCTTGGCCCAATGTTAAAGGAGTGGCGTCCATAAAATGAGTTCTTCCAATTTTTATCACGTCATTAAATGCCAGGGATTTTTCATTTAAAGTATCCCTTAGTTTTTGAATAGGAGGTATTGTATGTTCAACAACCATTTTATAAGCAGCTATACTCATAGCGGTTGGAAAAGTATCATTAGATGATTGTGATTTATTTACATCATCGTTAGGATGGATTTTTTTCTTTTCATCCATTAAATTTCCACCCAATACTACGTGAGCACGGTTCGCAATAACTTCATTTACATTCATGTTGGATTGCGTGCCTGAGCCCGTTTGCCATACAACTAATGGAAACTGATCGTCGAGATTACCTTCCAAAATTTCATCGCAAATTTGTTGAATTATTGAAGATTTTTCTTTTGTTAAAACCGTTAATTCTTCATTTGCCTGGGCTGCAGCTTTTTTTAAGATAGCAAATGCCCGGATTATTTCTATAGGCATATAATGACCGCCTATTGTAAAGTTTTCTTTTGAGCGTTGGGTTTGTGCACCCCAATATTTATCGGCAGGTACTTTTACCTCACCCATTGTATCATGTTCAATTCTAAATTCCATTTTATAAAATTTTTAAAATTTTTGCGAAATAATATTAAGTGAATTAACTTTCAAATTAAAATTTAAACTTTCTCTTCCAGATACTCAACCATTAATATTGCTGCCTTTTCTGAGGCTCCCGCATTACCTAAAAGTAATTTAAGATTTTTATATTCTTCCTCCATTATATACCTTTCGTTTTTCCCGGGTAAAATTTTTTCTAATTCGGTGGTTATTAATGTTGGGTTCAAATCATCTTGAATCAATTCAGTTACCACTTTTTTATCGGCAACTAAATTTACAAGGGAAATATATTTTACCTTAATTAAACGTTTGGCGATTTGATATGAAAAATTAGATGCTTTATAACAAACTACTTGAGGTAAAGTAAATAACGCAGCCTCTAAAGTAGATGTTCCCGATTTAATTAAGCCTGCCACAGCTTGCGAAAGCAAATCATAAGTTTGATCGTAAACAATTTTAATATCTAAACCTTCCAATAGTATATTATAATAAGATGGATTAAGTGTACTTACTCCACCAATAATAAACTGATAATCAGGAAATCTATTGAAAACTTCTTTTAATTGAGGTAAAATATATTGTAATTCTTGTTTGCGACTACCCGGCAGTACTGCTATAATTGGCTTATCGGAACTAATATTATTTTGGCTATAAAAGTTTCCGGAAGACTTAAATTGGGCAATGGAATCAAGTAAAGGATTGCCGACATAATCTACTTTATAATTAAATTTTTTATAGAATTCTGCTTCAAATGGAAATATCACAAACATTTTATCAACAAATTTCTTTATTTTAAATGCCCTTTTTGTATTCCATGCCCATATTTTAGGAGATATATAATAAAAAACTTTAAAATTATTTTTATGTGCATATTCAGCGATTCGCATATTAAACCCCGGGTAATCAACCAAAATAATAACATCCGGTTTAAAAGCGGCAATATCTGTCTTACATAAATTAATATTTTTAAAAATGCTGGTTAAATTTTTTACCACTTCTAAGAAACCCATAAAAGCCATCTCCTTATAATGCTTTATAATTTCAACGCCTTGGTTACGCATGTCATCTCCTCCAAATCCTCTAAATAATGCGAATGAATCTTTATTTTTTATCTTTTTAATTAAGTTCGCAGCATGTAAGTCACCCGATTTTTCTCCTGCAATAATATAATATTTCATGGTGAACAAATGTAATCAAGAATCAATAAAATAATATTTTTTACAAAAATTAAGGTATAAAAAAAACCCATTCAAGTAAAATTGAATGGGTTTTTTTTATATGATAATGAAATTATTCTCCAAAGTATTCCACAAAGTTCTTTTCAGTTTCTTTTAACAACAAGGAATGTAAATTTGCAAATGCAGCAGATTCTTTAATGGCGGGTGCTAATATCTTCCAAATTTCTATTACAAAGATTTCACAACTTGTCATCTTTCCCTTCATAAAATCAACATCCATGTTTAAATTTTTATGATCGACTTTATCGATCACAAGTTTTTTAACTAAAATGCTTAATTTTTTTAAGTCAATAACAAATCCCGTTTCCGGGTCAGGCTTTCCTTTAACAGTAACTGTTAATTCAAAATTATGACCGTGAAAATATTCGTTTGCACAAGGGCCGAAAACTTCATCGTTTTTTGCCTTATCCCAAGTAGGGTTATAAAGTTTGTGGGCTGCATTAAAATATTCCTTCCTGCTTACGTATATCATATTAACAATGGCATTTCCAATAGAACAAAAATTCAATTGAAATAATTAGTACCAATAATAAATTAAAAGGTAAAATTATAAAAAATTACCTATTTATTAATGATATAAAGCCAATATTAATAATTTCTACCACTCAAATGAATCAGTTAATTTATTATAACTGAATTTCATTACCTCAATTTCATTATATACACACCTCACCTGAAGGTTTTTTTCAACCGTATCGAGCATTTTTTGAGGTGCAGAAGCAATTTTTTTAAAACGTTGAAAACTCTTTGCAAGATAATCCCCAAGAAATTTAATAGTATTTGGCGAATTACTTTTTAAATAGATAGTATCAAAACCGGGATCAATCTCTGTTTGCCCACCTAATCGCATTACTTTTTCAACTGTATGCTTAAATTCATTTTTTGAAGTTCTGGCATCCGAAAAAGTTATACTTAATGTTCTTGCTGCTTCATCCAGCTCTATACATACAGGTTTTTGTTCGAACAAATTCATCAAAAATAATTTTTCAATTAAATAAAAAAATTAAAAAGAATAATTAATTTTTTTCTTAAATGGTTGATATTTACTCTGAGCAAAACTAAAAATACTTTTTTAAAAACAATAGCTTAAAAAAAGTATTTTTTTGTAATCATTTAAGAAAACTTACACGGGAATTTCGTAGGAAAATTTTATAATAATTATAGGAAAAGTTTAATTTTATTTAAATTTTTGTTTTAAGTAATTGATTGTCAAATTATATGCATCAGCAGTAGCTTCCTTATCATATTTTGGATTACTGGGATTGGCAAAACCATGTACGGCATTGTATAATTTAATGGTAATTTTCTTACCTGCGTTGTTCATATTTTTTTCAAATTCTTTCGCAATTTCAGGGGTGATATGTTTGTCTTGCTCAGCAAATATTCCCAATACATCACAATTTAATGTTTTCAATTTTTCAATATCTTTTTCAGGCATGCCATAATACATAACGCAGCCTACCGCTTCCTTACCTTCGGCTAATGCAGATTGCAAAGATCTGCCACCTCCAAAACACCAACCGATACTTGCAATTTTAACATCCTTGCCCGTATGTTCTATTCCTCCTTTCGTAATGGCATCTAAACGTTCTGGTTTTGCTTCCTGCATAAATTTTCCTGCTGTTTGCGGGTCGGTTGCAACTTTACCATCGTACATATCTAAAGCTAAAATATTTACATCTTTTAAATCATTAAAAAGTTTTTCTGATTCCATTTTAATGTGATCGTTTAAACCCCACCACTCCTGATAAACCAAAAGCCATTTCTTAGAGTTACCCGGTACCTTAATTTCGTATCCCGAGGCAGTTTGTCCATCAGGTGTTTTAAAAGTTATTGATTTGCCTCCTGCTTTACTTTCAAAAGAAATTATTTGAGGGGAATCATGCGCAGCAATAAAATTTTTATCAAGGGCAAATTTTGCAAAGTCTACTGTGGCATCATCATGGCATACAGTTATCTTTTCTTGTTTTGATTTCTTAGGGATAAAGGCTGTAATTACACTAAGTAAAACAAAGGCTAATATTATTTTTTTCATTATTATTTGTATATATGTAATATCAAAACGTAATTTTATAATTTTTGTTCAAAATATTATGATTTTTTTAATTCCATAATTGTAATCTCCGGTAAAATACCAACTCTACCGGGAAATCCAATATACCCGAATCCTCTATTTACATACAAATATTGTTGTTGCTTTTCGTATAACCCTGCCCATTGTTCGTACACATATTGTACGGGACTCCATTTTAAATTTCCAATTTCAACACCAAATTGCATACCATGGGTATGCCCGGCAAACATAATATCTACATCTTTAAATTTCTGCAATACTTCTGCATCCCAATGGCTGGGATCGTGAGATAATAATAATTTAACAGGGGAATCTTGTGTACCTTCATACGCTTTTTGTAAGTTACCATATTTTGGAAAACGTGCCTTAGCCCCCCAATTTTGAATACCGATAATGGAAATTTTTTCATTTCCCATAATTAAATCGCTGTTTTCATCCATCAAAATATTCCAGCCCATTTGTTTATGAATGGTTATAAGATTTTTTAAATTAAGGCGCTTGGCTTCCAAACTATCCCATGTGGCATAATCACCATAATCATGATTACCTAATGTTGAAAAAACGCCAAGAGGCGCTTTAACTTTTTCAAATATCGGTTGATAAATTTCCATTTCTGAAGCCCGATTATTCACCAGATCCCCTGTAAAAAAAATTACATCCGGTTTTTCTTTCAATAACATTTCAACACCGCCTTTTACCGCTGTTTTGTTAAAAAAACTTCCTGAATGAATGTCAGAAATTTGTCCGATTTTAATTCCATCAAATTCCTTTGGCAGGTTAGGAAGTTTAACAGTAATTTTTCTGACCCTGTAATCATGCGCACCGGATAAAATACCATAACTTAAACCAACGAATGGCGCTGCACCGGCAATTAACGATGCCTTCATCATAAATTCTGATCGGGAAATATTATTGGAATTACCCGGAACCGGGTTAATTATTCCGGAATTTCCTGTAAATTTATGAGAAACCCATCTTACTAATCTCCCTAAATCATCAAAAAATAAAAACAGGATTGCAAAAAATTTTGAAAAGTAAGTAACAGCTAACCATCCTGTTATAAATGTTCTTGCTTTAATTCCCAAACTATCAGCAGGCATAAAGCGAAAAATAAAAAAAAGTAATAATGAAAATGCTGCGAAGCCCCAGTAAATTGAATAAGTTATTTTTTTTAAACTTAAAGAAGATGATTCAACCAAAACTTTTACTGCTTGAAAGACATACCAATCTAATAATAGAAAAATGGTGGTTAATAAAGTTACTAATACTATTTTGTTCATATTATTTATTTAAAAAACTATTATTTAGTTTAGAAATGGAAAGTGAAATGAATTGAAAAGTAATTTTATTGATATAATGATATCGATAAATTGATATTTATATTTTATTGTAATATAAAAGTTGAGCAATAAATTTTTTCAAGAGGTTTATTGGAAAATAATATTGGTTTGCAGATATTTAGATATAAATGACTTGAAGCCTTTTTTGTTTTAATTAATTTCTTATCTGCTTCTGAAAAAGCTATTGGAAGTTTCCTAAAAAGTATCTTATTAATGAATATATTGTTTTTTTAAAGTGATTTATTGAGGGCTAATATTATGTAGACAAATGACTAGACAATAACAATTTGATTTTTAATAGCAAATAAAACCAGACCTACACGGCTTTTTACTTTAAGTTTTACAAACAAGGCTTCCCGATAACCTTCCACAGACCTTACGCTGAGACACATTTTATCTGCTATTTCTTTATATGTAAGTTCTGAAGCTGCCCATTTTATAAATTCAATCTCTCTTGAATTAAGCTGCATGTGGATAATGAAGTTATCCATATCATCCGATTTATGTATACTGTTGAGCATGGTACCCGAAACTAATTCAGAAAGATAAAAACCTCTGATCATTAATGATTCAAATGCCATTTGTAATTCGGCAGGGTCGGCATCTTTAAGAATATAACCAATTGCTCCAGACCTTATCATTCGAATAATTATGCTTTCACTATCGTACATGGATAAAGCCAATATTTTAATTTCAGGTTTATTTTGTCGTAACCATGCAGCTGTTTCATAACCGTCCATCTCAGGCATATTTACATCAAGCAATACAATGTCCGGTTCATTGTATTTTTCAAGTTTTTTGATAAATTCCTGACCATTATTGGCTTCGGAAATGACCTCGAAACCCGGAAACCTATTAATGAGTTCTACTATGCCTTTTCGAAAAAGCTTGTGATCATCTATTAAAGAGATTTTGGTTTTTCTCATAAGGATGAAATTAAATTGGAAGAGTTAAAATAACTGTAGATCCTTGTTGAAGCCGGCTTTCAACCTCTAATTTGCCACCAATTAAATTAGCTCTGTTATACATGTTTCCTATTCCGGTTCCCTTTTCATGGATACTTTTAGAACTTGTTTCTGTAATATCAAACCCAATTCCATTATCATAAATTTTCATTAAAAATAAATTTGAAGAATATTCTAAAAATATCTTAATATTTATTGCTTTAGCGTGTTTTATAATATTATTTAAAATTTCTTGGGCAATCCGAAAAACAATGACTTGGTTTTGAGAAGGCAAATCGTTTTCCAATCCTAAAATTATCAATTCAGTTTGGTAGTTTCCACTTCTTTTAATAAGATCCAGTTGAAATTGTATCAATTCTGAAAATTTTAATTGGCTGATATAATTAGTGTTCAAACTCTTTGATAAACTTCTTAAATCATGAATCGCTTTTGCAACTAATTCTTTCGAATTTTGAATTTTGTGATCGGCTAATAATGAGTTTTCCGGTTCAATAGTATTTAAATTAAGCTTAACTAAAGATAAGACTTGGCCTATATTATCATGAATTTCTTGTGAAATGTGATTAAGAGTTTGTTCTTTTATTTCTAATTGCGCTTTTAGAAGCTCCTGATTAAAAATATTTTTCATTTCAACTTTTTCCCTCAGGTATTTATGATAATGATTTTGGCTAATTATAATAAAAAAAACAATAAAAAAAGTTATTGTAGTCAGCATTAGAGTAATCCCCAAAACAATTCCTACTTCTTCGGTGAGCGTTTGCATAAAATTCCAATGAAGAAATAAATAAATAAAATCAAAAATATCAAATTATGCACTTTCCATATAAGGCCTAAATTACTGACAAGGGAATCGGTTAATTTGTGATAAGTTATAAAAATAAAAAAGTTTCCGGCATAATAAGTTAAAAGCCCATTTGTAAACCAAAAACTTTGTACCTTAAGGATACTTTCAGTTTGAGGTCTTAATAACCTTTCCAAATAATATATAAAACAATAAACTACAACAATAAAGCTGGCTAAGCCTGAGCTGTTGCTGTTAAAACTAAAGAGGCCTTCCCAAAATATTAAGTTAAGGAAAAAAAACAGAATATATATTATCATCAATCCTTTTATAATATAGGATTTATTTGGAGAATGAAGAATTCTTAAAAAATGAAGGGAGATAAAAATGAATGAAAATAAACAATTAAAATAATAGACATACAGGTTATTGGTAAAAAAATGACCAATGATACCTGCTAATAAATTTAAAACGAATTGGGACAAAATAAAATAAAAAATATAATCCTTCTCAATTTTAAATTTATTTGTAATTAATACAGAAAGAATTAAAATAAAAGGAAGGATAATATCCAAATTATCAATTAAAAATATAAGCATCTATTTCAAATAAATCAGATCAGGGTTGTAATACCTTTATTTTGAAGAAGGTTGGCGAAATTACTACATCCTGGAGGTTTTGGACAGCCAGTGGTTTCTCCAACACTACTATCAAGAATTACTTCCCCACTTTTTGTAATATTCACTGGCCTTGCAGTAACTTTTGCAATAATCTCATTTACTCCACAATCAAAATCCAGTGACACTTTTACGATGGTAGCAGCTGGGCTGGCGTCGTTAAGCATGGCTTTAAATTTTTCTAAATCAAAGATGAAATCCATTTTTTTATAAGGTTATGTGAAAAAATAATTGAATCAACGAATTAAGATAAAAATTATAACATAGCAAGCTATAGTTTTTAATGTCAAATCTTAATAAAAATATAACTACCTTATTGTCAAAGAACTAGAATTAATATTATAAAAAAATACCGTATTTTTCACATGGGAAACGTGGAAATACACATTTAAAAATGGATCACAAACACTTCACAAAATCCGTATTTTCACCCTTGTCACCCTGTTTGGTTTGAATGACATTTGCAGAGTAATTATTATTCACTCAAACCTAATTCTATGGAAACAGATCTTCATTGCCGCTCGAGTTATCATGAACTGAGCAGACTTTCAAAGCCTCAAAATGAATTTCAAATTACAAAATTGAATTTGATAGCAGCCAATGCAGGTTTTTTTTCATGCTTAAAATCCCATGCAGATTGCCATTAAATACTACAATAAGGACGAAGCTGAAAATCCTTTAAAGAGTAAGCGCCGGAAGCCGAAAAGGTTTAAGAGTAGGCAAAAAATTAAAATTTTTAAATCATGAGAATAGAAAACAAAGACGAAAGATACACTATTTTTTGGCGCATATTCAACTACGATGACCTTTTATGCTGGGTAGGAAAGGAAGAGGGTACAATTGAACCTTTTGACCCTAATTCAGATCCACGTGTAGATAATTTTAATGATCCAAGAGGCAAATTTAAAATTGAAATTGTTCACAACAGATTGGGAGGGGCATCTATTCTTCCTGTTGGGCCGGTATATACAAATGATACTAAATTTACTTTTACAGACAATAATATTCTCATAGAAAATTATTCGTCTTAATTTTTAGCAGTATCAGAGAGCTTGTTCTACAAGCTCTCTGATACGCTTAAACAAAATGATACTCACTCAAACGTAACTATTCGCATGAAAAACTTTCTTTTATTTCTATCATTCTTCTTATTATCGTTCCGTTATTTATTCGCTCAATGCATACCTCCCCAAGAAGAAGGGAACTGGTCTAATATAGACCCTAACACCAGAAGTTTTACGCATCTTAATGTCCATTACATTTGCCAGGATCAAGTACTTAATGGAGAACCGTGTTGCCCTATCGGCCCTCCATATTATGTTCACTTGTTTGGTAGTTGCTCACCAACAGATTGCGATTGGGGGCAATCAGGCGGAAACCGTATAGGAAATGGATATTTATATTTTTTTTATGATCAAGGGTTTGCAAAACGCCATGTATTTGTAAGAATGTCACAAAGATATCCCGGCAAACTTTATTTACAGGTTCAAACTGATTTTACAGACCCTAATCGTGCAGATTATGTAAGTGATGAATGGTTTAATAAAACAGCTCTAATAAAGCCGGTTAAAGGATTAGTGTTTAAACCTTTTATAAAAAATACATCTGAAAAAGATTCTTTAAATCTGCTAACTTTTCATGATAGGAAAATGAGTACGCTTAAAAGTGCTTTTGAAATTAAGTCAAATTCGCCGGTTAAGTTTCATGAAGAACCTAATAACCCGAAAAAAAAATAGTTTTATAAAAGACTAAAAATGAAAATTTAAATTCAGTTTTAGTCTTTATCCTAATATAATTTTTTAAGATCTTTATTCAATATGAAAAACTTAATCCCATTTATTACTATAACCTTGCCAATTTTAACGTTAATTATCAGTTTCTTTTTATTAAAAAGAACAGAGATAATTAAAAAGACAATTGAAGAACAGTTTAAACTTCGTGATAAAGTATATAATTATAAAATAAGAATTTTAGAAGAATTATTGGAACCTATAATTATGCAGCTAAACAGAAGTAGGAATTCATTAAATAAATATCAACCTAATGACCCATATAGAGAAGATATTTTAAAAGTATGCAACGAAACTATTCAAAGTTTATTAATAAATAAAAGTTTTCTAATTCCAAATGATTTAAAAGAAGATGCCAATAAACTTATAAATCATTATGATGACTGGTTGGAGGAATATTATAGGCAAAGAATTAAAACAGGTATAACATCAACTCCTTTTGTATTTACATATAATTTCCCTAAGGATGCAGAGAAGAATTTCAAACAGAAATATGATGAGTATAGCCTTGAATTAAACCTTGATAAAAAAGATAATGACTGACATAATTTAAATTCTATATCCAAATGTCATTTTAAAACCTCTACTTAAAATAACAATTTGATAATTTGTTTGAATATAATACTTCAAGTGCAACATATTATAAATTAGACTGATCCTAAAAACTTTAAAACAATTTCCTATGAAGATCTCAATCAACACCACCTCTAGTAAGGGCCACTTAATATTATTCATTTTAAACAGCAACGGAATTGAAATAATACGGCTCCGTGAAAACCAAAATGATAGTATAATGCTGACTCCCGGGCAAACATATCGTTTTGAATGGCATGTATGGTGCCCCGAAGCATCGGATTATGAAATTAATGCTGAAGTAATCCCTGCTTCCAATAATTTTTTACCTTTTCATTTAAAAAGATCTTATCCATCATCCCATCAGGATTTCGGTGGGTTTTACTTCACCATTTAATACTAAATCCATGAAAACAAAATTTTTTATTATATTATTTCTGACAGGCTATATCGCCGGAAACGCCCAAGATACTTTAAGTAATCAAAAGGATTTAAGTAACAGGGTAAAAGAATTATACTCAAAGGCCAGCTTTTCAACTTTTGGAAACGGCTCTATATCAAATATGATCAGCAACGTATCATTGTCCTCAACTTTTTCAAAAGGCGAAAATGCAAAAATAGAACTCAGGTATACTAATAAATCCTGGACTACCTTCGGGATAACTGCCGAACAGAAAATAGGCAATGAAGATAACCGTGCATTATTTGATTTGGAAAATTTTAATAGCGGCACTACTATAAGGCTTAATTTTCAAAAGGCTTTCTGGAACCCAAAACTTCCTAAAGCGTCATTTGATTATTTTCAGGATGTAAAAGAATCCTATTTTAAAAGGCATCCCGAAACAGATAAAAGACAGATTACTTACATGGATATTTATAAAGATGGCACCGAAGAAGAAAAACAGGCAATTGCTAAAATTCATTTAAAACAGCCGATTTTTTTTAATATTAAATATTCGTTTTCAAAAGTAAAATACAACTACGCAACAGATTCCGTATCTCTTGCATCAATAAGCAGTGAGTATATACTGCCATCTGTAACGGCATCGCTTGGTATTCCTGTACTAAAAAACAACCTTAACAGCTTTTTAGCCTTTAATTATAATTATTCCATGTATTATGTAGAAGGTGATTACATAAACTTTATTAGCAAATTCGGAAATACGCCAAACAGCTATTCACAAAATTTGACATTTGGTGCACCCGAGCAGAAAAGTGATAACAAGATTAATATGGAGTGGCGTATAAACTTTAATGTAATGCATGTAAATGGCTCTAAAGTATCCCAACCCGCCAATCTTGGCTTATCCCCTTCAATAACATATGGCATTGACAGTAGGCGATTGGCGATGTATCTTCCGATATACTTTATAAAAGGTTTATCTGCTGACGGAAAAATACAGGGATTACAAGGAGGTATCCGTTTAGGCTATGTAACTGACACTCAAAGAAATTGGTATGCATTTAAAGACGGCTTCATTGCGCAGATAATTGTAACAGTTCCTTTTGAAGTTTTTAAATAATATATAAATTAAATCTTATAGTTTATATAATTTTAATTTTAATACAAATTAAATTACAAATCATGAGCCAAATCCCTTTATTTGACGTAGCAATTTCCCTTATTTTTTTATATTTTCTGATGAGTATGCTCGTATCGGGAATAATGGAAATAATTAACAGTATTCCATTTAAAGGGGTAGGTCATTATGGCAATAGAAGGGCCTTGATGTTGAAAAAAGCAATAGATGAAGTATTTGAAGACAAGCAAGATAAAAATTGGTCTGAACTGATTTATGCCCACCCATTAATAGAAAGTCTGAAAGAATTTAATAAAAATAAAGATCGTATCTACATGCCATCTTACATCCCTTCAAAAATTTTTGCTTCAGCTCTTATTGATGTTATTTCAAATGAAGCTCAAGTTACAGAGTACAATGCAGAAGGGACTGCAGTTAAAACCCTCCCCTACAAAAAGGCATTTGATAATTTTAATGCCGGTTTATTAACACTAAATCAAGGCGACACAAAGGTACTCCTTCAATCCTTTTTGAAAGGGTCACAAAGTGAAGAAGATTTAGAAAATAAAATTTCCTTGTGGTTTGAAAGCAGCATGGAAAGGGTATCGGGCTGGTTTAAAAGAAATGTTCAAAGGAAGGTTATAATTATTGCTGCTATTTTTACATTAATTTTTAACGTTGATAGCCTAAAAGTAAGTAAAGAACTATGGTACAATGCTACATTACGTGAAAGATTGATTAGCGAAGCTTTAAAGACTGTAGATAATTATCAGAATAAAATTAAAGTCACTCCTTCAAGCCAGACAGTGGATGATGTAATAACAAAAGAAGATTTTAAAACTGAAATTTTAATAAAATCAACGTGGGAAGATACTTTATATGCTAAACTTCAATACTTCGACAGTCTTAAAAACATATTAACAGAGTTAAACCTGCCTATCGGATGGAAAAATTGTACTTCAGGAAAAGAAAATATCATGTCAAAAAATAAGAGAGGCAATACAGCGAACTCCATTTTAACAATTGATATAATTATAAGTCGGATAAGATGTAATATGCACCAAATAAATTTTTCCACAATCTTAGGCTGGGTATTAACGATAATGGCCTTATCCTTAGGTGCTCCGTTTTGGTTTGATTTATTATTGAGACTTGTAAACATGCGCAATACCGGAAAAAAACCAGAATCCAATATAACAATATGATAGATGAAAACTTTTCTCAAAGGAAAGTTATAAATTTTGAAATTATTTATATCAAAATTTATTTATTATTTTTCATCTTTTAAATTACTTGTTTACATTCACTATAAATCATACAGAACTTTATTTATTTTAAAACTTTTCAAACCGTAGGATTTTTAATTGAGGAGTAAAAACAGGAACGAAATAAAGACCTTTTGGGAGAGAGCCAATATTTATAATTGTATTCTGGGAATGATTTTCAGTTACAAATAGATGTTTTCTGCCTAAAAAATCTATGAGAGTGATTTCTTTTTCGGGATTTTTATAATTAGAAATAGTAATTATATTTTCTGCCGGATTTGGAAATAATTCCACTTCTTCATTTTGGTAATTTATGCTTAATATTTTCGAAAAAATAAAATCTTTATTTTCGTGTTTGTAAATAAGTTTGTAATAATTAATCCCTTTCCAAGGGTTTTCATCGCTATATGAGAACTCATTATGTAGTAAATCAGATTCATTCAATTTTAAAGAATCTATTATAAACCAGTTTTTTCCATCTAAAGATTTTTCAATTCCAAAACCTTGTAAATTATTATCCTTTGCAGACCAAAATAGTTTAACTTTTCTGTTCTCTAATATCGCTTTAAAATCATAAACCTCTATAGGCAATGCAATAAGCGGACTGGTAGCAAGGGTTAAATATTTTGTGGAGTTTGAAGAAATAAGGGAATTTGAAATTTTAGAAACACTTATTACACTACCCGTTTTAGAAAATATTAATCCGTTAGCAACCGAATATACTTTTGCATTTGTAAAATCTCCATCATCGTCAACTAAAAGCCTTAAATCACTTACGCTGTTAAATGAAATATCAGTACATCCATTTAAATCAAAATCCATATTAAACTGATCAATAAAATTTAAATTTGTAACTTTCCATTGCCTGTCTAACCTGCTTGTAATCCCCGGTGGGATTTGTGTTTTTGTTGCACTTGAAGAACACATTAAACCTCCATTGTGGCCTGCAGCCAAATATGAATTGTTATTGGTAAATACTCCGGTATTGGATTGGTTAGAAGGAATTAATGAGGATAAGTAAACTCTGGTAATATCATCAAAAGAGTGTGATTGTTTTTGAAGGAGCTCTTCATTGTTTTCTTGTCCAATAACCATTACATCATTATTATAACTGGAAATATCATAAATTACACTTCCTAAAGTATTTATATAATTGTGACTTAGCCCTATAGAATATTTTATAGAAAGATATGTTTCTATTTTATTTACAATATCAGCGGTTAAACCATCAGTATATATTATCACTTCAGCTATATTCCCATTCATAAAATAAGGTTTTTGCTGATTAATATCATTTCGCCAACCTCTAAATAAATTAATATCAGATAATAAAAAATTAATATTAGAGTTAAATGACCCCATGTTAACTCCATTTATAGAATATCGGGAACTTAAACCGCCCGGCTGCCATAGGGTATGAATGTTTGGCATTGTATTTTTACTTATTGAAGAAGTAATTGCTGAAAAATTACCAAAGAATTGTGAGTCGCCCTTCCCATTAATTTTATAAATTTTTGTCATAAAACTCCCATTTCCCGCAGCATCGCCACTAAAATTTAAATTACCAATTTGAACAGAACCGGGTGTCAATACCATTGTTGATAAAGGCCCGCTTGCAAAACTGTGTTGATTAATATCATTATAATTATAAACCACAAAAATGCCACCACCGCCTAATGCATTTGATGCCAGATTAAAATTAGGTATGGTTAAAAACCGATCATTATCAGGATTACTTATTACAGGATTATAATTATATGTTGAAAAACTAAAAAATGGTTGACTTGAAGAAACTGTTTGTTGCGCATTTTTCGAAGAAAGTGGAGCCAAGTTCGTCCACTGTTGTACATTATCGTTGTTCAATGCAGGGTTAATACCGGCATCTTTATATATTCCTTTATCAGCTTTTAACCAAACTACAAGATTAGAAGAAAAACCTCCGGGCGATTGAGAAAAAGAAGTTTTAATGTTTAATAAAAATAAAAAAAATGCTAAACGAAAAATAAAATTATTCATAGCATTAAAAATTAATGGTATTACGTAATATTTAATATCATTTTACGTAAATTATTTTGCAATAGTTTTCGTAAAAATTCAACGACTACCAATACAAATATTATTCCTTCATTAATTGATAGTAAAAACCTATACATCTTTTATAACTATCCACGCTTACTTTTTCATTAATTCCATGAAATCCAATCGGATCGACCATAGGACTAAATTTTAAAATGGTTTCAGAAACATCTTTAAAATGCCTTGAATCGGTTGCGCCTAACATTAAAAAAGGTGTGGTAATAGTTCCTCCCATATTACTTCGAATAATCTTTACCACCTTTTTATAGCCGGGGCTGTTAATGTTTGTAGTTTTAGAAGGTTCATGAACATAACCGATGGTTGAAATAACAACTCTATCATCGTCAATTGTTTGTTTTAACTGTTTTAAAATATCTTGCGAATTACTGCCGGGTAAAATACGTAAATTTATAACTGCAGTAGCAACTGAAGGAACTACATTGTCCTTTATTCCACTTTTTAATATTGTAGGAACGATTGTAGTTCGAATTAATGCATTTCCCCCGTTTGATTTTTCGTAAATATTTATAATAAGAGGTTTAAAAAGCCAAAAATTTGCAAATGCCATTTTTTGAATGAAAGGCATTTCCGGTCCAACATTTTCAATAAAACCTAAAGTTGATTCAGAGAAGTGTGCCGGGAAAGGTTTTTTTCGAAGCTTGATAATGCTTTTACTTAACACATCAATAGAAGTTTCTTTAGCAGGCATTGAGGAGTGACCCCCTTTAATATTTACCGAAAGTTCGATAGACATATAACCCTTTTCGGCTGTACCAATTAAGGCAACAGGTTTCTTCATTCCCGGAACCTCTTTATTGGTTATAAATCCTCCTTCATCTATCACGAATTCTGCTTTAATGTTTCTGGCCTGCAATAATTCTGCAATAGGTTTTGCACCTTTCATTCCACTTATTTCTTCATCATGTCCAAATACAAAATAAATTGTTTTTTCGGGTTGATAACCTTCTTTTAATAGTTTTTCTGTGACCTCAAGAATTGAAATCAAATTAATTTTATCATCAACAGAACCTCTTCCACAAATAAAATTATCTTTTAACAATCCTGAAAATGGATCAGATTGCCACATTTTTCGGGTTTCTTCTTCAATAGGAACAACATCTTGATGTGCCATTAAAATAATTGGTTTGGCATAGGTACTTTTTCCCCTCCACTCAAATAATAAACTGTATTTGTTTATTATTTCGCGTTTTAATTTGGAATGAACGAGAGGGAAACTTTTTTCTAAAAAGTTTCTAAATCCGATAAACTCATTGGAATCAAATTTTGAAGAATCGGAAAATGATATGGTTTTAAAATGAATTGCATTTTGCAAATGATTGATGGCACTGCTATCTACATTCTCCAATGAAATTGAACTGACATTTATTTGTTTGGAGGAAAAACGAAATGTATTGAATAAAATAATAATTATTAAACAAATAATTATTAAACTAAAACTTAGTAATATTTTTTTTAACATGGTTTAAACTTTAGAAAATTTATTTAATCTGGAAAAAATTCATTTAAATTCAAAATACTAAATATATATGAATTAATCCTAAACAAAAAAAGCTGCCCGGTTGACACCGGACAGCTTTTTAAACTCTTATAAATGAAACTATAAGGTTCTTTTAATTTCTCTGATTTCGAAACTTTCAATTGTATCACCAACTTCAATATCGTTAAAACTTTTAAGGCTTATACCACATTCAAAACCAAATTTAACTTCACTGACATCATCTTTATAACGTTTCAACGAATCTATATCACCTGTGTGAACAACAATACCTTCTCTTAAAACCCTGATTTTATTATTACGTTTTATATTACCATCAGTAACATAACATCCGGCAATTGTACCTAATTTAGAAATTTTAAATACATCTCTTACTTCAATATTGCCAAGTATGGCTTCTTCTAATTTCGGAGCCAACATACCTTCCATTGCATCCTTTACTTCGTTTATTGCATCGTAAATGATTGAATAAAAACGTATTTCGATTTGTTCCTGTTCAGCTATTTTTCTTGAATTAACCGTTGGTCTAACTTGGAAACCAACAATAATGGCGTCGGAAACTGATGCCAGAGTAACATCTGATTCAGAAATTGCACCTACACCTTTATGAACAATGTTTACCTGTATTTCTTCAGTAGAAAGTTTTAATAAAGAATCTGATAATGCTTCAACGGATCCATCCACATCACCTTTAACAATTATATTTAATTCACTAAAATTACCTAAAGCTTTTCTCCTTCCTATTTCTTCTAAAGTTAAATGCCTGCGTGTACGAATATTTTGCTCACGAATAATTTGTTCGCGGCGGGTAGCAATTTCTCTTGCTTCTCTTTCCGTATCCATTGCATTAAATTTGTCACCGGCCTGAGGTGCACCACTTAAGCCTAAAACTTGAACAGGAGTAGAAGGAACCGCAGATTTTAAACGATTACCTCTATGATCCATCATAGCTTTCACTCTGCCAAAATGTGAGCCGGCTAAAATAACATCACCAACATATAGAGTACCTGATTGTACAAGTACATTAGTAACATATCCACGTCCTTTATCCAAAGATGCTTCGATTACAGTTCCTACAGCTTTTTTCTCCGGGTTAGCTTTTAAGTCAAGGATATCAGATTCAAGTAATATTTTTTCTAATAATTCAGAAATTCCAATACCTGATTTTGCAGAAATTTCCTGAGATTGATATTTACCACCCCATTCTTCAACAAGTATATTCATTTCAGCTAATTCCTTTCGGATTCTTTCCGGATCAGCACCTGCCTTATCAATTTTATTTATTGCTATAATAATTGGCACGCCGGCAACTAAAGCATGATTAATTGCTTCTTTTGTTTGAGGCATCACATTATCGTCAGCCGCTACAACAATTACTACAACATCTGTCATTTTAGCTCCTCTTGATCGCATTGCCGTAAAAGCTTCGTGACCGGGGGTATCTAAAAAAACTATTCTTCTATTTGTTTCGGTAACTACATCATAAGCACCTACGTGTTGTGTAATTCCACCCGCTTCTCCTGCTGCTACTTTTGATTTCCTTATATAATCAAGAAGTGATGTTTTACCATGATCAACATGACCCATTATTGTAACAATTGGGGCACGAGTAATAAGTGATTCTTCAGTATCAACTTGCCCGATTGGCGCTTCTATTTCATCTTCGGCAGAAATAAATTCAACCGCATAATCAAATTCATCAGCAATTACAGTAATGGCTTCTGCATCTAATCTCTGATTAATAGAAACAAACATCCCCAAACTTAAACAAGTAGAAATAACTTCATTGATTGAAACATTCATTAAAACGGCCATATCACTGGCAGAAATAAATTCTGTAACTTTTAATAATTTTATTTCTCCTCCTTCCGAATCAGAATTATCGTCTTTTGAACGATTAAATTTTGATCTTTTTGATTTTCCGGTACCTTTATTTGTACCCATTTTTGCCAAGGTAGATTTAATGTTACCCTGAATTTCTTTTGAAGAAATCTGTTCAAATGGTTTTCCTTTCTTTTTGTTATCTCTAAAACCACTTTTGTTAGCAGTGCTGCTTGTTCCACCTGTTCCACCTCCGGTTGTATTTGATGTGGTGGAAGTATTTACAGGTCTGTTTGTATTGGTATTATTACCGGTTGTTGTATTATTTGTGTTTAACCTTGTATTGCCTGTGGTATTTGTTCTGTTAGTATTATTTGTATTAGTCCTTTGATTATTACCGGTATTTGTACGATTAACATTATTATTACTTGATGTATTTGTTCTTTGGCCTACCGGTGTAGTAGTTGTTGTAGTTGTATTTGGATCTTTTACTCCTTCAGGTTTATTATCAACCTTCATTCGTTTACGCTTACGTTTGCGCTTTTTGCTGGCATCACTTTCTTCTTCAATCTTTACTCCTTTTGCTTTTACAGGAAGAACAATTTTACCAAGTACGGTTAACCCTTTAAGTGTTTCACCTTTTGCCCTTACCACCTCGTTTGTCAAATCATCATCTGATTCATTTTCAGAAACTTCATTAACAACCGGTTTTTCAACAACAAGTGTTTCCGCTACAGCCTCTTTTTTTACTTCATTGTTAACTTCCTTATTTTTTGGATCAGGTTGCTTATCCACAACTTCTGTTTCAATATTTTTATTTGAAACATCATCAACATTTACATTTTCTTTTGTATGCTTAATTTCAGTAACCAAAGGGATATCTTTAGCTTCCTTCTCTTCTATATTATTTTCGACCTTTTTTAAATCCTTCTTCGGTTCATCTATATTTTTTGCTTCAAGTGGCTCTGTTTTGACTTTATTCTCATCAGGGTTATACGAAGTTTCTTTACTATCAATACCTTTTACAATATTGTTAACTGCCTTTTTCTCTTGTACTTGACCGGTTTTCTTAGCGTTAAGATCTATTTTACCCAATATTTTTAAACCCTGAACTTTCGGAGCAGAAATTTCAATAGTTTCCGGTTCTGCTTTAGGCTTCTCTTCAACTATTACTTCTTCTTTTTTATTGACTTGGGGTTCTTTTTCAATAACAGGCACCGGAACCGGAACAAAAAATTCTTCTTCTGCCTCGTGGTCTTTTTTATCAAAATTATTATTATAATTTGAATCAAAAACTACATTTTCAGAATGTTTTTTAATGGTAAGATTTGTGGCTTCTTTTCTTTCCATTGCCGAAGATTTAAACTCCTTAGCAAGCATATTATATTGCTCAGTAGATATCTTGGTATTTGGATTATTGTCAACCTTAAAGCCTTTAGCCGACAAGCTGGACACAATCGTGCTTATAGCCACGTTGAGTTGCCTGGCTGCCTGGCTTAATCTTATCATTTTTTCTTCTATCATAAATTATTTTAAAAATGGTCTTCTTTGTTTAATCAGGTTTTTTATAGTTTAAACTTTAATTAATTCATTATTCAAAACAAAAAAACCTACAAACAGACTGAATTGCTTTTATACATGTAAAAATAAAAAGTAACCTTTAGTTCCTTTAAAGTGGTACTAAGCTTCAAATTCCTGATTTAATATATTTAATATCTCTGTTATTGTTTCTTCTTCCAACTCCGTCATTCTAACCAAATCTTCTTTACTTTTTGCTAAAACACTTTTTGCTGTATCCAAACCGACTCTACGAAGCTCTTCAATAACCCAATCTTCAATTTCATCATCAAATTCTGATAAATCGATATCTTCATCATCTTCACCTTCCAATGAATCGCGGAATACATCAATTTCTAAACCAACTAACCTGCTGGCAAGCTTTATATTTTGACCGCCTTTACCAATTGCTAAAGAAACCTGATCCGGTTTTAAATAAACCGAAACCCTGTTTTCATCTTCATCAATTTTAACATTTCCGATTTTTGCAGGACTTAAAGCCCGTGCAATATAAAGTTCAAGATTATCGGTATAATTGATTACATCAATATTTTCGTTATTTAATTCCCTTACAACTGTATGAATACGTGAACCTTTCATTCCTACGCAAGCACCAACGGGGTCTATCCTGTCATCATAAGATTCAACTGCAACTTTTGCTCTTTCCCCGGGCTCGCGAACTACTTTTTTAATAGTTATTAAACCATCATAAATTTCAGGTACTTCTTGTTCAAATAATCTTTCTAAAAACACCGGAGATGTACGCGATAAAATAACTTTTGGCGTTCCGTTCACCATCTCAACCTGTTTTACTATTGATTTAGCAGTATCACCTTTTCTAAACCTGTCTTTTGAAATTTGTTCGTTTTTTGGTAAACTTAATTCGTTATTATCGTCATCAATTAATATTACTTCTCGTGCTAATATCTGATACACTTCAGCAACAATAATTTCGCCAACCATATCTTTATATTTTTGGAAAAACTTTTCTTTTTCCAAATCTTTCATTTTCTGAATTAAGGTTTGCCTTGCAGTTTGAATAATTCTTCTTCCAAAGGCATTTAATTTAACCTCTTCGGCAACCTGCTCTCCTACTTCAAAATCAGCTTCAATTTTTTTAGCTTCTGCAAATGGAATTTTATCTGCATCCCAAATATCTTCTGAGTTATCATCAACAATTTCGCGGAACCTCCAGATTTCTAAATCCCCATTTTCTCCATTGATGATGACATCAAAATTTTCGTCAGTGCCATATTGTTTGCGAATCATGGTACGGAAAACATCTTCCAGTATCCTTATCATTGTTGGGCGATCAACTCCTTTTAGGCGAAGAATTTCGGCAAACGATTCAACTAATATACTGTTGCTATTCATAAATCATTCTAATTTATACTCTGAGTAATTCCTTATTGGATATTATAGAAATTTAATATTGGACTTGTTAAAAAAGAATTTCAATCGCCAAACGATATAATTACAACCGCTTTCTTTATTTCCTCCAATTTAATTTCTTGTTTAACAGCTTCTTCGATTGTTTTCTTTTTTTTATCAGCCGACAAATACAAAATACCTTCATTTACTTCTTCAAGTTTTCCGGTTTTTATATTTCCGTCAATTAACTCAATTTCCAATTTCCTGCCGATGTTCTTAATATACTGGCGTAGGAATTTTAATGGAAAATCAATGCCCGGAGAAGAAACTTCTAAAGTGTAAGCAGTATCAATTATATTTTTTTCTTCAATTTCATTTGCCACTTTCCTGCTTATTTCTGCACAATAGTCTATCGTTATTCCATCATCACCATCTAACAGAATTGTTATTTTTGGCTTAACTCTTGTGCCTCCGATAATTATTTCAACGATAAAATACTCTTCACTTAAGCGCTCCGAAACTATTTCTTCAATCTTTTCTTTTAATTGCATACCCTACAAAACAAAAAAGGGGTTGGTGTTTCCCCTTTCAACATCCTACATTTTCTTTACAAAATTAATAACTAATTAGGCATAATGCAAATGACTGCTAAAAACAAATAAAAATTATTGTAAAATGTTATCTTTTATTTTAAAAATTACTTTTTCTCAAACCTTAAAATGAATTATTATTTGATAAAAATTGATTTGTTAATATAAGAAGGAAGGAAAAAAGAGGAAAGAAAAAGAAAATATTTTTATTATCGTTTTATCAATATCAGTATACTAATAATTTCAAAAATCTAATAAAATTAAATTTCAGGTGTATTAGAACGCCTATTGCAAAAAAATCAGTTATAAATTTCAAAGAAATATCGCTCTCTGTAACTAAAACCTTTTCGAAAAAAATAAAAAATAAAAAATTAAAAATTAAAAAATAAAATATGAATATATTAATATCTATAAATTGATATTTTATTATTTTTTTTCATTTAAAACTTAAACAAAATACTTTTTTAAGAAACTAATTTAATGCTATTACATAACTTGCAAATTATTATTGATACAGCATTTAATTTGCTTATTTATGAACATTGAAACACTGGCCATACAAAGCACACAAATGCATGATGAAAATGCAGGTGCTTTAGCAACGCCAATATATCTGTCAACCACTTTTGAAAGGGCTGAAGATGGTACTTTCCCTCATAATCTAATTTATTCCCGCATTGATAACCCTAACAGGCAATTATTAGAAAAAAGTTTAGCTGCTCTTGATAACGGTATGCATGCTTTTGCTTTTGTTTCGGGTCTCGCATCTATTTCTGCAATAATTCAATTGTTAAAAGCAGGCGACCATGTATTAATTGGCGATGATATGTATTATGCGGCAGGTGTTTTAATTAAAGATATTTATGGTCCGCTTGGCATTCAAGTATCTGGTATTGATATGACTGATTTAGAAAAAATAAAAAAATCAATCCGGCCTAACACAAAATTAATTTGGGTTGAAACACCTTCTAACCCTTTATTAAAAATTTCTGATATTAAAGCAATTGCAGATATAGCACATGAAAACAATGCTTTTTGTGGAGTAGATAATACCTGGGCAACACCCGTTTTACAAAAGCCGCTCGATTTGGGTGCCGATATCGTTCAATACTCAACAACAAAATATTTTGGTGGTCATAGTGATGTGCTTGGCGGTGCGATTGTTCTAAAAAATAATGATTTGGCTGAAAAATTAAAAAAAATACAAGTTTTTGGTGGAGCTGTTCAATCAGCTTTTGATTGTTGGCTTATTACAAGAGGTATTAAAACAATGCCTTTAAGAGTAAAAACACAAACAGAAAATGCAAAAAAAATAGCAAAATTTTTATCTACTCACCCAAAAATTAAGCTTGTGCATTACCCGGGCTTGGAATCTCACCCTCAACATGAAATAGCAAAAAAACAAATGAAGGATTTTGGTGCAATGCTTTCAATTGAAGTAAATGGTAACCGGGAAAATGCATTTAAAATGGCAGCAAAATTGAAATTGATTACCCGTGCTACCAGTTTGGGTGGAGTTGAAAGTTTAATAGAACATCGGAAATCTGTTGAAGGTGATAACAGTGCAACACCCGAAAATCTTTTACGTATTTCTGTCGGGATAGAACATGTGGATGACTTAATTGATGATTTAGATCAGGCCTTGTAAAAAAATATTATAAATTTTCGGACAAAATTTATAAAAAACTTAAATCTATTTTCAATAAACATGGAAAAATCAATTCAAGACAAAATTAATATTTGGCTTAGCGGTAACTACGATGAACAAACTAAAGAAACTCTTCAAACATTAGTTTCAGATAAGAACGAAGCAGAACTTACTGATTCTTTTTATAAAGATTTAGAATTTGGAACGGGAGGCTTGAGAGGAATAATGGGTGTGGGAACAAATAGAATGAATAAATATACAATTGGAATGGCTACTCAGGGCCTTGCCAATTATTTAAAAAAAACATATCCAAACCAAACAATTAAAGTGGCTATTGCACATGATAGTCGCATAAAAAGTGATTTTTTCACTAATACAACTGCCGATGTGTTATCTGCTAATGGCATAAAAGTATTTGTTTTTTCTGAATTACGCCCTACTCCTGAGTTGTCATTTGCAGTTCGTGAGTTGGGTTGCCAATCAGGTATTGTTATCACAGCTTCGCATAATCCAAAAGAATATAATGGTTATAAAGTGTATTGGAACGATGGCGGTCAAATTATCAAACCTCATGATAAAAATATTATTGAAGAAGTAAAAAAAATAAAATCAGTTGACGAAGTAAATTTTAATTCCGATAAAAAATTAATCTCAACTCTGGATGACAATATAGATAAAAAATATATTGATAAAATATTATCAAATATTGTTTCTCCGGAGGTAATTCGTCGTCAAAAAGATTTGAAAATCGTTTATACTTCTATTCATGGAACAGGAATTACGATGGTCCCTCCTGTTTTAAAAGCAATGGGCTTTACTAATGTTGATATAGTAGAAGAGCAGGCAGTACCTGATGGAAATTTCCCAACTGTTATTTTTCCAAATCCGGAAGAAAAGGAAGCACTCAGCCTGGCAATGAAAAAAGCAGCAGAAATTGATGCCGATTTAGTTATGGCTACCGACCCCGATAGTGACAGAGTTGGTATTGCAGTAAAGAACCATCACAATGAATGGCAATTAATGAATGGCAACCAAACAGGAAGCTTAATTATTTATTATTTACTGAAAGCATGGAAAGATGCCGGTAAAATAACCGGAAAAGAATTTATTGCCAAAACGATTGTAACTACTGACCTGATTGATAAAATGGCAGCAGATTATGGAGTTGAATGCGTTAATACTCTCACCGGATTTAAATATATAGCGTCTGCTATTCATGACAGAGAAGGAAAAAAGAAATTTATTGCAGGCGGTGAAGAAAGCTATGGTTATTTAGTTGGTGATTTTGTAAGAGATAAAGATGCCATTTCTTCTTGCGCTATGATTGCAGAATTAGTTGCTTATGCAAAAGACAGTGGAATTAGTCTTTTTGATATGATGCGCGAAATGTATGCTAAATACGGTTTTTATTATGAAACATTAATTTCATTAACAAAAAAAGGACAGTCCGGTGCAGAGGAAATTAAAAAAATGATGAATGATATGCGAAATAATCCTCCGAAAACAGTTGCAGGTTCGTCGCTTAACAGACTTATGGATTATGAACTAATGCAAGACAGGGATTTAATTAGCGGAACTACAAGTGCAACACCTTACGAAAAATCGGATGTATTACAATTTATTACAGAAGATGGTACAAAAATTTCTGCAAGGCCATCGGGTACTGAACCTAAAATTAAATTTTATGTAAGTGTGAATGAGCCTTTAGCGAGAAAAGAGGATTTTGATTTGGTGATGGAGAAATTGAAAGAAAAAGTAAATAAAATAGTTAAAGAATTAGATTTAAAATAAATAAAAATTATATTTTTCAAACTCCGCAATAAGTATTGCGGAGTTTTTTTTATTATTAAAGAATGATTTGGGCTTATCTGGTTGTGTTTGGTTGGAGTTTTTTATCAGCGAGTATGGTTCCAATAAGTTCGGAACCTGCATTTATAGCGTTGGTTATTGAAGAAAAAAAATGGCTTTTGCCTGTGATAGTTGCAACGAGTGGAAACCTGTCAGGCGGTTTAACCACTTTTTATATGGGAATGAAAGGTGGAGATTTATTTATTAAAAAACTTTCCGGAAAAAATCAGATAAGATATGAAAGAATTAAACTTATCGTGCAAAAATGGGGTGCAGTAAGTATGGTATTATCATGGATTCCTTTTATTGGTGATATAGTTGTTACAATTGGAGGTTTAATGAAACTACCATTTATACCGGCAGTTTTATGGATGTTAATCGGCAAGTTTGGAAGGTATTGGTTATTGGCTTGGGTTGCATTGGGGTTGTTGAAAAACTTTTAAGAAAATATATAATAGCAAATCTTAATATACTTTTTAATTTTTTCCCGGCAAATCCTGACTATCTCTTGTATTTTTCTGAACTGCTATTGCACCAAATATAGAAAGTAAAAATGCGAATGAGTAAAAACCTTTTTCACTTGGCAATAACTGTCATAAAAAGCAAATTATTTTGTATAAATATTTTGCTTTTTATGACAGTACCTTAGACCAGGCGAGGGATTTAAAGCCAAACTCTTTTTCATATTTTAAAATAAATAGATGTGATGAAAAAATAAATAACTGAAATATTTTTTTGAATAATTGAAAATTGATTTCATTTATGAATATATCAATATTGATAAATAGATATTTAGTTTTTTAATTTGTCAAGTGCAACATTTAATTCAAGTACATTGATCATATGAGTTCCTAAAAAACCTAAATAAGGATATTCTATATGTTCTTCAACAAGTTTTTTTATTTTATCTTCCGAAATATTTCGAATTTTTGAAATTCGTGGTATTTGGATCAATGCGGACTCAGGTGAAATATGAGGATCAAGTCCGCTGCCTGATGCAGTAACCATTTCAACAGGTATTTGTGATTTTTTTATTATTGGGTTATGAACAATAAATGTATCAATTCTTGCCTGCACTTGTTTTAAATATTCCGGATTTGATGGTGCTTTATTTGACCCTCCGGACCCCGCAGCATTATAATTAACTGCTGATGGTCGTGAATAAAAATATTTATCAACAGTAAAACTTTGTCCTACGTTGGTGAAACCAATAATTTTACCATTCTTTTCAATCACCCTTCCCTTACCATGGTTTGGTGCCATCTGTGCTGCACTAAAAATAACTGCCGAGTATACTATAACCAGAAAAACGATTGTTAAAACAGTCATCATTAAGGCTTGATATATATTTTTTCTCATTTTATTTAATATTTAAAAAATATAAAAATTTTATGTTAAACAAATAAACCAACAACAAGATCAATTAACTTAATTCCAATAAATGGAACAATAATTCCACCTAAACCATAAATCAATAAATTTCTTCTTAATAATGCGCTGGCTCCAATTGCTTTATACTCCACTCCTCTTAAAGCAAGAGGAATAAGTGCAGGTATAATAATCGCATTAAATATTACTGCAGATAAAATAGCGCTTTCGGGTGAATGTAGGTGCATTATATTCATGGCCCTTAAACCGGGAATAGAAACAATAAACAAAGCAGGTACAATTGCAAAATATTTAGCGACATCATTAGCGATAGAAAATGTTGTTAATGTTCCGCGTGTCATTAATAGTTGTTTACCTATTTCAACTATTTCAATTAATTTAGTAGGATCGTTATCTAAATCAACCATATTTCCTGCTTCTTTTGCAGCTTGAGTACCGGAGTTCATTGCCACGCCAACATCAGCTTGTGCCAAAGCAGGTGCATCGTTAGTCCCATCTCCCATCATGGCAACTAACTTTCCATTTGCCTGTTCTGCTTTTATGTAATTCATTTTATCTTCCGGTTTTGCTTCGGCAATAAAATCATCTACACCTGCAATGTTTGCAATATATTTCGCAGTTAAAGGGTTATCACCTGTTACCATTACAGTTTTAACTCCCATCTTTCTTAATCTTTCAAATCTTTCACTAATACCGGGTTTAATAATATCCTGTAATTCTATCACACCCATTATTTTTTCATTTTGAGAAACAACAAGAGGAGTACCACCGTTTGACGCAATCTTTTTTACCTGATTATCAACTTCTATTGGTACAGAATTTCCTGCGGTTTCAACTATTTTTTTTATGGAGTCGAAAGCACCTTTTCTTATTCTCTTCCCGTTTGGTAAATTTATTCCACTGCTTCTTGTTTCAGCTGTAAACTTTATGAATTCAACATTATGTTCAAATTCTTCTTTTGAAATTACGGGAAGCTTATTGCCTTTGCCTTGTGCTAATTCTAAAATTGATTTACCTTCCGGGGTTTCATCTGCCAATGAACTTAATACACATGCTTCTATAAAATCTTTTTGATCTGTATCAGGTGCCGGATAAAAATTTGTAGCTTTTCTATTTCCAATAGTTATTGTTCCTGTTTTATCTAAAAGTAAAACATCCAGATCTCCTGCCGTTTCAACAGCTTTACCTGATTTTGTAATTACATTAGCACGCAACGCTCTATCCATCCCCGCAATACCGATAGCAGAAAGTAATCCTCCAATTGTAGTTGGGATTAAACAAACAAATAAAGAAATAAATGCAGAAATAGGAATAGGAGTTTGAGCGTAATCGGCAAATGGTTTTAAAGTAACACATACAATAACAAATACAAGTGTAAAGGCAGCAAGTAAAATGGTTAATGCTATTTCATTGGGTGTTTTTTGTCTGCTTGCTCCTTCTACCAAGGCAATCATTTTATCTAAAAAACTCTCACCCGGTTCTGTTGTTACCAATACTTTTATTTTATCTGAAAGAACTTTTGTTCCACCTGTAACTGACGATTTATCACCACCGGATTCACGAATTACGGGAGCAGATTCACCGGTAATTGCCGATTCATCAATGGTTGCAAGGCCTTCAACAATTTCACCGTCTGTAGGAATTATATCGCCTGCTTCACATTCAAAAATATCCCCTTTTTTTAATTGTGAAGAAGAAATAATTTGAATCTCATTCACTTTTAATTCTCCAACGATAACAATTAATTTTGCCGGTGTTTCCTCCCTTGTTTTTCTTAAACTTTCTGCCTGTGCTTTGCCTCTTGCTTCAGCAATCGCTTCAGCAAAATTTGCAAAAAGTAACGTAAGCAATAAAACAATGAATACTATAAAGTTATAAATAAAACCACCTTGTGAATGATTACCCATTAATATGCCTATACAAACAAAAAACATAATTAATGTTCCGATTTCCACAGTAAACATTACCGGATTTTTATACATAATCTTAGGGTTCAGTTTTATGATCGATTGTACCAATGCAGGTTTTAAAAGTTCTGCCTGAAATAAGGATGTACTTTTATTTTGTGCCATTATTTTAAATATTTTATTTAAAAATGTTATTCTATTTAAATGATCATTTATCAATAACTAAAAAATTCGGCTAAGGGGCCTAAAGCGAGGGCAGGAAAAAATGCCAGTGCAGCTACAATAAATATTACTGCAAAAACCATTATTCCAAAAGTGAATGTATCGGTCTTAAGAGTTCCTACAGATTCAGGTATGTACTTTTTATTTGCTAATATCCCTGCAATTGCCAGCGGACCAATAATTGGAATATATCGACTTAATAAGAGAACAATACCACAGGTTATATTCCAAAAAGGATTATTATCCCCTAAACCTTCAAAACCCGAACCATTATTGGATGAAGATGAAGTATATTCGTATAACATTTCAGAAAAACCATGATAACCCGGATTATTTAACCATGTACTTGCTTTTTGACCAACTCCTTCGCTGTTGCTAAACCACCAACCCATATTTATATCTTTAGAAACAAGATAACTTGCAAAAGCAGTGAATGCTAAAATTAATAAGGGGTGAAGAAGAGCAACTATAGTGGCAATTTTCATTTCTTTGGCTTCTATTTTTTTTCCTAAAAATTCAGGCGTCCTTCCCACCATCAAACCTGAAATAAATACAGCAATGATAATAAATATGTAAAAATTTAAAATCCCCACTCCTACCCCACCATAAAAACAATTGATCATCATACCTAATAATTGGTTCATACCTGAAATAGGCATAAAACTATCATGCATAGAATTTACAGAACCTGTTGAAATAATTGTTGTAACAATACTCCAATAAGCCGATGCTGCTGCTCCAAACCGTACTTCCTTTCCTTCCATTGCACCCCTACTCATATCAACTCCCATGTGAGAAATTGCAGGATTTCCTTGTAACTCATAATAAACAGTTGGGATTAATAAAATTAAAAATCCGGCTGTCATTACTCCGAAAATCATCAAAGCCAATTTTTTTCTTTTCAAGTAAAAACCTAAGGCAAAAACCATTGCTATAGGTATTAAAACCTGTGCTATCATTTGAATTATATTGGTAATAAAATTTGGATTCTCAATTGGATGAGCAGAATTAGCTCCAAAGTAACCTCCTCCATTTGTTCCTAAATGTTTTATTGCAATCATTGCTGCTGCAGGGCCTCGAGAAACCTGAACAGAATCACCTTGCAGAGTTATGATTGATTCCTTTCCTTCAAAATTCATTGTGGTTCCATTCATTGTTAAAATAATGGCTACCACAATAGATAAAGGTATAAGAATGCGGGTGCACGATTTTAAAAAATAATTATAAAAATTACCTAATTGAGATGCTTTTCGTTCTTTCATTGCATTGAAAACCGCAGCTAAAACTGCCATTCCGGTACCTGCACTTACAAACATAAAGAACATTAAGCCAAATAATTGTGAAAAATAAGTGGCTCCCGATTCACCGGAGTAATGTTGAAGATTACAATTAGTAATGAAAGAAATAACAGTATTAAACGCCTGATCGGGTGGCATAGATGGATTCCCATCAGGATTTAATGGAAGCCATCCCTGGTTCATCATTACAAACATCCCCCAGAAAAACCAAACAAAATTAATGACCAGTAAGGCAACCAAGTGTTCTTGCCAGGTCATTTCACGTTTTGAATCAATTTTACTTATTTTAAAAAAAAGATTTTCAATTGGAGAAAGAAAATCTGACCGGGTTTTATTACCCGCAAATATGTTGGCAATATATTTTCCTAAAGGAATTGCCAGTAACACTGTGGCAATGAACATGAAAATTATACCTAAAATTTCATTCATGAGATTTTATTTTTTTTGAAAACTGTGAAGGAAAATTTTAAAAATTTTCCGGTTTTAGTAATACATAAACCAAATAGGCAAACACTGCCAGAGAAATAATGAATAAAGCCCAGATCATATTTTTTCGAAAAATTTAATTGAACCAAATAATAGGAGAAATAATAAAATACCTAAGAGCAATAGAATGAAAGTGATCATAAATTTTATTTTTTCTACATGTGTGCTAAAAATGATCCATTTTTAAATACTTTATGTAATATATTAATAATCAAATAATTAAAAATTTTATTTTTTTAGTTTTAAAAATAAAAATAAAAACCCTTCCAAAATGGAAGGGTTTTTTACTGAAATGAAATAAGTGATTATTTAACCTTGGAAATATTGGATTTAAAAAAAATTAGGTTAAAATCATTTTTTGAAATATGTTTAAAAAAAATCGTCTTAATAAAACTCCACTCCCATGAAACCATTATTGCTTTTATATTCATTATTTATCTTGTTAGCGTTTTCAAACTGTGCCACTATTGCAAGTTATACCAGGTATCCCTTTAGTATTACTACCAATCCTACCGGTGCTCAGGTCGTCCTTGATAAAATTAAATTAATTGATTAAACTTTAAAAAAATACTTTACAAAAAAAAATTTTGTAAAGTATTTTTTTTACTCTTCTCTTTCCAAAACTATTTTATTACCTCTATTAATAATTAATGGATATTTTTCAATGGTTACGTTGCTTGTATCCAACCCATAACTTGCCTGACTGTTTAAACCTATTTTATTTAACAGGTAATAATTACTCATTGTAAATTTTTCAAGTGGTGGCAAATCGTTTTCGTAGGATAAAAAACTTTCCAACACTACAAATCTAAAATCTCCTATTATATTTTCTTTATTTAAAGAATCATAAGGACTTGTAATATTAACCTCTCCATTTTTAACCATTTCTTCAACTACCAATCTAAAAAAATAGTTTATCCTTGGTTCAATTCTAAACCCTAAATTAAATTGGATATGGTAAACATCATTTCTTGCCAGCGTTGTGAGTTTGTAAGTGGTTTTAAAAGGCTCGTCAGACACGTTTATATTAATAAACCAATAATTATCTGCTCTTTTTGGTTGCCTGTTGGTAATAGAATATAAAATATTGTCTTCAATCATAAAAGGATCTTTAGATGAGCTTAAGTATACCAGGTTTGTTGATATTCGAGGGATGGAAACATCATCGCTTAATAATTTTAATTTATCTAAATATGGTTTTATGTCTTTTAATGCAGTTAATCTGTTTTTAATTAATTTTGCGTTGTACCATATCCACATAATCGTAATTAAAAACAAGCCAATTAACATTGTTATCCATCCACCTTTTCTAAATTTTAATAAGTTGGCTGTCAAAAAAGAAAGTTCGACAGATAAAAACAAAAGCGTGAGAGGAATAAAAATCCAAAACGGATACCTGTTAACCTTCATATAAGTAAACATAAGAACAGTACTCATAAGCATTGTTAAGGTTACTGATAACCCGAAAGCTGCTTCCATCTTTGATGATTCCTGAAAATATAAAACCATTCCAATACATCCTGCCATCAAAAACCAATTGATTTGTGGGACATAAAGCTGTCCTTTAAAATCTGTAGGATAATTAATACGCATATGTAACCAAATATCTAACCTCATTGCTTCTCCAATTAATGTAAAGCTACCGGTTATTAATGCCTGACTTGCAATAATAGTTGCAAGTGTAGAAAGGATAATACTGAATATTAATAAACCGGGTGGAATAATTTCAAAAAATGGATTCAATATACCAATTTCTGTTCCCTGGTGCTTCAACAACCAAACTGCCTGACCGGCATAACTTAATATAAGACAAATTTTAATAAAGAACCAACTCACCCTTACATTTCCTCTTCCTACATGACCCATATCAGAATATAAAGCTTCTGCTCCTGTAGTGCATAAAAAAACTCCTCCCAATAACCAAAAACCTCCCGGATATTTTATTAATAATTGCAAAGCATAATGAGGGCTTAATGCTTTTAAAACAGATGGTGCTTCAATTATGACTAATAAACCTATTACACCGATAAATAAAAACCAAACCAACATAACAGGACCAAATATTTTTCCCAACCATTCTGTTCCAAACTGCTGTGATACAAATAAAATAGTTAGAATAACTATTACATATGGAACGGTATTTAACTTGGGATAAAATATTTGTAAACCTTCAATGGCAGATGAAACAGAAATAGGTGGTGTAATAATACCATCTGCGAGTAAAAAACTAGCGCCTGCGATGGCAGGTAATAATAATCCTTTTTTACCATAGCGGCGAATCAATGCATATAAAGCTAAAATGCCACCTTCACCATTATTATCGGCTCTAAGCGTTATTATTACATATTTAATAGTGGTTTGCAGGGTTAATGTCCATATAATACATGACAATGAACCTAAAACTAATAATTCATCTATTGGTGACTCTCTAATTATAGCTTTAAAAGTATAAAGTGGAGATGTACCGATATCACCAAAAACAATCCCTATTGCAACTAATAAACCTGCAGAAGTTATTTTTTGTAAATGTGTTTTGGACATATTTTAATATTTAGTCTGTAAAGAATTATTGAAGAAGGCATAATCAATCTCTAAAATGAAAGGCATTAAAATCATTCCGTGCGTAGTTATATTTTTATATAAAAAACTTTTAAATATAAATCTTTATATAAATGATATTTAATATAACATGGATATTTGTATTTTCTAATGTAGAAGTAACCTAATCGTCCTTTATAAAAGGAAAATAATATCTTAATATTTATTGAATATTATACTCCTCCAACTTGCGGTAAAGAGTTGTTAAACCAATTCCTAGTAACCTGGAGCTTTCAGTTTTATTATTTTTTGTGAATTGTAGAATTTTTAGGATGTGTTTTTTCTCAACAGTAGCTAAACTTAAATCCGTTGAATTATTATTTTCACTTTGAAACAAAAAATCAAATGGCAAATCATTAGAGGTAAGTTCTAAACTGTCGGAAATAATTACCGAGCGTTCAATTATATTTTTTAACTCTCTTATATTTCCTTTCCAAATATGATTTTTTAATTTATTTAGAAAATCTTCATTAAAAGAAAGATTTTTCTTGTTCATATTATTTGAAAAAACATTTAAGAAATATCTAGTCAGTAAATTAATATCCTCAAGTCTTTCATTAAGCGAAGGGAGTTTAATATTAAAAACAGATAAGCGATAATATAAATCTAACCGAAAATGCCCCTCTTCAGCTTCTCTCAATAAATCTCTATTAGTTGCTGCTAATATGCGTACATTCACTTTGGTAGGTTTACTGTCGCCAACTTTGTAAAATTCTTTTGTTTCTAAAACGCGTAATATTTTTGCCTGAAGATCTAAACTCATTTCACCAATTTCATCTAAAAAAATGGTTCCTAAATGAGCTTCATCCAACAAACCTCTTTTATCTTTTTGGGCTCCTGTAAATGCACCTGCTTTATAACCAAAAAGTTCGCTTTCCAACATTTCCCTGCTAAAAGCGCTACAATTAATTGCAACAAAAGCGTTATCCTTTCTTTCACTCTCGTAATGTATGGCTTGGGCAAATACCTCTTTTCCGGTTCCTGTTTCACCTAATAATAAAACAGTTGTATCGGTTGGTGCTACTTTTTTTGAAAGGATTTTAGCTTCAGTAATAGCTCTTGAATTACCAATTATACTTTCAAACCCAAATTTTTTATTTATTTTTTGTGTAAGAGTTTTAACTTTTGTTTGCAGCTGTATTTTTTCCAGGGCTCTGCTCACTAAAGGAATAATTTTATCGTTATCATCTCCTTTAATAATATAATCAAAAGCACCATTTTTTATTGCTTTTACTCCATCGGGAATAGTACCATAGGCTGTAAGTACAATAATTTCAATATGAGGATAGAGAGATTTTATTTTTTGTGTAAGTTCGACTCCATTAGCATCGGGCAGTTTAACATCACTTAAAACCAATTTAATTTCTTCGTTTTCTAATATTTTAAGTCCGGCTTTTGCATTTGCAGCTCCAAACATTTGATAGCCTTCCAACTCCAATAACCTGCTGAGCAAACCTCTAAGTTTATCTTCATCATCAATTAACAAGATAGAATCTGATAGCATATTTTTTAAATTTCATAAAAATTAATTTATTTAACTAATCAGATGAAAAAGTATTTGATTTAAATAAGTTTTAAAATTATTAATATATCGATATACTAATAATTTTAAATAATTTTTTCTTTTTTAAAATTAATTTTGTGATGTTTTGGTATCGTGAGGCGGGTGAGGTTTTAAGTAAGAGGTTATTTTTAATATTTCTTTTTTAATTCTATTTCCAAGAGCTTGTACAATACTACCTTCTTTTCTAAGAGTTCTTGTGCCGGTCCATGCTCTGGCATTTTTGCTTTTTACTTGTTCTATTTTACCATATTTCATCATATCGAAGCAAATTCTACCATCTTCGCCACGTGTGTTGTGCATAATAAAACCTGCTTTTAACCCTGCTTCTTTTAAATATCCCATACTTATCCCATAAGCATTTAAATATGGTCTTTTAAAATGCCTGACTTCTGCAATACAATCTTTCATAAATTCTAAAATTGATAATTGCCACCGAGGTGATTCCGGATCACTTATAAAAGAATATCTACCATAAAACGCAAACAACATCCTTTTGCAATAATTTTTCCATCATTTTATCCACCCAACTCCGGAGGGTAAATACAATCTGCATCAGCCAATAAAATATATTTTCCGTTTGCATTTTCTTGTCCCATTTGCCTTGCAGGTCCCGGGCCTTGAATGGCTTGAAATAAATTTTTTATTTTTAGTTTTTCAAGTGTTTCCTGTGTCCTATCTCCGGAGTTATTATTTACAACTAGTATTTCGAGTGGATATTTAGTATGAGTGGCCGACAAGCTGCCTATGCAACGCAGAATATTAATCTCTTCATTATAAGCAGCAATTAAAATAGTAAGTAAAGGATTTGGTTTAATTACATTTTCCAACCTTTCGTTTATTTCTTTAAAAACAGTTTCGGGAACTTCATCAACATTATTATAAGAATATTCGAATTTTGATATCCATGAAGGATTGGAAAAAAGATTCATTTCAGAAATTGTTTGAAAAATAAAATTTGCGATAAAAATATGAATTTTTCTTAATTGTACGATGAAAGATAAAAGAGTAATTTCTCATTTCAATAAAATACATATATTTTTACACCCAAAAAATTATATAATTTAATTACAGCTTACTTCTATTAATAAAATAATTATTTATGGCCACAGTATCAGATATTTCTAAAGGCATGTTTGTCAGGTATAATAATGAATTGATGATTGTACTAGAAATACGAACATCGAACACCCGGCAACCTTCGCGCATTTTACCAAGTTAAATTAAGAAATGTTTAGAAGTGGAAAACTTGCTGAAGAAAGATTTCGCCCCGGTGATTCAATTGAAATTGTAAGGGTTGAGACAAAAGATTATCAATATTTATATAAAGATGGAGAAAGCTATGTTTTTATGGATAATGAAACTTTTGATCAGGTATATGTTGCTGAAGCCGGCTTAGGCGATAGTTATGATTTTTTAAAAGAAGGTATGAATGTATTAATTAGTTTTGATGGTGATCATGCAGTATCCGCAGAACTTCCTTCAACTGTAGAACTGGAAGTAACTTATACCGAACCGGGATTAACAGGAGATACGGCAACTAAAACATTAAAACCTGCTATAGTAGAAACCGGAGGTAATATTAAAGTGCCTTTATTTATTAATATTGGAGATAAAATTAAGGTTGATACTCGCACAAGAGAATATGTTTCGAGAGTTAAATAATTTTTGTTTAGGCGCAGGTAAATAAACCAATCTATTTACCTGCGCTTTTTATTTTTATACAATGCCTCAATCTCCAGATTCCGTAATTAAAAATATAAAATCCGGTAGTTTCTCTCCTGTTTACTTTTTACAAGGTGATGAACCGTTTTATATTGATTTAATTACTGATTTAATTGAAAAGCATGCCTTATCCGAATCTGAAAAAAGTTTCAATCAAACAATTTGCTATGGAAAAGATATTTCTGTTGGTGGTGTTCTAAACAATGCGCGTCGTTTTCCAATGATGTCGGAGAAAACTGTTGTTATTGTAAAAGAAGCGCAGGAAATAATAGATTTAGGAAGAGAAGAGGCTCAGAATATGCTTGAAAAATATATTATGCAGCCATTGGTTTCCACAATTTTAGTTTTTGCTCATAAAAATAAAACTTTAGATGGTCGAAAATCCATAACAAAAACACTTGATAAGCAGGCTGTTTTAGTAGATTCAAAAAAAATATATGACAGTAAACTTCCTGATTGGATTATTAATTATGTAAAAGAAAAACAGTTATCCATTCAACCGGATGCTGCCCAAATCCTTGCCAATAACATTGGTAATGATTTAAGCAGGTTATCGAATGAAATAGAAAAACTTTGCCTCAATTTAAAAGACAATAAATCTATAACTGCCGATTTAGTTCAGAAATATATTGGTATCAGCAAAGAGTATAATACGTTTGAATTACAAAAAGCACTTATTCAAAAAAATGCATTGAAAGCAAACGAAATAATTTTATACTTTGAAAGTAATCCCAAGCAAAACCCGATTATACCAATAATAGCAATATTATTTAATTTTTTTTCGAAAGTAATGTTAATACATCAGGCTTTAGATAAATCGGATAGTTTTCTTGCTAAGGCTTTAGGAGTTAATCCATTTTTTGTGAAGGATTATACAATTGCGGCAAAAAATTACAACCTTCACAAAATAATTAATATTATTAATTATTTATCGGAAGCCGATTTACAATCAAAAGGGATAGACTCAATTAAAAGCGAATCTGAAATTTTAAAAGAATTAATTTTTAAAATAATTCACTAAATATTGTAGGATCTGTTTAGTCAATTTCTTTAAAAATTATTCACTTCAAAAAAAAAAAATCTATTTTTCCACTTCTGCTGTTAAACCACTATCCAATACAATACCCTGTTCACATTTAAGCATTCGTGCAGGATATCTTTCCAGAAAATTAAAATTATGTGTAGCCATTAATACCGCCATCCCATTTTTTTTATTTATTTCTAAAAATAATTGTAAAATTTCTTCGGCTACTTTAGGGTCTAGGTTACCTGTTGGTTCGTCAGCAAGAAGTATTTCGGGAGAATTTAAAAGAGATCGGGCAATTACTATTCTTTGCTGTTCACCACCCGACATTTGATGCGGATATTTTTTACCGGATCCACTTAAACCTACACTCATTAATACTTCGGCAATTTTATGCTTCATTAATGTTTTATCTTTCCATCCGGTGGCCTGCATCACAAAAATCAGATTTTCTTCTACATTGCGATCGAAAAACAGTTGAAAATCTTGAAAAATTATCCCGATTTTACGCCTGAGAAATGGGATTTGCTTTGAAGAAATATCGTTGAGAAGAAAACCTGCAATATTTATTTTACCGGTATAAATCGAAAGATCGGCATATAATGTTTTTAATAAAGAACTTTTACCGCTGCCTGTTCGCCCAATTAAATAAACAAACTCGCCTTGATCAATGGAAAAATCTACATTCGACAACACTTTTTTGTCTTTTTCGACAAAAATATCTGCATTTAATATTTCCAAGACTCTTTGCATAGGAATAATAAGATTCTGCATTGCAGAACTTTAAAAATTAATTTTTAGATATAATCATTAATATTTAAATATTTAATAATTGTAATTTTCCAAAAGGTAAATTTTCAATTAAATTTTTTAATGCCTCTTCTTTCTCTTCCAAACCATATTTAATTAAGTTTTTTAGTGGTCTATCCGCCCGAAAATAAGCTATCAAAACAAAATTATCATCCCTCAATTGAATATAATCCGGAATTTTAGCCTTCCCTTTTACTTTTATAATATACATTTCAAACCATATAAATTAGGTTGCTAAAAAGAAATTCTAAATGCATACATTTATTTTAGCCATTTACTTTTCTGTGATCGGCCATAAATTTTTCCAAACCAATATCAGTTAAAGGATGTTTTAATAAGGCTAAAATTACATTTAAAGGGCATGTAACTACATCGGCTCCAATTTCTGCACATTCTACTATATGCATAACATGTCGAACAGAAGCAGCCAATATTTCGGTTGGGAAACCGTAATTATCATAAATAGTTCGTATTTGTTCAATTAATGCCAATCCATCTGTTGAAACATCATCCAACCTGCCAATAAAAGGTGAAACATAATCAGCACCGGCTTTTGCAGCTAATAATGCCTGTCCTGCAGAAAAAACAAGTGTACAGTTTGTTCTGATTCCGTTATCAGAAAAATATTTTAATGCTTTTACTCCATCCCTTGTCATCGGTACTTTTACCACAATATTTTCGTGCAGTTCTGCCAATTCCTCTCCTTCTTTAATCATTCCTGCAAAATCCAAAGAAATTACTTCAGCACTTATATCACCATCTTTAACAATCTCACATATTTTTTTATAATGCTCTAAGATATTATTTTTTCCCGCAATACCTTCTTTTGCCATTAATGAAGGGTTAGTTGTAACACCATCTAACACACCAAATTCGTAAGCTTCCTGAATTTCTGCAAGGTTAGCTGTATCAATAAAAAATTTCATAATCAAAAATTATTTAGGGTTTATTAAAATCAATTACAAAAATAGAATGTTTTTTTTCAAATGCGAGTAGATTTTTTATAGAAACCATTTATCGTTTTATCAATATTGATATATTCATAATTTTGAAGAAGGGGAAGGTTATAATTAATTAAAAAAACCTACAATTATTCAATTGATTTTAATAAATATTTTTTCAAACAGATGAATTAATCTTATTTTTGCCAATCTTTTACTTTAAATAATTTATATTGTTAGCGTAAAATCTTATTTAAAATTAATTTGGAATATGCCCATTATTGGAAATTTGCTTAAGAAAGGAATAGAATTGAGGACTAAGTTGCAAGAAACTATCAATAAGAGAAGAAAAAAACCTTCCCCGGGATCCCTACAGAAAAAACAACTTTTCAAATTATTACGAAAGGCAGAATATACTTTATTTGGTCAGGCTTACGATTTTACTTCCATTGTTACCGACTTGAAATTTGTAACAGGAAATTCTTTTTATGATCGTTTTAAAAAACAAATCCCCACATATTCTTACAACGAAATTTATAGTGAATGGTGGCATAAGGCTAAAGAAGGTGAAGCCGATGTGTGTTGGCCCGGGAAAGTAAAATATTTTGCATTAAGCAGTGGCACATCAGAAACTGCCAGTAAATATATCCCAATTACAAAATCAATGAGTAAGGCCATCCGCAAAAGCAGCATTGATCAAATTTTATCTCTATCCAATTACCCACAGTTACCCCCCGAATTATTTGAAACAGGAATGCTTATGTTGGGTGGCAGCACCAATCTCAAACGTATGACAAGTTATTATGAAGGGGATTTAAGTGGCATATCGGCTAAACAAATTCCTTTTTGGTTTCAACATTTTTATAAACCGGGCAAAAAAATAGCACAAAATACAGATTGGGAAAAAAAATTACATCAAATAGTATTGGGTGCACCAAGTTGGGATATTGGTTTTTTAGTTGGTTCTCCGGTTTGGCTTTTAATTTTAATTGAAAAGATAGTAAGTCATTATAACGTTAAATCTATTCATGAAATTTGGCCTAATTTGGGTGTGATGGCTCATGGAGGCGTTTCATTCGAACCTTATAAAAAAAGTTTTGAAAAGCTGCTTTCTCATTCTATAATATATATCGATACGTATTTGGCTTCAGAAGGGTTTATTGCTTTTCAGCAAAGGCCGGATACACGGGCGATGAAACTGATATTGGATAATGGTATATTTTTTGAATTTGTGCCTTTTAACGAAGATAACTTTGATGGTGAGGGAAATATGGCAAAAAATCCTCAAACATTAATGATTACAGAAGTTGAAGAAGGGAAAGATTACGCTTTATTGCTTACTACATGTGCTGGCGCATGGAGATATTTAATTGGTGATGTGATAAAATTTACTTCAATTGCAGAATCAGAAATAGTAATTACAGGAAGAACTAAACATTATATCAGTTTATGCGGTGAACACCTGTCCGTTGAAAACATGAACCAGGCTATTGAACAAATTTCAGAAGATTATAATATTTCAGTTAAAGAATTTGCTGTTGCCGGTGTTCCTCATGGATCGCTCTTTGCGCACCAGTGGTACATTGGAACTGATGATTATGTTGATGAAGAAAAATTAAGAAAGAGTATTGATGAAAAATTAAAGTCTTTAAATGATGATTACGCTGTTGAAAGGACTGCTGCATTAAAAGATGTTTATGTTAAAATTTTACCTACGGAAACTTTTTATGAATGGATGAAAATAAAAGGTAAAATAGGTGGTCAGCACAAATTTCCCAGGGTTCTAAAAAAAGCAATGTATGAAGAATGGGAGAGCTTTTTAAATAGCAGTAAATAAAAAATTTAATCAGTAAAAAAAATTCAGAATTTATTTAAGGATATAAAATCTAAAATTTACTAATATAGCCCTTTATTGAATTTTTGAAAAATAAAGTTACTAATCTAAACCTTAATAATAAAGGCTCGACTATAACAAGAAGCGAGTTTAATTTAATTTTTTAAAATGGCAGTTTTTTTTAAAGGCATTGGTCTGGGTTTATTATTGGCTTTACTTATAGGGCCTGTTTTTTTTGCATTAATACAAACAAGTATCAGAAAAGGTTTTAAAGCAGGAGCTTGGTTGGCAGTTGGGATTTCGTTAAGCGATATAATATATATTATTATCTGCTATGTGGGTTTATCAAACTTATTGGATTCCGCCCGTTTTAAAGATATTTTAGGAATAGTGGGCGGATCGCTAATGGTTGTATTTGGTGTAATAAATTTTTTAAGGCCGATAAAACCAAAATCAGATGTTCCCATTGAAGAGAGAAGGGGTGTACTCAGGTATATTTTAAAGGGCTTTGCTTTAAATGCTATTAATCCTTTTGTTTTAATTTTTTGGGTAGGTGTGATAGGTGGAGTAAGCCCTGATTATAAATTAAGCGAAATTTACATTTTTTTCTCAGGCTTAATCATTACTACTTTCTCAGGTGATTTATTAAAAACCCTTATTGCAACCAAGCTGAGTAAATTACTTACACCAAATATATTAAAGTGGATGAACAGAATAGCAGGGATAGGTTTAATAGCATTTGGTTTAAAATTATTATATTTTGCTCTGGCAGATATTAAAATCTAAAGTAAAAACGTTTTGTTTTTACGAACACTTTTGTTTCAATCTAATTTAAGAAAGGATTAGTTGCGTTTAGATTAAATTAATTTTGTTAATTTGCGAAAATTTTTTTAATTTTTTTCACAACATCATTAACCGGTATCACCAGTTTTTAAAATTTTTGATACTTTTTTATAAACATGCGCATTAAAATTATATATATATTATTACTGTTTATTTTTTCTCTTTTAACTTTAAATGCCCAGGAAAGAGGAAAGTTTCATAAAAATCTACAAATAAAAGGTAAGAATAATACAAAGAAAAAAACAATTACAACACAGATAAACCCTACAAAAAAAACTTCTAATAACTCTCAATACCAATTCGATCCTAAAAAAGAGCATTCAATAGTAGAAGAGGATACTTTAATGGAAGATGGCGGTGAACCGGAGCTGGTTGAAATTCGCGAAGAAATATTAGTAGACAGTGTTTATTTAACTGCAGCTACTTATTATGCTTATTGGGATACCTACAATATTGATCCTTATAAAAAAAATCCACACGAATTTAAAGATACGGTTAAAATCAGATTATATGACGAAAAGCATCACTGGGCCTTTCCTTTAAACAGGAGTTATGTTACTTCACCATTTGCATATAGATGGTATCGTTTTCATTATGGAACCGATTTGGCATTAAACACAGGTGATTCCGTTAAAGCAGCATTTGACGGCATTGTGCGAATAGTGAGGTGGGATGGATCCGGATTTGGAAATTATGTATTAATAAGGCACGATAACGGACTTGAAACACTTTACGGGCATTTAAGTAAGCAATTGGTAACGGCACGACAAAAAGTTAAAGCAGGAGATTTGATTGGTTGGGGAGGAAGTACAGGTCATAGTTCGGGCCCGCATTTACATTACGAAATCAGATATCAGGGAGATCCATTTAATCCTGCTTATATTTATGATTTTACAAATGGTGGTCATTTAAAAGATGAAAACTTTACTTTAACAAAAGAACATTTTTCCTATTTTGGCACCGCAGGTTCTCTTCAACATAGTTATATGTTTCGCCAGGCAGTTTACCACCGCATCAGAAATGGAGAAACACTGGGTCATATTGCCCGTAAATATCGCTCTTCAATAAACTATATTTGTCGCCTTAATGGAATTTCTCCTCGCACGCTCTTACGTGCAGGAAGAACAATACGAGTTAGATAAAAAATTTATTCCCATAAAGAACTTTTAGCATTCTTCTTACCGTTAAAGTTTTTAAAACATTTTTAAATGAAATTAGATATTCTTGTAATGGCTGCACACCCCGATGATGCAGAATTAGGTGCAGGTGGAATTATACTTGCGCATGTAGCAATGGGAAAAAAAGTTGGCGTTGTTGATTTTACTGAAGGTGAACTTGGAACGAGAGGAACTGCAATTACCCGTAAAAGCGAAGCTGAGAATGCTTCTAAAATTTTAATGTTGTCTGCGCGGGAAAATTTGAAATTACCGGATGGATTTTTTAAAAATGATAAAGACTCACAACTTAAATTAATTTCTGTTATCAGAAAATATCAACCTGATATTGTTATTGCAAATGCAGTTACTGATCGCCATATTGATCACGGCAAAGGATCTGGTTTAGCAACTGATGCATGTTTTTTATCCGGATTAAGAAAAATTGAAACACTTTTAGATGGTGAAAAACAGGAAACTTGGAGGCCTAAGGTAGTGTATCACTACATACAAGACAGATATATAACTCCTGATTTTATTTTTGATATTACTCCCTTTTGGGATAAAAAAATGGAAGCAATAAAAGCTTTTAACACTCAATTTCACAATCCCAATCTTAACGAACCACAAACCACACTTTCATCCCCTGATTTTATTCATTTTATCGAAGGCCGTGCAAGAGATTTTGGAAGAACAATCGGAACAACTTATGGAGAAGGTTTTACTGTTGAAAGGCAAATAGGAGTCAAAGATTTATTTGATCTTCTTTAAATATATTATGAAGGCATTTTAAATAAATCCGGAAAAAGATCAGAGCAAGCAAAACACCCAATAAAGCACCTGTTAAAATGTCTAAAGGATAATGAACACCTAAATATATTCTGCTATAGGATACGACACCGGCCCATAAAAATAACCTGCCGATATTTTTAAATTTTTTATGTAAGGTTAAAAAAAGAAACATAGCAAGGCCAAAAGTATTTGCAGCATGTGATGAAATAAAACCATAATCACCACCTCTATAATCATGAACAGTGTGGATTTTTTCCATAATAGCCTGCTCGTGTGTAGGCCTGTATCGTTTGAATGTTGGTTTGAAATACCCGGATGAAATTCGATCAGATAGTGCGACGACACATACTAAACATGTAACTATTAAAAGAGCTTTTTTCCAATTAAAAATTTTAAATAAAAAAATAATAATAATCAAGTAAAATGGAATCCAAATTTTATCATTGGATATTAAAAACATTATTTCATCTATAAAGTCATTATGAAAACTATTCAGGTAAAGTAAGGCCCGGGTATCAATTTCATTAAGCTTTTCAAACATAATTTTTAATTAAACCTTTTAATAGCCATTTCAGCAATTGTTTGCCCAATAGATAATGATGATGTGGCAGCCGGTGATGGAGCATTACCAACATTTATAATAAACTGATCTTCTAAAATTAAAAAATCATCTATTAAACCTCCATTTCTATCACAAGCCTGAGCTCTTACACCTGCTCCACCGGGTATTAAATCGTTTTCTTGAATAGAGGGTATTAATTTTTGTAATGCTTTTGTAAACGCTGTTTTTGAAAATGAACGATAGTATTCACCCAAACCCATTTTCCAATATTTAAACATTACTTTTTGAAAACCCTTCCAGCTTATCGAACGCGCAACATCACCTAATACAAAATCTGTTTTTTTATAACCTTCTTTTTTTAAAGCGAAAACAGCATTTGGTCCTGCTTCAATACCTCCATTTATCATTCTTGTAAAATGAACACCCAGAAATGGAAAACTTGGATCGGGAACAGGATATATTAGATTTTTTACCAGGTAATTTTTTTCCGGTTTTATTTCAAAATATTCTCCACGAAAAGGAATAATTCTAAAATCAATTTTATTTTTATTCATTGCAGCTATTTCGTCGCAATTTAAACCTGCGCAATTAATTATTAGCTTTGCTTCATATGTGGTGTTTTGAGTTATGATTTCTGAAGTTGTAAGCTTATTTTTTATATTTATAACTTTTTCTCCTAATTTTATTTCACCGGCTTTTCGTTTAAAAACTTCCGCATATTTGTTTGTAACCAAAGTATAATCAATAATTCCTGTTTGAGGAACCACAATTCCGGCAATACCGGTTACATAAGGCTCATATTCATTTAATTCTTCTTTAGATTTTAATCTTTTTAAATTTTGTAAACCATTCTCAATTCCTCGTTCGTAAATATTATTTAATGCAATCATTTCATGTTCGTGAGTAGCGACTATTATTTTACCGCACAGTTCATATTTAATATCCTCTTTATTACAAAAGTCAATTAATTGATTATAACCTCTAATACAATTTGTTGCTTTTAAACTCCCCGGTTTATAATAAATGCCTGAATGGATGACACCGGAATTATTACCGGTTTGATGTTTAGCTAATACATCTTCTTTTTCAAGTACCAATACATTTAATTTTGTGTTTCTTTCTTTTATTTGAAGTGCTGTTGCCATCCCAACAATTCCTCCTCCAATAATTATTATATCGTAAGTCATTTTTTTAATTTAAAAACAAAGTAAATTAAAGAAAATAGAAATTTTAAAAAAATGAACACTTATAGTTTGCCATTCTTATTTATATAAATTTAATTCACTTTTAATGTTATTTTAATTATAAGTCATCATTTTTCCTCCATATTTGCAAAATTATTGATACTTTTTCTGATTTGAATCATTTTTTTTGATTTTTATAGCTTATTTAATCATTTCATTTTATTATGTTTAATTTCATTCGCGGATTTATAGCCATATTTTTTTTACTTGGCTTAACAAACCTTTCCGTAGTTGCCCAGCAATCTAATGATACCATCAGTTTATCATTAATTGAAGCAGAAAAGATTTTCCTTGAAAGAAATTATCAACTCCTTGCCCAAAGGTTTAATATTAGTTCAGCGCAAGCCAATATCACACAAGCAAAACTTTGGTATAACCCAACTGTTTTTTTTGAAACTAATTTTTATAATCCTGCAACAAAGAAAGTATTTAACTATGGTAAAAATGTGGAGGGTAGTGGAGTTTATAACAATGGAGAATTTCAGGCATCTATTACACAATTAGTTAGTTTGGCTGCCAAGCGAAGTAAATTAGTAAGACTTGCTGAAAGCAACAGACAACTTCAGGCTTTGGCATTTGAAGATTTATTAAGAAACCTACGTTTCAATCTATATACATCATATTCTGAGTTATATTATGATCAACAATCATATATATTATTATTAAGTGAAGAAAGATTAATGAAAGAGCAGGTTGAGGTTTTTAAACAACAACTTTCAAGAGGTGCAGTTTCGGCTTACGATGTAACCCGTTTAGAATTTGAATTACAAACCATACAAACCTCAATTACTGATTACCTTAATCAAATTGCTGATGACCAAATTCAATTGCAGCTTATATTACGTATTGAAAATGGGAAATATATTTCACCAAATGGAATGCCACAACCAACTACTTTATTGCCAAATATAAACCATGCATTAGATTCGGCAATGGCTAGCAGGCCTGATGTGAAATTATCTTTAGAACAAATAAATAATGCCGGGAGGAATTTGAACTTGCAAAAAGCAAATGCTATCCCTGATTTTACTTTTGGAGGTGATTTTGATTCATATGGAAATGCATATCCCAATTATTCAGGAGTAAATGTTTCATTTCAATTACCGATTTTTAATCGTAATCAGGGAAATTTAAAAATCGCTCAAATTGGCATTACTAGTTCAAAGAAAGCATTAGAAGCTCAACAATTTCAAATAAATAGTGAAGTAAAAAACGCACATTATAAATTGAAAAATTTTTATAATTTAGTTAATAATATCCCTACAGGTTATAGAGAAAGCCTTGCTAATATTAGTATAAAGGCTGCTGAAAACTACAACAAGAGAATTATTGGTTTACTAGAGTTTTTAGATAAAATAAGATCTTATAAAACTGCACAATTGAATTTGATAAATATGCAAAATAATCTTTTTCAATCTCAACAGTATTTCAATTTTGTTACCAATTCCAAATTTTTTTAATATCCAAAAACTTAACTTAATGAAAAAAATAATTTTTCTTTTACCAATTTTAATGCTCTTTAATATAGCATGCAAAAAGAAAGAATCCGGTGAAAAAGGAGGTCTACAAAATCCAAAAGAAGATCAAAGTTATAGAACAGATACAGTGAAACTTAAAAATGTCACAGAAGATTTGATTCTAAATGGAGAGGTTTCTTTTGATGAAAATAGTGTGGTTAGAGTTTTCCCTCTAGTAAGTGGAAATGTTGAAGATGTAAAAGTATCCTTAGGCGCATATGTTATAAAAGGCCAGTCTTTAGTTAGCATTAGGAGTGCAGATGTTACTAATTATATAAAAGATTTCGAAATTGATAAATCTAATTTAGAAATTGCAAAAAAGAATTTTCAAAATGTTGAGAGCTTATATAAATCCGGTTTTTCTTCAGAAACTGATTATATTAATTCAAATCAGGAGTTTATAAAAGCCCAACAAAGTGTGGCCCGTTCTCAACAGGTTTTACGTTTATATGGCGGTGCATCAAAATCAGAACAACCATATTTTATAGTTCAAGCCCCTATTTCCGGTTATGTCGTTGAAAAAAATGTAAGTACCGGACAAGAAATGCGCCCTGATAACTCAAGTCCTATGTTTACGATTTCCAACTTAAGTAAAATTTGGATTTTGGCAAACGTTTATGAAACCGATATTTCGGATATTAAATTAGGTCAAACTGTAGATGTTAGAACCTTATCTTATCCGGATAAAAGTTTTCCGGGCAAAATATCTAATATCAGCAATGTATTGGATAAAAATTCACGCGTTATGAAAGTACGTGTAGAAATGGATAATAAAGCCGGATTTTTAAAACCGGATATGTTCGCCACCATTCATCTTAAACTTTCTCAACCGGGCCAAATGCTTTCGGTACCTCTCAAAGCAATTGTTTTCGACAATGATAAGTATTTCGTAGTAGTTGATACAGGAAACAGAAAATACGAAAAAAGAAGCGTAGAAATTCTAAAAAGCACTTCTGAAAGCGTTTTCTTAAAAGGAAATTTAAAATCCGGTGAGATAGTAGTTACTGAGGGAAGCTTATTATTGTTCAATGAACTTAATAGCTAATTTTTTATTTAAAATACTATTTCCGGATTCAATCACGAACCAATTAATGTTCAATGAATAATTTTATAAAAGGGTTAATTAATTTCTCCCTTAAAAACAGGTTTTTTATATTTTTTCTTACATTTTTAATGATTGTTGCGGGTGTTGTAAGTTTTATGAACACTCCTATTGAAGCATTTCCGGATGTAACAAATACTAACGTTATTATTATTACACAGTGGAGAGGCAGAAGCTCAGAAGAAGTGGAACGATTTGTAACCATCCCAATTGAAACGGAGATGAATGTTATTCCTCATAAAACTTCCTTGAGATCCATTTCCCTTTTCGGCTTATCAGTAGTTACCTTAATATTTGAAGATGGGGTTGATAATTTTAATGCAAGAGTTGAAGTAGCTAATAGATTAGCAAATGTAGATTTCCCAACGGGTGCAGATGCAGAGATACAACCTCCATCAGGGCCTACCGGGGAAATTTTTAGATATTCTTTGGATTCTAAAACAAGAGATATTACAGAATTAAAAACCATTCAAGATTGGACTCTTGATAAACAATTTAAATCTGTACCGGGTATTGCTGATGTAGTAAGTTTTGGAGGAAGAGTGAGAACAATTGAAGTAAGTGTTAATCCTATTTTACTTGCAGAGTACGGATTTTCTGCTTTAGATGTTTTTGAGGCTTTAGGTAAAAGTAATATAAATGTTGGAGGAGATGTTATTAAAAGAGGTAATCAAGCTTTTGTAGTTCGAAGTTTGGGTCTTCTAACAAAAATACAAGATGTTGAACATGTTATTATAGATAATGTAAATGGCACACCTGTAAAAATAAAGGATGTAGCTGTTGTAAAGAATAGTTTTCAACCAAGGTTAGGAATGGCAGGGAGAGATGAAAAGGATGATGTTTTAGAAGGAATTATTTTAATGCGAAAAGGTGAAAACCCGGGAGAAGTTTTAAATAATTTGCATAATAAAATTGATGAGCTGAACAATTTTGTTTTACCAAAAGATGTTAAAATAAATCCTTTTTATGATCGCACTACATTAATAAATTTTACGATGCATACAGTATCGGAAAATGTGATCATTGGTATTTTATTGGTAACATTTATTTTATTAGTATTTCTTGCTGATTGGCGTACTACAATTATGGTTGCCATTGTTATTCCGCTTGCTCTTTTGTTTGCCTTTATATGTTTGCGATTAAAAGGCATGTCGGCTAATCTTTTATCTATTGGTGCGATTGATTTTGGAATTATTATAGATGGTGCGGTAGTTATGGTTGAAGGGATTTTTGTCGTCTTGGCGCAAAAGTCTCATGAATTGGGAATGGAAGCATTTAATAAAAGAGCAAAATTAAATTGGATATCTAAAACTGCAACAGAAATGGGTAAATCCATTTTTATTGCAAAACTTATAATTATTACAGCCCTTCTTCCAATATTCTCATTTCAAAAAGTAGAAGGGAAAATGTTTTCTCCTCTGGCATGGACTTTAGGTTTTGCTCTTTTAGGTGCTTTAATCTTTAGTTTAACTCTTATACCGATGCTTTGTAGTTTTCTTCTTCGGAAGAACGTAAGAGAGCGAGATAATCCGGTTATTAAATTTCTTAATAAAATATATGCACCTGCACTTGATACTGTTTTAAAATTTCCTAAAATTAGTATCCTGATAGCAACAGGTGTATTAGCCGTGTCTATTTTTCTATTTAGATTCGTTGGCAGTGAATTTTTACCCCACTTAAACGAAGGCTCAATATATGTAAGAGCAAGCATGCCTTTATCAATAAATCTTGATGAGAGTTATCATTTTACAAAACAAATCAGACATATTTTTAGAGAATTCCCTGAAGTAAAAAGCGTAATGAGTCAAACAGGGAGACCTAATGATGGAACAGACCCTACAGGTTTTTTCAATGCTGAATTTTTTGTTGATCTATATCCAAAAGATGATTGGAAACGCGATATCTCAAAAGATGAATTAGTTTCGCAAATGCAAGAAAAGCTTAAAAAATATGAAGGAGTTGTTTTTGGTTTTTCTCAACCAATCACTGATAATGTGGAGGAAGCTGTTTCCGGTGTGAAAGGTTCAATGGCTGTTAAAATTATTGGTACTGACCTTAAGTATTTAGATTCTGAAGCAAAAAAAGTATTTGAAACCTTAAAAAAAGTGGAAGGTGTTGAAGATTTAGGAATAGTAAAAAACCTTGGCCAACCGGAATTTAGAATCGATTTAGATCAAAATAAAATGGCAATGTATAATATAAGTACAGAAGATTGCCAATCAGTTATTGAAATGGCAATTGGTGGTAAAACCGTAAGCCAGTTTTATGAGGATGAAAAAAGATTTGATATCAAAGTAAGGTATAGCGAAGCTTACAGATATTCAGAAGAAAAAATTAAAGAGCTTCTGGTTCCTTCAAGATCAGGTTCTAAAATACCATTAAAAGAATTTGCAGTATTAAGCAATATTTCCGGACCGGCTTTTGTATATCGCGAAACAAATGCAAGATTTATTGCTATCAAATTTTCGGTTCGTGGCAGGGATTTAGGCAGCACTATTCAAGACGCACAGGATAAAGTAAATCAAAAAATAAAATTAAAACAAGGTTATACTTTTAAATGGGCAGGTGAATTTGAAAACCAGCAAAGAGCTACAAAACAATTGACATTGGTAGTTCCAATTTCTATTATCATTATTTTTATGATTTTGTTTTTTGCTTTCGGAAATGTTCTGGACGCTACGATGATTTTGTTAAATGTTCCTTTTGCGTTAATTGGAGGAATATTGGCACTTTTGTTTACAGGAATTAATTTTAGCATATCTGCCGGTGTTGGTTTTATTGCCTTATTCGGGGTTTCTGTTCAAAATGGAGTTATTTTAGTTAATATTTTTCAGCACAATATTAAGAACGGGATGAAATTAAAAGAAGCTGTGAGAGAAGGTGCTCTTAGTCGTGTACGCCCCGTAGTAATGACAGCATTAATGGCAAGCTTAGGTTTATTACCGGCAGCTCTTTCCTCCGGTATCGGATCAGAAACACAAAAACCATTAGCTGTTGTAGTAATTGGTGGCTTAATATCAGCTACTTTTCTGGTATTACTTGTTCTCCCTGCGATTTTTAATTTAATTTATGGTAAAAGATTAAGCCAGGAACGCAGTTCATATCACGCAAAAGCACCGGAACATTAGTATTTACCGGTGTGAGAGCAAAAACGTTTGAAACCTTAATTGCTGATCTTTTATTAAAAAGCTAAGTGAGGGGTTGCGAAAGAAGTAAATACCTAATACTTACTTTTGAAAAATTAGAGGTTAATCTCCCTTTATCATATAAGAAAAATGCTGCTTACACTGAAGTATTGACAATATAAATAATGTAAACAAACAGATAAACAATGCTTTTTTTAAAATTGCAAAATTTATTTTTGTATTTGGCATCCATCTGTTAATATTAAATCGTATTAACAGGTGAGAAATGGATTTAAGAATGCATACCGGCTACTAAGTGAAATAATTTTCCAAGAACCAACTTTGTAACTGAATTGTAATATTTTTAGACTTACTTAAAATCCTTAATACTAAAATATTCATAATCAGTTCTGACAAATGGTATTTTCTTTCCGTCCACAATTTCTGACATTATGGAATGATTTAATTTATTATTGGTATAAAAAAATTCTTCTGTGTATTGATAAGGTTTACCGTTTAATGATTTTACATCCGTTTTTATAATATGCTTGTGTTCATCATAAGTTAAATCCATTTGTTCTTTAATGGAATTTAATTTTTCATCCAAAAGAGTGGTATTATCAATAATAATTTTATTTACTTTTTTATCCTGATACGAAAGTTTTAATTTTTTGTCGATAACGCTTTTTTCTTTATGAACTCTTATTTTTTCTGTTCCCTGCTCTCCTTTTTTATAAACCCAATTTTTAGTTTCGTTTATTAAATGATAAGGCGAATAGCGATAAACGAAATTTTTAAAAAGTTTTTCTCCGTCTTTTAAATCTTCAGGAATAATTTTCCAAATATTATGATCAAAATCATAAGCAGTGGTAACAGCTAAAACGGGTTTGCCGGCATTTTCGGGTAAATAACTTATTTGTTCCCATTTTAAGTATTTATGAAGGTAATCCATATGCTTTTCATATCGATATCCCATACCTTTTAATAATTTATATGTATTTCCATTGTTATTAACTTCGTTTTCCCAGTTTTTTAATTTTACTACATCCACACCATTTGTTTGTGCAAGTTTTGTCATTTGTTCTGCAAACTTTTCCGATTCCGTATCAGGCCAATCTGCAACTGTTAAATCTGTAATAAGTATGAAACTTGAGTCTTTAACGGTATCGTTGGGTAAATAAAACTCAACATTGTGGTTATGTGCCGGAGGAGCAGGAAATGTACCGCTTGCACTTAAGGAGATAGATTTATGAGGATAAGATTTAAAGCAACCCGTTAGGAGAAATAAAAAGAATATTGTAGAAAAAATAGCAGAAACTGTTTTTGAAAAATTAATTTTCATTTTTATAAAAAAATTTAAGTTTTTAGTTTAATTTATATCCGACATTTATACCGCCGAAATAATTTAGCAAAGGAGCCGGATTGTAAAAACGATTATTCATTGCGTTAGTATCGTTGCCCAAACTATAGCTTTGATTCAATATATTGTTAATCCCACCAAAAATTTCAATTTTAAATTTTTTAATTTCCTTTCTATACCCAATCTTCCCATCCAACAATTGATAATTATTTGAGAAAAATGTGTTGGAATCATTTAAAGGAATTCTATCGGTACAATTTAATGTTAAATTTAAATAAAATCCCGGTTTGGTTACAAGGTCGAGGGTTGAAACAAATATATTGGGTGCAACACCGGTAATCCAATTCCGTGAATAATTTATTGTGTCAATCTTAGTTTTAGTTTTTGCGTTAGCCGCAGTGGTGGAATAATCTTTAAAAACATAATTGTTATAAGTTTCACTAATTCCAATTTTCAATTGACTTATAAAATTAGCGCTATTATTAATTATTAGATACATCAATTTAATTTCAATCCCTTGTTGAGAAGTTTGACCTGCATTGATAAAATACTCACCCCTTTTATTGTTTTCTCTCACAATGGTTTGTTTCAATTGAAAATTATAGATTGTTGCATCAAATATCAATTTGTTATTTAATAGATTTCCTCGAGTTCCAAATTCATAATTAATTCCTTTTTCTGGATTTAAAGAATCGTTAAATGAAGTTCCTGAAGGCCTTATTTCTGGAAGTGTCGGAGGAGAAAAGCCTTTACTTACACTTGCAAATAAAGACATATTATTGATTTTCTTCAAAAGTGCCACTCTGGGTAAAAAAACCAAATTAAAATTTTTGTTTTGGTTTCCAATATTTACAGGATAGTAACGATTAAAGTCATAATCCATTTTATTAAAACTTCCGGCAATTGTAAAATAAAAATCGTGTGGCAAATCAACTTCAGCTTGTGCAAAAGCATTATATTGAATTACATTTATTTTATCATCATATTGTAAAGTATCTGCTGAACCTGCCTTGTTTCCATAATTTTTTAAACCGGTATTTCCTTTTTGAAATTCTCCGCCTATAGATATTTTTCCTTTTACATCATTTTGTAAAAAGGAATAAGATGTTACTGTTCGCCCTCCGAAACCCTTTTCATCGCGTTTTTCATAATTTGTAAAAGTCGGATTTTCGAATTTTACAATATTTAAATACAGGGATGTTTTATTGGTCCAATGTGGATTAAAATCATATTCGTGCGAAACACCTGCATAAAATATCTTTTGATAAATAGCAGCTTTAATTGCTTGGGCACTTTTAAAAGGACCTGATGCAAGTCTTGCTAATTGAGGGTTAGTGTCGGATTGCATTTTTGTTAATCCGCCCGGTGTTTGATAAAATAGATCTGAATACAATGCATTAACAGAAATGGTTTGTTTTTCACCGGTAAATATTTTATTTTGAATTTGTATAATATCCCTCCTCATCTGGCTGTTTTTTCGATAACCATCCGCTTGTTGATGTGAGTAAGTTATATTTGAAACAGATTTTTTATTTCCCAGGTTTATGCTTGCGCTGCTACCAAATAGACCATAATTCCCAACTGTGTTATTAATTTGAATATCTGATTTGTTTAAAACTCCTATTTGACTTTTTAATAAAACTACACCACCTGTACCTGCACCATATATACTTCCTCCGGGACCTTTAATTACTTCTACGCTTCCAATAGAATTTAAATCAAAAAGATTTAAATAAGTATTGCCTCCCGCATCTGTTAAAGGGATGTCGTTCCAATATATTTTTACATTTCGCACTCCAAATGGTGATCGCAATGAACTTCCGCGAATTGCTAACCGGAAACTTTCCGGAGAACGTTCTTCCATTCTTACACCCGGAATTGTATTGACGGCCGGCAAAATAGATGTATTTGAGAATCTTTTTAAGTCGGAATTTGAAACAGTAGCTATTGATGCAGGAATTTCAGAAATGGAGCGATTGTTATTATAACCCGTAACAGTTACTTCTTTTAATACTATATCATTAAATAAATTAGGTTTAACGAAATTCGGATAAACCAAATTTAATTTGCTGCCTGATAAGGTTTCTGTTTTTTCGAGAAATTGTAAAATAGAAATTGAATCCTTAAAATTTTCTTTATTTAAATTATTTTTAAATTTAAAAGTAACAACAACTTTTTCGGAATCTGATTTAAATTCAAAATCGCCTTTATTATTTGTTTCACCTATTTTGTTTTCTTTTATAAACAATTGAACATTACTTATTGGTTTATTATTTTCTTTTTCAACTACCCTTCCTTTTATAACATATTGCCCTTTCAGTTGAAAAGAAAAAATTAAAATGAATATAGATGAGTAAAAATATTTCATGATTAAAAATAGCAGGTTAATATAATCTTTAACAATAAATTAAGACTGTGTTTAATATACAGAATCTTATTTTCCTGATGGGAATAGTTTGGGTAATGAGATTCTTGGTATTGGGATGAAACTTAAAAGCTTTGCAAATAATAATGCACTTGAACTTTGTTCCCCATAATATTTCGGCGAATTCCAATTAAAACCTACAGTTCCAAAGTACGCTTCTCTTACACCTATAGGATTTCTTAAGCCCGGTTTGGGTACATTTTTAAAAATAAAAAATTTCATTTCAGGTAAAGTATCGTTTAGAAAGTGGTATGCAAAACTTTCATATGGTAAGTGAAAGTTGTTATTAGTAATAGTTTTCTTCAAATAAAAATTTTCTTTTACGATTATATATGGTAATTGAGCAAAAACAAAATTAGTATTTATAAATAAAGCAAAGAATAAAGTAAATAATAAATATATTTTTTTAATACTTTTATTTTTATTCATAAATAATTTATCAAATTGAATTCATTCCATAAATATTTATTTGATGAAATATATCATGAAAAAAAGTGAGCCGCCGATAAATGAATTTTATAAAATTTAATTTACTTCTACAAATATCTATAAAAAACCTTTGCTGAAAAGTACCTAAGAGGAATATAGTTAAATTTATTAACCTTGGTTGAGACTTTTTTTTATAAAATCAATTTATTATCAGGTTTTTTTTCAAAAGTGTTTTTGTTAAAAGCAATATCAATTTACTTTTGCATTCAAATTAAACTTTTTAGTTCGGGATGAAGGTTTAGATTTTATTATTAAATCCATTTGAATATATATATGAAAGAATTAAAGAGAGTAGTTGTAACAGGTTTAGGTGCTTTAACTCCAATAGGAAACAATACAAAAGATTTTTGGGAAAACTTAGTGAAAGGAAAAAGTGGTGCAAGCCAAATCACAAAATTTGATACGACTCATTTTAAAACAAAATTTGCCTGTGAAATTAAAGGTTTTAATGCCTTAGATTTTATTGATAAAACTGAAGTACGTAAAATGGATCCATTTTCTCATTATGCAGTTGTAGCTGCAGACCAGGCAGTAAAAGATGCCGGGATAGATAATGATTCAATTGATAAAAATAAGGTTGGAGTTATTTGGGGATCGGGGAACGGAGGATTTTTTACTTTTCAGGAACAAATAGCAGAGTATACAGCAGGAGGGAAAATACCACGTTTTAATCCTTTTTTTATTCCTAAAGTGATTGTCGATATAGCTGCCGGATGGATCTCTATGAAATATGGTTTCAGAGGAGCTAATTATTGTACAGTATCTGCCTGTGCAACATCTAATACGGCAATAATTGATGCTTTTAATTACATACGTTTGGGAAAAGCAAATATAATTATTTCAGGTGGATCTGAAGCACCAATTTGTGAAGCGGGAATAGGTGGATTTAATGCTTGCAAGGCTCTTTCAACTCGTAATGATAGTCCTGAAACTGCAGCAAGGCCTTTTAATATAGATAGAGATGGATTTGTGATGGGTGAAGGCGCGGGAGCTGTTGTTTTGGAAGAATATGAACATGCAAAAGCGAGAGGAGCAAAAATATATGCAGAAATAGTTGGGGGAGGGATGTCGGCTGATGCTTATCATTTAACTGCAACACATCCGGAAGGTGTTGGTGCAATTTTAGGGATGCAGGCCGCACTTGATGATGCCGAAATAACTGTTGATGATATAGATTACCTTAATGCACATGCTACATCAACTCCTTTAGGTGATATCAGTGAATTAAAAGCAGTTTTTAAATTATTTTCTAATTCTCCAAACCTTAGTATTTCCGCTACAAAATCAATGACCGGTCATTTATTAGGTGCTGCAGGAGCCGTTGAAGCAATAGCATGCATAATGGCAATTAAAGAAAATATTATCCCTCCAACAATAAATACAATAGATCTGGATCCTCAAATACCTCAGGGTTTAGATATTGTTTTAGGAAAGAAAAAAGATAAAACTGTTAATTATGCAATGAGTAACACCTTTGGTTTTGGCGGGCACAATGCAACAGTTATTTTCAAAAAGTTTGATAAATAGTTACTTACTAATAATAACACTTACTTATCAAACTCCGGTATAAATATAAATTCAAAATAGACTAATTATTAGCTTATTTTGAATTTATGTTCACCGTTAGATGAAATCCGTAAAATCTGTTCTGTTATTATTAAGATATTTTTTAATAATCTCTATTTAATTATTTTTTCCCAATTTACAATATCATTATGGGAATGTGTAAAACCGATAGAGCGTTCTTCTTCTATTGTATTTTCATCTCTAAATGCCATAACATAGGTTTTTCTCCATTCATTTGTGTTATTTCCTCCTGATCCATGAACAATTCTTTCATCATGAATAGTAATGCTGCCTCTATTAACCGGTAAATAAACAATTACATCAGCCGGGTTTGTTTCAATAACCAATGTGTGAGATTCGTCTCTATTATTTTTTTTATCTGATTTGTTATCATATTCTTTAGGTTGATGAATTCTTAGAGATGGTTCATTATTTGATCCCGGAACAACTTGTAAACAACCATTATCAATTGTCGCATCATTCATTGCTAAAGAAAAAGTGGCTGTCCACGTATTTTTGGTTTTAGGCCAATAACCTAAATCCTGATGCATTGCAAATTCAGCTTGGGTTTTATTAGGTTTTTTTGCAAGAAACTGTTCATAATCCATTTTTGCAACTCCATCATATAATTGATCAGCAATGCTCTGGGCAATTTGAAAAAAAATATTATTTATTAATTCCGGTCTGTATTTACTTGGTAACATTGCATTTACCAATCGAAATTCTTCTATAGGTGTTCCATAAGGTTGACTCATATCACAAAAATCTTTTCCCATATTAGGTTCTTTACCGGAAATAAAATGTTCAAACCATGGATCTATCGTTTGAAGTTCATCTTCATTTAAAAGATCATTAAGAATTAGATAACCATCATTCTTAAATTGAAGAATTTCTTCCTGAGTAATTTTATATAAATTTCCGTCTCTCCTGTCTTTCCCTAATATGGTAGATTTAGCAACATTCATATAGAATCTGTTTTAATGTTTGTTTTTTAAAAACTGAAAAAATAAGATAATATTTTTCAAATTTAAAATAATAGCTTAAAAATCAATATATTAAACCAAATAAAATAATTCTAAGACAAAAAAAAACTGCAAATAAATTTGCAGTTCTTTTTATAAATTATTTAAATCCTATGCAACTTCCTTACTTAAAACTTTAATGGTTAGTACTTCGCCAGTTCCTTCATAATCTGCCATTATTGTATCGCCTTCTTTGGCTTCACCTTTTAAAATTTCTTCAGCAACCGGGTCTTCAAGATATTTTTGAATTGCTCTGTTTAAAGGCCTTGCTCCATATTGTGGGTCATATCCTTTTTCTGCAAGAAAATCTTTTGCATTTTCAGTCAATTCAATTTTATATCCCAAAGCTGTTAAACGACCGAATAATTTACCTAAGCTTAACTCAATAATTTTATGAATGTCTTGTCTTAATAAATTATTAAATACAATCACATCATCCAAACGATTTAAAAATTCAGGAGAAAAAGCTTTTCGCAAAGCATTTTGAATTGTTGATTTCATCAATTCATCCCCTGCATCACCTTTCGCTTTCGTTGAAAAACCAATTCCTGCACCAAAGTCTTTTAAATCTCTGGCTCCAATATTAGAAGTCATTATTATGATAGTATTTCTAAAATCAACCCTTCTTCCTAATCCATCAGTTAAAATACCATCGTCAAGTACTTGCAAAAGTAAATTGAAAACATCCGGATGGGCTTTTTCAATTTCATCCAATAATACAACAGAATATGGTTTTCGACGAATTTTTTCAGTTAACTGACCCCCTTCTTCATAACCAACATATCCCGGAGGCGCACCAACTAAACGCGATACACTAAATTTCTCCATATACTCACTCATATCTATTCTTACTAAAGAATCATCTTTATCAAATAAATATGTTGAAAGTACTTTAGCTAATTCAGTTTTACCAACCCCTGTCGGACCCAAGAAAATAAATGAGCCTATTGGTTTTTTTGGATCTTTCAATCCAACTCTGGTTCGTTGAATTGCCTTTACTAATTTAGAAATCGCTTCATCCTGTCCAATTACTTTACCTTTTAACTCCTCACCCATGTTCAGTAATTTAATACCTTCATTCTGACCAATTCTATTGGTCGGAATTCCGGTCATCATACCAATCACTTCAGCAACATTTTCTTCTTTTACAGAATAGCGTTTTTGTTTTGTATCTTCTTCCCAATTTAATTTCGCTCTTTCTAATTGATCAATCAATCTTTTTTCGCGATCTCTTAACTGAGCTGCTTCCTCGTATCGTTGGCTTTTTACTACCTGATTTTTTTCTTTTTTAATATTTTCAATTTGTTCTTCTAAAGTTAAAATATCTTCAGGAACAGTAATATTATTTATATGAACCCTTGCACCTGCTTCATCCAATACATCAATAGCTTTATCAGGCAAAAAACGATCTGAAATATATCTGTCAGACATTTTTACGCAAGCTTCTATAGCTTCTTGAGTATAAGTTACATGGTGGTGATCCTCATACTTATCTTTAATGTTATTTAATATTTCAATCGTTTCATCCACAGTTGTGGCATCAACCATTACTAATTGAAAACGACGGGCCAATGCACCATCTTTTTCAATGTATTGACGATACTCGTCAAGTGTAGTTGCACCTATACATTGTATATCTCCACGAGCCAATGCAGGTTTAAACATATTAGAAGCATCTAATGAACCGGAAGCACCACCTGCACCTACAATAGTGTGTAATTCATCAATAAATAGAATTACTTCAGGTGATTTTTCTAATTCATTCATTACTGCTTTCATCCTTTCTTCAAATTGGCCACGGTATTTTGTGCCGGCAACTAAGGAAGCTAAATCAAGAGTTACTACTCTTTTTCCAAATAATACTCTGGATACTTTTTTCTGAACGATTCTTAAAGCCAGTCCTTCTGCAATTGCAGTTTTACCAACTCCGGGTTCTCCAATTAGAATGGGATTATTTTTTTTACGGCGTGAAAGGATTTGTGCAACTCTTTCAATTTCTTTTTCTCTTCCTACAATTGGATCAAGTTTTCCGGCTTCTGCCATTTTTGTTAAATCGCGACCAAAATTATCTAAAACAGGAGTTCTGGATTTTTCTGTTGCTCCTCTATTACCTTCACGCGTTCCACCTGTTCCTGTTCCGCCACTACCAAACATTCTTGCATTATCATCATCATTATCATCTGTATCATTAGCATCTGCACGAGGTGAGGATGTATGATATTCTAATAATTCCTTAACTACATCATAACTCACATCAAATTTATGAAGTATTTGAGTTGCCAAATTATCTTCATCACGAAGAATAGATAACAGTAAATGTTCGGTTCCTATCACTTGGCTTTTAAAATATTTGGCTTCCAGATAAGTTATTTTTAAAACTTTTTCTGATTGACGTGTTAATGGGATGTTTGCAAGATTTTTAATATTGTGTAATGCAGAACCTTTTGTAAGTTGTTCAATGGTGGAGCGAAGTTCTTCAAGAGCGATGCCAAGCTTTTTCATCAAGCCTATAGCAACGCCTTCACCTTCTCTTATCATGCCAAGTAATAAATGTTCTGTCCCAATATAATCATGCCCTAATCTCAACGCCTCTTCCCTACTTAAAGCAATTACTTCTTTAACTCTGTTTGAAAATTTTGCCTCCATAAAAGAAACTTAATTAAAATAAATTACAATTGATACTTTTTAAACGGTGTTTGTAAATTGGTTGTATAAATATAATTTTATTTATGCGTAAATCTTAAAATTATATTTTCATAATAACATGTTAACACTGAAAATCGGAGTTTTGTTCGTTGGAGTACATTGATTGCCTTAAAATATCAATTGCATAATTACCTTCGCAAAACAAAAGATCAATAATACTTAAACCTGAGACAAAATGTTTGCCAAAATTCTGAATGTATGGGAAAGCTTTAAAATATAAACTATTAAAGGTATTTCCTTTAGCTTTAATAATGTCCCTTAAATCAATCTGCCCATTATTATCAGCACTTTGGTAATTTTCACTAAAGTTTATTTTTTTATTTAATTTTAATATTTTAAGACAAACTGTCAGCATGTCTAAATTAAAATCAAATAGAAATTTGTGGTTTTTATTAAAAACATTTTCAAAATCTAAAACATAATAATCAAAAAAAGGCGATTTTCCATAAGCCGAATAGATTGCTCTCAAATGAACAGATGACCATCGTTGGTTATAATCTATTTGAACATCACGTATTGAAATTTTACCGGTATTATGTTTAACAGGAATAACTAAACGTTCAATTTTATTTGCTCCTAATATATTACAGCGATTTCTATAAGTTTGCTTTTGAAAATTTTCGCAAGCTTCAATTACAATTTCTTCTGCAATCAATAAATTAACAAAATACTCAATTCCGGGTAAATAATGTAATTCGGTTAATATTTTCATTTTTAATGTAAAATCATTTAAGTAAAATAATTTTACAAAAATATTATTGTCGTATTGTATTTAATGTCAAGTAAAATAAAAATATTAATATTGTCAAATTAATTAATTTATTTCTCTTGAAGAAGTCTTTTTGTTAGTTAAAAAGCAATAACAAATGTTTTTCCTCAGGCTTATTTTTCAACTTCTATTTTTTATTTTATATCGGCTAAGTAATTTACTCTTCTTTTATATTTTTAGGTATAGATAAGAAATAGTTCTACAAAACTTACGAAAATCATTTCCTGAAAGATCTAAAAAGTGATAAATAAAATGGCTTAAAAAATCTATTTTAATTTATCTGATGTAATTGTTGAACATTAAAACAATACTTATTTCTAAATATTATGAAATTAGCTTTTAAACAAGGCAATACCTTTAACAATTTTAAACCGGAGGAAGTTTTTACATTATAATATATCTAGTTACTTTTCTTATATTTAACGTATTTACTTTCGGAATAAACCTGTTTTTATAAAAAATTATGGATCGCCCTAAACCTATTGAGCCTGTTGTACCCGAAACAAATAATGCTTGGGAAAGAGCAATAGAACAGAGAAGTATTATCCAACAGATGTTGTCCGAACAGGAACGAATAAAAGCCGCAGGGGAAGATTTAAGAAAAAAGATCTCAGCTCATTTATCATCTTTGAGTCATAATAAATAATATATTTAAATTCAATGACTGTCATACAGGCAAAAAAATTTATTCTCGTTCCGGGTGTCATGCTTTTAACCTTAAGCATGTAATTATTTCTCTTTCCTTTTGATAATAATTTTTCATAGCCTTTCTGTCGGGATGATTACATGAATAAAGGAAAGGATAAGGTTGACGATACTCATTTGTGGCCTATACATAATTGAGCTTTCGCCTATCAATTTTTTGTATAATTAGCATGCTCTTGTGATTTTTTCTAATGTGGTAAGACAATAATCAATTTATTCTAAAAGTTAGGTGATAATTTTATCTTTACCCGTAAGCTTTTTTTGATTATTGTAGATGATACAATTCTTTTATGTAGTTCTAATTTAAAACAATCTCATTTATTTATTTCCTAAAGAGGCTAAATGCGATTATTGATACTATCTTTAATCTGCTCGTTGTTTGGATTCATCCCAAAATTTAGGTTCTATCTTAAAGCCGGTAGTTAGTTCAGATTTTTTTTCGATTAACTATAATCCTCATATATATTGAACTTATCAATGAAGAAGCCAGAGGTTGAATATAAATGTGATTACCTTATCGAGCTTTCATGACAAGTGAAACAAATGGTTAAAAAGTGAAATAAAGGCAAAACAAAAAGTGAAATGAAACGGAAACAAGGGTAATAAAGTGAAATAGGAATAAAAAACAAAAAACGGTTAATACCCAATAAAAGGGCAATTAACCGTTTTTAATTATGTAACTCGTTCGTTACAAGCGGAATGGACGGGACTCGAACCCGCGACATCCTGCGTGACAGGCAGGCATTCTAACCAGCTGAACTACCACTCCGTTTTGTTTACTTCGTTAAAAAGTGATGCAAAAGTAGGTCAATTTATTTAATATGCAATAGCATTATAAAAAAAAATAATTATAATTAAATTTAATCTTTATTTAGATTATTTAAATTGATAGTCAATAAGTTATTCAAATATGGTAAATAATCCAACTTTTCCCATACCTTTTCAATATTCTTTATATTCATTATAGTTTTCATAATTTCATCATGTTGTATCCCTATCTTTTGCGCTTCAGAATAAGAAATATCATGATGAAAGGCAATCATGGTATAAAGAGGAATCCACAAAGCAGGGTAGCGTGTGTGAATATGAGCTTCTATTTTTTTTCGTAATAAAAAACGTTCATCCGATACTTTATCCCGCATTTCTATAAAGTTACCAAGTGCTAAGTCAGCAATAGCATCTGCATTTATTTTTCTTAATGTTTGGTATTTAATGAGGGTTTCATGCCAATTGGTATTAATTTCGTCAAGTAATTCATTCAAAACAACACAATCTTCAAAACCGGCATTCATGCCCTGTCCATAAAAGGGAACAATTCCGTGTGCGGCATCGCCAATAAGGAAAATGTTATCTTTATAAACCCATGGATAACAACTAATGTTTACCAGGGCGCATGTAGGGTTTTTTAAATACTCTTTTACAATATTAGGATTTAAATTAATCACATCAGGGAAAAAATCTTTGAAAAATTGTTGAATTTCTTTCTCACTTTTTAGTTGATCAAACGAAATATCTCCTTCATAAGGAAAAAATAAAGTTCCGGTAAATGTTCCATCAGTATTAGGCAATGCTATGAACATAAAATTTCCTCTTGGCCATATATGGAGTGCATTCTTTTCTATTTTCCAATTATTTAAATCATCGGCGGGTATGGTTAATTCCTTGTAGCCATGTTCAATATATTGTTGATTATAATTAAATCGATTAGTCCGTTGCATCATACTTCTTACAATTGAAAAAACACCATCGGCTCCTACTATTATATCCGATTTTATTGCCTGTTGTTCATCTGTATCGATGTTATTTAAATAAATAATGGAGTGTTCGAGGTCAACATGTTCACATTTTTGTTCAAACACAAATCTTACTCCTTCCTTTTCAGCAATATTCATTATTAATTCATTGAGCAATCCTCTTGATATAGAATAAATAGCTTCGTTTTCTTTTCCATAAGGTTGAAAAATAGTTTTACCATTTATATCATGAATCATCCTCCCCGGCATCGGAATGGCAATGTCTTTCACTTTCTCCTCTAAGCCCAATATTCTTATTGCATTCCACCCTCTTTCACTTAAGGCAAGGTTTATCGTTCTCCCATCTTCCCATTTTATTTTTCTGAGGTCAGGCCGTTTTTCAAAAACGGTAACATTATTCCCTTTTCTGTTTAAAATTACGGCAACCATTGCTCCTACCAAGCCTGACCCCATAACAGAAATATTTTTTTTCATTAACATTTTTTTATAAACTTATATTTTAATTCATTAAGGTTATTGACTGATATTATGAACAATAATATTTAAGACTATTATCATGTAAATCCTTTGTTCCAAAATTATTTCGTGCGCAACATTAATTAATTAAATAGATATATCAACCATACTTTTTATTAAATATCCGGAGCATTGATTTTACATATTATTATATAAATAAAATTAAGAAATTTACCTTTATTATGTAAGTTTGTAAAAATTAAGTATAATTGCCGGAGCAAGGCATTAAATCGTAAATATTCACCCACTTAAACGCGAGTATAATATGAGCATCTTTGACAAAGCAATTTCGCAATCAGATGCAAGCAACCCGATCAGCAGCGAATATGAAGGTTTCTTAGCATTATTGTATGCAGGTATTACTTCTGATGGTAAAACTAGCAGCAGCGAAATTAATCTGGCTCTCGATATAATGATTCATAAGAAAATGTTTGCCGGGGCAGATACCCATGAGTGGCTGCAAAGAATGAAATCACTTTTTGAAGCTGTGGGAAGTGAAGAAAAAATAATAAACTTTGCTGCCGACAGGATTTCTACAAGCTTGCGTTCAATGGTATTTGCCAATATTGTCGACATGATTCTTTCTGATGGAGAAGTAACTCAGAGTGAGAAAAGGACATTGGAATTAATGCAAAGATCTTTAAAAATTTCTGATGATTTAGCACTTAAAATTATTGAAGTAATTGTTATAAAAAATAAAGGAGCTTAATAATTGAGTTGCATTTATATTTTAATATTATATTTAGTAAAATTTAAAAAGCCTGTTCATTTTTTTTGAACAGGCTTTTTAATATTATTTTAAAAAAAATAAAGAAAATGTTTGTTATAAAGGAAGATACTTTTGCCGGTTTCAAAAGAATAATTCTTTTGAATGAACAATCAGGGGATTACTTCTCTGTTATACCCAGCAGAGGGGCAATTATTCAGGAATTATGTTTATCAAAAAACAAAAAAATATATAACATAATCGACGGGGTTGATGAATCGGAATTACCGGACAATAATAAATATAAAAGCAGCATCTTATTTCCTTTCCCTGGCAGAATAGAAGACGGAAAATATAGTTTTGAAAACAAAATTTACCGGTTGGAAATTAATGAGTTACCTTTAAATAACAGCCTTCACGGAATTGTTTATAATGAAGTATTTGAAGTAACAGATATTGTTTCAACTTCATCAAAGATTTCGATAGAATTAAACTTCCAAAATGATAAAATAAACCCCGGCTTCCCTTTTAATTTTAATATAAATTTGCTTTATACCCTATCATCCTCGGGAGAATTTAATGTAACTTTTAGTGTGTTAAATTTTGGCGATATAAATTTTCCGTTTGGGATAGGTTGGCATCCTTATTTTAAATT
>CBDFKQ010000010.1:0-338431 GCA_965248855.1 Spirosomataceae bacterium | reverse complement strand
GCTGTTGTTCCATTCGTTACGGCTTTGTGTTACATAGTTTTGCAGTTCATCGGCAATATCAGCCGGCAATTTTCCGGCATATTTTTCAGAAAGTTTTTGTGGGTGTTGCGTGTTTTTTTCTAACACCTTAATTATATTGAGGTCTTCCAAGTCTTCTAAAAGCCTGTAAGCCTTGTCATTATTTATTTGCAGAAGCACGGTTTCCATAGGGTAAGAATATTATTTACTATAAGTCCTTTTTGTTTTATAATCCTGACCTGCGACAGGTGATAAAGATTAGAAACTACCAAGCAAGGCGTTTGAAAGGCTGTCTTTCAAACGTTTTTTGCTTATGGCCATATCCATAATATGAAAGATAGATTTTTTTTCTGTCTCTTCTAACTGGTCTAAAAGCTGTAAGCGTTCCACTACATCTTTATCATACGAATTGATATTAGTGGGTTGATCTTTACTAAAAAGATCGGCTACTTCAATACCAAGAGCTTCGGCAATTTTTTCTAAAGAAGACAGGGTTGGTTCTACCTTTCCGCCTTCAATTCGGCTGTATTGAGCCTGATCGATACCGATAGACAAAGCTACTTCTTTTTGTGAAAACCCTTTATTGTTTCTAAAGAGCTTTATTTTATTGCCAATATCCATTTGTTATGATTTTTGCTACTACAAAAATAGTTAATTATGGCTTTTGATGCAATTATATAAAAAATGTTTGGCGCTAATTATGTTTTAAAATACATATTAATTATGTTTGCATTATGACTCGTAAAGCAAATAATTTTTCTTATGGAAATCCCCGAAATAAAATCCCTTTTAAAACTCCCTGAAGTATTAAAATATTACGGTTTAAAACCCGATAAAAACCACCGTTTGCATTGCCCATTCCATGAAGACAAAACGCCAAGCCTGCAGGTGTATTATAAAACACAGACCTGTTACTGCTTCAGCTCCAATTGCAAAGCCCACGGCAAAAGCCTTGACGTGATCGATTTTATTATGCATAAGGAAAACATCAGCAAAGCAGAATCAATAAATAAGGCAAAAGAAATGGTAGGCGGGAAAAAAGAAGAAAGACAAGAGACAAAAGAAATGGTTCGTTCGGCAATACTCACAAAGATGTTCAGTTATTTTAAAAATGCGGTTCATAACTCAAAACCAGCAAGGGATTATATAGAAAAGAGAGGCCTGGATTATAATAAACTGGAAATCGGTTATAACACAGGTCAGTTCCACCACGGAGAGCGGAAAGAAGAAGCACTAATAAAAAGCTGTCAGGAAATAGGTTTGCTGCATCCTTTTGGGAATAATACCAGAACAGGCGGACAAGCATATAAACCCTTCGCCAAGTATTCAATTGTTTTTCCATTAAAAAATAAATCAAACCAAATAACAGGTTTATATTTTAGAAGCACGATAAATGAAGAAAATGCGAAGCATTATTATTTAAAAGACCGCAGCGGATTATATCCCAAATACCCGGAAGCAGAAACAGAAAAATTAATCATCACCGAAAGCATTATCGATTGCGCAAGCCTTTTGCAAAATCCAGATATTACAAAAGAATATGCCCTGCTTGCAGCTTACGGCACCAACGGACTCGCAGAAGAACACAAAACAGCCATTAAAGAATTAAAACAATTAAAAGAAATCATTTTTGCCTTTGATAATGATGAATCAGGCTGGGCAGCCACAGAAAAATACGCATCAGAATTAAAAAAAGAATATCCAAGCCTAAGAATCAGCAGTTTAGAACTTCCTTGCAAAGATGTAAACGAAACACTTGTAGCCCACGAGCCCGAAATATTTATTCATCTTTTAGATAAAAGAATTTTTCTTGAAGAGAAAAAAGAGGAAAGAGAAAAGAAAAAAGAAAATCAAAACGAAATAAAAAACGAAAACAATTTAGACACCAAAAACCCTTACAAACTCACTTTCAAAACCGAAACTGCAAACTATTATATTCAAGGGGGTATCTCAAAAATGCTTGACAGCATGAAAGTAACTTTAGTTATTGAGGACAAAGAAAATAAATACAAAACACGAAATAAACTCGATCTCTACGAAGATAAACAAATAGAAAAAATCTGTAGGGAAGTAAGCGAAAAGATAAATATCAGAAAAGACCTCTTAGAATCAGATGTTTACCGATTAACAAACCTGCTTGACGATTACAGAGAAAATGAATTATTAAAAGAAAATAAAACGCAGGAAGAAGAAAACCCTTTTAGCCCACTCAGCACAAAAGAAAAAGAGCAAATAGAAACCTTTGCAAAAAAGCCAAACCTGATTAAAAATTTAAATGACCTTTTAGGCAAAACAGGCATAGTAGGCGAAGAAAAAAACAGAATCTTTCTTTTAATAATAGCCGCCAGTTATAAAATGCCGGAAACACTTCATGCATTAATACAGGGCAGCAGCGGCAGCGGAAAAACAAGGTTATTAAAACAAATAAGTGATTGCATCCCCAAAGAAAAAGTGACCCGGCTCACAAGAGTAAGCGATAAAGTTTTATATAATTACCCTGAAAAATATTTTGTAAACAGATTGTTTTGCCTGGAAGATATAGACGGCTTAAGCGAAGAAGCCGAATTCGCATTCAGGGAATTACAAAGCAACGGCGAGCTTAACAGCGCAACGAGCATTAAACTGGAAAACGGGCAAATCGTAGCAGGTCAAAAAACAGTAAAAGGCCCGATAGCAAGCCTTTCCTGCACCACAAGGGGAGAAATATATGAAGATAATATGAGCCGTGTATTTTTAATCGCCATCGACGAAAGCCCCGAACAAACAAAAAAGATCATAGAATATCAAAACAATAAAGCAGCCGGAGAAATAGAAGCCCAAAAAGAAATCGAAGTAAAAAGCTTCATTCAAAAATTTATCGGAGAACTCACTGCCTGTCAGGCAGTAAACCCCTATGCCGGTAAAATCCGGTTGCCTGAAGAAGCGCAAAAAATAAGAAGGTTAAACGATCTCTTCCAGGGCTTTGTAAAAATGATCACCGTACTTAACCAGTACCAAAGGAAGAAGGACCATAAAGGCAGATTAATAACAGAAACGGAAGACCTGGAAACAGCGATCGAAATCATGTTTGAAAGCATAGTACTAAAGGTAGATGAACTTGACGGGAGCTTAAGGCAGTTTTATGAGAATTTAAAAAGCTATTTAAAAAAAAATTATAATGGAAGCAACGCAAAAGCAGAGTTTAGTTTAATAGAAATAAGGCAAAACTTAAATATCAGCAAAACCCGGTTATTCAGGTACGTGCATGATCTTTTAGAACTGGAATATTTGCATCAATCAGGCGGTTTTGCTAATCGGGGCTTTAAATACAAAATAAACTATTGGGATAATTACCAAATCATCCGTGAAAAAATAAAAAACCATTTATCAAATCAACTGAAGGAATTAACAACCGGAACACCCCGGAACACCACCGGAACGCCGGAAAAGTAGTTAACCAATTGAAAATAAATACATTAATACTATTTTATCCTCCGGCGTTCCTAATTCCAAAAAAATGGTCAAGGAGGCAAAAAAAATTACTTATCAAAAAAACCCTCTCAATGCAAGAAATTATCTCTTATGTATCCAAATTCAAATCATACTTATTAGAACTTGGCTATGGTAAAAGCACCTGTTACATGCTTCCTAATTGTGTAAAAGATTTTTTAACCTGCCGGAAGATAAAAGAACTTAAAACCATCAATAAAAATCACATCCAAAGTTTTTATGAACACCTAGAGGAGCGGCCACACAAAAAGAAACCGGGAGGATTGAGCGAAGGGTATATCCATCATCATATGTACGGAATAAAATTATTTTTGGCATGGCTTGAAAGCGCAGGAGAGATAAAAGAAAACCCCATCAGCACGATGACATTTAAAAAACCGGTATCAAAGCCAAGAGAGCCACTGTCTAAAGAAGAAACCGCAAAACTTTTTGCCGGCTGCACAAGCTTAAAAGAAACAGCCATTTTGCATTTATTCTACAGCTGTGGATTAAGAAAAAGCGAAGGCGAAGCGCTGAACGCAAGCGATATCCACTTTAAAGAAAAACTGCTTTATGTAAGGGAAGGCAAAAATAATAAAAGACGCGCGATCCCAATGCCGGAAAAAGTAAAATCAGCCCTTGAAAGTTATCTGGTAAATGAAAGAAAAACAAAAGAAGAAAAAGCTTTTATATTAAATAAAACAGGCACAAGAATGAAAGGCGACAGTTTTAATAAAACGTTAAAAAATATCCTCCGGAAAGCAGGGATAGAAAAAGAAACCAGCCTTCATCATTTACGCCATTCCATAGCGACCCATTTACTTGAAAGCGGATTATCAATTGAAAGAGTAAGAGATTTTTTAGGCCATAAACATTTGGAAAGCACGCAGGTGTACGCCAAAGTTAATTTAAAAAGGCATGGATTATGAAAGCTATTTAGCTAAATATTATTCGAAGGCAACGGCAAAAGCTTATAAAAGGGAAATAAAAATTTATTTAGAAAATAACCCAAATGCCGAAAACGCTTTACATGGTGATATTGTAAATTATATTGGAAAATTGCGCACTCGTTATGACAGTTCAAAAACCATCTCACGGATCGCAAGCAGCATAAAAAGCTATTATAATTTTTTAAATGAAAGTGGAAAACGGAAAGACAATCCCGGCAAATCAATCCGTTTAAGGGACAAAATAAGTAAAGATATCCAGCTGCAGGATTTATTGACAAATAAAGAACTGGAGAATTTATTAAATAGGAAAGAGCGTTACAATGCACTTGAATACAGAAATAAAGTACTCATCAGTTTGCTCATTTACCAGGCATTAAAACCAAATGAAATATCAGCTTTAACAACCGGCGATATTAATCTAGAAACGGCTACCATTTATATTAAAGGAAGTCCAAAAACATCAGCAAGGGAACTTACTTTAAAACCAAACCAAGTGCTTCTTTTTTATAAATATCAAACTGAAATAAGGTCAAAGCTTTTAAAGAATAAAGAAAGTGATATTTTTATCATTGGCCATAGGGGAAAACCAATGAAGGAAGAAGATATTACCAAACATATAAAAAGAATATATAAAGGCATTTACGGAAACAGAAAAGTTAATTGCATGGCCATAAGGCAATCAGTGATCACCAACTTATTAAAACAAGGAAATGACCTTCGTATTGTACAAGTGTTTGCCGGCCATAAAAACCCAAGCACCACCGAAAAATATAAACAAACCGATGTAGAAGTTTTGCAAATGGAAATTAATAAATATCATCCAATGAAGTGAGAAGAAGACTTTAGACAAAAGACAAAAGAATTTTAAAAATCAATCAATTTTATTTTTTTCTTCTGAAATTTTAAAATAAAATTATCGGTAAATCAATATCGGTAAAATGATAAATATTTTTTTTAAATTTTTTTTAAAAAAAAAGAAAATTAAAACCAGAAAAATATTTTAAAATTTAGAAAATAGAATCTTAATCAATCAGGCATACCTTTGAACTTGACACTCCACCCATAAGCGGTAGTCGGTGTTCTCGGCCTGCCGTCAGACCCACAAAAACCCACCCCGCAGCAGTCCTTCACACCTCCAGTTTAAAATCCCGCGCGGGCTCATCACCGGAAAAACCTACGGGGCAGGGCAAATTGGTCTCTTACGAATTGACTTTACCTGCTGCCCCTTGCTCATCGGCTGACCCAAAAGCAAAAGGCACGCCACTTTTTTTCTACGCGAAAGCTTCGAAAAAAAGCGTCATGCCTTTTGCTTGCCTACGCTGCTTCGCACGCCGGTCGCATTCGGCTTTTTTTGTGGCCTTGTGGGCCCACAAAAAAAGCCTCACGCTTTCACCGGCGGGTTTTCCGGTTCGCGCGGGTCCCGGCAGAAGCCCTATTTATAGTTCCGGCATTAAAAAGCGCATAAGCCCTTAAAAAAAATATTGATATATCGATATCAGTAAAACGATAATTATTTTTTTGAAAACTCAAATGAAAAAAATAAAAAAAAAAATAAAAAACAGAAAATACTTTTATTAAAACCGGAAGCTTTTTGGGGTTTCACCCCAAGCCCCGAATCTTTCCGTGAGATGTGCACATGCAGGGCTGTCGCCCCGCCTGCACCCATCCCACGGAAAGAGCAAGGAGGTTCCTGGTGAAAAGATTGGAAAGATTTTTTTCTTTTCTTCGGAAGAAAAAACCTGAAAGGAAATGAAAAAGTGGGGAAAATAATTTATGTTTGAGAAGTAAAAAACGTTCTTAAAAAGTATTGAAGGGAAAAAGTCAGTAAATTCTGAAAAAGTGGATCGTCGGTGTACCGTTACGGGTTCAACGGGAAGGAAAAGGATCCCGAATTCCAAAATAATTATGATTACGGGTTTAGGATCTATAACCCGAATATTGCCAAGTTTTTGAGTGTGGATCCGCTGACTAAAGGTTATCCATATTATACTCCTTATCAATTTGCTGGAAATAAACCTATTGTCGCTATAGATTTGGATGGCGCTGAAGAAAAATATGTTATTCATTGGCTTGTTGAATATGGAAGCTCCAGACAAACAGCTTTACTTGCAGCTCCTACCATTGAAAAAATAACAGGAATAAGCAAGAACCAGACTTTGTTGGCATTCGGTATTTATAATGGTTTAGCATCTTCTTTTGACGTATTGGCTATAGAAGCTTCTATGAAGCAATATGGCTTAGATTACATGAGTGAATTGTTTGATAGTAAGCTTGATTTTACCAATAATAAAGATGCTTTTAGCTTTGATAGAATTAAAAAATTAATGCCTTTCTTAAGAATGGCGGAAGATTCATATAAAAGTTTAAAAGCAAAAATAGATGAAGCTTATAAAGGTGACCCATATGCTGCTGGGCAAGTATTTGGATTAGCTTTGACCGCTAATATTGGCGAAGCTTCTGGAGCAATATCGCAATTAAAAGGTCTTGGATTACCTAAAGGTAATCCATTACTTAAAATGGATGGTCTTACTATAATGGCTAATGAAGAATCTTTGGCTTATTTAAGTCGTGATGGAGGCTCTGAAGCTGCCTATTGGACATTAGAGGGGGGTGAAGGTATTGTAATGCTAAGGCCAGGTTATTCTAGACAAGCGTTATTTGAAGAAATAATACATCATAATCAGAGACAAAAGTACGGTGAGAAATATTTTCTTAAAAATAATGAACTCATAGAGATTGAAGCTCAAGACGAACTCCTAAAAATAGGTAAAAAGGAAGGTTGGAGTAAAAAGGATATAAATCAAATCAAGAGAGCTAAAGAAACATGGACAAAAAAGCTTAAAAATAAAAAGCCTTAAAATTTTATGGAAATAATTGATGCCGAAATAGTTGAATTTTATTTAATTTCAGGAAGAATTTTTGCAAAAATAAAGTTTCCTAAAACTATAGCTCCAGAAATAAATATGAAGATTAAGCTTAAAAATGATATTTACATAATAAAAGGAATTTTAACTAGTTTAAAGTCTAATGATGCCAAAAATTTAGTTTATGAAAATAATATTAAACATATATTCGATTGCTTATTGGAAATTTTATGATTAGATGCTCCTTGATGGGCGAAGTTTATAAAAAGAGCGGTTCGGCGTAGACCCCCCGCAGTAGCTCACTGTCTCGTCCTAAAAAAAGTTTACAGTTTAATTTATAATACAGCTATTGATTTACACTTCAAATATAATCCTAAAATTGATTTACATTTTTACCCTTTCTGATGATTATTTGTTTTTCTTTAATCCTAAAATAAGTTTACTATTCTTCTATGGAGTAGCCCAAAGCGGGAAATAACTTTTTGCCCTCCTACAGGCAAAAAAAGTTATTCTCGTTTTGGGCGGTATGCTTTAAAACTTTCAGCATGTAATTACTTCTTCTTTTCTCTTTTGATAATAATTTTTCCACAGCCTTTCTGTTGGAACGTTGTTTTCATGAATAAAAGAAGGTGTAAGGTTGCCTATACTCATATGTGGTCGCTCCCTATTATAAAGTTTTACGTTTTCTTCCAATACTTTTTTCGCTTCTTCAAGGGTACTTACTTTAAAATGCGACAGATACTCTTCTTTTAATATACCGTTTACCCGCTCGGCTATTGCGTTTTCTAGAGGATCGCCGGTTTGTGTCATGCTGATCCGGATGTGATTGTCCTGCAATAACTTTACATATCCATCACTGCAATATTGTACCCCTCTGTCCGAATGGTGAATAAGTTTTTCTTTTATTTTAGCCGGAAACGATTCAAGTGCCATTTCTAATGCGCTTAAGCTTTCTACTGCTTCCAGAGTTTCTGCTACCCGATAACCAACGATTTTATGAGAATAAGCATCTGTAATAAAACTGATGTAAACATATCCTGTTTCTATTTTCCAATATGTTATATCACTCACATAAAGTTCATTGGGTGCAGACGGAATAAAGTCTTTAATCAGATTAGGCCATTTATGGAACCGGTGGTAACTCATGGTGGTACTTATTTTTCTTTTTCGTTTTTTAACTAATAATTGGTGACGGGCCAATAAATCAAATAAAGCATCACGACCTATTTTAATCTGATGTTCCATCAAAAAAGGTTGCAGGATCTCAAATAGTTTTCTTGTACCCATTGCTCTGTGGTTTTGCCTGATCATCACCACTTGTTTTATAATCATCTCCTCTTCTAATCCCACCTCATCTTCATGCCAAAAGTGTTGGTAATAAGCCTGACGGGTGATACCAAATAACCGACAAATACAGGTAAGGTTTACGCTGTATTTGTCCTTTAACTCATGGATTACCCGGTATTTTACTTTTTTTTGATGAGTATTTTAAATTGCTCTTCGGCTATTTCTATCATCCTTTCAAAGCCTTCGGCTTTTATCTTAGCTTCTAAAAGTTCTTTTTTAAGGCGCAGAATTTCTGATTGATCTTCGCAAACCTCATTTAAACCTGTTGTAGTTTGAGATGGAAGTTGAGGATTATCTGCAGACATTGGATTATAATTATCAAGACCTACAATATAAACAGATTTATTTAAAGAGCAGGGTAATTCAACATAACCATCCTCTTTAAGCCAATTTAATATACGACCATGACCTAAATGATACTTTTTTTCTATACCGGTTCTGGAATCATTGCCAAGCAGATATTCCTTGCATACCGACTGCTTAAATTCTTTACTATATTGACTCTGCCATTTACTTGGATAAACTTTTGAATACTTTTCCATTTTTAGTTTACTTTGTGTAAACCTATTTCAGGACAAGACACTTAAGGAAACCACAAGTCGCAGACTTGCGGTAGGGGGGAAGACAGTGCATTTCATGGATGTTGATTAGATTTTATGCTTGATTTTTAAATAATTCATTTTGATGTATATCACTAAAATCTTCATCTTCCAATACCTCACTAAATGAATAGGTTGAATATTTGGTGGTAAAAATATTTTCACATTCTTTTAAAATAGTAATCGCTTTTTCAGCATCTCCTGTTTTAAGTGCAACTTTTGCTAATAATATAAAAGGTTGACTATAATAATTTTTACCTAATTCTTTTGCAACTAATAATATCTTTTCAGCTTCTAATAATATTTGTTTGGCTTTAAAATCATAAGCAAGTTTTGCATATTCAATTAAAAACCTTCCCCAATTAAGGGTTAAAGTAATATCATTTTCCGAAATTTCGAATTGAGAAAATATTAACTTGCCATCTTCAAATATTTCAATCACTTTATTTTTATCCTTCTTATTAAAATATATCACAGCTAATTTTTTCAAAACATTGGTTGCATATACGGGGAAGGTCCAGGCATAGGGATTGATACTTTGGCCTTTTTTATAATTTTTTAGAGCCAATTCAAAGAGAAGAATTTTATTTTCGGTTAAAGTAATGTTTGTGGCGGCATCCTCAAATGCATGACCCAATTTATTTAATACTTCTGTATCTTCGGTTTTAAGTTTTTGTAAATGCACGAGTAAGCTTGCAGAATAACCATATAATTCAGCAGAATATTCGCGTAAAGCACCTCGGTCGTCGTTTCTTAAAACCCTCATCAACTCATGTGACCAATGAAGATAAATATTTTGATTTTTTTCAGCGAAATTGGTTGACATTAAATTAAATTCTCCCAAAAACCGTAGATACCACTCTTTATTTTCTTTAAAAGGAAACTCTAAAATTTTAAAACAACTATACAAAAATATGTTAAATACAATTTCGGAATATTCTGTATATGCCAACTTAAACATGTGAAGGATTTCTAAAATGTCATTTACCTTAAATTGTTGTGTAATTGAAATTTTTTCCAACATAAGAGAAGCTATATTGGCGTTATATTCTACATTTCCCGTAACTTTTATAGCATCAACATATACATCTATTGCTTTTTGCAAATAAATAAGTTTATCAACTATTTCTGTTTTCAATTCAGCAAAAAACTCGTAACAACTAGATCTTCTACGATAATGTATTTCTTCTGGATTTATTTCCTCTGCTGAAGAAAGTAAATCCAAAAGTTCAAGAATAATATCTTCCTTATTATAATCTATAAATTTATCACAAACCCAATCATGGTATATGTATGAAAAAATACTCAGATAGCCATCTACAATTTCTGTTTTATAAATTTTAATCTCCTCAACAGTTAACTCGCTAATTAAAATATCTAAGCCCTGGGCATTGTACTCTCCTGTTAATTTTTGAATTTTATCTATTAATATTTCTTTTTCCATTATTGTTTTCTTCTCAGCAGGGTCTCTTTTTCAGGGACCCTGCATTGATTGAAGCTGTTAGCTGTAGAATACAAGAGCAGTTCGGCTTAGAATCAGTCTACGAAATATTCTATAGGTGGCTGCATTAATAAAATTAATGTTTTAATTTGTCTTTAAAGTGCTTTCTGAATTTTTCAACTTTTGGCCTGATCACCATTGCACAATAACCTTGTTCCGGATGTTCTCTAAAATAATTTTGATGATAACCATCGGCACTGTAAAAAATACTAAACGGTAATATCTCGGTAACGATAGGGTCTTTAAATGTATGAGCATTTTCTAATTGTTTTTTATATGCTTCTGCTTTCGTTTTCTGCTCTTGGTTATGATAATAAATTCCTGATCGATATTGAGTACCCACATCATTTCCCTGTCTGTTTAATGTTGTAGGATCGTGCGTTCCCCAAAAAACTTCCAATAAATCTTCAAAGCTCACTCTCTTTGGGTCGTAAGTTATTTGTAAGCATTCCGCATGGCCGGTAAGGCCGGTGCAAACAGCTTCGTAAGTTGGGTTGGCAACTTTACCTGCTGTATAACCCGACTCAACTTTTAAAACACCTTCAACTTCCTGAAAAACTGCTTCTGTACACCAAAAACATCCGTTTGCAAAAGTGGCTAGCTCTGTACCTGCTGTCATAATTTTATTGTTTTTATTTTTTGATTCTTTTTTTTGCTGTCCGTTGCACGAAGTAAAAATTATCAGTGCCATACAGGCGTTAAAAAAGCATTTGAAAATTAGTTTCATAATTTTAAACAAAAAAAATATTATAGAAGTTTAATTTTTTGTAAAGGCATATAATTTGTTAACATTAACTTAACATTGTAAAAATATTATTCTATTGTCACAAAACTATCACAATATACGCAAACCATGAAAGTAAAGATTGATATTGAAGATTTTGAAAACAAAGGCGAAAAACATTTTTCCATAAAAAAAACAGAAACAAAAATAAAATGCTTTTATGATCATGATGGTCATTATAACGACCTGATGACTCAATTCAGAGAGGAAATGGATAATTTGCAGAGTATGATGTATGCACATAATAAATATGGTTTATTAATTATTTTTCAGGCACTGGATGCAGCCGGGAAAGATGGAACTATAAAACATGTACTATCGGGAGTAAACCCATCAGGCGTAAACGTAATAAGTTTTAAAAAACCAAGTATAGTTGAATTGAAACATGATTATTTATGGAGAACAAATCTGGCTCTACCACAGCGAGGCACAATTACTATATTTAACAGGTCGTATTATGAAGAAGTTTTGGTAGTTAAAGTCCATCCGGAAATATTAGAAACATCAGAATTAATACCCGATGAATTAATAAAAGATAAGGAAAAAGTTTTTGAACATAGGTATAGCGATATTTGCAACCACGAAAAGTATTTGGCGCATAATGGCTTTGTTATTTTAAAATTCTTTTTAAATGTTTCAAAAGAAGAACAAGGGGCAAGGTTGATTGAACGAATTGAAGATAAATCAAAAAACTGGAAATTTGAAGAGCAGGATATAAATGAAAGGGCATATTGGAAAGATTATATGAAGGCTTATGAAGATTGTATTAACGAAACTTCATCCAAATACGCCCCATGGTATATTATCCCTGCGGATGATAAAAAAAATATGCGCCTGATAGTAAGTAAAATTATAATATCGAAAATAAAAGAATTAAACATTCAATATCCAATTACTGATGAAAATCGTCAAAAGGAATTATTGAATTTTATTGACGTAATAAAAAAGCAGGATGGGGATGAAAAATAATTTTAATAAACCATCAAAAAATATCCCTTATTCTTAAAAAAAATAAGGGATTAAATTACCAACCAAATCAATCAAAATTATACTATAAACTGTCCTGCAATAGCCAACACCTGATCTTTTGTTAAATATTCATCAAAAGCCTCTGTCGCAATTGCTGTTGTATATCCTAAAGTTGTCAAATCAATACCGGCTTGGGTTATATTATCTTCGCCTGCATAGGAAGATGAGATCAAAGGAAAAGCCGTGTCAGATGAGTTATTGCCTGTAATCCAACCGGTTTGCAAACGAATTTTTCTAACCATAGCCGCATGACGGGCTTCTACAGAATGGATTTGCAATGCTACTGTTAATGTATCAGTACCTAATAAAGCGGGAGCCTGGCCTTTGTATGCCCTCACACCGGTATCTTCAAAAGCTTGAGCTAAAATTAAAAATGTAGGATAATCAGTAGGATTAAAATTCCCTTTTCCGGTAAAGTCAAATGTCGGAGAACTGTCATATGTTTTTAAAACGGATTTTAATAAAGCAACATGTTCCATTTCATGTTTGGCTATTTGGTCAAACGTAGTTTTATTATTTCCTTTTGCAGTAGTTCCATTGTTAATCGAAAAATTATAGAAAGCACTCTCTAAATATTCCAATTTAAGAGCAAAATTTAAAACATCGGTAATGGCATCTTTATTTTCTCCACGAGCTTCGTTTAAAACACCTCCCAAGATAAATGGAATTGCAGCAGCAGATAACTTCAAACCTAAGTTGCTTGCTTTTTTAAATAGTCCGCGTCTTGAATTTAAGCGATCATACATTTCAGGATCAATAGTCTCAATGTCCTGAAAGATTTTGAATATATTCATATAATATTTATTTAAGGTTGTTATTTAATGAAAGAAAGTCCACTGGAATCAAATTTATTTTTTACATATTTTTGCGCTGCAATTAATACGTCTGAAGGTTTTTTAGCTCCATCCAAACCACTTGGATCAATAACATCATCACCGGAAAAATCAACAGAATTAGGGTTAAGTAAATCCCTTATTGCAGCCGCATGGCGGGCTTCAACAGAAACAATTTTACCTGCAAGTACCAAATAATCAGCACTTTTAATTCCATGTCCTGCACCGTTATAAGCTGATACACCTAAATCTTCAAATGCTTTTGCAGCGCCTAAAACCGATGCGCGGCTTGTAAAATCAATAGAACTAAAATCAGGAGTTAAATCCATAATTGGTGTTCCTTTCAAAGCTGTAATTGCTTTTTTAAAAAAATCTCTGTGTAATTTTTCGTGATCACGAATTGAAGTAAGTAACGTTAACTCTGCGGGAGGCATACCAATGTAAGGTGTAGCAACAGCTTGTATATAAAATGCTGCTTCTAATTGCTCTAAAGCATAAGCATAATTTAAAACTCCAAAATCGTCACTTGTAAAAGTAACACTACCCGGAGTTGGAGCAGGAGTTGGGTCATCACTCTTCTTGCAACTTGCTAAGGTTAGAGCTGTAAATGCCGCCGAAGCTCCCAAATATTTAAGGAAGGTTCCTCTTTTTATTGTAGCCGACGTTTTGTTTTGATTTCCGGTGGTTTTTTCAATCACATCCGGTACAAGGGTTTTAGTCATGATTTTTAAATAATAATGGTTAAAAATTTAAGCACTAAACAAGGGGACTTATATAATTTTTTATTATTTACGGAATGGCTAAGGTGTTTGGATTTGCAAGGGTTAATTTTTAAAAATTTGATGTTGTGCAAATTATTATTGCCGGTGCCGTTTTCTTTGCTTCTTTTGGATCAGGCCTAAGTTTTGTTGTCAGGAGAAACCCGGAATATGAAGTATATGCGGTTTTTTAATTATGAATATTCTGATATTGATAAATTCATAATTAAACTATTTTGATTTTGGGTTCGATTTGTTTCTTTCTGGCTAAGAGATTGCAATGCAAATCCTTTTGTGTGGCATCAACAAAAAGATCAGGGCGTAAAGCCCGGAACCCGGGGCAAGTCCCATTAATATTTATTTTAATCTGGTGAAGATTTAACAATAAAATCCATAATAATTTCATTGTTAAACAAATCAATGACTGTTAATCTTAAATATATTTGTATACAACCTCAGTTAATAAGCGGCTTTTACATAAATATCTCGGGAATATTTTTTAAAAAAACCGTTTATTTATTTTTTAAATGAATGATTTAGCCAACTTATTATTTCAACAATAAAAAAACTATTTTTTTTATTTGGTAAATATAAAAATAGTATTTAGCTTGCATAGCATTTTAGTAAATGTGCTCAACGTAAGCTATTAAGTTTTTGTTATCACCTTTCCAATTGCAAATGGAAGCTATAGATCGTAGTTTCTTTAAATCAAAACAATAATTAAGACAAATCAAGACAATGCAAAAAGGAACAGTAAAATTTTTCAACACCACTAAAGGTTTCGGTTTCATCACTCCTTCAGATTCTAGCGAAGATATTTTCGTACATTCATCAGGCCTTATCGACGAAATTCGTGAAAATGATAATGTGAAATTCGAAGTTGAACAAGGTAGAAAAGGACTTAACGCGATAAATGTAGAAGTTATATAACTATATCATAAAATCGTTCAAGCATCCACAGCAATGTGGATGCTTTTTTTTTGCTCTTTTTCAACTAAATGTCTATTTTAATTAATAATATTAAAATAGAATAAAATACATTCAGCTTAAAAAGAATTATTATTAACTTCCATTTGTTTATTAATTCATTAAATAAAAAATATGGATTTTAAAATTGTTTCCGATTATACACCTTCCGGAGATCAACCTCAAGCAATAAAATTATTAGTTAATGGCATAAATAATAATGAGGCTTCCCAAACCTTATTGGGTGTTACAGGCTCCGGTAAAACTTTTACCATTGCTAATACAATAAAACAGGTAAGTAAACCCACACTTATTTTAAGTCATAATAAAACATTGGCAGCACAGTTGTATGGAGAGTTTAAACAATTTTTCCCTGAAAATGCTGTTGAATATTTTATTTCTTATTATGATTATTATCAACCGGAAGCTTATATAGCAAACTCGGGTGTATTTATAGAAAAAGATTTATCTATAAATGAAGAAATTGAAAAACTTCGTTTAAGCACCACTTCTCAGTTATTAACAGGCCGGCGCGATATAATTGTTGTCGCTTCGGTATCTTGTATTTACGGTTTAGGAAATCCGGAAGAGTTTGGAAGAAACATTGTGAAAGTGGAAGTTGGAGAAATTATAAGTAGAAATGCATTATTGTTTTCTTTTGTAAGCAGTTTATACAGTCGCACTGATGCCGATTTTAAACGCGGAACATTTCGTGTAAAGGGCGATACTGTTGAAATTTATCCTGCATATGCAGATTTTGCCTATCGTATTATTTTTTATGGAGATGAAATCGAATCCATACAAAAAATAGATCCGATAAATGGCAAAAAATTTAATGACGAAACAATAATTTCAATTTTCCCTGCCAACTTATTCGTTACAGGTAAGGATGTTTTACATAGAGCCATTTATGAAATTCAGGATGATTTGGTAAGACAAATTGATTTTTTCGAAAAAGAAGGAAGGTATATAGAAGCGCAAAGGGTTAAAGAACGAACTGAATTTGATTTAGAAATGATGAGAGAATTGGGTTATTGTTCGGGTATTGAAAATTATTCGCGTTATTTTGACAGACGAAACCCCGGCGACAGGCCATTTTGCCTGCTTGATTATTTCCCGAGCGATTATTTATTGGTGATAGATGAAAGCCATGCCACTATTCCACAAATCAGAGCCATGTCGGGAGGTGACAGGTCGAGAAAAATAAATCTTGTTGAATATGGTTTTCGTTTACCTTCTGCAATGGATAACAGGCCATTAAATTTTAATGAATTCGAAAATTTAATTAACCAAACCATTTATGTGAGTGCAACACCCGGCGATTATGAATTAAAAAGATCTGAAGGTGTGGTTGTGGAACAAATTATCAGGCCTACGGGTTTAATCGATCCTCAAATTGAGGTTAGGCCGAGCTTAAACCAAATAGATGATTTATTAGATGAAATTGAAGAGAGGATAAAATTGAATGAAAGGGTTTTAATTACCACTCTCACTAAAAGAATGGCTGAAGAACTGAGTAAATACATGGATAAATTGCACATAAAGTGTCGTTATATTCACTCCGAAGTAAAAACGTTGGATCGTGTTGAAATTTTAAGAGAATTAAGGTTAGGTGTAATAGATGTATTGGTAGGAGTAAATTTGTTGCGTGAGGGATTGGATTTGCCCGAAGTAACATTGGTTGCAATTATGGATGCGGATAAAGAAGGGTTTTTAAGAGATAAACGATCACTTATCCAAACAATAGGTCGTGCTGCAAGAAATGAAAAAGGAAGAGTAATATTGTATGCTGATCATGTAACAGGCTCCATGCAGGAAGCAATGGACGAGACTAACAGAAGAAGAAGAATTCAGGAAGATTATAATATTGCCAATAACATTACGCCTCGAACTGTAAATAAATCCATTGAATCGATAATGGGTCAGACAAAAGTAGCCGACACAGGCAAAAAGTATTATGTTGAACCTGAAGAAATTTCTGTAGCTGCAGACCCTGTAGTTGCTTACATGAATAAGCCCCAAATTGAAAAATTAATAATCCAAACTCAGAAAAAAATGGAAAAAGCTGCCAAAGAACTTGATTTTATTGAAGCAGCACGATTGAGAGATGAGTTGAAAGGATTAAAAGAACTTTTAACTTCAAAAGCTTAAATATTCTGAATTAGGATTAAAAGATTTTAGGAAAAAGAGGATTTAATTATTCTTAATTCTTAAATATCAAAATAACGATATTGATAAAACGATATTGATACTAAAGATAAATCCTTTGATCTTAATTCAGACAAAGATTCTGAATTAAGATTAAAGGATTTGAAAAAAGAGGATTATTATTTAGTATATCTAATTTATTTCGTTCTTAAAAATTCTAAAGCTTATTATCCTGTGTTAATTATGAATTTTAAATCCATTTAATGCATTATTTTACTTAATAAAACTTTTAATAATATCACTGAAAATAACAAAAGCCATTAAGGCAAGTAAAAAAACCATCCCGGCTTTTTGGGCGATTTCTAAAAACTTATCAGAAGGCTTTCTTCCTGAAACAATCTCATAAACTAAAAATATAACATGGCCACCATCGAGTGCAGGAATAGGAAGTAAATTCATAAAAGCCAACACCATTGATAAAAATCCTGTTAATTGCCAAAATCTTACCCAATCCCATACTCTGCCAAACATTTTTGCGATTCCTATTGGTCCGCTTAATGACTTTAAAGGATTTATTTCTCCTTTAAACATTTTACCGAATCCTTTTATCTGATCATAAACTATTTTAAAGGCATCTACCGTACCGATCTTTACCGATTCCCCAAATGAATATGAAACATGTTCTTTATTTTCTAAAAAGGCATGAAAACCCAGATGGCCTGCTGTATCGACCCTTGTTTCTAAAATTTTTTGTTTACCATCCCTTATTACAATAATTTTTGTTTCTTTTCCTTTTTGTAATGCAAGAGCCTGTGTCATTTGATGAAAATATTTTATAGGTGTTTCATCAACCCGGATTATTTTATCTTTTTCTTTTAACCCTCCTTTTTCTGCAGGGCTGCCCGGTTCAATTTCACCTACCGAAAAAACATAAAAGGGTTCAATAAACTGGCCCGCGCTTTTTTTGTCGGAAAGCTTTTCAATTAAATTATTAGGGATTTTAATGTTTTGTTGTTTTCCTTCTCTTTCAATTGTGAAAACAGAATTAGATCCCAATAGAGCATCTTTTATTTCTTCATTAAAATTATTTATTTCTTTTCCGTTTATTTTTATCAATCTGTCGCCCGTTTTTAATCCAATGTTTTCAGCGTATTTATGAGCCACAATCCCATCAATTTTAGAAGCGGGTTCAAACGTTTTACCATATATATATGTAAGCAGAATAAAAATAACAATCCCTGTAATAATATTTACTACAATCCCTCCCAACATAACTATTAAGCGTTGCCAGGCAGGTTTTGAACGGAATTCCCAAGGCTTGGGAGGTTCATTTAAAGTTGCAGTATCAAGAGATTCATCTATCATCCCTGCAATTTTTACATATCCTCCTAATGGAATTGCCCCGATCATATATTCTGTCTCACCTTTTTTAAAACCAAATATTTTGGGAGGGAAACCGATTGAATATTGATCTACCCGCATTTTAAACCATTTGGCAGTAAGTAAATGTCCCAATTCATGTAGAGCAACAAGTATTGACAAAGCCAAAATCAACTGACCTGCCATCACCAAAATACCAATAATATCCATTTATAATAAATTTGAAGATTTAAAACTCTGGCTGAAAAAAAATTCAGCGCATTATTGAAAGGGGTATTACCGCTAACATTTGCAAAAGTAGGAAAAAAAACATCTAATTTTCAACGTAAATGTTTATTGAGTGATTTTGAATAATAATTGCTTGCCCGGTAGGCATTCGCAAAAACTCTCAAACAAATTTACGCGCAGTAATTTAACTGATTGGATTGATTTTTAATTTTTAGCCAAAACTATTAAAACGATACCGGCTAAATATATAATTAACATTAAATTAAGAAGTGTTTTTGTATTTTTAGATGCTTCCTCAAATTCTTTCCAAACATAAATTCCCCACAACGCTGCCACAATTGTAGCGCCCTGCCCCAACCCATAAGATATAACCGGTCCTGCAGTTCCCGAAGCAATAATATTAAAAGACATTCCTATAAACCATATCAATCCACCTGTAAAACCCATCAAGTGGTTTTTAAATGATCCGGTAAAATACATATTATATTTTACCGGCATACCGGTTAAAGGTTTCATCATCAAAATTGTATTAAATATAAGGTTGCTTAAGAAAACACCAATTGCAAAGAAAAACAGTGCAGTATAAGGACTTAACATTCCGTTAATCGGATGATTAAAATCAGGAAATATTGAGTTGGATACAAAACTATAGAACAAGCCCATTAATAATCCACTTACTATAGAAATCATAAGCCCCTTCACATTTATACCTGAATTTTTAGACTTTCGCTTAAAAGCTATTGCATTTAAAATTATAGCAATTACTATTAAAAAAACACCTCCAAAAATTAATACAGGATTTCCTTCCGGAATATAATAATAGTTTACAAGTACTCCCAATACCAAAGCAATCCCTATAGCTACGGGAAAAGCTACGGATATGCCGGCGATTGAAATAGCAACTCCCAAAAGTATATTTGCAGCATTGAAAATAACTCCTCCCACCATTGCTGAAGTTACAAAATTTAATTTTACCTGGCGGATATCTTCAAAAAATCCCCTGCCACTCAAACCGGAATTACCTAAAGTTACGGCAAGAACTAAAGAGGAAAAGAGCATTCCTAGTACATAATCCCAATAAAACAGTTCAAACCTCCATGATTTTTCTGCAAACTTTTGGGTATTCCCCCAAGAGCCCCAACAAAGCATGGTAATAACACAAAAAATAATCGCTGTTGAATAATCGTTTATGATAAACATTTTATAATTTTTAACATTTATTTATTACCGAGTTGGCTTGTATCGGGCTTGTAGTTATATATAATTAAATCACCCAGCTTTAATGAAGCGGATTGGGGAAGGTTTCTTACTTTAAATTTTACTGTATGTTTACCTTTGGGCAATTGATATTTCCAAAATAACTCATGCCTTCTGGTAATATAGCTTTGAGGGAGTTCAACTGTTTCTACTTTCCCCCCATCAATAATAACATCTAAAAGTGGTATTATTTTACTTTCATTATCCCACTTATCGTAACCGCCGGTTATTACAAAACCGATACCTTCAAAATCAAAACCAAATTCATCCTTTAGAATGTAGTTATAATTTATTTTCTTAACCGGATAATGCCCTTCAAAACTTTTTTCGAACCTTACTGCTATAGGTTGCTGAACAGCAATTGTAACTTTGTCCCCTTCTACTGTTCCTTTATTTCTCTGTATATTTTTTATAGCATGATTAAAGCTTATATCATAAACTTTCTCTAAAGACATGGCAGTATATTTAAAATTAAGTTGTTCGGATTCTTTTAATCCCATTTTCCAATAAGCCGGAATATTTTTATAACCTAAGATAGTCCCTAAAATTCCACCTGCAGACGATGGGTTACAATCGGAGTCTTGACCTGCTCTGGTTGAAATTTCTAAAGTTTTACTAAAATCCCCCTGTCCGTAAAGTAAACCAAGCACTACATAAGCTGCATTTACTTTAGCATCAATATTAAAAGCACGAAATACACCATCCGGGCATCCGATATCTGAGGTCCACTTTTTTTGAATTTCGAACCAGGTTGATTTCCAATCATTAGGATATTTTTGATGCCAAAGAATCACATCAGAAATACATTTATAAAATTCACTTTGTGAAGGAATTGTTTTTAAAGCTTCTTTAACTATATAATTAATGTTTTTGGAAGTAAAAGAAACGGAGTACATAGCACCTACAAATACTCCACCATACCATCCGTCACCATAATTCATGATATGACCTATTTTATCACTGATCGCGCCCGCTGTATTGGGCATCCCCGGTGACATTAAACCGGAAAAATCAGATTCTATTTGATAATCTATGCAATCTGCATGAGGATTGTTTAGCCAATGACCTGACTCGGGGGATGCAATGTTATGAAGTATATTGTATCTTCCAACCTGATTAGCATGCCATAAAACATACCCTGCATTGGCGTAACCTTTTGCAAAAGAAGTAACGGGTGCATCCAAACCTTCTTTTTCAAAAATATCAACAAAAGTCAAATCCATGTATATATCATCGTATAAGCCCGGTGTTGCTTCCATAGTTTTTTTTAAATATCCATCATACCATACAATAGGTTGGTAGTCGTTAACCATTGTTCCACAAAACTGGAATTCGGTAGGGCCTCCAAAAGTAACACCTATCGTTTGCCCTGCCCAACCGCCTTTAATTTTATCTTTTAATTCTTCTTTTGATAAAAAAATATGTTTTTCCTGACCTTTTACGAAATGTAAACCAAAGAGAAAAGCGAGAAGAAATATTGTTAAATTTTTCATGTTTTTAATATTGTTAAATTATTTTTTAAAAAATCATTTACCTCTTTCATATACGGAGCAGAGGATTGAGCACCCATTTTTGTAACAGAAAGCGCAGCGGCAGCATTTGCAAAAATTACTGCATCTTTTAAAGATTTACCATTCGAAAGTCCGCTTGTTAATGCTCCATTAAAAATATCTCCCGCAGCTGTAGTATCTACTGCATTTACTTTAGGCGATTTAAGAAAAACTCCTTCTTTATTACCTTCAAGTAAAAAAGCCCCTTCGGCACCTAATGTTATAACTACATGTTTCACTCCTTTTTTAATAAGTGCAAAACCTGCTCTTCCTGCATCTTCCGGCTTATTAATTTTAATTCCTGAAAGAGCTTCCGCTTCCGATTTATTGGGGGTAATCAAGTATAGATAATTATAAATCTCAGGAGGTAGCGGAAGGGCCGGCGCAGTATTAAGAACCACCAACTTGTTAAGACCAAATGCCTGCTTAGCGGCTTCAAAAACTACATCAACAGAAATTTCCAACTGCATAAGAATAATATCAGATTCCTGAATAATTTCTTTTGCCTGAAGCAAATCATTGTAATTTAAATTTGCATTGGCACCGGGTGAAACTACAATACTGTTTTCACCTTTTGCATCCACAGTTATTAATGCAACACCTGAAGGAGTTTCGGAGTCAGTAAAAATAAACTTTGTATTTATTGTTTCTTTTTGAAGTTTTTGAATAGCCTGTTTCCCAAAAATATCATTTCCTACCTTCCCCAGAAATGAAACAGAGCTATTTAACCGTGCTGCTGCGACTGCCTGGTTAGCACCCTTGCCTCCGGAGAACATAAAAAATTTATCTCCCATTACTGTTTCTCCCGGCAAGGGAAAGTGGGAAGCCTTTACAACCATATCTGTGTTTATGCTTCCAATCACTAATATCTTAGACATCACGGCTAAATTTTTAATTTCAAATGTCGAAAAAGCAGATTGTTTTCGAAAGCCAATTTTCTATTCAAACTGACATTAGTTAAATTATAATATTCTTATAAATAATTAAGTTATAGTAATATTACATCAATTAAACTGACATAAATGATACAAACAAAAGATCTTTTTTTGTTGGTGAATTCCCTTATTGCCGCGGAAAGAAATATTTTCAGCCGTAGTGTTGATTTAAAGAAGGGAAAGAAATTTCTATTTTTATATGAAACAATGTCAACATCAAAAACCTGGGAGGATGCACGTGTTCAATTTGAAAAAAAGTATTCAAAAAGTGAATACGAAACCAGCAGGAAATACCTCTATAAAGTTATAATGAAAACTCTTAGAGCCTTCGAAGAGTCGAAGGCCGCAGAGCCTTTGCTTTATAATAAAATTATAGAAATTAAAATATTATTTAACAAAGGCTTATACGATCAATGTTTCAAAGAATTAACAAGTACAAAAGAACAGGCAGAAAAATATGAAAAACATTTTATTCTTGCAGAACTCGGGGTTTTAGAAATAGAATATTTAAATGCGTTGGATTTCCCACAAATATCAGAAATAGATTTATTGACCAAACAGGAAAGCATTGAGGAAAATTTATACAAAGAACTATTTATTAATAAACACCAATCCTTATATCAAATTCTTCAATTAAGATTTATTACAAATGGATCTCCAAAAAAAGCCGAAGAAGTGGCAAACCTTAATGATTTATTGATTGAAGAATTCAGGATCCGATCAAATAAAAATTACACTTTATTTAATTCCGATAAAGCACATTTGAGGTTTCAATACATTTATTTTCGGATGAGCGGCGACCGGAATGGAGCGTTAAAAATTTGTTATGAATTGGAAGAATTATTTAAGCAAGGCGTTTTAACAGGAAGGATCGATAACTTATCCTATCTCTTCCTTTTAGACGATATTTTATATACCTTAAGATCGCTCAAACAACATAATGAAATGCTTTATTTTCTCGAGAAGCTGAAAGAGTTGAAGACGGATGGTGAGTTACTGACGACTTACCGTGATTTTTTTTATTTTACTCATGAGTGTTCCATTTTTATTGACGGTGCTCAATTAACCGGCTCAGATATGGTAAAAGAGCATTATAATGCTTTGATTACAAAACAAAATTTTCTTCCCGAAAACTATAACTTTCTGCTTCATTTTCAGTTTGCCGTTATACTGTTTGTTGCGGGAGATTATAAGAAAAGTTTGAAAATAATTTCTAAAATACAGGACCCCAAAAACAATCAACCAAATAAAAAAAGCTATTATTTAAGTAAAATGCTTTCTGTAATGATTCATATACTAATGGAGGATTTTGATTTCCTTCATTATGAAATCAGATCTATAGAGCGGAAATTGGCAAAAGAAAAGAACAGGTATAAACTATGGGATTTAATCATCAGGCTTATTAAAGACCTTTTAGGCTCTGGAAATCAAAAAGCCTTACTGAAAGAAGCTTTGACAAAAATAAAAGAATTAGAAATGGACGAATTCGAAAGTCAGTTTCTAATTTATTTGCCGATAAAACAATGGCTTGAAAAAATGATTAATCTCTAAATGTTTTTAACGTTATATACAAAAATGTTTTAAGACTTAACGGCATGTATTGTTAGTCTAAATCAAATATCTAATTAATAAAATTTTAATTTATCAATACTATACTTTCTTTTTTCCTTGCTCACTTAATTCTTTTTCCATTTCATTTTTGAAATTATGCTGCTCATGCTGTTCATCAATGGAATGAGAGGTTTGCATTTTTTCTTCTTTTTGGGCGAAGTCACTAAGCTTTGAATAATATTTTTGAATCACTTTTAACTCATCTTCGGTCATATTTTCTACGTTAACCAATCGATTGCTTGCAGAGGCATTAGCAGCAACTAATTCATTTAATTTCAATTGTATGGCAAGCGAATCCTTATTTTGAGCTTTTTGGATAAGAAATACCATAAGAAAGGTGATAATAGTAGTACAAGTATTTATAAACATTTGCCAGTTTGGTGAAAAATTTAAAAATGGGCCACATATAAGCCAAATTATAATTATAGTAAATGCTATAAGAAAAGCACCTGTTGTACCGGCGGCTTTTGTAACTTGTGTAGATAACCTATCAATTATTTTTATCTCAATACTTTCATTATTATTAACCATGTTTTTATTAATTTAAATTAAAAACAATAGTCACTTAAATAAATATTCCATTAGGATAAAAAAAACAAATTAAAAAAAAACTCCGCAGCTAATGCGGAGTTTTTTTTTTAATTTGTTTCTATTTCTTCCCCTTGCCCATTAATAAATTTATAATCGGTTAATGACATGGATGAATCTTTAACCAGCTTAACCCACTTTTTATATTTAAAAAACCATTGCATCCTCAAAGAAGGTAAGCCCGTTGTAAAATAGGCATGGATGTAGGGATGGAGAACTATACTTAAGTTACTTTCATTCTGTTTGCTCAATATGTAATCGAGCGTATTCTGAACATTGTCAGAAACCAATATACTTGCGGTGATTTTACCTGTTCCCCCACAGGTTGGGCAAATTTCTGTTGTCAGAATATTTACTTCAGGTCTTACCCGTTGGCGGGTAATTTGCATCAAACCAAATTTGGTTAAGGGCAACACAGTAAATTTAGATCGGTCGGTTCGCATCTCTTCTTTCATCTGTTCAAAAATAAGGCGTTTATTCTCAGCCTTTTTTAAATCAATGAAATCGATTACTATAATTCCGCCCATATCTCGCAGTCGTAACTGGCGGGCGATTTCTTTTGTTGATTCAAGGTTAACAGCAAAAGCTGTAGCTTCCTGATCTGCTTCTGCAATGGCTTTGTTGCCACTGTTTACGTCTATAACGTGTAAGGCCTCTGTATGCTCAATTATTACATATCCTCCTCCGGGCAAACTTACCGACCTGCCAAATAAACTTTTAATTTGCTTTTCAATTCCGTAGCTTTCAAAAAGCTTAACCTTCCCATTGTATAGCTTTAAAATCTTTTCTTTATCGGGCGCTATATTATGTATATACTCTTTAATTTCATCAAAGGTTTCTTTACTATCCACCATGATGTTATCAAAACTTGAATTAAGTATATCTCTTAATATAGAAGATGCCCTGCCCATTTCACCAATAATTTTATCTTTAGGTTGGGCATTATTTTGCAAAGCTTTAAAGCCATTTTCCCATTTCTCCACTAAATTTCTTAAATCTTTATCCAATTCTGCCACTTCTTTTCCATCGGCAACTGTACGGATAATTACACCAAAATTTTGTGGTTTAATAGAAGCAATAAGCCTTTGCAACCTTTGCCTTTCTTCCCTGTTAGATATTTTTTTGGAAATGCTTACAGAATTAGAAAAAGGTACAAGTACAAGGTATCGACCTGCAATAGAAATTTCGCATGATAAACGGGGACCTTTGGTAGAAATTGGTTCTTTAACAACCTGAACCAGCACCGGTTGATTTTTAGTAAAAACATCTCCGATTTTACCCAGTTTTTCTATTTCCGGCTCAGAAGCAAATTCGTTTAATTTATAAGTAGCCTGTTGTTTGCTTAGAGAAAGTTTTGTGTATTTATTAAGCGATTTTATATTAGAGCCTAGGTCATGATAATGCAAAAAAGCATCTTTTTCGTAACCAATATCAACAAAAGCAGCGTTCAGATTAGGAACCAATTTTCTAATAACTCCCAAATAAATATCACCTACCGTAAAGGTATTCTCATTCTCTTCAATATGGTATTCAATCAGCCTCTTATCTTGAATTAAGGCTATTCGGCCACCATTTTGAGTAGAATTAATGACTAATTCATTACTCAAAACCGTAAATTTTTTTAGTTATAACAGTTTGTAATCAAAAAACTGTTCTGATTTGTTTAAAAAGATAAAGATAATCGGGTTTTTGTTAAAACCTTAATAATTAAATATTGATAACAGCAAAGCAACCTGCCAAAATAAGCAGATTGCTTCTGTATTAATTTTTAGAATTAAATTAACTATTTTTTCTTATGTCTGTTTTTTCTAAGGCGTTTTTTACGTTTGTGAGTAGCCATTTTATGTCTTTTTCTTTTTTTACCGCAAGGCATAGTTTTATTTTTTTAAGTTTAACAAATAATTTAATATTATCAGAATAACCTTATAAAGGATTATTTTTGATTTAATTTCTGCAGATACTGATTTACGGATTGTAAAATTACAGGATCTTTTTCGTTTAACTTTAAAAAGTTAAATTCTTTTAACGCTTCGTCGTTTTTACCGGACTCGACAAAACTTATACCTAAATACAACCGAGCTTCATTGTTCGCGGGATGTTTAGAGATAATTTGTTTAAACCTTTCAGTTGCTTTTTCATACTGACGGGATTGCATGGCAAGTAAACCAAGGTTCATTAATGCCGATTCATTATCAGGGTCTTGCGCAATCACCTCCCTCAATAAAATAATTCCCTGCATTGGAGTAGATGTAGTTACATATGTCATTGCCATATTGCTTTTTACATTCAACTCACTGGGCTTCACTTTTAAAACCAATTCATAAAACATCCTTGCCTTTTCACCGTATTTATTGCCTTTGTCAGAATCAAGCGCCAAGCGAAAGGCTTCATAATACACATCACCTGCCTTTTTCCAATTTTTAAATTCCGGATTCAGTTGAGCAATTTTTTCGTAATAAACAGCGGAACTGTCGGGCCGGTTTAAAGTATAAAAAAATTGCGCTGTTGAATCTGCAAAAATAATTTTATTGGCATTTGAAGAAGAATTTGCGTACTCCTTTCTCATACGCTTATAAATTCCACTTTGCTGTTCTGTAAAAGCATTTTTTTGATGAATATCAGACGTTTTAACTTCAGTTTTTAAATCCCTGTTGGCAGATTTTGTTAACGATTCTACCTTTTTATTTTCATCACGCACAATCCCTTTAGGCAAATAAAACAAAGTTATTATTAAGCCAACTGATACAATAGTAAGGATAATTAATGATTTATGCATGCAACTCCGGTAAACCGAAAATAAAAATGTAATATTAGTTATTTTACTGCAACTGTTTCTTGAATTTTTTTGCTCCCTTTAATTTTTTGTACAAATTCTTTGGCAGGTTTAAAACTTGGTACAAAATGTTCATCAATAATAATAGCTGTATTTTTTGAAATATTACGAGCTACTTTCTTAGCCCTTTTTTTGTTTACAAAACTTCCAAACCCTCTGACATATATGTTTTCACCATCTGCCATTGAACTTTTTACCACTGTAAAAAATGTTTCTACGGTATTTTGAACATCAGTTTTGTCTATCCCTGTTTTTTCCGCAATCTCTGCAATGATATCTGCTTTAGTCACTGTACTTATTAATTTAGTTGTTGATAAAATTTTAATGCTTTCAAAAAAAGAGTTACAAAACTAGGCCTTCATTTCGGATTTTAAAAATAAAAGCCGAAAAATTCTTATACTTTTAATTGATAAACAAGATTTTATGAATTAAAACGCGTTATTTCTTATAATCCGGGTATATATTAAAATTAAATTTATGCGCTTCCGTTAAAAAAATATTTATCTATGTAGGAGAAAGAAGTTATTCCTATAAACTTACTCATTTAAACCGGCTCTTTTAAAAAATAATTTTCAATACTTAAAAGACGTTACAGAAATTTGATTCGCGGACAAATTATCTTTTCTCCATTGGTTTATTACATTGTTAGCGGAATGAATGAATTTAATTCAAACATTATTTAAATTATGAATATATCGATATTGATAAACCGATAATTATAATTTTATTATTGTAATTGATTTTATTTTTTTTGACTCGGTGAATAAGTGGTAATCATTTATTTGTGACAACGAACAAATGGGTTGGAACGTAAAGCAGTAATAAGCACTGAATTGCCGGAAAGTTTGTATTGAACAGCTACAAAAATAATTATTATTGACTTAAGCCTATTAAGAGGTAATGTCCTTAAAAAACATTACCCCTCTCTCTAAAGGAATTATATCAGGATTTATTCTTTATTGTACAGGTGAAAAATCAGTTGCATTCATGTATTCCGATTTTACGCTTTCAGTTAGTGAGCCTCCGGCAACTTTTTCAGATTCTTCCTTCACTTTTGTCCATATAGGATCTGCTCTAAAACTTTTAAACGATTCCAACCCCCCTTCTTTACTTTTATGTGCTAAAATATAAATAAGAGTATTATCGGCGCCTTGTTCTTTTTCTATTGGAGTCCAATACCAAAGATTTGTCATTTCATGCTTTTCAAATAATTTACAGGTATGATCGCGGAAGCGCGACAGTAAATTGGGCAAATGCCCGGAGGTTGTTTTATAGGTTCGTAATTCAAAAACTCTTTTTTCAGAGGCTTTTTGGGAAATTTTTGAAGGTGAAAAATCGGTTGTCTTTAAAAAAACATTTTCAACCTTTGCAACCAGCTTACCATTTTTTTCTGATTCGGAAGCAACTTTCTTCCATTCAGAATCATTAGAAAAATCTTTCCATGATTTTTCACGGCTTTCTTTACTTGGGTAGGAGAGCACATACACCAATTTATTTTCTTTGTTATCTATTGGTAACCAATATCCAATACTTGTCATACCATGTTTTTTAAATATGCTCATGGTATGATTTCTAAACCTATTTAAAAGATCTTCCAGTTTTCCTTCTTCAGCATAATAAGTACGCATTTCATAATATTTGGAATCTTTGAGAGCAATATGTTTTATGCATCTGAAGGAAAAAAATAATAAGGCGAAAACTGAAAATAATAAAATTGATTTTTTCATATTTATAAAATATTTTGATAAAATATAATTTTTTGTAAATTATGAATAAAACATCAAAATATTTTTTTGTTTTTATTTTAAGTCAATTGCTTTTATAAAATTAATTTTTAATGGAAAATACTTTTAAATAATTAATTTTAAATTTTGTTTATTATGATAAACTATTTTTTACCGTGTTGCTCTTTTACTTACATTAAGCTGTGAAGAATATCTTTTACATACTTTAAAAACTTTAATCCTATTTTTAAAGAAATCGTTTTCATGTCAAAACATTTTTACTTCTTTATTTTTTTCATAACGATTAAATCTTTCGCACAAATTAATACTGCCTCAGCAGGTAGAGAATTTGCAATTGCAGAGCAATTATTGAAAAATGGTGAATATGTTAATTCAGTGAATAAATTCACAAGTCTATCCAACATTTATTATCAAAGCTCTAAATGGAATAATTATTTGAGCTCTCAACAAATGATAGCTGAAAATTATTCACTATTGGGAAATTTTGACAAGGCGCAAAAAATTACTGAAGATGCCTTAGAATTTTCTAAAACAAAATATAAAACGGAAATTATTGAGCAGGGTGATTTATATAATATGTTAGGGTTTATTTACCTAAATAAAGGCAGGGATGATTTTGCAATGGATAAGTTTCAAGTATCTTTAAAAATTTATGAATCGTTGTTACCTGAAATAAATTCACGAAGTGCAAAATGCTTTTCGAATCTTGGCTTGCTTTATTACAATAAAGGTGATAAGGATATGGCCCTTGAATACAACAACAAGGCTTTAAATATAAGACAAAAATTATTTGGGTATAAATCGGAGCAAGCTGCTGACAGCTATAATAATATAGGCTTAATCTTTTCGGATAGTAATACAGATGAGGCGATTAAATATTTTTTATCGGCACTTGATGTTTATACGAAGATTTATAGTGAAAATAACCCAAAAATCGCTAATGTTTATAATAATATAGCGTTTATTTATTTGGCAAGAAAAGAATATGAAAATGCATTGACAAACCTTAACAAGGTTTTAAATATCCGTAAAACGATTTACAAAGAAAATCACCCCAATATTGCCTTTGTATATAGTAGTATTGGAAGGGTATATGAAGAAGAAGGTTTGCCGGGCGAGGCTATGAAATACCAACAAAAGGCATTAGATATTTATAAACAAAATTATGGTGAAAAACATTTTCAAGTAGCAGCAACAGAAAATTTTATAGGGAATCTTTATCAAAAGCAAAAAAAATTTACTGAAGCATTAATCAGTTTTCAACTTGCATTATGTGCCAATCACACCACCTTTAATAGCGTTAATATTTATCAAAACCCAAATGCTCAGAAATATTATAAAGCAATGGTTATGTTAAATTCCTTACTTGGCAAGGCCAGAACGCTTGAAGAACGATATAGTTTGAAAACATTAAAAAAACAAGAATTGCAATTAAGTTTATCAACTCTAAAATCTTGTGATACTTTAATAAATCTAATCAGAAAAATTACTATTAATAAACGCGATAAACTGGCATTAGGTACAATTGCTGCTGAAGTATATGAGGAAGGGATTCGAATAAGTATGCTTTTGGCCGATGTATCTGTTAGTAAGGATAAATATTTTAAACAAGCATTTTATTTTTCAGAGAAAAGCAAAGCTGCAGTAATGTTGGAATCTATATCAGATGTTAAAGCAAAAAAATTTGCCAACATACCCGATTCTCTTCTTTTAAAAGAAAAACAATTGAAAACAGATATTTCTTTTTATGAACAAAAAATAACCGATTCAGAAAACAAGAAGACAGAGGAGGATTATAGAAATAAAATTTTCTCCTTAAATAGAGATTTTGATGCTTTTATAAAAAAACTGGAAATAGATTTCCCTCAATATTATACCTTAAAATTCGATATTGATGTAACAAATGTACCAAGTTTACAAAAAGTGCTTGATGATAAAACGGCATTGATAAGTTATTTCACTGCAGACATTAATAAAAGGATTTACATTTTTTATTTAACTAAAAATGAATTTAAAGTTTTTGATGTTGAAAAAAACAAAAACATGGAAAGGTATGTTTCCGGTTTAAATAATTCAATTAAAGCAGATTCAAAAGAAATTTTTACTTCTACCTCTTATCAATTATATAAATTGCTTTTTGCAAATTCTATTAAAAAAAGCATACAAAATTTGATTATTATACCTGATGGAAGACTTGGTCTTTTACCATTCGAAGTTCTTATTAACAAAAAGAAACCTCACACATACAATCATCTTCCTTATTTAATACGTAAGTATGCAATTAGTTATGATTATTCGGCTACATTAATCTTTCAAAAAAATTTAAAACATGCCGACAAAATAGAACAAACAAAGCTACTGGCTGTTGCACCTGTTAATTTTAATAATTTAGATCCCTTACCGGCGTCGAAAGATGAAGTTGAGAAAATTGCAGAAATGGTTATAAAAAATAAAGGAAAAGCCGATGTAGCCATTAACACTTTTGCCAAAAAAGATTTGCTCGAATCTAAAAACCTAAAAAAATATAACTTATTACACTTTGCTACACATGGTGTAGTTAATGAAGACAACCCGGATTTATCTCAAATATATTTTTCAGGCAGTAATTTTTCTGATGGTTCTTCAAGTTTATTTGCAGGTGAAATCTACAATTTGGAGATAAATGCAGATTTGGTTACCTTGTCGGCTTGTAAAACAGCTTTAGGAAAGATTTTTAAAGGAGAAGGTTTAATTGGATTGTCAAGAGCGTGGTCTTTTGCAGGCGGGAGAAACGTTTTAGTTTCTTTTTGGAGTGTAAATGATTATTCAACTTCAAGACTAATGAAAGACTTTTATTCATCATATTTGCAAAATAATTTTTCAAATAATTTTAGCGAGGCCTTAAAAATGGCTAAAATAAATATGATTAATAGTGAAAATTATTCTAAACCATATTATTGGGCCCCATTTATTTTAATTGGGAAATAAAATAAATTAATAAAAAAGGCTGTTATAAAAACTGATTGTGTAATAATGATTCTGTTTATTTTTAAAGATTCAGAAAAACAAAGTATTTGATTTGATATTTTTTCAAATCAAGAACAAAACCGAGATAAACAAGGATGATCCCTGTACAAAATTTTTTTAAGTATTCTGTTATAACCCTTGTATTATTGTTATCGTTGAATAGTTGTGTAATGATTGAAAGTATTTTATTTAAACCAAAGAAACAAAATTGCCCTGCTTATTTTAAATTTTGGAACAGCGGTACTGATAAAAAGAAAAAAAAGAAAAAAGATGTACTTTCGAAAGAAGGAGTAGTAGTTACACCTAACGGAGATTCAGTAGGCGTTCAAATGACTGTAGTTCCTAGAAACGAAAACGGATTAATTGATAAACGAAAACAAAAATCCAACAAAAAAAATCAAGACCCCAGGGCGGGTTATAAACCAAAACGAAAACCTTTCGATCCGGAAAAACATAATTAAAATCAGTAACCCGTTTAAAAACAAGAGTATAAAAGATACATGCGAATTTTAAAGCCATTTTTATTATTACTTTTTTTAACGGTTGTTATCCTATCGAGTTCTATAAACAGCTTCGCACAGCAAGCTCAGGATTTAAGAATTAAAAATCAGGCCGGGGCAATAAAGAAAAAATCGAAGAAAGCGATAAGAAAGAAAGATCATAAAAACGGTTCCTCAATTGGTAATCAAAAAGTATTACCGCCTAATCAAACCAATCCCACATCCGATTTTAGAGGCGAACCCCCTGTTTCATTACCTGTTAATCCCGATAAGCTTCAAAGGGATATGGCAAAATATAAAGGTACTGATTTAATTAATGGCCCAAGCTCGGCCAATCAATTAAACATGTCTAAGTTTTTAGGAAATAAAATTTTCTCAAAAGAATACAAAAAGCAGTTGATGGAAATTAAAAGCTTAAGTATGAGTGGATACTTGGGTAATAAAGTTTTAAGTAAAGAATATAAGAAGAGTCTGATGGAAAAGAAAAACATTCAGATGAGTAATTATACAGGAAGCAAGGTTTTAACTCGAGATTATAAACGGGGATTGATGGAAATTAAAAATTACCAAATGAGTATATTTATCGGTAATAAGGTTTTATCTCGAGATTATAAACGGGGATTGATGGAAATTAAAAATTACCAAATGAGTAAATTTATTGGTAATAAAGTTTTAACACGAGATTATAAGCGAGGGCTGATGGAAATTAAAAATTATCAAATGAGTAAATTTATTGGTAATAAAGTTTTAACACGAGATTACAGGAGAGGATTAATGGAAGTTAAAAATTATCATATGAGTACTTTTATGGGAAATAAAGTTTATACCAGAGAGTACAAAAGAAGTTTGATGGAAATAAAAAACTATAAAATGAGTATTTATAGAGGAGAAAGATTAAAAACTAAAAAACAACCTTTCCCATTATCAGTTTTTACCAAAAAATCAGAAGTGGCAGGACCAACTTATGATTCGAGGGAAAGTGAAATATGGGTAAAACCACGAAATGCTGATGGAACCGAAATGACCGAACAACCTGTAAAAAGAGGTTTCTTTAAAAGATTATTTAAGAAAAAGAACAGAGGGCCCGGCAAAAATAAAATTGAACCCGGTAAACAAGAAACCAAGCCGGTAAAAGATGAGGTGGTAAGCCCTGATCCAAATAATAAATAAAATTTGAATGAAAATAAAGGTTTAAATGTTAATAAGAAAAAATATTTAAACTCAGTTAACATTTTTAATTATGGAATGGATTAATTTGGAAAATGAAAATCAGGTAGAAGAAATAAAGAAAATATCAATCGAAATACCTGTTTTGATTTTTAAACATAGTACCCGTTGCTCAATAAGCAGTGCTTCATTAAACCGCTTAGAAAGGGCGTGGAAAACAAATGAAGTAAAACCATATTTTCTGGATTTAATTTCTTATAGAAATATTTCTTCTCAAATTGCCAAAGAATTTGGAATTGAACATCAATCCCCTCAAGTATTATTAATCGATCAGGGAAAATGTGTTTATAATACATCTCATTTAGATATTAATTATTCCGATATTTTACAAAAAGCTCACCTTGCTTAATTAAAAACTGTTTTATGCTGAATACATCTTTTAAAGAAATAAGAAATAAGATATTTTTTTTATTGCTATCCTTTTTCTTTTTGTTTTTAGGATTTTCTGTACAAGCACAAACAGAAGATGAAGACAGTTTTTCAACGGAATTTACATATGGGATAACCATCAATACAAATTCAGGCTTGCCGGGCGGTATAGTATTAAAATATGCAAAAAACATCGATAACCATTGGTCACATTTGTTTTTTGTAGAGATTGTAAATGTAAAAAATCCTAAAGAGAGCCGTGTTTCGTCGTCGAGCGCTAATTCACAAGGTTATAACACAAGTTCATATATTCAATATAAATTAAATAATTTATATGTGATCCGCCCGCAATACGGTCGAGAATTTTTATTATTTCGCAAGGCACCCGATCAGGGAGTAAGGATTGACGCTATTATGGCAGGAGGTCTTTCCATTGGGTTATTAAAGCCATATTATATTCAATATGATTATTCAGGTACAAATCAAAATATACAGGCTATTAAGTTTGCCGATGTTATTTCAAATAAATTAAATCCATCACAAATAGTTGGCTCCTCAGGTTTTCAGGGGTTTGGTGAAATGAATTTAAAAATGGGATTGAATGCTAAGTTGGGTTTAAGCTTTGAATTTGGTGCATTTAAAAACAGTGTAACCGGTTTTGATATTGGCTTTTTAATCGAAGCTTATCCAAAAGAAATTCCAATAATGTATGGCGCCCCAAATAGAAACGTTTTCACATCAGCCTACCTAACTTTATTTTTTGGTAGCCGTAAATAATATTGAATATTTTAATTATTATTAATTATCCACAAAAGATATCTTATTTTTGTGGATAATTTTTTTGCAATAAATTTTACTAAAATGATAGAATTACCCGTCATTATATCTGAAAAAAATACTGGGCGTAAACCAAACTGGTTAAGAGTAAAATTACCGGTTGGAGAAACGTATAAAAATGTAAGCCAAATTGTAAACGAACATAAATTACATACCATTTGCCAAAGTGGAAGTTGCCCTAATATGGGAGAATGCTGGGGAGCAGGAACTGCCACTTTTATGATTTTAGGAAATGTATGCACCCGAAGCTGTACATTTTGTGCTGTTGCTACCGGCAGGCCGACCGAATATGATATTGATGAGCCGCGCAGAGTTGCAGAAGCAATAAAATTAATGGGTGTTAAGCATGCGGTCATTACATCAGTAAACAGAGATGAATTAAAAGACAAAGGTGCCGAAATATGGTTTCAAACAGTTGTTCAAACAAAATATTTATCTCCTCAAACTACAATAGAAACTCTTATCCCTGATGTAAAAAGCAATTGGGATGCACTGGCAAAAATGATTGAAGGCGGGCAGGAAGTAATTTCTCATAATATGGAAACTGTAAAATCCTTATATCGAAAAGTACGACCACAAGCTAAATACGAAAGAAGTTTAGAGCAAACTAAAAGAACAAAAGAACAAGGGAAAAGAACAAAATCCGGCATTATGCTTGGCTTAGGAGAAACACATGATGAAGTTTTTGAAGCAATGGACGATTTAGTTGCCAACGGATTAGATATACTTACACTTGGTCAATACCTTCAACCTACAAAAATGCATTTGGAAGTAGTAGAATATATTCACCCTGATATGTTTGAACATTATAAGGAGGAAGGCCTAAGAAGAGGTTTGAAATATGTGGAAGCAGGTGCACTTGTACGGTCCTCTTATCACGCTGAAATGCATGTGAATGTGCCAATTTAAATTATAAAAAATATTTTAGCCTCATAAATTTAATTTATGAGGCTATTTTTTTTTAAAATTAATTTTCGGAAAATTAAAGTATTTAACGTTTTAAATTTAATTAAATGAACAAGGCAGTATTTTTGGATAGGGATGGCGTTTTAAATAACGAATTGGGTGATTATGTATTAGATATTAATGAATTTGTTGTTTCGGAAGGAGTGCCTGAAGCTTTGAAAATTTTAAAGGAAAAAGGTTTTTATTTAATTGTAGTAACAAATCAATCGGGAATTGCAAAAGGTAAATATAACAGCGATTTAGTTGATCAATGCCATAAAGTTTTACAGGAAAAAACCGGAGGTATTATTGATGCTTTTTATTTTTCTCCTTTCCATCCTGATTATGATACAGAATCTTTACTTCGCAAACCCGATTCATTAATGATTGAAAAAGGGGCTGCTCGTTTTAACATTGATTTAAGGCAATCGTGGATGGTAGGAGATAAAAAAAGAGATATTGAAGCAGGGCAAAAAACCGAATGTAAAACCCTTTACATATATCACAAAGATTATCATGATGCTGAAGCTGAAAAAATGGCAACGCATTCAGCAGAAAGTTTAATTAAGGCTGTGGAATTTATTGATTAGTAACTTATGTGATGATTTCTTTTATCATATATTTATTCTTTCTCCCCTTCCTCTTTTTCATCATCATTTAAATGCCTGAGTTTTTTATCGTCAACATGTTTATTTAAAAAATCATTTATTCTTTCCACATCATAATTGCTTACAATTTCTCCAAAAGAATTGATACGAATTTCAAACCCTTCTAATTCAGGGTTTACTTTTGGGGCTGAATCTATTGATGATTGTTTTTTTTTCTTTTTCATAACATACTTTTTATACCGGTTGCAATATCGAAATATCAATATTGATATTTCGATATTTAATATTTAATTTTAAAAATATTATGCAGGAATAATTACTTTACTTTTTAATTGCTCTAGTGCTTTTTCTATTCGGTGAATAGTTTCCTGTTTTCCTAAAATTTCCATTGTAAGCATTAAATCCGGGCCGGTACCCAATCCGGTAATAACAACCCGAAGTGCTTGCATTACTTTACCCATTTTCACACCATTTTTTTCTAAAACATCATGAATAAGAGTTTTAGCAACTTCATGGTTAAAATCTGCAGTATTTTTTATTTCATCCAAAAAAATAGAAATCATTTTTTCGGCTTCCCGGGTCCATTTCTGGTTGATCACATTTTCGTCATACTTTTCAGGTGTGTTAAAAAATAAACCTGATTCATTTACAAAATCTTGAGGAAAAACGGCTCTTTCTTTTAATAAATGAACAATTTTTGCTGCCTTCTCTTCATCACAATTAATTCCTTTCTTATTAAGTTCAATCACTAAAAATTTAGCCCAATGTTCATCACTTGTCAAACGCAGGTATTGTTGATTATACCATTTTGCTTTATTAATATCAAATTTAACACCTGCTTTACCAACTCTTTCCAAACTAAAAGATTCAATTAATTCATCCATTGAAAATAATTCTTGATTGGTACCGGGGTTCCAACCTAAAAAAGCAAGAAAATTAATTAATGCTTCGGGCAAATAACCTTCTTCTCTATAACCTGCAGAAGTAACTTCTTCACCATCCGAATTTAAACCATTCCAATTCATTGGAAAAATAGGAAATCCTAATGCATCCGCATCACGTTTGCTTAATTTCCCATTTCCGTCAGGTTTTAATAATAAAGGTAAATGTGCAAACCGGGGCATGGTATCTTCCCAACCGAAAAACCTGTATAATAAAACATGCAATGGTGCAGATGGCAACCACTCTTCACCTCTTATCACATGAGAAATTTCCATTAAATGATCGTCAACCACATTTGCCATGTGATAAGTTGGTATTCCATTTGATTTAATTAGAACCTTATCATCTAATGTTGACGAATGTACAACCATCCAACCCCTAATGATATCATGAAAACGAATTTCTTCCTTACGAGGGATTTTTACTCTGATTGTATATGGAACCTCTTTTGCAAGTAATTCTTTTACTTCATCTTCAGGTAAAGTAATTGAATTGCGCATTTGCATACGTGTTATTGAATTGTATTGAGGAGAAACAACCTTGGCTGCTTCCAATCTTTTGCGCATAGCATCCAATTCTTCATCAGTATCAAAGGCATAATAGGCATGGCCCTGTGAAATTAAATCCAATGCAAATTTTTTATAAATTTCTGTGCGTTCAGATTGCTTATATGGTGCATGTGGGCCTCCTACTCCCTGTCCTTCATCTATTTCAATACCGGTCCATTTTAAAGCGTCTAAAATATAATCTTCAGCACCCGATACAAATCTTTTTTGATCAGTGTCTTCAATTCGCAATAACATTTTTCCGCCATGTTTTCTGGCAAATAAATAATTATATAAGGCAGTTCGCACACCACCAATGTGCAAAGCGCCTGTTGGGCTCGGTGCAAAACGTACTCTAACTTCTCTATCCATTATTTGGGTAATATTAATTAATTATAACTTTTGAACGCAATACAAGAAATTTCAACTCTTGCATCTTTAGGCAATCCGGAAACCTCAACAGTCTCTCTTGCCGGTGGGTTTTCCTTGAAAAACGAACCATACACTTCGTTTACTTTTACAAAATCATTAAGATCTTTTAAGAATATAGATGATTTTACCACGTGTGAAAAATCCATCTCAGCTGCCAATAAAATTTGTTTAAGGTTTTCCAACACCACATTTGTTTCGTCTTCAATAGATCCGATTCCAACTTTTTCGCCGGCTATCTGCCCGGAAATAAATAAAAATCCGTTTGCAAGAACAGCTTGGCTATATGGGCCAATGGGTAAGTTGGCTTTTTGAGTAAAAATAATTTTTTTGTCCATTTATTTATCTGATTATGAAATGCAAAAATAAAATCTTTTATATTAACAGAACAGGTGATTTTTAATATATAAAGAAAAAGAAATGATGTCAAACCTTTTTAAACAATCCTAACTTTTGCAAAAATAATACATAATTTTATAAACATATCCTTAAAATAAATGGATCCGAATTTATTAAATTTTTATTGTGTTAAATAAAAAAATATGTTTATACTTTATCGTTTAAAGAATTTTTGTTTTTTGTAATTTTTAAATTTACTTCCAGGCATAAAATCGTATTAAAACTACATATTAGATTAGAAGCAATTAATAGATACAAATATTTCTGATTAAAAAAAACAAAATTTAAATTTTTCAGGTTGCCCTAGAGAGGAAATTATGTTTGATTTTAAAAAAATAATAGAAATATCACTTGTTTTATTTTCTGTAATCGATATACTGGGTTCGATTCCTGTAATTATTGATTTAAGAAAAAAAGTGGGAAAGATTGAAGCAGAAAAGGCTACAACTGCTGCAGCCTTTATAATGATAATGTTCCTTTTTGTCGGAGAATCTATCTTAAGTTTATTTGGAGTTGATGTGGCTTCTTTCTCTGTAGCAGGAGCCATTATTATTTTTTTAATTGGTTTAGAAATGATTTTAGGCAGGCACATTTTCAGGCCCGATGCCGAAACCAACAGCAGTTCAATTATACCTCTGGCTTTTCCTTTAATTGCCGGAACAGGAACCATGACAACCATTTTATCTTTACGTGCTAAATATACCAACCCTGATATTCTAGTTGGGATAATTATTAATCTTTTATTGATTTATTTGGTTTTAAAATCTTCAAGTTGGCTTGGAAAGAAGTTGGGTAATTCCGGTGCTGAAATTTTAAGGAAAATTTTCGGAACTGTTTTAATAGCGATTTCTATAAAACTTTTTGGAAATGGAATTAAAATGTTGGGTATATTTTAGAGTATTTCCTGAAGTTAATAATAATTAAAAGTGATTTGATTTGAGGAAATTTCAAATTTGCAGGAACTTGCCTGTTCTCTTTTTAACATTTCTAGTTCCGTGGCAGGTGTCATCACCTGTCACTTATTTTTATTAAACATTTCGTGAAATGGTAATCCTACTTTTAAATTTCCGGGTCAGGAAATGCACCTACCGCGGGAATATACTACTTTGATTGATTTGCTTTTGATTAAATTGAAATGTTATGAGATTAACGCAGGGTTCCTTACTTAGACCCTGCTGGGAAATAAATTTTTGAACCCGGACAAACTTTGTTTAAATATTCTTGAAGTTCGGTTTTCAATTTTACAGTCATTGTTTAAATTTTTAATACGTTTAAAGGTAACTATAGCTTGCCTTTAAACTTTTTTTGTAATTTAATTTCAATATTAATCAAAAAATCCCTGAGCTCTATTTGATTAATATCAAATAGAGCTCAGGGATAACATTTATGAAAAATAAAGAAAATTTTTAAAACTTCCTTTTCTTACGGTTATTATTGTTATTAGAATTTTTACCGCTGTTCATTAATTTTTTATTTCTGTTCCTGTTTTTATCATTATTGCTATTTAATTGTGGTTTTTCTCTTTCTTTTATTCCACCGTCAAATAATTGCATGCTTTTAACTTTATCAAGGCTGATGCTTAACCTGGCTTTTGACATTTCACGAATGTGTTGAACAATTACTCCATCATCAACATTTTCTTTATTCCATGTTGAATAAAAAGCTTTCATTAATTTACCCAAATAAATAATAGCCTGTTCTTTTTCTTCCGGATCTGTAATTTTAATAGCTTTTTCAATGATAAGCTCTACATTCCTTCCGTAATGTTTGTATTTTAATTCATGTGTATTGTAAGGTACTCTTTTTGGTTTCCGGCCTAAAAGATTTTTTTCAGGTAAAGGATATGGGCTTTCTACATCTAAGTTAAAACCTGATAAAATAAAAAGATCATCCCAGAGTTTATTTGAATAATCTTGTCCATCACGCATATTCGGATGAATTTGTCGCATTAAATCTGTTAAAATGCGGGCAAACCTGTCCCTTTCTTCTTGGTTTTCAATAGTATTAATATAAGCAGCCAATTTTTGAACATTTCTGCCATATTCCTTTAAAACAAGTTTCGGCCTTTGGGTATTGTAGTCAAATTGCATATATTTTTTTTATTAAAGTATTTTTTTTGACAAGAGATGTGAGACAAGGGACAAGAGAAGTTTCAGAAAAAATTATAAATTTTTTCTGAAACTTTAATTTCCTTCAGTTGCTATACTATCTTTTGTCTAATGTCTTTCTTCTTTTGTCTAATATCTTTTGTCTCCCCTACTCCATTATCTTCAATTTTGCAAAGCTCAATAATAAGGTTTTTTCTCCTGCTTTGTCAAATAAAATTTTAGTTTTTTTATCAGGGGTATTGGTTTCTAATTCCTGCACAGTACCAAATCCAAATTTCTGATGTTCAACCCTTAAACCCACTGCCAATAAGTTATTATCACTCGGTTTAAAATCTGCCGACGGTTTATGAATAATAGTGTGCGGCGAAGAAACCGTTCTCTGCGTAGTTAAGTTTTTTACAAAGTTGGTGGATTTAGTGGGAATATTACTAAAACTTTTGCTCATTTTTAAAAAACTTTCATCAATTTCTTTTAAAAACCTGCTTGGCTCACAAGATTTTAATCTTCCAAACTGATATCTGCTTTCGGCATAACTGATAATAAGTTTATGTTCTGCCCTGGTAATAGCTACATAAAATAATCTTCTTTCCTCTTCCAAATCATCCCTGCTGCCCAACATCATTTGTGAAGGAAATAAATCTTCTTCTAAACCAACAATAAAAACATTTTTAAACTCCAAACCTTTTGCGGAGTGTATGGTCATTAAAGTAACTTTATCATTATCGCCATCCTTTTCATCATCAGCGTTGGTTAAAAGGGCAACTGATTGTAAGAAAGCACTTAAACTTTTGTCTTCATTTTCATTATTATCAACAAACTCTTTAATGGCATTAAGTAAAGCCTGCACATTTTCATACCTGCCTAAGCCTTCAACCGTTTTATCTTCATGCAGTTCTTTTAATAAACCTGATTGTTTGGCAACGTGCGAAGCTGTTTCAAAAGCATCTTTTGTTTCGGCAATTACTTTAAAACTTTTTATTAAAATAGAAAATTCATCAATTAAGCCACCTAACCTGCCGGACATATAGTGATTCACATTGCTCACAACCTCCCACATTGAAGTTTTATTCTCATCGGCAGCTACAATTAATTTATTAATTGTAGTATCACCAATTCCTCTTTTAGGTAAGTTAATAATTCGCTTTAATGCTTCTTCGTCATTTGAGTTTAAGGTAAACCTAAGGTAAGAAATGATATCTTTTATTTCTTTTCTTTGATAAAAAGATAAACCGCCAACCAACCTGTATTTTATATTTTTGCGGCGAAGTGCTTCTTCAAATGCACGAGATTGTGCATTGGTTCTGTATAAAATAGCAAAATCATTATTTGAATAACCATCCTGCATTTTATCTGCAAAAATAGTATCTGCAATCAAATTTCCTTCTTCATTATCAGAGTTTGCCCTTATCACTTCAATTAAAGATCCTTTGGCATTGGAAGTCCAGACTTTTTTAGGAAGTTGTGATTTGTTTTTTGCAATAATTGAATTGGCAACGTTAACAATGTTTTGAGTAGAACGATAATTTTGTTCTAATCGAATCACTTTTAAATCAGGGTAATCTTTTTCGAAATTTAAAATATTGCGAATATCTGCTCCACGAAAGGCATAAATGCTTTGAGCGTCATCACCAACCACACAAATATTTTGATTTACGGCAGCTAATTTTCTTGTAATTAAATATTGTGAAAGATTGGTATCCTGAAACTCATCAACCATCACATATTTAAACTTTTGCTGGTATTTATTGAGTACATCCAAATGATCTCTGAAAAGGACATTGGTATTAAATAATAAATCATCAAAATCCATTGCGTTGGCACGAAACGAACGTTCCTGATACATTTTATACAATTTCCACATTTCAGGAATTTTTGCTGCTTCATCATCAGCTCTTAAAGTTGCGTTTTCTGCGTAAGCCTGATATGAAATAAGTTGGTTTTTCGCATTTGATATTCTATATAATACGGTATTCACCCTATAAGTTTTATCATCCAGATTTAATTCTTTCAGAAGTGAACGAATAAGTGATTTAGAATCATCAGTATCATAAATAGAAAAATCGCGATGATAACCAATTTTTTCGGCTTCAATGCGCAGTATTTTTGCAAACACCGAGTGAAATGTGCCCATCCATATGCTTCTTGCTTCCATTCCAACCACTTTTTCAATGCGTTTACGCATTTCTGCAGAGGCTTTATTTGTAAATGTTAAGGCAAGAATATGAAAAGCATCTACTCCCTGATTTATTAAATGTGCAATGCGATAAGTAAGTACACGTGTTTTGCCCGAACCTGCGCCTGCAATAATCATTAGCGGACCTTCGGTAGTGATAACAGCTTCTCGCTGAGGTTCATTTAAGCCTTCTAAATATTCAAGTTCCATACCTGCAAACCTTCATCAATTTTAGCGCAAGTTACAAAAGTTTTTTTGCAAAATATTTTAAGGAAAACAATGCCGGTCAAATTCAATTAATCTTACAGGTAATTTATTTTATTGTTTTAAGTCATTACCATTAAAACATTTCTGCTATTCAATCATAATTTTCACCTGTTTGGTTGATTTTAAATATTTTAAGTAGAACGATTAACTAAAGCTAAAATTTTTAGTCGTTTTCAATTATTTATTCCTTTCCTGCAATTATTTTTTTTAATTCTAAAACCGATTCCAACACTCGTGGGCTTGGGCGCGACATTAAATCGTCATTGACTTTATAAATTTGTTTTGTTTTGTATGCTTTAATTCTTTTTAACTCGGGATATAGTTTAAAAAAAGTACTGTCCATTTTTTCAAAACTGCCTCCAATAATAACATCAGGATTTATTTTTAAAATATATTCGCGCGTAACCTGAGGATAAGGATTTGAAAAAAGAGAATCAACGGCATTTTTTGCCCCAATTAATAGAAGTTTATCTGTAAAAATAGTGTTTTTGCCATACACATAAATAGGATCTGACCATGTTATAGCCAATACAGTTTTAACATTATTTTTATTATTGACTTCGCTTTTTATTTTTTTTCTTTCTGCCTCTAACGAATCAGCCAATTTATCCGCTCTCACTCTTTGACCCATTATTTTCCCTACATCCCTAATACCCTGAAGAATATCTTTAATCTTTTCGTACTTCTGAAAATAAACAGGCATCCCCATTTCTTCCAACCTTTTTGCCTGGTCAAGAGGTGTTAAACCTTCAACAGAAAAAATAATATCAGGTTTAATTTGTATCACACTTTCAAAATCTAACGCCGGATAATTAACAACTTTCCTTTTATTTTTAACAGCAGGCGGGAAATTGCAATTTTGAGTAACACCTACAATTTGATTGGAATCACAAACAAAAAATAAAATTTCTGTCATGGATGGTGCAAGGGATAAGGCGCGTTGAGGTTTATTGTGTAAAACAATTTCTCTACCCAAGTCGTCTTTATATAATATAATCTGAGTGCCTTCACTTTGTTTTTTTTCTTTACAGGAGAGTATGAAGAGTAGTAAAACAAAAAAAATTAAGCTGCATTTAATATTGAGATTTATAAAATTATTTTTCATGTATTAAAAAATTAAAAATTATGGCACCAATATATGAAAATTGAGATAGTATTTTGGAAACATGAAACCTTTACATCAATTTTGCTTCACATTAAGGAAGGGTATTATTCATTAAAAATTAAACAGATTAAACATTTTTTTAAAAGAAAAATATCAAAATAACGATATCAATATATTAATAAAAAATAATTATGATTGTTGTAACCGGTGCCGCAGGTTTTATCGGAAGTTGTTTAATAAGCCGATTGAACCGGGATAGATTTAACCATATCATTGCTGTTGATGATTTTAGTCAACTTGGTAAATTACCTAACCTTGAAGGAAAAAAAATAAAAGAACGGGTAGAAAGAAGTGAATTTTTTAATTGGCTGGATAAAAATTATGAAGGGGTAGAATTTATTTTCCACATCGGCGCCCGTACTGACACGACTGAGTTTGATAAAAATATTTTTGATGAATTGAACGTAAACTATTCAAAAAATATATGGCAAAAATGTGTTAAATATCATATTCCATTGGTTTATGCGTCGTCCGCAGCTACTTATGGTTTGGGAGAAATGGGATATGACGACGATGAAAATTTAATCCCACAATTAAAACCACTAAACCCTTACGGGGATTCAAAAAATGAATTTGACATTTGGGCTTTGCAACAAAAAGAAAAACCATTTTTTTGGGCGGGGTTAAAGTTTTTTAATGTGTACGGGCCAAATGAATTTCATAAAAACAGAATGGCTTCCGTTATTTTCCACGCATTTAACCAAATTACAAATACTTCAAAAATGAAATTATTCCGTTCCCATCATCCTGACTTTAAAGATGGTGAACAAATGCGCGATTTTATTTATGTGAAAGATTTAATAGAAGTGTGTATTTTTTTAATGAACCACCGCAAAAATTCGGGAATTTATAATTTAGGCAGCGGTAAGGCACGAACTTTTCTTGATTTAGTTAAAAATGCATTTAAGGCGATGAATGTGGATGAGCAAATTGAATTTATTGACACCCCGGTTGACATTCGTGATAAATACCAATATTTTACCGAAGCCAAAATGGATAAATTAAAATCAATAGGTTATAATAAACCATTCCATACCCTTGAAGAAGGTGTGGAAGATTATGTAGAAAATTATTTAAAAGAAAAAAGATTTTATTAAATGGTTTATTTAAAGAAAATAATTTAATAACATTTAGTTTGAATAAAAAAAAACAGCTTTTAACATTTACCGATAAAGGGATTTATTGCAGGCAGGGCGATTTTTACATTGATCCCTGGCGTGGTGTAAATAAAGCAATTATCACTCATGCTCATTCCGATCATGCGCGATGGGGCAGCACATCATATCTGGCTCACAAATTATCTGAACCTATATTACGATTGCGGCTGGGGCAGAATATAAATTTACAAACGGTAGATTATAACGAAACTTTATTTATAAACGGAGTAAAAATTACTTTATATCCCGCCGGCCACATTATAGGTTCGGCACAGGTGAGGGTTGAATATGAAGGAGAAGTTTGGGTGGCTTCGGGCGATTATAAAATAGAATATGATGGTGTGAGTGAAGCTTTCGAACCTGTTAAATGCAATGTTTTTATTACTGAAAGCACTTTCGGGTTACCTGTGTACCGATGGCAATCGCAAGCAAATATTATCCATGATATAAATAACTGGTGGTGGAAAAATAAAAATGCCGGTAAACAATCAATTTTAACAGGTTATAGTTTAGGGAAAGCGCAAAGAATTTTAGAGAATATTGAAGATTCGATCGGAAATATATATTTACATGGTGCCATTGATGCAGTGCAAAATGCTTTTATTGATTTTGGCATCCCATTAAAAAAATTCACACGGTGGACGAGCGATATGCCAAAAGAAAAAGCAAAGAATGCTTTAATTATTGCACCGCCTTCAGCAGCCGGCTCCCCATGGCTGAAAAAATTTGAACCTTATTCGTTAGGGATATGCAGTGGCTGGATGCAAATAAACGGAAACCGAAGAAGAAGAAATGCCGACGCAGGTTTTATTTTATCTGACCACGCCGATTGGAACGGATTAATTGCCGCAGTGAAAGCTACCGGAGCAGAAAAAGTTTTTGTAACCCACGGCTATACCTCTGTTTTTAGCAGGTTTTTAAATGAAGCCGGTATTGAATCAGATGAAGTAAAAACAGAATATGGTGGTGAAATTGAAGAAAGCGAAGAAGAAAAAATCGCAAATGAAATAAAGCAACTGTAAAAATCTTTTTACGAATTGAAAAAAATAAATCACTCTGTATAATATTGTTAACTGATACCTTTGTAAAAATTATTTTCATTTGAGATATTTTATAGAATTTAGTTATAAAGGCACGCATTACCACGGTTGGCAAATTCAGGAAAATGCCAATTCGGTTCAGAATGAAATTAATAAGGCACTTAAAATAATATTTAGAACCGAAATAGAAACTTTTGGAAGTGGAAGAACAGATACCGGCGTACATGCCTGTCAACAATTTTTACATTTTGATGTTGAAATTGCAATCGCCGACATCCGGGATTTTATTTATAAGATCAATACATTATTGCCTCACGACATTGCCATTTATAAAATAGTTGAAGTTAAACCAGATCATCATGCCCGCTTTGATGCTGTTTCGCGCAGTTATCAATATCATATACACCGTGTTAAAAATCCATTTTTAAAAGAATTTTCTTATTTTTTTCCACATCTCTTAGATGTAGATTTAATGAACAGCGCAGCCGGAAAACTAATAGGCGAAAAAGATTTTTCATCTTTCAGCAAAACCCATACAGATGTTGCCACGTTTATTTGTACAGTTACCGAAGCATATTGGAAAGTAAATGAGGGAAAAATTACTTTTCATATTTCGGCTAACCGTTTTTTAAGGGGCATGGTAAGGGCTATTGTAGGTACATTATTGGATGTGGGTTTGAAAAAAACAAGCTTATCAGAATTTGAAGAAATTATTGAAAGTAAAAACCGGAAAAATGCAGGGCGTAATGTGCCTGCAGAAGGCTTATTTTTAACACAAATAAAATATAAAAGCGAAATAGAATACCTTATAAATTTAATTTAAAATATTAAAAACAATATAATCAGGTTTTCTCTTATGTATGGGTTTTTATATTTTAAACTTTTATTCACGTATAAAAAAAATAAAATAAATATTTGGGGCTTGCCTGTGGCCCGGGCTTTACGTTCCAATCTTTTTGTTCGTACCTCACAAAAGATTTTCACTTCAATCCCTTAGCCAAAAGTAGGAAATTAAAAGAAACTAAATCACGATGATAAATAAATTCTAAATTATCGTTTTATCAATATCAATATATTCATAATAGCATTCAACCTTATTTGGGAATTTGGGATCTTTTTTTTAATATTCTAAAATTCTATCTTTACCTTATTAAATAAATTTATAATTATTTAATTTAATTTTTTTTATATTGAGTATCAGTTTAATTTTTCTTCATTGAAATAATTTTTTTTGCATGAGAATAAATATTCAGAAACAATTAATTTGGCTTCCGGTTTTAATTGTGCTGTCCTTTCTCCTTTTTGGCTTTTATGTAATTTCTTCTGTTTATAAAATTAAGCGCACCAACAACCTTTCTGAAATTTCTCGCGAAGCTTTCTTTTATCTTAATCAACTTCAAACTTCAAAAGGTGAGTTTCTGCTTAATGTATCATCCGACACTACTTTTATCACCACAGGAACAAACTCTCAATTAGAGGCTTATGATAAAAATCTTCGGATGTTAATAAGTAATATAAATTTATTAAAAAATGAATTACAGCAAACCAACCCCGGCACAACCATATTGGTTGATAGCCTAAAAGATATTCTAAAAGATTATTCTATCCTGTTTTTAGAAGCAACAGAATTGATAAAAGAAAAAGGATTTAAAAACAATGGCTTAGAGGGCAAAATGCGAAATGCAATTCATTTTATTGAAAACTCAAATTTAATAACCGATAAAACATATATTTTATCCTTACGCAGGCATGAGAAAGATTTTTTGATGCGCAAAGATTTTCAATATGTAAAAAAATTTGATAATGACTTTGTGAAATTTAATACCGATATCGAAGCATTACCGGAAAGTGCTTTGGCAGAAAAAACGGAATTTAAAAAGCAACTGGTGCTTTATAAAAGTACTTTTTATAAAATAATAAATATTGAAAAACAAATAGGCTTAAGTGATAAAGAAGGTAAAAGATTTTTATTAAACAGTAAATATAACATAGCCAATACGTTTTTAAGCCGGATTAATAAACAAATAGTTCAGGAATCCGATAATGTCAGTTCTCAGATTATAAGAACATTTATAATTTTATTTTTAGTAATCGCTATAGGTATTTCGTGCACCTTGTATTGGTTGCATGTTTCTATTTCCAAGCCTATTACCGAAATGATGAAATCGGTTGAAAGGATTTCAACCGGAGATCTTTCAATTAATATTAACCAAATTAAATCCGGCCATTTATTAAAATCCCTGGTAATAGGTTTTGATAATATCGTGTTAAAGTTTAGGGATGTGATGACACAGATTGAAGATATTTCTACGCGAAAAATCACAAATGAGCTTAAGGCTGTAAACGAAAATGACGAAGTTACCGGAACCCTTAACAATATTATTGTACAGTTAAAGATTATTGACGAAGCTGAAAAAAGGCGATTATGGCATAGTGAAGGGCTGTCTAAATTTGCCGGTATGCTTAGAGATAACCATGATAATTTTATTGATGTATATGATAATGTACTTAAAAATTTCGTAAAACAATTGGGTGCAAATCAGGCTGTTTTATTTGTGTTGGAAGAAAGCGAAAATGAAAAGCCAATGTTGGAATTAAAAGCTTGTTACGCTTATAACAGGAAGAAATTTATAAATAAAAAAATTGCCATAGGCGAGGGGCTTGCGGGAGTTGCATTTGCCGAAAAACATACCTTATTTTTAACTAACGTGCCTGATGAATACGTTAAAATTAAATCTGGTCTTGGTTATGCAAATCCTAATTGTGTTTTAATCGTTCCGCTTACCATTAATGAAAAAGTGGTAGGGGTTTTAGAATTAGCCTCATTTAAGATATTAGAACAATATGAAATTGATTTTACAATAAGCATAAGTGAAAGTTTGGCTTCATTTATCCTGAACACAAAAATAAATGAAAGAACACGTGACCTCTTCGAAAAATCAAAATTATTAACCAGGCAGTTGCGTAATCAGGAAGATGAATTGAAGCAAAATATGGAAGATATGCTCGCCGCTCAGGAAGAAATGCGACGCCACGAAAAAGAGCTTGAGTTAAAATTGGAAAAAATGTCAACAGAGAATGTGCAATTAAGAAATAAAAAAGCAACTTCCCGTAAAGGTGAGGATGATTTTATAAGAGATGTAGGTGGTGAAAATAAATGGTCTGCCAATAAGAAACACAGGTAATTTATAAAGGATAAATAATTAAAATGCAATCAGAATAACAAACTCTAATTTTAAGCGAAAATTTCATAAAAAAGGCAGGTTTTTTAACTGCCTTTTTTATGAAATTAATTAAAAGTTTATTTAGTGTCCCACCATACATGTGAATCAAGTCTATCGCCACCCTGTAAACGACCTATGGCAACCTGAAGATTAGCGTTATTATAATTCCGTTCATTAATAGGATATACTAACCTGCGGATAATACTACCTGCCGGAACTACATCCTGTTGTGAAGAAGGATTGGAGAGTAAGAAGTTTGGATAACCTGACCTTCTGAGATTAGACCATGATTCTGAAGGGTTACCAATACAAGCTACCCAATACTGAGTATTGATTTGTTGTAGTTCATTACCGGCAATAAGAGGATTGGCAGCAAGGTAGGCGGTTATCTGATTACTATTAATAACGCCATACGTTCCATAAGAAGCAAGCTGCTGCATGTGCGCAGTTATACCTGTATTATATAGGTCTGATACAGACTTGCCGGCTACTGTTACCCAACCTCTTTGCTCAGCTTCAGCAAGCAGTAAACAGGTTTGTGCATAAGTAACAAAAAAATTAGGTGCTGTAATACTTGCAATACTTTCTCTGTTGAACTGTGAATAATTAAAGCCCTGTGGGGCTTTATGTAAGACAGAGCCAGGATAATTTGTGCTGTTGATCAGGTTGGGTATTGCATAGCCTGATATCATGCCAATTTGATTAGTACTAATGGTATCCTTAACTGTTATACCTGAAATATCTTTTGCAGGATCATTATAAACAACTGATATTGCATCTAAACGTGGATCGTTGGTTGATTGCAAATAGGTAACAAACGTATTGTTTACATAGTAATTTGCCTTTTCAGTAGCATTGAGTTGGGCGCTTAACTGATTTTGATAGTTATTTTCATGCTTAAAATAGGCATTATCTGCATTACTTGTCATTACGCCTCCTGCCACAGCAGCCTGAACTGTACTTTGCGCAAGTGTTGGATTAACTTTTACAAGCCTCATTCCTGCCCGTAATAATAAAGAATTAGCTAATCTTTTCCACCTTCCTATATCACCCTGATATAAAACATCTGTTGCCTCAACATCTTTAGAAGCATCAAGTTTCGAGGATGCATCAGTAAGTTCAAAAATTATATTTTGATAAATATCGCTTTGAGCATCATATACGGGTGCATCTATTTTCTTAATATAACCCTGCCCCGCTTGAAAATAGGGTATATCACCATAGGTATCGGTCAATATCATAAATACATAGGCTTTCCATATTCTTGCCTCCTGATAACCATTAGCATAAATTATATTATATTTAGATGAGTCAAGAGCATCAACCAATTGATTCACTGCATTTTCATAATAGTTTACCCAAACTCCATTTGTAGCATTGATGTTCAATTGATTTACATTTGCACCTTGCCAAACACCTAAATTCTGTGCCATTCCATATTGAACTATAATATTTTCATAATAGAGCATACTGCTGGGAAAAGATGATAACTGAATAGCATGATTCAATTGAATATTTGGGGGAAGTTTCGATGGCAATGTAGGGTTAACATTTATATCACCAAAGTTGCCACAACCTTGAAATATCAGCCCAAAGCCGAAAAATATAAAAATAAATTTTTTCATATAACTATTATATTGAGAGTTTTGTAGGTTAAAATTTTAACATAACATTGAAACCAAGGCTGCGTGAAAGTGGTAAAGAAGCACTTTCTAAACCAATTAGATTATCGGCACCTGATGAAATCTGTTCCGGATGAAGGTTAGGTATCCACTTTTTAAGCAATAATGTATTGTTTGAAACTATGGAAAATGTAGCTCCATGTAGCACTTTATTATTCTTTAGCAACCTGCCAAAGTTATAACTTAATGCAACCTGCCTTAACTGTACATAGCCTCCATTATATACAAAAGGTTCGCCAATATTATTTCTTGACCTTACAGTACTATAATAAGTTTCCACATCCACTTTGGCAGTATTTGCTGTATAACCTGTTACATTACCACCGGCATCTTTTACTTCTTGCACCCCAAGACCCACCATTTTTCCATCAGCTGCACCCCTGCCATACAAAGTTTCTTTAGCCAAGCCTTCACGCCAAAGATTGAAATTGGTATTGGATATAATTTTATTACCCAATTTGAAATCGATAAGGAAAGAAAATTTGAAATCTTTGTAACTCAAAGTATTTGTAAAGCCACCTACCCATTTTGGCAATGCACTGCCGTATGTAAGATAACCATTACTCGCATACGGTTGCCCACCTCCATCGTTCACAATCTGCCCATCGGGTGAGCGCCTGTAACCATAAGCCTGTATTTGGCCAAGTTCTTTACCAACAATTTCAGCGATTTGGCCTGTAAAAGGGCCTGAACCTACTACTATAGAAGTACCGTTACCTATTAGTGAGTTCAATCTTGATATATTATAAGATACATTAAAACTTGACTCCCAGTTAAAATTGTTTGCCTTAATAGGTGTGCCTGATAAAAGTATCTCAACTCCCTTATTTTCACTTTCCGCTACATTTATGATTTTAGATAAAAATCCACTCGCATCAGAGATTTGTTGTGATAGCGGTTGGTTGTTAGTAACCTTTTTATAAAATGCGACATCCAAATTTAATCGATTATTAAACGTTTTTAATTCAAAACCTATCTCCTTTTCATTTACGTTATATGCTTTTAATAAAGAATTATTTATTTGTGATCCATTAATAAAACCATTGGGGTAAATGCCTCCATAAAGATTGTTTGCAAGATTATAATTTTGATACAGGTTATAAGGACCCGGAGCACCGGCTGAATTTGCGTTGGCGGCTCTTATTTTCAAATAATCGAGCCACTTAGGTGCGTTTTTCCAAATCTGTGTTATAACTAAACTTGCACTGATTGATGGAAAGAAGTAACTGTTTTGATTAGGGTTAACAGTTGAATACCATTCGTTTCTACCTGTTCCGTTAAGAAAAATAAAGTTCTTATAAGAAATTTCGGCAGCCCCATACAAAGAGTTCCTTATAGTTCTATCAAAATAATAGCCGGGATCTTTGTTAAGGCCATTAGGAATTGTATAAAGGTTTCTAATTTGAAACCCGGTTACATTCATGTCATTTGATTGATACCTTGTGCGGTACCGGCTAGTTCCTAAAGTTAGGTTAACCCCAAAATCCCCAAATTTCTTTTCTGCTACAGCTAAGGCATCCATATTCAAAAACCTGCTTTGTATAACCCCCTGATAATAACTGCCGGTATAATTGGGAGGAGTTACGGGGTTGAGGCCCTGACTACCGTTCGGTTGATTCAACTCTGCATTCCTTATACCATAATCCTGACTTATACGGCCTTGTATATATAACCAAGTAAGGATATTATATTTCACAGCTACATTAGCGATAAGCCTATCACGTTTTTGATGTTCAAACCGCTCTAATGCACTCCAATAAGGATTACTCCTTGGTGCAAAACGTGAAAATTTTATCTCGTTTCCATTGGCGTCTTTTCTTGAGTTTTCAAGTACATCCAATGGTATGGTATTTGACATTAAGTATAATGAATTTGGAATACTACCAAAGTTTTGACCCCATATTACAGGAGGGTTTCTATTATATTCATTTGAATAAATGATATTTGCCGATACATTTAAGTCTTTGCTTAAATTATAATTAATACCAAGGTTAGCTGTGTTTCTGGTAAAATCTGAATTGGGCACAATAGACTGTGCAGCCATATTACCTAAGGAAAGATTAAAACTTCCTTTATCATTGCCACCACTAAGACCTAAAGTGGTATTAGTAGTGATTGCAGGACGGAAAAACTTTTTAATCCTATGTTTTTCGGCAGTATACGGGCGCATTGTACCATCAAATAAAGGCACCATCGAGCCATCTATTTTACCACCAAAGCTCCATTGGCCTGTCGTGTTTGAATTTGCAGCAGTAGGTACCGCCCCATATTCACCCTGGCCATAATCGTATTGATAATCAGTATAATCCAAGGCCTTATCCTGAACTATATTGCTGCTCAGGGTTACGCCTAAGCCTTGATTTTTTGATCCTGATTTTGTAGTAATCATGATTACGCCATTTTTTGCATCAGAGCCATAAAGTGCCGAAGCTGATAAACCTTTTAAAACTGTAACAGATTCTATATCATCAGGGTTTATGCTATTAAGGCCATCCCCTTGGTCAGTGCCCTGGTTGTCGCGACCATTCCCTCCCGTATTGGAATTTATATCATTATTTACCCTTACACCGTTAATAACTATCATCGGGGAATTATCACCATTAATTGATGCTTGCCCTCTTATCCTTATTTTACTTGAGCTGCCGGGCCCACCGGTAGGAGGTGTAATATTTAATCCGGCTACTTTTCCTTCTAAGCTATTGCCAACATTAGGGGTTCTAATGGTTGTAAGCTGTTCGGTAGGAACTATTGTAGTAGCGTAACCCAAAGCCCTTGATTCCTTTTTAATACCCAATGCGGTAACTACTACTTCGTCTAACGATTTTACATCTTCCTCTAATTCAACATTAATTTCTGATTGCCCGGTTAGTTTTATTATTTGAGGGGTATAACCTATAAAGCTAAAAACTAAAGTTGCGTTATCGGGGGCGGTAATTGTAAATTTACCATTGCCATCAGTAATCCCACCAATATTGGTGCCTTGCACTAATATATTAACACCCGGTATGGGTTGCCTGTCGCGCTTGCCGATTACAGTTCCGGTTATTTGTTGGTCGGGTGTTTCCAATAATGAAGAATTTTTATTTTTTTTCTTTAAAACGATTTGACCTCCGATAATTTCAAAAGATATATCCTGGTTTTCAAAAAGCTCATGTAGTACCATTGATAACTTTCTTTCATAAACATTAAGCGTTATTTTTTGATCGGATTTAATAACTTTTGGACTGTACACAAATTGTACCTCTATAAGGCCTTCAATTTTATTTAAAACTGTTTTTATTGATTGTTGCTCAATGGATAGCGACACCTTTTTATCCAATATGTCCTGTGCATTTGTTTCATGAGCGTAAGAAATTCCGGTAAACAGTAATATAACTGCGATTTGTGGAAATGTTATTCTCATAAGTAATAATAGAAATTGTTTAATCTCTAAATATTTTTTCATATTTTTGATGTGTTTTTGTTTGAATAAATTTTAGGGCAAAAATGTTCCTCCTTCCTTTATTAGGTAGTATAGCAAAAGAGGTTCGATATTGGATTGGCAATGGTACGAACATTGCCAATCCTTCTTTAATTAAGTCTTTATTTCTACATATTTTCCTATTTAAGTGAACAATTATTTAATTTTTTCTTTATAGATTTATTTGTTAATCGCATCCGCCTCCACTTATTACAATATGGTCGTCTTCCAAATGATAATTTGCACCTATTGATTTACATATCATCTCCAGCCTGGTTAACATTGTTTGTTCGTCAAAAACGGCAGTTAAACTACAATTGTATATACCGGGGTTTTCCACTACGATTTCGATCCCATATATTGCCTCCATTCTTTCAAAAACGTCATAAATTTTGGCGTTTTCAAAATTGAAATCACTGGTTTTTGTTTTAGCAATTAAAACAGGATTTTCAACTATGCTTTTTACCAATAAATTATCATTTTTATTGTATAGTGCTTTTTGATTAGGGGTTAATACAATATTATTTTTATACATCACCTTATTATAGATTTTATCCTCACAAAACACCGATACCCTGCCTGTTTTAACTGCTACTTCAATATTCTTTTCATTTTCATAGGCTTTAATATTAAAACCGGTACCCAGCACTTTAGTGGTTAATTTACCCGTGTAAACCAAAAAAGGTCTTCTTGCATCTTTAGCTACCTCAAAAAATGCCTCACCTTTTAATATAATTTCCCTTAACCCATTTTCAAAGTGGCCGGGGTATACCAGCTTACTGCCCGGTTTAAGATAAATTATACTTCCATCTTCCAGTTTTATAGTCGAAACCTGATGACTATCATTATATTTTTGAATTGAATTATGATTTTGAGAAATTATAGAAATCCTTTGGGCATTATTATTTTCGGTCAGGCTTGTAATAATGTTTTGTTTATTTAACCAAAAGCTTATTGAAATAAACAAAACAATTGAAGCTGCTGCAACCCATTTCCAATTATTGGCGAGATTGAATTTTTTGGTATTTAATCTTTCTCTTTCAAACACTTTTTCTTTCACCAAGCCCCAAATTTTTATTTTTGTTAAATTCTCATCTAAAGAGGAAGAGGACATCTGTTTTTTCTGCTCCTGACCTAACCTGTTGTACCATTCGTGTACTTCAGCCTTTTCATCCTCCGAACATTTATCGGCATAATATTTTTCTAATAGCTCAGTTAGCTTTTTTTGTTCCATTTTTGTAAGGTTCAAATGGCAATATTTGGTTGAAATAAAAAATTAATTATACTTCTAATGTGTGAGACGCTAAAAACAATTACATACCCTAGTGGATTTGTAAATTTTTTTTCAGTTTATATATTTAATGTAAATTATTATTTGAAGATAAAAACATAAACGGTGCTGATTAGGTAATCAACTACTATTTATTGAAAAATGTTAAGAAAGATTATTATTACAATTGAAATTATGCTCTAAATATAGAACCTGAAAGCCAAGGCTAAAGCCAGAACAAAATCTTTAAGGTGAATCCTTAGGAATTTTAAGGATTTGGAAATGTGGTATTCAACAGTTTTGTGTGAAATATTTAAATTATCAGCTATTTCTAATGTGCTTTTGTGTTCAAACCTGCTTAAAGAGAAAACTTCTCTCGATTTTTCAGGAAGCTTTTCAACGGCTAAATTAAAAGCATTATTTAGCTCTGCTTCATTAATCAGATTTTCAATATTATTTTCTGCTAAAAAATGCGATTCGATTTGACTTGTCCGCTTTTCTTTAATTAAATAACTGCGAACATGAGAAATCACTAAATTACGAATAGAAACCATTAAATAAGCTTCTAAATTAAGGTTTATTTGAATAGAATTACGTTTTAACCAAAAATTGGAAAACAAATCCTGAATTAACTCTTCCGCCAATTCTTTTGAATTAAGTTTTTGTTTGGCAATTCGAAAAGCTTTTAACCAATACCGGTTATATATTTCTTCAAAAGCCATTTCATCGTTATTTTTTAAACGATCCATTAAAATTTCATCACTAATTTCTATTAAAGGCCTCATAAAAATTAATTATGTGACAAATATAAAAATATTTATTTTTAATAGAACAATATAAGTATTATATTTTTAATGTGGCATTATTTCAAATAATGCCTTTATCCGCAAACTTATCCGATTTATAAACCTTTATTATTATAATTCTCTTTTTTTTATTTTTTAGTGCATAATAAACCCTTTTGATTTTATGGATCGCTGCTTTTAATTACAAAATTCATTTTACCGGTAGAATAATTTACTTCTTTAAAAATTGAGCTTCCAATTTTTTTAAAAGGTTGAGAGAAATTTCAAAAATTGGATTATCATCAGCCATTTCTTCTACTTTATCCATTATCATTTGCATTTTGAACGATAGGTTTTCAAACTCTTTTGATGCCATATCAGGTCTATTGCTTATGCGAGAAGAAATTTGACAAACCTCTGTTAAAATATCCGGTACCCATTCCTGATATTCGTTATATTTTGAATTCATTTCTTTCCGCACCTTTTTAACCCAATTCAATTTCCCTTTGGCTCCATCTAACAATCTTAGAGAAAGGTGGCTTTCAAAATGAACAACTATTTCAATTGCATTGTTTACGTTATGTTTACATAGTTTTATTACAGTTGCTATTTCATTCCCATCGAAATAATAAAAGTTTTCATTATTATTTTCTAAGTATGTTTTAGATTTATATTCAATCAATTCGCCATTTAGAAATACCTCATGCGGAAGAAAAGTGTTGATCAATCGCATTTCATAAAATTTTTCTTGTGGCATGTTTTCATAACTACCTTCAATAGGATGAATGCGAATAGTGTAATTACCTTGTTCATCTCTTTTAAAATCAATTGGCAGGAATGAAAAAGAATTTTGGATGTAATTATTGGTAGAATTTTCATCTTCATAGACTTTTACATTCCCGGATTCTCCGGGGTAAATATTTAAAATTAAATGATCGGCAACAGCGTCTGCAAGGCGCTTAACTTTATTTTGCATAGGTATTATAGCACCTTGCTTAACGAAAAGTGGAATTTCTTCTAATGTATACTCTCTTGTAACCATTCCAGGCCCGGTAATTACAGAGCCGGAATACCATTCAATCCATTCACCTTCCGGTATCCACGTGGTTTGAGGTACTGTTAAATTATCTTCTTCAATGTGTTTTGTAATGGGTGAAACAATTAAATCATTCCCAAACATATATTGATCTCTTCTTATATAGGCTTCATCAGCTTCAGGATAATCATAATACATTGGTCTGCAAATGGATACCCCTGTGTCATAAGCTTCCCGAGCCATGGTATAAATGTAGGGCACCAATGCATAGCGCAATTGAATCGCATCACGCATTACATAAAAATATTCTGTAGGATATCCCCAAATCCTTCGTTCAATGCGAGGGTTATTAGAAGCATGCGTTCGAAAAATTGGACTAAAAATTCCGAACTGAATCCATCTTGCATAAAGTTCAGGAGTTGAAATCCCTTTATAATGCCCGCCAATATCATGGCTCCAATAACCAAATGCTACATTTGAAGCCGTTGATGTGAAATATGGTTGAAACGAAAGCGATTTCCAATCAATATAAGTATCGCCGGAAAACCCAACCGGATATCGATGATTACCTAAACCACCCCAACGGTGAAAAACGATTGGACGATTTTTTCTTCTTCGTTCCATGTCGCTATAATGAACATAGTTTAACCAGAATGTAGGTGTTACTCCTTTTAATTTTGTTGTTCCCCATTGTTGCCAATCCAACCACCAAAAATCCACTCCCCAATCTTCAAAGGGGTGTAATAATATTTTAAAATAATTTTCAGTGAATTTTCTATCAACAATATCAAAAGGAATGTATTCTCCCTTATTGGGGTCTTTGCCCATGGCCTTCGCCATTGCCGGGTATTGCTCTTCATGAGGTTGCACGCCTGAAGCAGGATGAAGGTTCATTGAAACATGCAGGCCTTTACTTTTTAACCAACGAATAAATTTCTCCGGATCGGGAAAAAATATTTTATTCCATGTAAATCCTGTCCATCCCTTCTTTTCTCCGGCCTGGTCAAGTTTATTTTTAAGCCAATCTTCTTTAAAATTTAAATGCCAATCCATATCGATGATCAATACATCCAGAGGCACATCATGAGTATTAAACTCTTCAATTAAATTTCTGAAATCTTCATCAGTATAAGCCCAATAGCGTGACCACCAATAACCGAATGCATATTTTGGTGGGATGGGAATTTTACCGGCAACACTTGTAAAGTCTTTTAAAGCCGCTTTATAATCGTGTCCATGCCCGAAAAAGTAATAATCCTGATGATCATTATCCGGGCGGGGTATTACCCAATGCCAATCTTGTTCATGATCAAAAAGTGGCCTTTCCGAATCATTTATTAATGTCCAACCATCTTTGGAAATCACTCCTGCTTCGAGGTTCATTGCACCTTTTATCCTGTCGAGAGTTCTGGTTGTTCCACGCAAATTACCTGTATCCTCCATGCCCGGATGCCAGAATTTTTTTACTCCGTTTAGTTCAAAATTTATTTGAAGATTAGCAGGAGTGAAACAACCCGATCCTTTTTTATATCTAAGAAATAAATGTTCAGTATGAATTTCCAACCAGCCATCCCTATCCTCTATATTATAATGCGGAACGGGTAACAAACGATTAATAAAAACAAAAGAAGAATAATCTTGAAAAATTCCGGTTTCAATCCATTCTAATCGAATAAGGCGGGCGGTGAGAATTGTAAATCTTACCTTATCTTCAATAATAATTGCTCGAGGGTCTGCTACGGGGTTTGCTTGATTATTTACTAATAAATTATCTTCTGTATTCATAAGGCGAATAATTAAAATAAGGCAAGAATTATATTTCTGTTTTTTCTGCAATATATATTAAATATGGTAAAATCATTTTCTGTAGGTTATTATACATTATTTAAAAAATAAATATCAACATTATTGAAAAATCAATATTGATATATTAATATTTTATAAAATAAAAAAGAGGACTTTATTAGAGTCATTTGCTTTTTATTTTAGTTTTTTGATTTAGCGTTTAAATTAAAAAATTCCAATTCTATTTCAGTTTCAACTTCATAAAGCTTCTTATTAAAAACAGATATTATGCAAATATTATGGTTTGATAATATAGATTGTTCTGTTTAAATATGAAATTAATTATAATTCCGCTTTTTAATAATTATTAAATAAAGAAAAGATTAAATAAATATTTAGCGATTCTATTACCGGGGTTTTCGTTGCCATTTTTTATCATAAAATGGATTTCTCTACCTATGCCCGGTTAATATTAATTCTTCATAAATCTTAATTAAATACAAATGAGTTACTTAAGAACTCTTATATGGAGGCATATTAGCAAGTATGATATTTACAAATTTCAATAAAACGTGTCTCTAAGGGATTTTAAAATGTAACAATTTTAATTTTAAATTTTCTTTAACCTTTTTCTCCTTAATACGTTGATGTTAAAAAAATACAATTAATACGAATCTCATAAAAACTATATTATCTAATGAATAGAATTATACAAATTAAACCTAACATCAAGATTATTTTTTTTTGGTGCATATTTGTCTGTATTTATTTCTTAACAGGATTCGAAAGTTACGCGCAGGTCCCTGTTGTATTTAAGATATCGGAGGGGGTCAAACCTAATGGCCTAGCTTCCCTTTATGGAGAGTATATAACAGGAACTACAAATGTGAAATTTGTAAAGAAGGATGGTTCAGTAGCGGCTCTTCAACCTGCGGTTCAAAATGATCCTGCAGGACGTTTTTGCAGAGTAGCATTCCCTCCTTGCTTATCTCCCGGGTCTTATGCTGTATATGTCCAAAATGCGAATGGATGGTCAACCAAAGCTTTATATATCAACAAGGCCGACCCTAAATGGCTCTCAGAAGAACGTGCATATCCGGGTTTAAAGATGAAACTTATGGGTAGAAACTTGGATGCGTCCCAATATGCCGGATTATCCAATACGAAAATACAGTTAGTCCCTTCCGGTGGAGGAAGCGGCTTAGTTATAAGCCCAACTAAAACCACACCATATTGTTTAGATTTTATTATACCTTCTACTGCGATAAATGGTACTTATAATATAGAAGTTAAAACTAATTCTGATGAATTTGGCGGAGATTGGGTAAGGCTCAACAATGCTTCTGAATCTCCGGCTACCATTACCAATACGGTAATTACAATTGAAAGTGCCCCTTCAGATACCACAGCTTTATTAATGGGTGTTACGTGGGCAAAAGATTTTAACTGGACATTTATTAAAAATGTTCGAAATGCCCCATATAATGCTACCGGTAATGGTTCTACAGATGATACCCAAGCCATTCAAAACGCTATCGATGATGTGGCAAATAACGGAGGCGGGGTCGTTTATATACCAAATGGTTCTTATAATATTGTTGCCGGACTCAGCATGAAAAAAAATGTAATCTTAAAAGGGGAAAGCAATGTCAATACCATATTAGTATACAGCCCGGTAAATACAATTAATGGTTACCGTTACTATATGATTGAGAGTGATGGCAGTAAAGATGATGTAAGTTCGGCTAAAAGAACCGGAATGCAGGGTTTTTATAATTTTAGGGCTACTATTCAATCAAGTTCAAATACTTTGGCTGAGTTATATATTGCGGAAATCGGTGGCGGTAGAGCCGATCCATGGCCGGTAGATGTAGCCTATCTTACAGCTACAAAAATGTTTGTTTATCAATGTGTGGTGGATTTACCTTATATATCATTGAAATGGCATGGATTTGATTTTGGCGGAGCAGGTCCTGTGTTGGTTGCTGAAAATAAATTTAAATTATGTTCCGGCCCATGGGATCACGCCGTTAAATCAAATTTTTTAGTACACGATAACTCTTGGGATTATTGTAGCGCACAAGTTAGCCTCTCTTCTGATAAACTTCTGTTATATAATAATAACTTGACTGTACATAAAGTTCCGGGATTGAATGATAAGGCTGAAGTACATGGTTTTTTTCTTCAGGAGCCCATATATCAGTTTCTGATGTGGAACTCATATGTAGCGAACAATACTGTAACCGGTTGTTTTAATGCAGGGAATCAAGGTGAAGGCATATCATTTGATTCACCCATGTATAAGTTGGCAGGACAGGCCATCTCTTCTACTTCTACCAGTGTAGATATAAGCAACTTTAAAACAAGTTCTCAACGTTGGGATCAGCCTTGGCAAATCTTAGTAGTTAGTGGAAAAGGAATGGGCCAAATGAGAAGCGTTACAAACACCATAACTTCTGCCACTCAACACTTCACTGTCAATAAACCATGGGATATACAGCCGGATAATACGAGTAAGCTAATAGTATGCTCACTTCATACAGGTGCAGTTTGTGAAGGAAATAATGTTTATGATAATGTTGGGATAGCATACGAATTTTGGACCGGCACATATGATTGTATTTTTAGTAACAACACTGCGAGTAATACTGAAGGAATTGCAATCGAAGGAACTTATTTTGATTCAGACGTATGGCCGTTTTATGCGCCGCTTCAATTTTGTCAGATAAGAGACAATAATGTAACCGGTGTATCGGCAACGCAAAGTTATACCTCCGTTAGTTTATATACCGATGATGAAAATGCCACAGCGTGGGCACCGGCAATTTATGGTACAGAATTAAGAGCTAATACCATCGATAGGTCAGCCTGTTCTAATGCCACCGGATGGATAGCCCCTACAGCCGCAGGGTTTAATTCAACAACTGCCAATAGAATAACAGGAGGAACAAGTATTCTTGCTTCCTTGTACGATGGTAATACAGTAAAGAATAGCCAATATGGTATTGGTATAAATAGAGCCATGGAAAGCGACGCCGCTATCAGGGGAACAACATTTTTAAATATAGGCTCTCAAAACATCTATGATCAGGGCATTAGAACCGCCCGGTTATCGAACACACCTGATCCTATTACCTGTGTTGGCTTGCTTCGCGATCCCGAAAATCCGGCCAACCCGGTAACCGGTTTAAACTATTCTTATTATGAAGGCAACTGGAACACCCTTCCGGACTTCACGGTTTTTACCCCGGTAAAAAAAGGAACAGTAAACAACTTCGATCTCACCCCAAGGAATAAAGACATTCAATACGGTTTCAGCTTTACAGGTTATGTAAACATTCCTGCAGACGGGCAATACACCTTTTACACCTCCTCCGATGACGGCAGCAGGATCTATATTGGAAACACATTAGTAGCAGACAATGACGGCCTCCATGGCACCCGGGAGAAAAGCGGAACAATAGGATTGAAAGCGGGTAAACATGCGATAACAGTTACCTTCTTTCAACAGGGAGGCGGGGCGAGCCTGAGTGTAAGCTATGAAGGGCCTTCCCTCACCAAAACTGCAATACCTGCAAGCGCATTATACAGAGCAATACCTGTAAATACTTTATTCACAAGTCAGACACCCGACAATGTCTTCACGGACGGTCCCTATGAATTGGGAATGAAATTCCAAACCTCCGATTCCGGCACCGTCACGGGGATAAAGTATTACAAAGCATCGGGAGAAAGCGGCAGCCATACAGGCCGTATCTGGTCAGTTTCGGGCACCGTATTGACAAGCGTAGCCTTCAATAACGAAAGCTCATCAGGCTGGCAGGAAGCATCTTTAAGTACACCGTTAAGCATACCGGCCAAAACAACCTATGTGGTAACTGTAAACAGCAATACGGCTTATGGAGCAAGTATTCAGGGTTTGGGTCAAGTGATTACCAACGGATCGCTAAGCAGCATAGCCGACAGTGCAAATGGAGTTTACGGCAGTATAGGCGTGTACCCTACAAGTACCTATAAAAATTCAAATTATTTCAGAGACATAGAATTTGTAAAAGCAACTCAATGGACAAATGTAAGTACAGCGAGAATATATCCCCGCACGGGTTTTAGTTCAAGAATGCAGGGCGGTAAGTTTCAGGGTTCAAATGACAATAGCGGCTGGACCGATTTGGGTTCCGTCACCGCTGCTCCTCCGGAAAGCGGTTGGACAACATATAACCTGACAAGTACAACCACTTGGAGATACCTGAGATATTTATCCCCGACAGGAGGTTATGGAAATATATCGGAACTGGAATTTTATAACGGAAGTACAAAACTTGTGGGAACTCCAATAGGCACAGCAGGGTCATGGAGCAATGCAGGCAATACAAAAGAAAAAGCATTGGATGGTGATGTAAGTACCTTCTTTGATGCACCGACAGGCGATAACAACTATGTAGGCATAGATACCCAAGGCACAACGGCTGCAAGAATAGCAGGCGAGCCGGGAAAATTGCACACCCTTTCAATATTAGACGTGCGTATCTATCCAAACCCTGCCGGCAACGAAGTTACGATTGATTCGGAAACTCCCTGGATAAAACTTTCGATATTGGATATCAATGGAAAAGAGAAACTAATAAGAACGGGTTATAACAGAACAGAAAAGATAGAGCTGAACGGTATGCAACCGGGAGTTTATGTGATTAAAATACAAACTCAAGAAGGCATTCAGACTAAAAAATTAATTATTTATTAATTGAAAGTAAAACTCTTAATAAGTAATATTATTATGAAACAAGGGCTGCATAATGTGTGATCGATTCTCCTAACATATTAGGAAGTTGCAGAAGATTATAAAAACATATTTTTCAAAAATCCTAATTTATTTAACCCCCTTTTAATCATGAAAAACAAATACAAATTATTAAAATTAAAGCAGTCTATGCTATTTAAGACAATTTTTTTTATCGCTACATTCTTCCTTATATGTATATTTTTATTAAGTTCTCAACTTACTCTTGCACAAACTGCAGCTTTTCCTCTTAAGTATAGTGCTAACAAAAAGTATTTAGTCGATCAGAATAATGTACCTTTTATTATTAAAGAGCATTCTGCATGGGGTGCCATTCAGGCTCTTACCGAATCTGCTGCTGCAGACTTTCCTTGTACTTCATTTAAAGCAAATTCAACTTTTTTATAAACATAATAATAAAGCAAATGAGAACTTATACCGTTAAATGTCAGCAAAAGAAACAGTCTTTTGATTACCTAAAGATTTTTGTATTAGCCTTAATCTTTCTTATAAACTATAAAGGCTATTCTCAAACCGGAAATGATGTTTGGAACGATTATGTTAAAAATCCCTTTGATCATCCGAATATACCTAATAACTCTTATGCCGGCTACCATGGCGGCGAGGCCAGTATCCCCACAGTTCCTGTTGTTGTAAATCTGGCCGATTATGGCGGAGTGGGTGATGGCGCTACTGACAATACACTCGCCTTTCAGAAGGCAATAAGAGCCGCTTGGGAAAAAGGCGGAGGAGCCGTGTATGTAAATGCTGGAATCTATCAGGTAAATAAGCTAATACATTTAAATAAAGATGGTGTGGTGATAAGAGGTGCCGGCAAGGACCAAACGACTATTAAATTTATAAATGGATTAGACCAGGCCAGCCAACCTTTAAATAATAATGATGGCTCTACAAACTGGTTTTGGCAGGGAGGATTAATGTGGGTATCACATGAAAGCTCCCTGAATAAGGATTTTACTGTAAACCAGACCTATGGCAATTGTACGAGTATTGATTTAGGCTCCTGGTGGCCGGAAGGTTGTCAGGAATATGGTAATTTTGGTACCCCAATTGCCAGTGTATCAAACACGCCACTCAAGGGATCTTTTACTGTTGAGGTAAATGATGCTACCAAATTAAAGGCAGGTCAATACTACTTATTAAGTTGGAAGAATGATGCGCAAAATGGGGATTACGACTTTGTAAAACATGTGGTGAGCAATTCGTTGATGCAGACCTTTGATTGGAAAAGCGCCACAGATTTCAACAACATAACTCATTTTCCTTGGCCAGTAAAAATTAAATCTGTCAGTGGAACGACTGTGACATTGGCTCAACCTCTAAGACTTGATATAAGAACAAAATGGGGTGTAAAATTCTTAAATACGGGACCCATAATTTATGAGTCAGGGGTTGAGAATCTTACTATAGAAGTAGTAGGCGCCCTTAATCAGCCTAATGATCATAGTCACGATGTTAGGCACAATGCCATGTTCTTAACAAGGGCCATCAATTGCTGGGTAAATAATGTGGATATAAAAAATGCGAATAACGGTATCTTAACAAGGGCCACTAAAAATCTTTCGATTACAAATTTCAATATTATTGGAAATGTGCGGCTACATCATGGTACCACAAGTGTACGTAGTCATGATTGTATGTTTAGTGACTTTACTATGACTCCTAGGATTTCTCATGGTATCAGTACAGAAGAATTTTCTTCGGGAACAGTATGGAGAAACGGACAACAAGGCAAGAATACAACAGATGGCGGCGGCTCATTTGATTCGCATAGGTTTTCATCTTTTGACCAAATCAGAACCAATTTATATTGCCTGAACACTATAGGTCGGCCAGGGGGAAAAGATGGGGGCGGACCCTTATTAGGAAAACGTGTTGTTCATTGGAATATTGATGGAAATACAGGCGATAATAAAGGTTTGTATGTTAACCAGCCCGACATGCATACTTCTGGGGCACTTGTTGGCGTGAGAGGTATTAAGAATACAGAATGCTCGTGGGCGATGGTATGCGGGGACAAAGGAAATATAATATCGGATGATGGAAAGGTGCCAGCAATTGCGGATCTGTATCTCAAAGAGTTTGAACTTAGAAATCAAAGCGATTCTTATGTAAGTCTTGTACTTCCTAATTATGATTTTGCAAAATCGGGACATACAGTAACACTTAAAGCAGCAGGTAATGCCGGCGGTTCTTCTGTTACAAGTTTTACTTTTAATGTAAATGGAACTGATGTAGCCACAGTAAGTAGTGCCCCCTATCAATTTGACTGGAAACCTGCACCTGGCCAATATGATATACTAGTAAAAATGGTAAATGGGTCTGGTACTACCATCACTTCTGTTTCCAGAAAAATTATTGTTGGCGATAGGCTAAGAGTAGATGATACAGATTCCAAGATTGTTTATAATGGCTCTTTTACATCTGAAAGCTGCTCTGATTGTTACAATGGTACCAACCACTATTCAGGACAAGACGGCGCCTATTTTGAATACTCTTTTAAAGGAACTTATTTAGCTTATTTTATTAAAAATGTACAAAGTGATGAGCAGCGCTGCAAGATTTATTTAGATGATATGACTAATCCCGTAGCTACTTTCGCACCTATTCCACGCCAAAATGGAATAGAATATAAAGTATGGGAATCGGGGGCCTTAAACGACGCTACGCACAAATTGAGAGTAGTGCAAAATGGAAATGATGTAACCCTTGATTTTCTTGAAGTGATAAGTACGGGGGCTGCCGGTGGTGTTAATGCTCCGCCTAGTGTAAGCATCACCTCCCCGGTAACAAATACTACTTTTGCTGTTGGCAGTACAATTAATATTCAGGCAAGCGCCGGCGACAGTGATGGAAGTGTAACCAAAGTAGAATTCTTTAATGGCACAACCAAACTCGGCGAAGATACCGGCAGCCCTTATGCTTACGCTTTAACAAATGCAGTTGCAGGAAACTACTCACTTACTGCAAAAGCTACAGACGATAAAGGCGTTTCTTTTACCTCATCAGTAGTTACCATTACAGTTTCTTCCGATTCTATTTTAAGAACTCCTGAAAATCCTGCCAATACAACTGCAGGACTTAACTATTCTTATTATGAAGGTTCATGGAACAATCTGCCGGACTTCACTTCTTTAACTCCGGTAAAGACAGGAACATCCACCAACTTCGATATTTCTTTGCGAAACAAAGAAGATAACTTCGCTTTTAAATTTACCGGCTACATCGATATACCTGCAGACGGACAATACACATTCTATACATCTTCTGATGATGGCAGCAAATTACTTATCGGCTCCACAGAAGTAGTTAATAACGATGGCCTTCATGCAGAACAGGAAAAATCTGGTAAAATAGGGTTGAAGAAAGGCAAGCATGCCATTACAGTTACTTTCTTTGAACTTGGTGGAGGCCAGGGCCTATCAGTAAGTTATGAGGGTCCTTCTGTTACTAAGCAGGCTGTTCCGGTTTCTGCATTATTCAGGGCTTCAGCAATAGCTACGGTAGTTTATGCCATCAATGCAGGCGGTGTTGCCTATACCGCTGTAGATGGCGCCAAATACGAAGCCGATAAATATTTTACCGGTGGTACACCCTACACTTCTTCCACTACTGCTATAGCCGGCACCGACGATGACGTTTTATATACAAGCGAGCGATATGGAAATTTCTCTTATGCATTGCCTGTTGCCAATGGTACTTACGATATCACCTTTAAGTTTTCTGAAAACTATTGGACAGCGGCCGGCCAACGAGCCCTAAATGTATCTGTAGAAGGAACACAAGTAATCACCAATTTGGATATTTATTCTTCTTCAGGTGCCGGCTTCAAGGCTTATGATATAGTGAAAACAGCCACTGTAAGTGATGGTACTTTAAACATCAATTTTGTAACAGTCACTGACAATGCCAAAATATCGGCTATCCTGGTTAAGACCTCAACATCTTCTGCTTCAAGACAATCGCCGGAAATTGCTTCATCGGGTTTGGCTCCTTCAAAATTGAATATTTATCCAAATCCTACTTCCGGCCTTATCCAAATAGAAACTCCGGATGTAAAATCTGTTGAGATTTTCAATATTCAAGGAAGACGAGTATTAGCGGTAACTAATGGAGAATCTAAAATTGATCTTTCCAATTTATCGCCGGGAGTTTATACAATTAAGATTCATACAGCGGATAAAGTTTATATTCAAAAAATTATCAGAAATAACTAAGAACCGCACGCTTTAATCTCACTTTTATGAATAGAAGGAGGTAGTCCATGATTGTGGATTACCTCTTAACTAAAAGAAGCCCTTAATTTAAAATGGCACTTTAATCATTAAAGAGATTTATAATTAAAATTTATTTTTTCGAAAAACACCAATTCATTCAATCCCCTTTAAAATGGAAAACAAATACAAAATTTTTGTAATTAGAGCAAACTGTTATTTTAATAATGTTTTTGCAAATTTATTTTCACTTCTATTAATATTTTTAGCAAGCTTTCAAATGAGTCCGGCGCAAAGCTCACAAACTGCGGCATTCCCTCTTAAGTATAGTGCCAACAAAAAGTATTTGGTCGATCAGAATAATGTACCTTTTATTATTAAAGAGCATTCTGCATGGGGTGCCATTCAAGCCCTTACTGAATCTGCTGCTGCAGATTTTATGGATAGTGTTAAAGCAAAAGGATTTAATACGCTTATGGTTAGCGTTCTTTCAAACGATCAACGATTTGCGGGTGACCCCCCTAAATGGAACGGTAATTATCCGTTTACTGTGTTGTGGGATTTCTCCACACCAAATCCTGTTTATTTAATCATGTGGCATTCCGGCATCGGCACTCATCAAAAAACTAATTATTAAAAATAATAAATCTCAAATTATAAATATTATTAACCACTTTTAAATAATTCTATATGGCAAAAGATTTAAATCTCGGGAAAAAAGATCTTCTTAAGTTGATCTTACTTTTACTTATGTACGTAGGGTCTTCTCTCTCTGGGCATGGACAATCAGGCATTTATAATGTTGTTTCTTCTTCCTTTATAAGCGACAATAGCAACACCGACCAGGTTACCGGATCCAGAATTCAATCGGATGGCACAGTGGTGTTGGGTGTTAATACTACTGCCACCTCGGTCGGTGGAATCGCAGCTTCTTACCTAAACGGTGCCACAAGCGCTTCTGCAGGTACTGTAGTACGATTAAATTCTGCTGGTGACAAAGTTTTATCAGTAACTAAAGTAGGCGCCAAAGTACTTGATCTGGCTATTGATGCAAGTAATAACATCTATGCTGCGCTTGGTACAGGAGGCTTTGTCAAGTTAAATTCAGTTGCCGAGGCATTGGTTTACCAAAGAGCTAATGGCGGAAATTGCCGGCGTATAGATGCAGGAAATGGAGGCGCAGTTGTTGCCCTAAATAATACCGGCGGCGATGCCGGTAAAATCTATGTATACAATGCAGCTGGAACGGAGCTATACAATACAGACGGTAAAAATTTTACGCAGGACGTGGCCATAAATGATGATCTGCAGTTGTTCTATTCTATTGGCTACCGCAATGCCAATACGGCTTGTAATCCTGTGCAGATCTGTTACATGATTGCCAGAAACTTTAGCGGTACAGAAGTTTGGAGAAATTACGATTGGGCCGCCAACCTATTAGATGATTGCGATGGTACACCGCGTGATAATAACATGGCCGATACAAGAGGTTATAGGATTACAATGGGAGAAGATGGGAAATTGTATGGTGCTTTCGAATGCGCTGGCGGTAACCATATATTCCGTTACAACCCTAAGGATCTTTCAAAAAGTGTAACCGTAGTCGGCGGTGATGCTTACTTTTCATTTTATAATACAAGAGATGAACACAAAACATTCTTTGCCAGGTTTGATGCATCTACAGGAAATTACTTGCTGGGCCAGCAATTTTGCGCCAGGCCAAGTGGCACCAGTGGCCCAGCCAACGCGGTGCGTATCAAAGATGGAGAGATAAGGGCAGATGCAAATGGAAGAGTTTATATCGGAGGTGTTGCTGGCGATGGACTACCATTAACCTTTGATGTACCTGAAGCAGGAAACACTACAGGAGGGGCATTCCTTATGGTGGTAAGCAGCGATTTTACTTCAAGGCTATTTGTTACCAGATTGTATTCCGGCGAAGTAAATGCCATTGACACCAGAACCATCAGTGGTAAAGTATCTGCCGTGTTAGGTGGAAAGACAGACGACGGAAAATTATATCTTAAAAATGCCATTCAATCCTCACCTCTTGGAGGGCCACAAGAAGGTGCATTTGCGGTACTCAACTTTGTTGCCGATAAAGTTGCCCCTACAGTAAGCATTACTTCGCCTATTACTGGAAGTAATGTAAATGTAGGCAGTAATGTAACCATTACCGCTACCGCATCAGACACCGATGGCACAGTAGCAAAGGTAGATTTTTATAAAGATGACCTACTATTAGGTTCAGATAATACAACTCCTTTCTCATTTACCTGGAACAATGCCCCGGCAGGTTCTTATATCTTAAGAGCTAAGGCTACCGACAATGAAGGCTTTACAGCTGTGTCTGATAGAATACAGCTTAACGTTACCGTACCGGCAGTGAATCTAGCCTTGAACAAGACGGTAACATTTTCTTATCAGCAAGGAGGCAATGAAGCTTACAAAGCAGTTGATGGTGATATCTCTACAAGATGGTCCTCAACTCCATATCCACAATGGATGGAAATTGATTTAGGCGCTGTGTACGATGTCAACCGGACTGAAATGGTATGTTATGCAGATAGAGCCTATCAGTTTAAGGTTGAAGTTAAGTCGGCAGCAGACGCAGCTTATGTAACTGTTGTGGACAGAACTAAAAACACCAAAGCCGGATTAGCGAGTGATCCTATTGCAGATGTTTTTACCAATACTAAAGCCAGATTTGTAAAATTAACAGTTACGGGTGAGGCAAATAATGCATCTGAATGGATCAGTATTGCAGAGTTCAGGGTATTTAGTGTTCCTACGGTTACGAATGCTCCGCCTAGTGTAAGCATCACCTCCCCGGTAACAAATACTACTTTTGCTGTTGGCAGTACAATTAATATTCAGGCAAGCGCCGGCGACAGTGATGGAAGTGTAACCAAAGTAGAATTCTTTAATGGCACAACCAAACTCGGCGAAGATACCGGCAGCCCTTATGCTTACGCTTTAACAAATGCAGTTGCAGGAAACTACTCACTTACTGCAAAAGCTACAGACGATAAAGGCGTTTCTTTTACCTCATCAGTAGTTACCATTACAGTTTCTTCCGATTCTATTTTAAGAACTCCTGAAAATCCTGCCAATACAACTGCAGGACTTAACTATTCTTATTATGAAGGTTCATGGAACAATCTGCCGGACTTCACTTCTTTAACTCCGGTAAAGACAGGAACATCCACCAACTTCGATATTTCTTTGCGAAACAAAGAAGATAACTTCGCTTTTAAATTTACCGGCTACATCGATATACCTGCAGACGGACAATACACATTCTATACATCTTCTGATGATGGCAGCAAATTACTTATCGGCTCCACAGAAGTAGTTAATAACGATGGCCTTCATGCAGAACAGGAAAAATCTGGTAAAATAGGGTTGAAGAAAGGCAAGCATGCCATTACAGTTACTTTCTTTGAACTTGGTGGAGGCCAGGGCCTATCAGTAAGTTATGAGGGTCCTTCTGTTACTAAGCAGGCTGTTCCGGTTTCTGCATTATTCAGGGCTTCAGCAATAGCTACGGTAGTTTATGCCATCAATGCAGGCGGTGTTGCCTATACCGCTGTAGATGGCGCCAAATACGAAGCCGATAAATATTTTACCGGTGGTACACCCTACACTTCTTCCACTACTGCTATAGCCGGCACCGACGATGACGTTTTATATACAAGCGAGCGATATGGAAATTTCTCTTATGCATTGCCTGTTGCCAATGGTACTTACGATATCACCTTTAAGTTTTCTGAAAACTATTGGACAGCGGCCGGCCAACGAGCCCTAAATGTATCTGTAGAAGGAACACAAGTAATCACCAATTTGGATATTTATTCTTCTTCAGGTGCCGGCTTCAAGGCTTATGATATAGTGAAAACAGCCACTGTAAGTGATGGTACTTTAAACATCAATTTTGTAACAGTCACTGACAATGCCAAAATATCGGCTATCCTGGTTAAGACCTCAACATCTTCTGCTTCAAGACAATCGCCGGAAATTGCTTCATCGGGTTTGGCTCCTTCAAAATTGAATATTTATCCAAATCCTACTTCCGGCCTTATCCAAATAGAAACTCCGGATGTAAAATCTGTTGAGATTTTCAATATTCAAGGAAGACGAGTATTAGCGGTAACTAATGGAGAATCTAAAATTGATCTTTCCAATTTATCGCCGGGAGTTTATACAATTAAGATTCATACAGCGGATAAAGTTTATATTCAAAAAATTATCAGAAATAACTAAGAACCGCACGCTTTAATCTCACTTTTATGAATAGAAGGAGGTAGTCCATGATTGTGGATTACCTCTTAACTAAAAGAAGCCCTTAATTTAAAATGGCACTTTAATCATTAAAGAGATTTATAATTAAAATTTATTTTTTCGAAAAACACCAATTCATTCAATCCCCTTTAAAATGGAAAACAAATACAAAATTTTTGTAATTAGAGCAAACTGTTATTTTAATAATGTTTTTGCAAATTTATTTTCACTTCTATTAATATTTTTAGCAAGCTTTCAAATGAGTCCGGCGCAAAGCTCACAAACTGCGGCATTCCCTCTTAAGTATAGTGCCAACAAAAAGTATTTGGTCGATCAGAATAATGTACCTTTTATTATTAAAGAGCATTCTGCATGGGGTGCCATTCAAGCCCTTACTGAATCTGCTGCTGCAGATTTTATGGATAGTGTTAAAGCAAAAGGATTTAATACGCTTATGGTTAGCGTTCTTTCAAACGATCAACGATTTGCAGGTGGCCCTCCTAAGTGGAACGGTAATTATCCGTTTACTGTGTTGTGGGATTTTTCCACACCAAATCCTGTTTATTTTAATCACGTGGATAATTTTATAAACATGGCAAACCAACGTGGTATGTTATTAATACTTGTTCCCTGTTATTTTGGGAATGGTAGTAGTGAGGGATTCATGGGTTATGCAGTTGACAGTCATAACAGTGCCGAAAAATGCCAGACTTATGGCCAATTTCTTGGTAAACGCTATAAAGACAACGGAAACATTATTTGGTGTGCAGGAGGCGATAATAGCTGTTATAGTGATTTAGAGCCCTTAATGCAAAATATTATTACAGGAATTAAAGTAAACGACTCTCATTTGTGGACAGGCCATTATACTTCTCCATCATGGTCTACTGACAGGTTTACGTCTTATATGGATGTGGATGGCCGATATAATTTTGATGAAGGTTATTTACAGTATCAAGCAGGTTTAGAATATTATGGTAATGGACGACCAATATTTCAAATAGATCAGCCTTATGAGAATGATATTCCCGGAGGAACAAATAATAGTGTTCAGGAAATTCGAAGAAGAAACTATGATGGTTTATTAAGCGGATATTGCGGTACCAGTTTTAGTCCGGGTACTTCCTCCAATCAATGTTATACATTTCAAAATTGGAGACCATTAATGAATACCCGGGGGATGAACGAAGCACACTATTGTTTCAATCTTTTTGATTCGAGAGCATGGTGGGATCTTATCCCTGACACAAACAATGAATCCATAACTGCAGGACGGGGAACCTATGGAAAGACTTCGTATGTGTGCGCGGCAAGAACTTCTAACGGAAATAGCTTAATTACATTTATTCCTACAAACCGAACTATTACTGTTAATATGGCCAAAATTTCGGGTACTTTAGCGAAGGCCTGGTGGTATAACCCTGTAAACGGACAATCAACATTAGTAGGAACATATTCTACCAGTGGTTCCAAAGATTTTACTCCTCCCACAAATGCGGATTATGCTTTGGTTATAGATGATGAATCACTAAAACTACCCCCTCCCGGTACTTTTGGAACAGTCTCGGTTACCGGTATAACGGTGAACCCGGCTTCATTAGCCGGTTTAAATATTGGCTCCACTTATCAGCTTACAGCTACATTGGCTCCTTCAAGTGCTACAAATAAAAACGTAAATTGGTCTTCTGACTCTCCGGGTATTGCATCAGTAGATAAAAATGGCATTGTAACGGGTGTTGCAATAGGTACAGCATCTATAAAAGCCACCACTGAAGATGGTGCCAAAACAGCTACAAGTACTATTACAGTTACCAATAATATCATAGCAGTAACAAATGTTGCCATAAGCCCCCTAACAACGAGTGTTGCCATTGGGTCTACAAGTCAACTTACAGTTACCATTACGCCTTCAAATGCAACCAACAAGTCCATAACTTGGAAAACTAGCGATACTACTATAGCAACCGTAAATATAAACGGATTAATTATGGCTAAAGCAGCAGGCACAGCCATCATAACAGTAACCACTGTAGATGGAGGGAAAACAGCCACAAGTACAATAGCGGTAACCTCAACTTCATTGCCTGCGCTATGGACAGTAAATGATATAGGAACTCCGGGATTATCAGGATCTGCCACGTATAATAATGGTGAATTCACTGTCAGTGGAAGTGGAAGTGATATATGGAACACTTCCGACCAATTCACTTTCGTGAGTCAGGATAAAACAGGCGATGGCAATATCATTGCCCGGATAACCTCACAGACTAACTCGGATAGCTGGGCAAAAGCCGGTGTAATGTTTAGGGAAACAATCAATGCAGACAGTAAGTATGTAATGGTAGTAGTAACACCGGCGAATGGCTTGGCACTACAATGGCGTGACGCTATCGGTAGTTCTTGCAACTGGGTAAGCTTAGGTAGTTATACTTTACCATTGTATATAAAGTTAGAGCGGGTAGGCAATACATTTAACGTTTCTAAATCTGTTGACAGTATATCCTGGGGCTCATCGTTAAGGAGCCATACCAATACTTTTATAAACAGCATAAAAGTGGGCATGTGTCTTACGGCTCATAATAATACTTCAATAAGTACAGCCAAGTTTAATAATGTAAGTGTGAATGCCAACGCTGTTGTACCAACTATAACTGCTAAAATTTATCCTAGAGATGGGTATTCTTCAAGAATGCAGGGCGGTAAGTTTCAAGGCTCAAATAACGATAGCAGTTGGACCGACCTGGGTTCCGTCACCGCTGCTCCTCCGGAAAGCGGTTGGACAACATATAACCTGACAAGTACAACCACTTGGAGATACCTGAGATATTTATCCCCGACAGGAGGTTATGGAAATATATCGGAACTGGAATTTTATAACGGAAGTACAAAACTTGTGGGAACTCCAATAGGCACAGCAGGGTCATGGAGCAATGCAGGCAATACAAAAGAAAAAGCATTGGATGGTGATGTAAGTACCTTCTTTGATGCACCGACAGGCGATAACAACTATGTAGGCATAGATACCCAAGGCACAACAGCTGCAAGAATAGCAGGCGAGCCGGGAAAATTGCACACCCTTTCAACATTGGACGTGCGTATCTATCCAAACCCTGCAACAAATGAAGTTACGATTGATTCAGAAACTCCTTGGATAAAACTTTCGATATTGGATATCAATGGAAAAGAGAAACTGAGCAGAACTGGTTATAACAGAACAGAAAAGATAGAGCTGAACGGTATGCAACCGGGAGTTTATGTGATTAAAATACAAACCCGGGAAGGTATTCAAATTAAGAAATTAATTATTTATTAAAATATAAAGTAAACTTTCAATAATCAATTATTATTATAATGAAAAGAGTCCTGTTATTTTGTTTCTTAAGTACTTTCATCATGCCTTTCCGATTGATGGCCGATCCTATAATATATCAGGTATCAGAAGGCATAAGACCTAATTCCATTTTTTCATTATTTGGAGACGGTTTAACAGGAAAAATAAAAATAAAGCTTGTTGAAACAGGCGATGTATTGACTCCTGTTCAAACAGATTCAGGCGGCCGTTTTGTAAGAGTCATTATGCCGTCATGCAGAAGCGGTGCCTATACAATACAGGTATCGGCAGATGGCGGAAAAACGTGGTTGGCGGCTAATCCTAACCACCCCGTTACTATAAACAAAGTGGATGTGCGGTGGACGAGCGATCTGAGAATTTATTCCGGTTTAAAAGCACGTCTGGTAGGCCGTAACCTGAGTTCGGCAGAGTTTAATGGAAATTCAACCACAGAAGTAAGGCTTGTGGCAGAAAACGGGGGTGAATATATTGCCAAAGTAGATACTGTAACACCTTACATTATTATTTATAATGTTCCATCAGGGATATCGGCAGGAAGTATTTACTATGTAGAGGTAAGAAACAACGCTTCGGGGATTGGTAGCAAATGGGTACGTATGCGCGATTACCCTGAATATACCGATACTAAAATTACAGCAGTGGCAAGGCCAACAGATCAACTGGCTCTAGATTTAGGAGTAGGCTGGGCCGTGGATTTTAACTGGAGCAATGTTAAAAATGTAAAAACAGATTTCGGAGCTAAGGGGGATGGATCAACAGATGACAGGCAAACCATACAAAACGCTATTGATCAGGTTTCTGCTCAGGGTGGAGGAGTGATCTACTTTCCTAATGGAACATATTTATGCAGCAATACCCTTACATTAAAAAAAGGAGTTATTCTTAAAGGGGAAAGCAAAACAGATGCGATTATAAAAAACACAACGGTTGGTTACATTGATGCGGTAATCAACAGTGTTAGTACAGAAGGTCTTATAGGAGTAGCTAATTTAAAAATTATTAATTCAGGTGGCTGCAAACCCGATTTTTCTCTAAGGTTGGACAAAGGAGGTGTAGATATATTTGTTTATAACAATTATATTGACATGACACTTGATAGAACTAACTATGCAAATGGATCATTGGGTCTTCGTTTGTATGGTACTTCCAATGGTTTGATTAAAAACAATTATTTAATAGACAAACAACCGGGCTCTCCATTCTTTAATAATGATTTTCAAGTAATAAGTAATTACTTTGAATATTGCGATTGGACCATTGAAATAACCGGCACAAATAGGCTTATTTACTGTAATAATACAGATAAAGGCATTCGGAATTCGGCCACTGCGGAAGGCCCTAAGGGAGTATACTATTCTATTTATAGTGATTATGCAGCTGTAAACACCAGAGGTTCATACTTTGGACAAAATACGACTCTTCAAATGCCTTCAAACCATTTTGTTTTTGGTGACGCAGGAGAGACAGTAACTGATATGGGTTTTAATATCCAAAAAATACAGGGAAAGGTTCAATCTTCAACAAGTTCTGAAATAAATGTAAAGGCAACAGATATTTCCAACCAGCCTTGGACACTTCCATATATGGTAAAAATTATCCATGGTAAAGGCTTGGGTCAACTTCGCTTTTTGTCGGGATATCAAGATATTGGAGGAGGTGGTTATAAGTTAAATGTTTCAACACCATGGGATATTATACCGGATACATCCAGTGAGATATGTGTAGCCCGGTATTCATTAAATATGGTACAGGAAGGCCAGAAGGTAAATAATTGTAATATGGCTTCTTGGCTATATAATGGAGCATATGACAATGTGATAGCGGATTACATATCTATAAATGGAGGAGGTTTTGCTGTTACAGGTGGCAGTAAAAGAACCGGAGATTATGCCAGCATGGACACTTCACCATCTTTTGTAACTATTAAACGCTCTACCACAACCGGTCCAAGTGTTTGGAGCGATTTGTCGTCGGGGGATAATGGTATGGCTATTGGCGCTTATGATGTTTATTATGGAAATCCTTATGAATTAGGACAAAGTGGATATAAATCATATGGTCCAATTAATATTGGAGTGGAGATTCGTGATTGTATAATTGATAGAGCAGGATGCCGAACCGGCAATACCGGATTCGTTTACTTCAAAGATGCAGGTATTACCTTGGGACCATTAGATACCAAACCAAGCAAGGGAGAAGATATTTTGGGAGTATTGATTGAAAATGTAACAATAAAAAACTCTGCTAAAGGGCTTGTTATGTATAATGGTCCTATAGTAAGATCTACAGCTGTAAGAGCTTTAAATTTTACGAACGTAACAACACCTTATGATACTACAGGTGGCTATAAAACTAATATCATCCCCGGTACACCTGATCCTATTCAGGCAAATACCTGCAACCTCCGCGATCCCGAAAACCCGGCCAACCCGGTAACCGGTTTAAACTATTCTTATTATGAAGGCAACTGGAGCACCCTTCCGGACTTCACGGTTCTTAGCCCTGTAAAAAAAGGAACATTAAACACCTTCGATCTTACCCCAAGGAATAAAGACATTCAATACGGTTTCAGTTATACCGGCTATGTAAACATTCCCTCAGACGGGCAATACACCTTTTATACCTCCTCGGATGACGGCAGCAGGCTCTATATCGGAAACACACTGGTAACAGACAATGACGGGCTGCATGGCACCCGGGAGAAAAGCGGAACAATAGGATTGAAAGCGGGCAAACATTCGATAACCGTTACCTTCTTTCAACAGGGAGGCGGGGCGAACCTGAGCGTAAGTTATGAAAGCCCTTCCCTTACCAAAACTGCAATACCTGCAGGCGAATTATACAGAGCAATACCTTTAAATACCTTATTCACAAGTCAGACACCCGACAATGTCTTCACGGACGGCCCCTATGAATTGGGAATGAAATTTCAAACCTCCGATTCCGGCACCGTCACGGGGATAAAGTATTACAAAGCATCGGGAGAAAGCGGCAGCCATACAGGCCGTATCTGGTCAGTTTCGGGCACCGTATTGGCAAGCGTAGCCTTCAATAACGAAAGCTCATCGGGTTGGCAGGAAGCATCTTTAAGTACACCGTTGAGCATACGGGCCAAAACAACCTATGTGGTAACGGTAAACAGCAATACGGCTTATGGAGCAAGCATTCAGGGTTTGGGTCAAATGATCACCAACGGATCGCTAAGCAGCATAGCCGACAGTGCAAATGGAGTTTACGGCAGTATAGGCGTGTACCCTACAAGTACCTATAAAAATTCAAATTATTTCAGAGACATAGAATTTGTAAAAGCAACTCAATGGACAAATGTAAGTACAGCGAGAATATATCCCCGCACGGGTTTTAGTTCAAGAATGCAGGGCGGTAAATTTCAGGGTTCAAATGACAATAGCGGCTGGACCGATTTGGGTTCCGTCACCGCTGCTCCTCCGGAAGGCAGTTGGACAACATATAACCTGACAAGTACAACCACTTGGAGATACCTGCGATATTTATCACCGACAGGAGGCTATGGAAATATATCTGAACTGGAATTTTACAGTGGAAGTACAAAACTTGTGGGAACTCCTATAGGTACGGCAGGGTCATGGAGCAATGCAGGCAATACAAAAGAAAAAGCTTTGGACGGCGATGTAAGTACCTTCTTTGATGCACCGACAGGCGATAATAATTATGTAGGCATAGATACCCAAGGCACAACAGCTGCAAGAATAGCAAACGAGCCGGGAAAATTACATACCGTTCCAAGCTCAGAACTTCGCATCTATCCAAACCCTGCCGGCAACGAAGTTACGATTGATTCGGAAACTCCCTGGATAAAACTTTCGATATTGGATATCAATGGAAAAGAGAAACTAATAAGAACGGGTTATAACAGAACAGAAAAGATAGAGCTGAACGGTATGCAACCGGGAGTTTATATAATTAAAATACAAACCCGGGAAGGTATTCAGATTAAGAAACTGATTATCTATTAAAAAAGTAATAAGAATAAACTTTTCAATTGTTGAAACAGACGTTCACATTACCGGAAAGAATGAATGTCATATTAATTTTTAGATATTTTTCATAAATTATGAATATATATCGGTTTATCAATATCGATATATTCATGATTTTGTATACCTAAAATTAAAAACATAAATAATTGATCTCTAATTTTTCTGTCTCAATATAACTTCATCTGCAAGCTTTCGTGTCTCTGAATCTGTTTCAACATAATTATTATATGTTGCGATAAAATGCACTTTTTGCATGCTATCATATATTAAATCTGACATTTCTAAAAAAACAATTTTATCGTTTAAGAAACCATCAACTGCTATTTCGTTAGCAGCATTAAGTATACACGCCATTTTAGCGCCTTTTTCCATAGAAAAAAAGCAAGGGGTAAATTTTTAAATGTCTTTAAATCAGCTTGTTCAAAAGTAATTTGAGGATAATTAAAAAGATTAAACGAGAAAAATCTGATTTTAATCTTTTTTTTGCCGTATCAGATGTTTTCAACTGATACTCTTTACCGTTTACATTATAATCCTATTTAAAAAAAAGGGAATCGGTAGGTTCACTATTTGAATGCAACAAATTTATTTCAGGTACGTAAATCAATACAACCTGTTGAATATCAATTAATATTTAATAGCTAATCAAAAACCAAATTCTAAATATAATTATATGAAATCTAAAATGTTACAAAATCTACGGAACTTGTTTTTAAAACTATTGTCTTTTGAGCGTCAGCCTCATTTGAACATTGGCTTAGTCCTCTTACAATGTTTTTTGTTTTTTCTGACATCAACAATAATGAATGGCCAAGTAAAAGAATTTACTCCCGGGAAAGTCATTTATGATACTGATGGCAACCTTATTAAAGCCTATGATGGTGGAATTTCATATTACAACGGACTTTATCATTGGTATGGTGAATTCAAAAATGGCGATATTCGAACATCGGAAATTCCTTGTTATACCAGTACAGATCTTCTTAACTGGACATATAAAGGAAATATGGTTCCGGGTATAAATCAAGGCCAGTTAGCAAACTATCCGATATTAGAGCGTCCGCATGTCATCTATAATGATAAAACTCAAAAATACGTAATGTGGATCCATCTTGAAAATGATGCATACACAGCAGCCATTACAGGGGTATTTATTTCTGATAGTTCAACAGGTCCATTTACATTGAATGGTATTTTTCATGATAACGGGCCAAGGTCGGGTGATGCAGATTACACTTCCAATCGCGACCACACAATTTTTAAAGACGATGATGGAAGAGCCTATCATATTTTCTCATGTTATACCAACAATGGCCTTGTTATTTCAGAAATGAATAATGATTATTTAACGCCAAAAGGTTATTCCATCAATACTACATTATATTGTGAAGCGCCTACATTCTTTAAGTATAACGGAGTATATTTTATGTCACGATCAGAATGTTCCGGATTCGGAGTGAATGATAATAAATATGCTACAGCAGATTCAATGATGGGTCATTGGACAGATCATGGAATTTTTTCTCAAGGGCCTAATTCTACAAATACTTTTAGTACACAGGTAACTGAGGTAGTAAAGGTAAGAGGAAAAGACAATGCCTTCATTTTTGTTGGCGATAGATGGGGTGAGCCACTTAACAAGACTTTTGATCTTTTTTTACCCATAACCCTTACCGGACCAAAAAGCATGGCCATTTATTGGCAGGATAAATGGGACCTTAGCTTTTTTGATAAAATAAATACTTCTGTAAAAATTAATAGTGGAGGAAACAGCACCGGAAATTGGTCTTCCGATGCTTATTTTACAGGCGGGAATACCTCATCAACCACAAACACGGTGAGTACCTCAGGGGTTACCGATGCTGCTCCGGCAGAAATTTATCAGGATTGCCGCTGGGGTGCCAACACCTATACCATTAGAAATCTTAAAGCAAACACATCGCAAAAAGTATATCTTCATTTTGCAGAATGGTATTGGACCAGTGCCGGACAAAGGAAATTCAATGTTAAAATTAATGGAACCAATGTACTTTCTGAATACGATATATTTGGAGATGTCGGTTTAAATAAGGCTGCTGTAAAAGTATTTACTATCCAATCTGACGCAGGGGGTCAAATACAGATCGAGTTTATTAATGGGTCTGCTGATGAGCCTGCTATTATGGGAATCGATATTGAAGAAGTACAAGGGCTTGTAACTACAGCCAGAATCTATCCCCGCTCAAGTTTTACCTCCAGAATGCAGGGCGGTAAATTTCAGGGTTCAAATGACAACAGCAGTTGGACCGATTTGGGTTCCATCACCACAGTTCCTCCGGAAAGCAGTTGGACAAGCTACAACCTTACAAGTACAACCACATGGAGATACCTAAGATATTTATCACCTGCAGGAGGTTATGGAAATATATCGGAATTGGAATTTTATAATGGAAGTACAAAACTTGTCGGAACTCCTATAGGTACGGCAGGCTCATGGAGCAATGCCGGCAATACAAAAGAAAAAGCTTTGGACGGCGATGTAAGCACCTTCTTTGATGCACCGACAGGCGATAACAATTATGTAGGCATAGATACACAAGGCACAACGGCTGCAAGAATATCAAACGAGCCGGGAAAATTACATACCGTTCCAAGCTCATCAGACCTAAGAATCTATCCAAACCCTGCAACCAGCGAAGTAACGATTGATTCAGAAACTCCTTGGTTAAAGTTCTCTGTATTGGATATCAATGGAAAAGAGAAACTAAGCAGAACGAGTTATAACAAAACAGAAAAGATAGAGCTGAGCGGTATGCAACCGGGAGTTTATGTGATTAAAATACAAACCCGGGAAGGTATTCAAATTAAAAAATTAATTATTTATTAAAAAGTAATAAGAAGAAACTTTTCAATTATTGAAACAGACGTTCACATTATTGGAAAGAATGAATTATTTAAATTTTAGATATTTTTCAAAGTATCAGGTGTTTTCACCTGATACTTTAGTTATTTGAAAATTACCTCTTATATAACAATCCTATTTAAAAAATGCGATTTGTAGCTTCGCAGTAGAGTGTTTTAATATCTTTTATCTACCCTTGGCTGCCCATCCTTAACAATTATTAATTCATTTCCACAATAATATGGGATAATCAAAATAGAATCAGGCGCACTATGCTTAATTAAATTTATTTCTAAACTTCCTCTTTTCTTTATCAAACTATCACCTATTTCTGCTACCTCACATAATCTATCATAAGTAGATATTCCATAGCTTTGATCCACATTTTTACTGCGATAATATGTTATTTTTCCATACTTATTTATATTTTTTATAGTAAAGAAAATTTCCTCATTTATGCGATCTCTTGCTATTCTATGGCAACTGTCTTCACAAGACTGAAGAATTAATAATAAGCAAGAATATTTAAATGACTTTAGCATAAAATTCATATCTAGAATTTTTAATGGTGTTAAAATTAATAAAATATAAGTTATCTAACCTTCCATTCCAATTATCAATATTTCGATATCAAGATATCAATATTTTCATTGCCTTTTGAATTAAAATGACGAAATTTATTGAGTAGAAAAAAGACAATAGACATTAGACAGAAGATAACTAAAATATGAAAATTATGATCAATTCACTTACTTCAATTGCTGCAGTTGAAAACGTTATAATGAAATTAACAATGAAACAAAAGTTATTTATTTATCAAATTGCCAGGTTGGAATATAGAATTTATAAAAGCCTATCTAAATTAAATGAAGTTAATTTATTAATTGCCGAAGAAGAGCAAAATTTAATATCAATTAATGCTGCTATTATAGCAGCTGGAGAAGGAAAAGTAGTTGATAAATTAATAGTTTGGAAAACAAAAGCAGAACACAAACTTTTTAAACTCAATTTGAGGAAGAAAAAAATTGATGTAGTAAAACTTGTAATCAATCAATCCAAATTGGAGCAGACAAAGATTGCATTAACGGCTCTTGAAATGAGTTTAGCTTGGGTTGAAAAGCAAAGCCTTAATCTTACTCCGGTTATTGAAGAAAATAAACAACAACTAAATTCTGAAAGTATTTTTACTTCATGGCAAAAGTCTAAACAATCAGAAGAAGAAAACCCCATTAATCAATCAATAAAGGCGTTTATAAAAGAAAATTTTAAAATGGCTTCTTAGACAGAAATTTAATTGACGATTTGGAAGAATTAAAAATAATTGATTATCTAAAATCTTTTCTGTTTCGTAGGTAGAATACCAACGAAGGCTAAAGGCTAACTTCTATTTTTTGAAGTCATATCCTATTGATACCATCATTTCTGTATTATTTACAACGTCCCAATGCTCAACTATTTTGTTGCTCTTGATAAGATAAAGGTCTGAGGTATATACGGTTACTTTTTTATACGTTGCCGGAAGGTTAAGAAATGTATTTTCGTGAGTGCCTGTCCATTCTGTAAAAATATTGACCAAATCATTTTCAGTTATAATTTGGGTAATAGTAACTTGCCTGTCGGGAAAAGCATTTTCAAGCATTGCAAAATATTTTTTTACTCCATCAATACCCGGTATCGCGTTTTTTGAATGGTTTACAAATTCTTTGGAAATATATGTGTCAATAAGGTCTAAATTTTTTTGATTCAAAACTTTCTCTATAAAGTCGATCACGAGTTGTTTATTTGTCATGCTTTTCACCTGATACCTTTAATTATTTAAATAATTACCTTTTGCATAATAATCCTACTTAAAAAAAATTGAATTAGTTCAAAAGAGAGTAATTATTATTATTCAAGTTCAAGGCATTATTGCTCAAATGAAAGTAATTTTGATTTTATTACTTTCTATAAATAATAGGGACTATGTTTTGTGTAAGTAAAAACGCCTTACATGCCGAAAAAAAATAAAGTATCTGTAATTTTTTCTATCTTAATATAATTTCCTTAACAAACCTTCTCGTTTCCCTATCCGTCTCAACATAATCATTATATGTTGGTTTGGCAATGAAATGCACTTTTTGCATGCAATTATGAATTAAATCCGACATTTCTAAAAAACCAATATTATCGTTTAAGAAACCATCAACTGCAATTTCGTTAGCAGCATTGAGTATGCACGGCATATTACCACCTTTTTCCATGGCAGAAAAAGCAAGTGATAAATTTTTAAATGTTTTTAAATCAGCTTGTTCAAAAGTAAGTTGGGGATAATTAAAAAAATCAAATCGCGGGAAATCTGATTTTAATCGTTTTGGATAACTTAATGCATATTGAATAGGCAAACGCATATCCGGCAAACCCATTTGCGCTTTCATTGAACCATCCATAAATTGTACAATTGAGTGAATTATGGATTGAGGGTGAACAATTACTTCAATTTGTGCCGGGTTTAAATTAAATAACCATTTTGCTTCAATCACTTCCAATCCCTTGTTCATTAAAGAAGCAGAATCAATTGTAATTTTTCCACCCATTTGCCAGGTAGGGTGTTTTAAGGCCTGTTCTTTAGTTATATTTTTTAACTCACTTAAATTTTTACCTCTGAAAGGGCCGCCTGATGCCGTAAGTATTATTTTTTCAATCGGATTATGAAATTCACCGGCAAGGCATTGAAAAATAGCTGAATGTTCAGAATCTACAGGATAAATATTTACACCTTTTCTATAAGCACTTTCTGTTACAAGTTCTCCCGCAACAACCAAGGTTTCTTTATTTGCCAAAGCAATTGATTTACCTGCTTCAATGGCTTTTAAAGTTGGTTTTAAACCTGAATAACCAACAAGTGCAGTTAATATAATATCCACTGTGTTCATTTCTACAATTTGCGAAATGGCTTCCTCTCCTGAATAAACTTTTATGTGATGGCAATCCAAGGCAGAAAAAACTTTGTCGTAAAGTTTTTCATTTGCAATTACAACTACATTGGGTTTGGTTAAAATGGCTTGTTCTATTAATAAATCGGCATTGTTTTGCGCAGTTAAAACCTCAATTTGAAACTCGTTTGGGTGTGCACAAATAACATCTATTGCTTGTTTGCCAATTGAACCTGTGGAGCCAAGAATGGCAATTTTACGTAAAGGATTTTGTTCGCTCTTCAATTTGTCTGAAAAATATTTAAACAAAAATATATTTTTTTCTTGATTAGTGATTAACAAGATTTTCTAACATAAAATAAACTAATTTTGATTTCTTATTTTTTTTTTAAAAGAGATTTTATATATTGGAATTTAAGTAAATGAAAGCCAGTGAATTACAAATTCAATTAGCAGCACTTGAAGCAAGTATTTTGCGGTTGGCAGCTAATTATTCTTCCGAAAAAAAAGAAAAAGATTTATTGAAAATTGAAAATTTGGAATTAAAAACGATTGCCAAAAATCAATCTGCCGAGATAAAAATACTGAGGAAAAAAACGGACAAAATAGAAAATGATTTTCAAAATTCGCAAAAAATAACTAAACTTGTAAAATCAATACAAACAGATACGAAAGATACTGAAGAGTTGAAGAAAAAGTTGGACGAATATATACATGAAATAAGTAAATGTATTAATTATTTGAGTCAGTAAAAATTACAACAAGCATGAGTGAACTTTCTATTAAAATCCGCATTGCCGATAGGGAATATCCTATTAAAACAACTGCAGAGAAAGAAGAAAGTCTGAGAAAAGTAGGGAAGGCTATCAATGAAAAATTTTTTCAACTTAAAGACCAGTTGAAAATTGAAGATAAGCAGGATTTACTTGCCATGGTTGCATTTTATTGCATGAGAGAGAAATTGTTATTGGAAGAAGAAAAATTGAATATTGAAACAAGCATTACCGGTAAGTTGGTTTCTATTAATAAGATGATGGGAGAGGTAATGTAACTTAAATTATTTTTTAGGATCGTTCCGATTTTATTTGTAACGAAAATATGTCACTTTTTCCGGTTTAAATATTCTCTTTCTACTCTTAGCCCCTTTTTAACACGTATTTTCGTTTCTGTTTATAAATTATATATTCACCAAAACAGAAAAAGAAAATGGATATTATTACCCCAATCGTTGCCGTTATAGCTTTAGTTATTGGCTTCGCTATAGCATGGGTGTTTTTGAAAAAACAATTTAAAAGTCAGGATCAGGAAGCACAGGAAAAAGCAAGCTTAATATTAAGAGAAGCGGAACTGCAAGCAGAAAAAGTTAAGAACGACAAAATTATGGAAGCCAAGGAGAAATACCTTAAGCTTAAAACTGATTTTGAAGATGAATCCAACCGCAAAAAACAAATTTTAATTACCAACGAAGGAAAATTAAAACAAAGAGAACAAGGTATTATTCAGAAAGAGCAAAATTTATCAAAATCTCTTGAACAAACCAAGAGGCAGGAATCTGAACTTGAAAAAGCAAAAGAAAACTTGACTGAACAGTTAGAAATCACAAATAAAAAACGTGAAGAAGCTGAAAAAATGCGTTTATCTCAAGTAGAACAATTAGAAAAAATTGCTAATCTATCTGCCGACGATGCAAGAAATCAATTAATAGAAAGCCTAAAACAAGAAGCTCAAACCAAAGCCTCATCATTTGTAAAAATTATTCTTGACGAAGCCAAATTAACAGCAACCAAGGAAGCAAAAAAAATAGTGCTGGAAACAATTCAGCGTACTGCTACTGAACATGCTATTGAAAACTGTGTATCAGTTTTTAATATTGAAAGCGATGATGTGAAAGGTAAAATTATTGGTAGGGAAGGCAGAAATATTCGTGCGCTTGAAGCAGCAACAGGAGTTGAAATTATTGTAGATGATACACCGGAAGCCATTATTATCTCCGGTTTTGATCCGGTGCGACGCGAAATTGCAAGGTTATCTCTACATCGTTTAGTTCAGGATGGACGTATACATCCGGCTCGTATTGAAGAAGTAGTTGCAAAAACTAAAAAGAATATTGAAGATGAGATTATAGAAATAGGGGAGAGAACAATTATTGAATTAGGTATCCATGGTTTACATCCGGAGTTAATACGCATGATTGGTAGAATGCGTTTTCGATCGTCTTACGGTCAAAATCTTCTTCATCACTCAAAAGAAGTTGCGAAAATGTGTGCTATAATGGCATCTGAACTTGGTTTAAATGCAAAATTAGCAAAGCGTGCAGGTTTATTACATGATATTGGAAAAGTTTGGCCTGATGAACCGGAATTACCACATGCTATTATCGGTATGGAGCTCGCTGTAAAATATAAAGAACATCCTGAAGTTTGTAATGCAATTGGTGCCCATCATGATGAAATTGAAATGACATCTATGATTTCTCCAATCGTTCAGGCATGTGATGCCATTTCAGGTTCTCGCCCCGGTGCACGCAGAGAGGTGATGGAAAGTTATATTAAACGATTAAAAGAATTAGAAGAGCTTGCAGTTGCATTTCCCGGAGTGCAAAAGTGCTACGCAATACAGGCAGGTAGGGAATTACGTGTATTGGTAGATGCTGAAAATGTAAGTGATGACCAGGCAAGTATGTTATCGTTTGATATTTCTCAAAAAATTGAAAAGGATATGCAATACCCCGGTCAAATTAAAGTAACGGTTATCCGCGAAATGCGTGCAGTGGCTTATGCAAAATAAATTTAAGATTTAGTTATTTGTAAAGAGAGGATTTAAATCCTCTCTTTTTTTTTAATTTACAACGTAATCAATAAAGCATGATAATATTTTATTTCTGGGTAGCGGTATTGGTTATACGATTAAGCAGCTTGGGTATATCTATAAAAAATGAAAAAAAACTTAAGGCAAACGGTGCAAAAGAATATGGAAAAAATAATACGAGAAATTTAACATTTGCCCATATCGCCTTTTATTTGGGGCTTTTAATTGAAACCATTTATAAACCATATGAATGGGATATAATATCTAACATAGGTTTGGGAATTTATATATTTTCTATTTTAATACTTGTTATTGTAATTACAGGTTTGGGTAAATTTTGGACAGTAAAACTTATCATTGCCAAAGACCATCAAGTTGTAAAAAGTTGGTTTTTTCGTACTTTTAAACATCCCAACTATTACCTTAATATTTTACCTGAGTTATTGGGGCTCACCTTATTGTTCCATTCTTTTATAACTCCGGCAGTTGTTTTACCATTTTATCTGTTTTGCTTAATAAAACGGGTTAAAGAAGAAGAAACGATAATGAAAAATTCGTTTAGTGAATATAACTAGAAATATTAACCGGGTTTAACATGAGCAGCTTTAGATGATGATTAATAATTTTTTGATTAACTATTACGGATAGAGTCCTTAATCTTCATAAAAAATATAAGACTTAAGTCTTAACTAGAGGTGTGACGAAAGATGTGATAAAATTTTTATGTGTTTTTATAAAAAATACATAAGCTTTACTTATAAATTATTAATAAAATCTTCCATCTTATTGCAAAAAATCGCAAAAGCTTTGTGCCGAGTTTTCATTTTTTCCAAATCTAACTTTTTGAAGATCTCAGGGTTATCAGACTCTCTAAAATTCCCATTACTTTTTTCTTTTAACAGTTCTTTTGACATTTCAATCAACATTGGATTAGGCGCTTCTTCTATCCCGATACCATAGATTTCATTGAAAGTATTAATATCAGCTAATATTAAAGATTCTAATTCATAAATATTAAGCATAAATAATGCTTTATTATTTACAAGTCTTTTTATTTTTGAAAAAATATCCTTTCTAAATTTTATTTGCTAAACATTACCTTCTAAAGCATCTAAATCCCTGATATAAATTAAAAGATCAGGTTTACGTTCTTCAAATTCTCTTCGAATTAATTTTTTTAAAAGCTTGTTATTTGGGTTGTCCAATTCACTTCCGTGGATATTAAATAAAAGGGGTTCGAAGCTGGCATGATAATATCTCTTAAATAAATTTTTAATTGCTTGTGAATCTCCGGGACTTTCACCTAACAAGGCAATTTTAATCATAAATTTTGAGGCTCAAGATCTGAGTGTATCCAATAATCGCTTAAAAAAGCTTCATCTTTCATATAACTTTTTGCCTTATTTTTTTGTTTGTCAGATAAATGACGTAGCTGTGTTCCATTCTCGGTCATTTCACATATAATTATTTTATTTAATTCATCCTGATTTAGAACATCTAAAATCTGAGGCGAATGAGTAGTAATAAAAATTTGTTTTCTTTCGGCTTCCTCTTTTAAAAAAAGCATTAATAAATGCAATTGATGAGGATGTATACCTATTTCAGGTTCTTCAATGATAATTATATTAGAAGAAAAGTAAATTTCTTCAAGAATATAAAATAATCTTTTTGTTCCATCTGATAATCTTTCGTAAGTCCACCATTGGTTATGCACATAAAATTCAAATAGTATATTACTAAACACTAATTTATTTTTTTCTTTTCTGATTTTTAAATCAGGGCTTAACCGAATGTTTTTTATAATTGAATATTTTTTTAACTCTTTAATGAAAGACTGTATAAAGTTGTCAAACTCATTTAATAACATTTCTTTCAACTCCTTATTTTCACCCAATAAAATATGATCAAAACTGCGAATCGTAATTAATCTGTTAAACATTTCATTTAATTTCCCTTCATAAAAGATTTCAAGTACTTCATCATTATTATGGCGGAATATTAAGGGGAACATAGTGCCATTTGAAAAACCAATTTCGAAAGGCTCTGAGTAAGTTAAAAACATAATGCTATTCGGAATAGCAAATTGGAGCAGTTTTGAATTAATAAAAAAAGGATATTTTTCATAAATTAAGTTTGTTATTTCCGAAAAAAAAGAATTAGGGTAATTCTCTACTCTTTTTGCTTTAAAATCGGCTTCTTCATTTATAAAATTACCTTCTAAATACGTTTTCGTTATACCATCCTCAAAAATTGAGTCTGACTTAATTGAGATTTTAAAGTCTTTCATCTTATCATTATAACCAACTAAGTTGGCTTCAAAGTAACTTAAATCAGCAACTTTAAAATTGATTATCCTATTTAGAAATTCAACAAAATTAGTTTTACCACTTGCGTTTTTTCCAATGATAATATTTAATCCTTGTTGAAAATCTATTTCAGTTTCTTGAATAGATTTGTAACCTTTGATTTTTATATTTTTTATCAATGTTGAGTTTGCCATACTATAAATAAAAAAATCCGTAACAAATGTTACGGATTCAAATTTGAATATTTTTTTCTTAAAAACATTTATTTTACTCAGAAACTTCCAACCTTACTGATTTACCTTTAATGGTATTGTTTTCCATACCTGAAATAACTTTTTGAACATCAGTTTTTTTAATTTCTACATAAGAATATTTCTCATGGATATCAATATGACCAATGTTTCCAAAAGAAATACCTGTTTCGCCGGTTAAAGCACCAACAATATCATTAGGGCGAACGCGGTCACTCTTGCCAATGTTTACCATCACCTTCACCATATCTGCACTTGATGCGAACTTACGTGGCTTGGTTTCGGTTGGTCTGTCGTCACGCCTTTTGCTGTCATCCCTTCTGTTGTCATCACGTTTTCCAAAGCGCGAAGAACCAACTTTTTCTTCTCTGCGTTTAGGTCTTTCTTCGCGGTCTCCACGGCGTTCGGAAAGATCATTATCAGCACCTTCATTTTTTTGAATACCCATATTAATTTTAATAAGGGCTTTTATAATTTGATCGTCAGAAAAACCTGCGTGGTGTAACTGAGGGATCATATCGCTGTAAACATCAAGATCGCCCGATTCAATACTGCTTTTTATTTTTTCAATGTACTTGGCTTTTTTAACACCTACTACATCCGAAAAAGAAGGCACTACTCCACGTTCAATTTTCTTTTTGGTATAATCCTGTATTTCGCGTAAGCGTGTTGTTTCCCTGCCGGATACGAAAGTAAAAGCGCGACCTGAACTGCCGGCTCTACCTGTACGCCCTATTCTATGTACATAATATTCAGGGTCTAATGGAATGTCGTAATTACAAACCGCATCAATACCTGTTACATCAATACCACGGGCAGCCACATCGGTTGCAACCAAAATTGTTGTTATACCCGATTTGAATTTGGTCATTACATTGTTACGAGCCTGTTGGCGCATATCTCCATGTAAACCTTCGGCAGCATAGCCTCTTGTTAAAAGTTCTTCAACCACTTCATCAACTTTTCGTTTTGTATTACAAAAAACAATCATTTGTTTGATGTTATATAAATCGATCAGGCGCGACATTACTTCTACTTTTGCAGAAGATTTCACTTCATAAAATAATTGCTCAATATTTTCGGCAGTAAGTTCGTTACGTACCACTTTCACAATTACAGGGTCTGTTTGAAATCTTTTTGTAATTTGAAGGATTGGTTTCGACATGGTAGCCGAAAACAATAAAGTTTGGCGTTGTTCGGGTAATTGTTCTAAAATGCCCTCAATATCTTCACGAAAGCCCATATCAAGCATTTCATCAGCCTCATCCAACACTACAACTTTTACTTTATCCAGTTTTAAAGTTCTGCGTTCAATGTGGTCAATTATCCTTCCGGGAGTACCGACTACAACTTGTGCCCCGTCTTTTAAAGCGCGGATTTGTCTGTCGATAGGGTCACCGCCATACACAGACACACATTTTGTTTTATTGTATTTTGATAATTTTTCGAATTGCTCAGTTACCTGCACTGCCAATTCGCGTGTTGGGCAAAGCACGAGCACCTGAACGTGTTTTTTCGTCACGTCTATCTGCTCCAATGCCGGAATACCAAAGGCAGCCGTTTTTCCTGTCCCTGTTTGTGCCAATCCTATCAGGTCACGTCCCTGTAAAGCTACCGGAATCGCTTCTGCCTGAATGGGGGAAGCCTCTACGAACCCCATATCTGCTACAGCACGCTGTATTGCTTCAGATAATTGAAGTTCTGAAAATGTTAGTTTTTGCATTTTTTTTGTTTATGTTGTCGGGTCTTGTGTCGTGGGAAATGAACCGGAACCGCCATCAGGCACATTATTTTGCCAAAAGAATTATTAATTATCTACCGTAAGGTGAGTTTTACTATTGTATTTCCCTTTTCAAGACCTATTTGAACCGCAAAGGTAATAAATATTTTTAATATTCCGAATTATTTATTTAAATATATAAGAATTCATCGCCAAAAATGATCCGGTTATAAATTGAATGCAATAAAAAGATTATAATAGATTTATGAAGCCATTTTGAAATGTTCTTTTAAATATGCCTTTATGGATTGATGAACAGGATTCTCTTCATCATTAAGCCTTTTCCAAGAATTAAAAACACCGGGATAGGGCAATGCAGGCTTATTGTCTATAATAATTTCCGGAAAAAGTGGTTTTTGCAATTCAATTTTAGTAATATCTTTCTCCAAACCTATTAGCGCGTGCTTTGTTTGTTCTAATTTACTTTGGTTGATTATAATTTTAGGGACATCAATTTTATTCTTACGTAAATTGAGTTTAAAAAGCTTGTATTCTGCTTTTGTTTTCCAAATTATCAATTTATCCGCCACTTTTCCTTTTCCCGCTGCTGCGATAGCTGCGTTTAAAGAGGAAATATTGCCCTGCTCATCAGCAATCAATGTATTTACAATTTCCAATTTGGTTAATGCTTTCCATATTCGGTATTCAAGCGTTGCTATAGTGTAAATAAAATTCTTTTGCTTAAAAGTTAATTTAATTAAAGCGTTTTCGATGGCAGAAAGTTGGTTTTTCATATTTTTTTCGTCTTTTGTCTAATGTCTTTCTTCTTTAAATCTTATAAAGTAAATTTCGTCAATATTGTTCAATCAACCTAAATTATTGATATTTCGATATTGATAAATTGATATTTAGCTACCATTAAATTTTAATTAAGCTTTAACACTGTTTTATTACGGTTTAAACATTTGAATTTTACGTTTGTAATAACCTAAATTCAAAAAATGAAAACCTTTTTTAAAAGCTTTTTAACTATGTTAAACACAAACCTTCGGAGATTTAAAAATTAATGGATTTGAAAAACCCATGCCCAATTATGTATAAATATTTTAATGGTAACCCAGCAACCTTTGAGGTATATCCTTAAGCGATAATATTTGATCTGCTGCTCCTATTTTTATAGCTTCTTTTGGCATACCAAAAACAATACAAGATTTTTCGTCCTGAGCAATGGTTCTAGATCCCGCATCTTTCATGTTTAATAAACCATCCGCCCCATCACGACCCATGCCTGTTAAAATAATTCCAAGCGCGTTTTGACCTGCATGCTTGGCAACCGAATTAAATAATACATCAACTGAAGGTTTGTGCCGATTTACCAAATCACCATCTCTAATTCTTATATGATATTTTACTCCGCTTTTATATAATTCCATGTGTTTGCCACCGGGCGCTATGTATGCATGCCCAAGTAATATCTTCTCACCATCAATAGCTTCTTTTATAGTTATTTGGCAAATTGTATTTAACTGGTCAGCAAATGATTTTGTAAAACCTGCAGGCATGTGCTGCGTAATTAATATCCCGGGAGAGGTTACCGAAATATTTTTAAGAATAAATCTAATGGCTTCGGTACCTCCTGTCGAGGCTCCGATAGCTATTACTTTATCGGTAGTTTTGTAATTTATGGATGTGGTGGTAATATTGGGTTTAATAATCACTCCATCTTCCTTAATCGTTTTATTAGAATCCAACTTTTTTACCGGGGTTACAAAAGCTGCTTTGATGGCATCGGTAATTCTGATCTTCGTTTCATTAATATGTTCTTCGGTATTTCGAATTTCAGATTTGCAAATAATTTCAACTGCACCTAACTCCAAGGCTTTAATTGCCAGATAACTTCCTTTTTCGGTTAAACTTGAAATAAGTATAACGGGGATAGGATATTGGCTCATTAATGTTTTTAAAAATGTAAGGCCATCCATCCTTGGCATTTCAAGATCCAGAGTAATTACGTCCGGAATTTCACTTTTAATTTTTTTAGCTGCAAAGTAAGGATCCGCTGCTGTTCCTATAACAGTTAAAGCCGGATCCGAATTAATAATATCAGATAGAGTTTGCCTTACAAGTGCTGAATCATCGCACACGAGTACTTTTATTAGTTTTTTTGTCAATTTTAATTGAAGTTTTTTTAGTAATTTCATCAGGACTTGACCTGAGTAAGGATTAAAAATTATTTTTCTGCCGAATTCACCCCCAACATCTTTAGCTTTTACTTTAATATTGAAACTGTTTAAAATTTGATAAGCTATTTCTATATTTTTTTTACCTACTTCGTATATGGAATTTGAAAATTGAGAATTGCAACCACCAAAAATTTTAGCTTCCATATTTTCAACTTCGCAATTCCTTTCGAGCATTAGTTTTATAATTAATGGAATAGCTATCTCACCACGATTTGAATTAGTTATATCTTCTTCATTTTTAATAGGAAGTAAATAATGGTTTATACCTCCGATTTTTAATTTTTTATCCCATAAGCATACTGCCACACACGAACCAAGGATTGTTATAATTCCCATTGGCACGTTGGTTACCAAAAACTCACCCTCGCTTAAAAACTTCTTATCCATAAATTTATATTAATTGATAAGTAGTGGGCTGAAGTTGCTTTAACGGCAAGTTCATGCCCATTATTGATTCGCTATGACCAAGGAATAATATTCCTCCCGGCTTAAGGTATTTACATAATTTACGGATTACGTTTTCCTGAGTCTCCTTATTAAAATAAATAAGAACATTCCTGCAGAAAATAACATCAAAACCTGTTTTATTAATCCCAAATTGATTATCCATTAAATTGATACGTTTAAACTTTATCTTTTTTCTATAAATCGGTTTAATTCTGGCAACAGCAGGATTTGATTTACTTTTTAAAAAATAAGTTTTTTTCATCTCATTTGATATTTCTGTAAGCCGATCAATAGAATAAATTCCATTATAGGCAGATTGTATAACACGAAGAGAAATATCACTTGCCAATATATCGTACGAAAGATTCACATTTTTTTTCTTGTATTCTTCAAGAGCCATAATAATGGTATATGGTTCTTCGCCGGTTGAACAACCTGCAGACCAGATATTAAGATTATTAGATGGGAAATTTGGTAAAAAATTATTAGTCAGAAAATGAAAATGGGCAGCTTCTCGAAAGAAATCGGTTTTATTGGTTGTTATTAAATCAACAACATCCAATAGGTCGTTTCTGCCGTTTTCATTGAAAATATGGTCGAGAAACCGGCTATAAGTTTCCAAGCCTAAACTTTTTACTTTTTTATTCAATCGACTTTCCAGCATCGATTTTTTAACAATCGGTAGTTTTATCCCAAATTCAGAAGTAATATATTTACTTAATCGCTCAAAACTCGTGTCGTCCATTTTTAAAATGGAATTATGGCCGGTTGTTGTCATAGATAGTTTTTTTACTTAAAATTTTGAATATTATAAGCCGGTGTTTTATTAAAATACACCAACTTCATTTTTATTTAAAATTCCGTAAATTCATCATCCGAAGGTCCGTCACCTAATTTAAGGTCATAACCATTTTCTTTAGATTCAACAAATTCTGCCTTATTAAAAGTATTTGATTTTTTGCTTTTGGAATTTTTAACGGCTTTTATATAAGCAAGGTTTTCCAGTTTAAAATAACTTACAACGGATTTTAATTCTTCTGCCTGAGAATTGAGTTCTTCGGCGTTTGATGACAACTCTTCAGCTGCGGATGCGTTTCCTTGGGTTACGGAAGATAATTGTTGGATAGCGCCGTTTACCTGATCGGCACCGGTATTTTGTTCTATACTTGCTGCCGCAATTTCTTGAACAAGTTCAGCCGTTTTAGTAATATCGGGCAAAGTACTTAATAAAAGTTCTTTTGATATTTGTGCAGACTTAACGGTTTTATTTGAAATTTCGTTGATTTCTGAAGCTGCTTTTTGACTTCTTTCTGCCAATTTTCGGACTTCTGCAGCAACCACAGCAAAACCTTTTCCATGTTCGCCTGCACGTGCTGCTTCAACGGCTGCATTCAAAGCTAAAAGATCAGTTTTTGAAGCAATCTCTTCAATAATTTTAATTTTTTCCAATATAGTTGTAATGGCTTCTAATGTTTGAGAAACAGATTCGCTGCTCACTTTAATATCTTTTGCGGCTTTGTTGGCAATTTTTTCAGTTTCTCTTGAGTTGTCGGTATTTTGTTGAATATTGGCTACCATTTCTTCCATTGACGATGACACTTCCTCTGAAGCACTTGCCTGTTCTTGAGCCCCTTGAGACATTTGCTGTGATGCTGAAGAAACCTGTTTAGATGCCGACGAAACATTATCTGCTCCATTATATATGGCTGTCGCTATTTCTCTTAAGTTATTTACCATTTCTTCCAAGGCCTTGTCAAGATCTCCTCCACGATTAGTCATTGAAGCAAAATCAATTGTTAAATCTCCTTTTGAAACCCTTTTGGCTACATCAACCGAACTGCTTAATTTATTAATCATTAGTTGAAGTTCCAACATCATTTCTCCAATTTCATCTTTTTTATCAGCGTTGATTATAACTGAAAAATCACCTGCGGCTACTTTTTTAATTGCCTCCTTAGCTGTATTCAACGAAACTGTAATATCTTTTAAAAGCCAAATAGCAATCAGTGTTCCTAAGGCTATAGCAAATATTATAATACCTATCATTGTTGATACGGTAGTTTCATAAATTGCAGCTGATTCTAATTTGTCTTTATTTGTCTGCTCAGTAATCAATCCCTGAATTTGTTGTAATATTGTTCCTGCCGATGATGCAAGTTTCTCCGCAGCTCCATCAGAAAGTTCAAATCCTTTTGCAATACTATTTTGCCTGCCTGCTTTACGGGCAGTAAGGTGTATGGCATAAAAAATACCATAATTATGCATAAATTTATCAAACTCTATTTTTTCTTGCCCGGATAAACTTGATTCCAAATTACTTGAAAATGATTCAATGGCCTGTTCATTGGCTAAAGCTCTTTGAACTATAAGATTATCTGCATCTGTTGTTGGAGCAAGTGCTAATGCCCTTTCGGTCATTTTAAGATCTGTTAGTGCACCTCGTATTTTATATGTATTATCGATTTGATCTTTAGTGCCTCTTGTGGTTAATAATAAATGAGCCAAATCATCCAACGAAGCTCTCACTTTCATATAGGCATCCATTGAAGCACCGGATGCAATCCGTTCTGTTTCATTTTCTGTATCATCAACAGCATATTTAAACATAGGGGCAATAAGTGCGAAATATTCATCTAATCTGGGCTTTATTTGAAGTATTAATGAAGATATTTGCCCGGTACTTAATTTATCGAGTTCGTCAACATCTTTTTTAACATTACCGGATAACTTTAGAATGCCTTCATGGAGTGAGTGAATTATAAGCTGATCAGGTTCACGAACCATTTTCTTTTGATCTCTTGAAATTAATATCATTAAATTGTCAATTTCAGCAATAAGCTGAATTTTGCGCGTTGTGATGTTTGTAATTTCAGATACCTTTTGATTAATGGCACTAATCCTAATATAGGCAATGCCGAAAATAATTAACATTAATAAAATGAGGGTCGAAAAAGCCAGTATTAGCTTGTGCCGAATGGATAAATTTTTTAACATGGTTGGAGTGGATTAAGGATTTATTTAATTTGAAGAATTTCTTGTAAAACGAAAACCTGATGAATGTCAATTATCATTATAATGCTGCCATTCTCATTTACTATTCCGGTAATAGCTTGCGATGCCTTTCCGGATTCCATTTCCGGAGCTTTTTGTATTTCTGAATCTGATATTTCAATAACCTCTTTAGCAACATCTACCAGTGCCCCAACTTCAATTATTTTATCATTTTCACTTTGAAGATCAATAATTAAAACCCTGCTTTTTTTTGTAATCTCAGTTTTTGTAAGCCCTAGTTTACTTCTGGTATCAAGTAATGGAACTACACGTCCTCTTAAGTTAATAATTCCAAGCATATAAGGCGGAACGTTAGGGATTTTTGTTACTTGTTCTAATTCTACCACTTCTTGTACATTTTCAACATTAATAGCGAACTTTTCTTCGCCTAAATAGAAGACGAGATAGGGGCTGGTAATTTTATCTTTATTCATAGTTTTAGTTTATGTTTGATATTTAAATAATCGTTGAGGATCTAAAACAAGTGCTAAAGTTCCATCACCCAGAATTGTACTGCCGGCCAGATAATCTTGTTGTTGATAAAGTTCGCCTAATGGCTTTAAAACAGCTTGAATTTTACCCTCTATCTTATCCACTGCAATGCCTTTTTTAACACCATCTATAAGAACCGAAATAACATCTAATGTTTTTGGAGGATTACTAAAATCATTAAAAATGTTTCTTAAAGAAAAGACAGAAAGGAGTTCATTATTTACAAGAACCAATTTATTCAGCTTATCTCTTTGATCAATAAGGTCGGAAGAAATACGGTCAATTCTATCGACAAAATTTAATGGAATCACATATCTTGAATTAGATACTCTCAATAACAAGCCTTCAATAATTGATCTTGACAAGGGTAATTTGATGTGAATAGAGGTGCCTTTCCCAACCTGACTTTTTATAGATACATTTCCTCTTAATTCATTTATGCGCTGCTGAACTATATCCATTCCAACCCCACGACCCGAAACATCAGATAACTGACTTGCAGTTGATAAGCCTGAATGAAATATTAAATTTAAAATTTCATCATCTGAAAGATTTTCTCCTTCTGTTACCAAACCTTTTTGTATAGCTTTATTAAGTACACTTTTCAAGTCAATACCTCTCCCATCATCACTGATAATTATATTGGCATACGCACTGGTATTGAAGGCCTTAAGTTTTATTGTTCCATGTTCTGATTTGTTATTTATTTTTCTTTGATCCGGTTTTTCAATTCCATGATCAATAGAATTTCTTAAGATATGCATTACAGGTTCGGCAATCAACTCTATTAAGTCTTTGTCCATTTCTGTATCATTTCCCTCACTTACAAAATTTATTTTTTTTCCCAGAGATTTAGAAAGATCACGAACCAGTCTTTTAAATTTGGTAACCAATGTTTCAATAGGTACAAGTCCAATTTCCAGTGAAGTATCTCGCAAATGGTTTGTAATTAATTCAAGTTGCTCGGAAGCGTGTTGTAAGCCCGGCAAAGTAGAACTTGAAGAAATATTTTCAATTTGTGTCTGTAAAATAATCAGCTCACTAATCCAATTAAGTAGGTCATCTATTTTGCGTTTACTGACTTTTATAATTGTATCATTCGTTGGTTTTTTTTCAGATATAAATACTTCTTCCTCTTCCGAAATATCAATCGAGAACTTTTTAAACTGATCAGGATTGAATGATTTTATATCAATATTTTCGAGTGCAACGGTAAAATCCGAATTCTCGAAAAGGTTTCCGCTGTTAAGTTTTACAATTTCTGTTTTACATTCCTGCTCAACAAAAAGAAAATTACTTTCAAGTTCAATTTGTGTGGAGGTGGTGGAAAGAAAAATGTTCCAGGAAATTACTTCCTTTTTCTCATTTTCAATTAGTATAGTTTTATTGGTTCCCAAGGCTTCTAAATCTTGTACTATAAAAATTAAGGGATTATTTCCGCTTGACGTAATAGTAAAATTTGGAATTACTCTTATAAAAAAAGTAGCTAAATCGTTTTTATTTAAAAGATAATTGTCTTGAAAATTAAAATCTTTATCTGATTTAATATTATTAAAAAAATCAATTGCAACTTGGATGTGGTAATTGAGCCCATCAGATGAATTAATATTTTTAATATCATCTTCTTTTAATAAGTCTCTTACTTTATCAAAGGCTTGTAATGTTATACTTATTAAGGTGTCATTAACAACTAATTGCCCCTGCCGAACTAAATCAAAAAGTGTTTCAAAGTGATGGCTGAGTTTGCCAATGCTTTCAAAACCAAACATACTTGCTGCACCTTTTATAGTATGAATAGTTCTGAATAATTGCTCTAAGGGTGCTGTGGCTTGTGGATTAGTTTCCAATTGCATCAAACTTTCGTCAAGCTCATTAAGCAAATCCAAAACATCTACAGCAAAACGTTTTTGATTACTGTACATTTTGAATGGCGTTTTCAATTAATGAAAAAAATGTTTCAGAACGATAAGGTTTTTTAATCCATGACGATAATCCCGCTTCTTTTGCATTTTTCATTTTATCCGGATTTGATTCTGTAGTTAAAAAAATTACAGGGATCATTGCAGTTTCGTTGTCAGCTTTAATTTTTCTAAGTAGTTCAAAACCTGTACAATGTGGCATATTATAATCTGTAAGTACAAGATCTATATTTATTCTTTTTTCTGTTAAGAGTTTGAATGCTTCATTTCCATTTGAAGCACCAACAGTGGAGTAGCCTTTTCTGTGAAGAGCCTCACAGATATAATCTCTTATGCTAACAAAATCATCAACAACAAGGATAGTCTTTTTCATGTTTTATGTAGTTATATTAATATTATTTCAATTAAAATTTTTATTAAAAAAAGCATTTCTTTTAATTTTAATCATAAAATTATAGTTTCATATTATCTTCTGTAAGTATGAATATTTAAGTGGGAGAAACGGGTTAGTAAATGGATGCTTCGAGATGTTAAGTGAAAAGTATATTACTAATGATTGAACTTAATATTTACCTTTTAACTCTTGTGGTAGAATAATATGTATAAATACTTCGTCAGGATTAACAACCGTAAAATATATATTGCCTTTTAATTTAATCACAATTTTTTTGGCTGAATAAAGGCTGCTGAATTCCGGCTCTTTTAAAATTTCTACAAATCCAAAATTCATAACTTTTAATTTTTCAATTTTGAGATCATCAAGAACCAAACCTTTTACTTTTACATTTATTTCTGAATAAGAATTATTGGATATAAAATTAATGGCCATTTCACTGCTTGTACTTCGTAATTGATTACAGAAAAATGAAGAAATATCTTGAAGCATGCGAAATATAAGTTCGCCATTTTGGATATTTAAATCCTTATTCTCAAAATTTTGAAGATATTTTATTTCAAGAGCCGATGTTTCCTTTTTTACATGAGCCAATAATTTTTTTGCGATTAAAGCAATTGTTACTTGTTTAGGAAAAAATTCCCTTACCTTGTCGGATTCTGCAAAATACATTAACCTGAACAACCTGTCGTCGAGCAAGTTGGCGAAAATGTCCATTTGGTTAAAAATTGCATTTAACTCTTGAGATTTGGTATCCATCCTTGCGATAGTAATTAACCCTTTTAAAGTAGCAAGCGGCCCTCTCAGTCTATGTGAAGATTGATAAATAAACTCATCCATTTCTGAATTTTTATCATTGAGCCTGGTTTTCAAAAATTGAATTTCACCTGAATTTATAACCTTTAAAATTATTAAATCTCTTATATCGCCTATCAAGCCCAGATAAAAACCGGAAATTCCAAAAGCAATTTTTTTACCATCTTTCGTTCTTAATTTTGTTGTATATTCTTCAAAAAAACCGTTTTTTATTTTTTCTTGAATCTCCCCGTTACATTTAAATCCATCATTTTCCGAATTTGTATTATACTCAATTAAAGAATTGTTGCTGTTATTTATTTTATAATTATCATCACAAATGGTATAATCATCTGTAAGAAATGAGATAGGTAATCCTATTAATTCTTTAAGAGAATATTCCAATACTTTACATACTTTTTCACTTACATTAATAATTCGGAATTTTTTGTCCAGCACAATGGCATCAGGTAAAATTTTACTGATATTGCTTATAATTTCATCTTCCGAAATTAGTACTGACGTAATATCGTCTTTATAAATATTTTTCATAATATAGCTTTTTGTTCTAAAAATTATAGTACAAAAATATAGGATGGCTTGCATCCTGCATATTACAAATCAGTATGAGGAGGGAATGAGTGTATAAGTGGGGAGAGGAAAGTGAGGATTAATAAAAGTATAAATTATTAAAATTTATATCCGATATGATCCAGAAAGGAATCTTTTTTTCTTCTGGATACGTCATGAGAGGTACCATCCGCCATTATCACATATCCTCCATCACCTTTAACATAATTGGTTATGCAATTAAGATTTATAAGTGATGAATGATGGATCCTGTAAAAATGATGTTCTGATAATAAGTCATCATATTCTTTTAATTGGCGACTAACCAAGTGTTTTTTCCATCGTTCATAAAAATCTCGGTATAATTACCGGATGCTTTGCAATAAAGTATATCACTTACTTTAATAAAAGCAAGGCCTTGAGAAGTAGGTAAGGCCAGTTTATAATTTTCAGTGGAATTTGATTTCAGATTTTTTATTAATTGCTTAACTTTATCATCTATGTTGTTATTTTGTTTCTTTTCAACCTTTTCTAAAGCCTCTTTTAAGTCGTCAATATCAATAGGTTTAAGTAAATAATCAATAGCGGAAAATTTTATTGCTTTAATGGCATATTCTGCATGTGCAGTGGTAAAAACAACCGCAAAATCAATTTCTTTTATTTTGTTAAGAAGATCGAATCCCGATTCGCCTTGCATCTGTACATCCAAAAAAACAACATCGGGCTTATAATCATTAATAGCCTTAATGCCTTCCATAACATTTTCGCATGTGGCATTCACTTGAACTCCTTCACAAAAAGTTAAAAGCATTTTTTTTAAACTTTCCCGACTTTTAAATTCGTCATCAACAATGATACTTTTTATCATACATAATTAATTAAGAAAAATTTTAACTTTGGTTCCGGCCGATTTTCCATTCTCAACTTTATCTAAAATTTCGAAAGAAACATCATCCTGATTATTAATTAATTTTAATCTCTCTTCTGTAATAAGAGTACCTCTGGATTTGTGTAAGGGTAAGTTAAGTGTTTGAAGCCTTCTTGATTCTTCACGTCCAATGCCATCATCGTCAATTTCAAAAATTAATCTTTGGTCTATTTCTTTAACTGACAGTTTTAATGTGCCTCGGCCACCTTTGTTGTAGAGGCCATGTAATATTGCATTTTCTATATAAGGTTGAATAAGCATTGATGGTATTTCAATATCTTCTGTCTCAATGCTTTCGTCTACATTCATTATAAAATCAAATTTATCTGTAAATCTTAATTGTTCAAGTTTTACATAATATATAATTTGCTCAAGCTCAACAGAAAGTTTAATTTTATTTTCGATTGAATTATTTAATATTCCTCTGATAAGTTTTGAAAAAGTAGATAAATATTTAGTTGCATTTTTAGGATCATTCTCCATTATAAAATATTGAATCGAGTTGAGGCTGTTGAAAATAAAATGTGGATTCATTGCGGCTCTTAAAGCCATCAACTTTAGTTCTCCTATTTTATTATTTGCTTCTTTAAGTTGGATTTCTTTCTTTTTAAAATCAGTTATATCTTCAACAAAAACCGAAACTCCGGTAACCATAGCATTTTCAATAATAGGGTTTAAAGCATATTTGAAAAATTTATTGTTTTGTGCTTCTTCAATTTCAAAAGATTCGCCTGTTAAAGCACGTTTATATTTTGTTAACCAAGTATCAGAAAGTTCTTTTATGCCTGCTTTTAAAAATAAAGGGTCATTGATGAAAAGTCCTTCTATCCTTTCAAGGTCGTATTCGGTTTTCAAATATTCCTTAAATGGCCTGTTTACATTTACAATTTCAAAGTTTTGATTAACAGACCATATAAAATATGTGGTATTATTAATTACTGCATAGAAATTAGCTTCACTTTGTTGAAGTTGTGTTTCAGATATTTTTCTAATTGAAATATCCCAACAAACACCAATCATTTTAAAAGCCTTTCCATCCTCTAAGTATACTTTTCCGAAAGTATGTACAAAGCTGATTTCCCCCGTACCTTTTTGAATTCTGAATTCACAATTAAGTTCATCCTTTGTATTTATTGCTTCTTCAATAAGAACCATTAAATCGTCATAATCTTCAAAATACACGTAATTTTTCCAAATGACATTCTTGTTTTTATTTTTAAGATAATCAAATCCGAAAATATTATACATTTCATTATCCCATATTAATTTGTCTGTATTTAAATCCCACTCCCAAATTCCAATACCCGCGCTTTGTGTAGCTAATGTTAATCTTGTAGTTGCCTCATCAAGCAATTGCCTGGCATTTAACTGATCTAACTTATTTTGTTCTGAAATAACATTCAGTAATTCTTCATTCTGTTCGTTACTTTTTTCAAGAAGTCTCTTCAAGCTAAAACAACTACCGCCTATAATTATATAGGCTACTATTGTTCTCATATTATTCATTAAGTAATCGTCTCCCGATATACCTTTTATACCATACCCAACTTTTAAATAATTTAATATCTGATCGCAAAAAACTATTGATAGGAATGGAATAATTATTCCAAAAAAAAATTCTTTCTTTTTAAGTGTGCTCAACAAAAGAAATGGAATACAAGAAACACCCAGAAGATATATTCTTAAACTATCATAGGTAGATGATTGAATATTTACCGAACTTTTAAAAGATAAATAATAAATAGTTCCGATAACAAAAGTTGGTAACCAACATAAATAAATTTTACTGATTTGTGTAAATCCTAAAAAGTTTATAAAAATCGGACTTAAAAATAGAAGAGCCGCAAATGAAACATTGAAATCTATTGGTTTTGAAAATAAAAAATACCTAAGAATTACCAAAACTATGATTGCAATAAAAAGAATTAAGGATAAATAATTTGAAAGTATAGTTGTTCTTTTATCTGAAGGATTATCCAATTCTTTAACTCCACATTCCATTATTTTTTTTACAAGTTTCATGATAATATCCTTTTACTTATAAATATTATAATTTTAAAATAAAAAATATCACGATTAGATATAAAAATTACTGAAGAGCATAATTTTGCTTTGGTTAATTTATTATAACATCTAATAGAGACACCTTTCATTTGTAGAATCTATTATTTGGGTTTAACCGGTCTGTGTAAATTAATTAATTACGGAAAGAGTATTTTACTATAAAAGGAATGGAAATTATTGATTTATTGATATCGAAATATTGATAATTAGCAAGAGAGGATTGAATGTTTTCGCTGTGTAAGATCTTTTCAACTGACACAAAAACTATCCTATGAACCTACCAATTCCTATTTTTTAATAGGATTGTTATGTAAAGGGAATTATTTAAATAACTAAAGAGTATTATGTGAAAACACATGATACTGGATAAAAAAGCGTCAAAGTTAAAATATCCATTGGATACTATAAATATATATGCTAAGAAAAATTACAACCCAAGAAAAGAAAAAGGCGACCAATGATTGGTTAGAGTTGTTTCCTGATTATTCAGTATATAAAGATATGTGGATAATAAAGAAAATAGATTGCATGGTTTTCGGTATCTGTCTTGAATCTGGTGGGATGTCAAGCGACTACAAGCCTCTCTTTCACATAACAAATTTAATTGAAAAAATTCCTGTCTTAACTTTTGAATTAAATTATAATTTATTATCAAAGAATGGTTCAATTGATTATGTCTCTATTTTAAACCACGACAACTATTATAAAAGTGCAGCAGAAAGACTTGTAATTCAAAACCCCATTATGGAAAAGGAAGATATTACTTATGAAGATTTAGCTACGTTGTATAAAGACAAGATCATAAAAAAAAATGGAAGCCATCCAGGGGTTTTAATAGAATCCTTTATAAGAATTATGGGATATTATAAGAAAGATAAAAATGAGATATTAGAAACTTATAACTGGTTTGAGATCAAAATGAAAGAAGATACTGAAAGGAATTTTCTTTGGAGAGGTGAGCATACTTTTGAAAAAATAAAGGAAAAAGTAAGTTCCTTTGTTGCTACAATGGATTTATTTGATTATCAACAAGCGATTTACAATAGTATCAAGGTGAATAAAATTATAGTTTAAGAATCCCTCCTCTGGTTTAAGTTTTTTCTGCTTTGCCGGTATCCTACCATCGAAGCAGAAAATTCTCTTTTCGTTAAATAAATACTTACTTTACATAAAAAATCAAAACTTTATTACCCTTTTTAATTTGGAAATAAAAAATCAATCATTACCTTTGCAATCCAAATTTTAGCGGATGTGGCGAAACTGGCAGACGCACTAGACTTAGGATCTAGCGGGCAACCGTGTGGGTTCGACTCCCTCCATCCGCACCAATTTTTATAGGGTTATTTCGTGTGCACATAATTTCTTTGGAAATTGCTAACGAAATAACCCGATTTATTATTAGAAAAAGACGAAAAGAACATGGATATTACTTTAGAGAAAATTGACGAATTGAACGCCTTGATTAAAGTAAATTTAATTGAAGCCGATTACCGGGATAATATTGATAAAACGATTAAAGATTATACAAAAAATGCTGTTATAAAAGGTTTTCGCCCCGGTAAAGTTCCACCGGCATTGGTTAAACAACGATATGGCAAAGAAATTAAAGTTGAAGAAGTAAATAAGTTAGTTGTAAAATCTTTAGATGCTTATATAAAAGAAAATAATATTAAGATTTTTGCTTCTCCATTAATCAATAGAGAAAAAGCTGCAGAAACAGATTGGAATGCCCAACATAACTTTGAATTTGAATTTGAAATTGGTTTAATTCCTGACTTTAATACCAATATTTCAAAAGACTTAACTTTTGATAAATATGTTATTGAATTTTCTGAAAATGAATTCGACGATTTGATTAAAAAACTTCGTGACAACTACCCTACCACTACAGAAGGCGAAACTGTTACCGAAGCTGATTTTATTAAAGGTACATTAAAGCAAGTAGATGGAGAATTTGATCAGGAACAAACTCTTCCTCTCAGCCAATTAAAAGAAAGTTTCCGTGCAGAATTTATTGGTAAAAAAGTAGGAGATGTAATTGAAATAGAAGATCTGCCAAGCATTTTTGAAAAAGAAAATGCTGTTAAATTGTGGACAAGCTTACCTCAAGAAGAAGTTGATAAAATGACAGGTAAATTCACTTTTACAATTCTTTCTATTCAACATAAAGATGCAGCAGAGCTTAATGAAGAATTTTTTACAAAAATTGTAGGTAAGCCGGGTATCACTACTGAAGAGGAATTTAAAAAGGAATTAAAAATATTGGTTGAGCAACAACGCGAAATGAGTTCGGCAAATCTTTTAAGGCGAACCATTCAAATTGAATTGATTAAAAAAATTGATTTTGCCTTGCCTGATGCTTTCCTTAAAAAATTCTTGGCTTCCAATAATGAAAATAAATCATCAGAAGCTGAAATTGAAGAATCGTACGAAAAATATAAAGACAGCCTTAAACAAGGTTTGATTGAAAATAAAATAGGTGACGAGTTAAAAATTGAAGTTACCAATGATGATTTATTGGAAAGGACGAAAGAATTATTCCGCCGGCAGTTTAGCTCTTATGGTAATACTGATTTTTTAACTGATGAGTTATTGAATACGCTTGCTAATAATTACCTTAATGATAAAACTAAAGACAACGGAAGAGAATTATACAACCAAGTGTACACTGAAAAATTATTTGATGCTGTTGAACAACAAGTAACTATTAAAGATAAAAAAGTAAGCATTGAAGAATTTAATAAAATAGCAGAAGAGTTTGATAAATCTACCGTTGAAAATTAATCGGAGAAGACAATTTGTCAGTTTAGCTCTTTAAATTTTAATCAAGCATTTTATTTGCAAAGTCCTTTTAATAAAAGGACTTTTTTTTTATTGCCTCCACTTGGAAAACTTATTATCTTTTCTGATACTTCGGGAAAGTTTTATAAAAAATAAAAATTTACATTTTAAACTAAATACCAATGTTTAACGACAAGGAAGAATTTAGGAAATACGCCGTCAAACACAAAAACCTAAATGGTTTGACAGTTGATACATACATGAAAAATGCAAATGCAATGTATGTTCCGCCGGTAGAAAACATGACGCGTTCAGTAATTGAAGAAAGACCAACCAATTTCCGTGAAATAGATGTTTTTTCTCGACTGATGGCAGATAGGATTGTTTTTTTAGGATATCCTGTTGACGATCAAATTTCTAATATTATTATCGCACAGCTTTTATTTCTAGAGTCTGCCGATTCCAAAAAAGATATTTTATTGTATATCAATAGTCCCGGAGGATCAGTTTATGCCGGTTTAGGGATTTATGATACAATGCATTACATCAAACCTGATGTTGCAACTATCAACGTAAGTTTAGCAGCATCAATGGCGGCAGTATTGTTATGCGGTGGTGCAAAAGGGAAACGTTCTGCATTGAAACATGCCCGTACTATGATCCACCAACCTACAGGCGCAGCAGGTGGCCAGGCGTCTGATATTCAAATTTCTGCAAAACAATTAGTTGGTTTACGCCAGGAGTTGTACGAAATAATTTCTAAACACAGTGGAAAAAGTGCTGATCAAGTTCATATTGATTCAGACAGAGACTATTGGTTAAAATCAGATGAAGCGAAAGCTTACGGTTTAATTGATGAAGTATTGGTAAGAGAATAATTTTTAAAACGATAAATAGAAATATAAAAAATATCGATATGAATTTCACAAAATTTCAGGAAGAAGAACCGGAAATACCTACACCAAATAGTTTTGAAAATGCCTTTGGAGGACGAATGTTCGACAAAAAGTTTTTAGACCAAAGAAAAATTTTCTTTTGGGGTCAGGTAGATGACGATTCGGCAAAATATGTAGTTAATCGTTTGCTTTATCTTGATGCAGATAAGCCGGGTGAAGAAATTACTTTATATATCAATAGCCCGGGAGGAATTGTAACTTCAGGTATGGTAGTATATGATACTATGAAAATGATTAGTTCACCGGTATCTACTGTTTGTATGGGAATGGCTGCATCAATGGGTAGTATTTTATTATCCGCAGGGAAAAAAGGACGCAGGTTTATTTATCCTCATGGTGAAGTAATGATTCACCAACCAAGCATTGGTGGTTATTTTCAAGCCAAATCAATTGACATTGAAATTCAAGCGCGCCAAATAGAAAAAACTAAAATAATTGGTGCAACTATTTTGGCAAATAATTGCGGACAAACTGTTGAAAAAATATTAAAGGATTTTGACCGTGATTATTGGATGGATGCAAATGAATCCGTTGAATATGGAATTGTAGATGGTGTAATAAATAAATTGTAAAATAAATATAACTTAAAAGCCCTTCAGTTATTTATTGGAGGGCTTTTTTGTATTTAAAACTTTAATTATTAAAAATTTATAATTTCTTTATTTATTTAACGAAATTTGTAAATTATTAAGCCTTGTTTAAAAAATTAATTTTTATAAAATTTATTATTAGTCCTTATGGCTCAAAATAGTAATGTTTGTTCTTTTTGTGGTAGAGGTAAAAAAGAAGTTAGCCTGATGCTTTCGGGTATTAATTCTCAGATTTGTGATCGTTGTATAGAACAAGGCCATCAAATTATATTGGAAGAAATTAATCCTAAGCCAAAAACAGATGCTCCTGCAAGTTTTAAACTTGTAAAACCTCTTGAAATAAAAGTTTTTTTAGACCAATATGTAGTTGGGCAAGATGAAGCAAAAAAAGTTATTTCGGTTGCGGTTTATAACCATTACAAACGATTAATGCAAAAAAATACCAACGATGATGTAACGGTTGAAAAATCAAACATTATTATGGTTGGCGAAACAGGAACGGGAAAAACATATTTGGCCAGAACTGTTGCTAAAATATTACAAGTGCCTTTTTGCATAGCTGATGCTACTGTTATAACAGAAGCAGGTTATGTAGGAGAAGATGTTGAAACAATTTTAACACGATTATTACAAGCTGCAGATTACAATGTGGAAGCTGCAGAAAAAGGAATTGTATATATTGATGAGATAGATAAAATCGCCAGAAAGTCTGACAACCCATCCATTACACGTGATGTTAGCGGCGAAGGAGTACAACAAGCCTTATTAAAATTATTGGAAGGTTCGATAGTTAATGTGCCCCCACAGGGAGGCAGAAAACATCCGGATCAAAAAATGATTGCCGTTAACACAGAAAATATTCTTTTCATTTGTGGAGGTGCATTTGATGGTATTGGAAGGCATATTTCAAAAAGAATAAATACAAGGCCGATCGGTTTTAGTGGAAACGATTTTGATTTCCTTCAAAACGATTCAAACTTATTAAGATACATTAGCGCACCGGATTTAAAATCATTTGGTTTAATACCGGAGTTAATCGGTCGTTTACCGGTTTTAACTCATTTAGATCCATTAGATAAAACTACTTTAAGAACAATATTAACCGGCCCTAAAAATGCGATAACTAAGCAATATCAGAAATTATTTGAAATGGAAGATATCAAATTAGATTTTGAATTAGAAGCTTTAGATTATATCGTTGACCAGGCTATGGTTTTTAAATTAGGTGCGAGAGGTTTGCGTTCAATTTGTGAAGCTATAATGACAGATGCTATGTTCGAACTTCCATCCCAAACGGAAACCAAGCACTTTACAATCACTTTTGATTACGCAGTTGAGAAATTCGAAAAATCGAAATATAAACAATTAAAGATTGCTGCTTAAGAATTAATATTAATATTCATAATCTTTTTTTTTTAAATCGTTTAATCCTAATTCAGATAACACATTTGTCGGAATTAGGATTATAGGATTAAATGATTGTAGGATTTTATTTGAATTATTTTTTTTAAATTAATCCTCTTTATCTCAAATCCTTTAATCTTAAATTATATAATACTATTTTGTCTGCATTAGAATAGTTTATGAGTTTATAAAATTTTTTCGACCTAAACCATTTTCAGTAATTAACCTGACTATTATGAATATAGCAGTTTTACTATTTAATGACTTTGAAACATTAGACGTTTATGGACCTGTAGAAATTTTCGGACGACTCACAGATTTATACAGTATTAGGTTTTACTCATTAAATGGTGGACAAATTAATAATAGACATGGAGTATCCGTCCTGACTGAGGAATTAAAAGATATTAATGATGATTTGGAAATATTTTTAATACCGGGAGGCTTTGGTACGCGAATAGAAGTTGATAATAAATTACTCATTGATAAAATTAAAGAAATATCAAACTTAAGTAATTATGTATTAACAGTTTGCACCGGAAGTGCCTTGCTTGCAAAGACCGAACTTCTGGATAATAGAATTGCAACTACAAATAAACAAGCATTTACTTGGGTAATAACGACCGGAATAAATGTACTTTGGAATAAAAAAGCACGCTGGACAACTGATGATAAATATTATACATCATCAGGTGTAAGTGCCGGTATTGACATGGCATTAGGTTTTTTAAGCGATAAACACGGAATTGAATTAGCAAGACAAGTTGCATTTGAAATTGAATATAATTGGATTGAAGATAAGGACAATGATACATTTAAAGTATTGTAAATTCTTTACTTCAACCATGGAGTCGCGGACAGTTTTTTTATTAGAATAAAAATAGTAAAATAATTTATGAATAATGGAATATTAATAAGGCATGCTCTTGAATGTGATGCAGAAGAACTTAGTAAGATGATTTGTGAAAATGCAAAAGCCTTGCTTGCACCACATTATACAAAAGAACAATGGGATGTCTTTATTACTTATTATTCGCCCGAAGTAATTAGAAAAAAGATTAGTGAACAGATAGTTTTTTGTTCTGAATTAAACGGTAAAATTGTTGGGTCAGTCGCTCTTAACAATGACTTTGTTGTTGGTTTTTATACACGTTTAGAGTATCTTAATCAAGGTATCGGAGCTGCAATGATGAATCATTTAGAAGCATTTGCTTTAGGAAAAAATTTGAAGGAAATACAATTAGCTTCTTCCCCTTTAGGATTAAAATTTTACCTCAATAATGGCTGGATAAAAGTTAAAGATATTATTATTAACTACCATGGAGTGGACTTTGAAGAAACTTTGATGGTAAAAAAATTGCAATAAAATTTATTTTGATAGTATTCCATTTGATCCAAGTGTTTGGATATACTAAGAGATAATTTGTTTTTGTTGAATAACTATAATTTAAATTAAAAATCAGAACTGTGTCTGTTATTATTTAATAAACCATTCAAAGGATTTAAGTATTATCACATAAAATTAAAGTGTAATATCATAATCAACGCTTTAATTAACAAATTTCTATACCCATTTTTTCCATAAGTTTGGTTGCATTAAAGCTTCTGCAAATTCCTTTCTGAATTTTATAATCAAAAATAATTTCATCATCAATGATTTCGCTGTTGAAACTATAATTTTCAATTTTGTCCGGATTTTTTCCGGCCATATCTCCTAACTCTAAATCGTGAGTAGAAATAAAACCCGATGCTTTCTTTTTACCTAACTGAATAATTAAAGATTTTGCCCCTGAGTGCCTGTCGCGGGAGTTAGTTCCTTTTAATATTTCATCCAACAAATATAAAACGGGAAGGTTTGTATTATTAAAATCTAAATTTGAATTTTCTTTAATATCTTCTTCTTTCGTTCCAACATCAAGCAAATCAAGTAATTGTTTAATTCTTTTTAATTCAGCATAGAAGGATGAAATATTTTCTTCTAAATTATCATTTGTTCGCATGGAGGTAAAAATTTGCATTAATGAACATTTAAAATTATCGGCACATACAACACTGCCTGCCTGAGCAAGAACTAAATTAATACCTACAGTACGCTGAAAAGTACTTTTACCCGACATATTAGAACCGGTAATGATAATTGTTTTTCCGATTCCGGTCAGTTCAAGATTATTATTAATTCTTTTATTTTTATTTATTAACGGATGAGCCATGTTTTCAGCATTAAATTCAAAGTCATTATCCGAAATTTGAGGAAATACCCAATCTGTTTGCGAATAATGAATGGCTGATAAACTACAAAGTGCTTCCATTTCGGCTAATGCATTAAACCACTCTTCTAATTCCGGTTTAATTTTTAATTTCCACTTTTCAAACTTAACGGTATTTTGAAAATCTGACAGCCACAAAAAATTCGCTATAAATGCATAGAACACATTTAAAGTATTATTAAAACCCTGCACAATTTTTGTTAAAGCAGAAATTGATTTACCTGCTTCTTTGCAGGTATTTTGCAAAAATTTTAAATGGGAATGATTGAAATTTTGTTTTTCAAGATTTAAAAATAAATCCCGATAGGAATTTAAAGAGGCCGATGAAATAGATGATAATTCACGAACCCTGAAAATATCTTTCTTAAAAAGTGCTAAATAGGCCGAGTTCAAAAGAATAGAAAGAAAGATGAATCGAGAATTGATTAAATCCGGAAAAAAAAGTGAACCGATAATAGTTAATGCAATTATAGCAGGAAGAATAAATCTAAAAGGTAAAGCAAAATGATTCTTTTTTAAAAAATTCGAATCTTCAACAACAGCATTAATTAATAGAATTACATTTTTATCCCTTCCATCGTTTTTCATTCCGATTGCCTGAAAATCCTGCCTCCAATCAAGCAAGGGTGAAATTTCTTTAATTGATTCCTGCCTGTTTAAAATCGTATTTTTTTGTGCAGCACTCTTCAACCAATTGGCTAAAAGATTTTTCCCAAAATAAGTATTGGTTCGATTTAGAAATTGAAATAAAGATTTTTTTCCAAAAATATCCAGGTCAGAACTATAGATATGGTGAACATCCTGAAACTCCGAGCCTTCGTCTAAATCTGCAAAATTATTATTTAATAAATTAATTTCGTTTTTGTTGATCTTTATTAAATTACTAAAATGGTTGCGAGAGGCAATGATTTTTAAATGAGAAATTAAAATTATCAAAAAAACGATTATTGCGATAAAGAAAAATAACAAACCTTCTTTATATAAATTAAAGTTGGCGAAACCGATTAAACCCCCAAAGGCGAGCAAAAAGACAACAGTACGGGCTATTGAGTAAACTTTATGCTTTTCAATAAAATAATTTTCTTTTTCCTCGAATTCTATAATCCTTTTCTCAAAAATTGCTTTTATGTCAATTATCATTATCTAATATTAATCTTAGTTTCGAATTATTATGGTTTGGCGCGCAATCTCAAAATAAAAAATAATTATTCATGGTTTATTCTTAATTATTTTTTTATTTTAACAAAATATTACGATTTGCTTTATTTTATTATTATCAAAAATCAACCTGCGTGTAAATTTTTTAACATTCGGGAAATGTTTAAGGGGAAAAATTAGTAATTCGTTAATAGTAGTCCTTCAAACAAATCCCGGCACAATTGTACCTTTGTATGATGAAAACTCATTTCAAGACGATCGTAATATCGGATGTGCACTTAGGCACTTCAGGATCAAGAGCAAAAGAATTGTGCAGTTTCCTTAAACTTCATACCTGCGATAAATTAATTTTAAACGGAGATATAATTGATGGCTGGCAATTAAAAAAATACGGCACCTGGAAAAGGAAACATACCCGGTTTTTTAAATTGGTGATGAAAATGATGGAAGAGAGCGGTACAAAAGTAATTTATTTAAGAGGCAATCACGATGATTTTCTTGATCAGGTCTTGCCATTTAAAGTTGGTAAATTTTCAATCAGGAGGGATTACATCCTAAACTCCGGTGATAAAAAATATTATGTAGTACATGGCGATATTTTTGACAGCATTACTACCAATTTAAAATGGGTAGCAAAACTTGGAGATGTAGGCTATACTTTTTTACTTTATATTAATAAATTATATAATAATTATCGCACAAGAAAAGGCCTTCCTTATTATTCTTTATCCGCAGTTGTAAAAGCAAAAGTTAAATCTGCAGTTAGTTATATTTCAGATTTTGAAACAGAACTGGCAGAAGTGGCACGTGCACAAGGCTGCAATGGAATTATTTGTGGTCACATTCATCAACCTGCAATTAAAATGATTGGTGATGTTGAATATATGAATTCCGGTGACTGGGTGGAATCGTTAAGTGCATTGATGCAAGACGAAAACGGAGAGTGGAGCCTGGTTTTTTATAACGAAACGCATAAACATGATGATGATGAAGCTGAAGATTTGATTTTAGATCAAAAAATAGAAGAAGATGATGATGAAGAAGCTGAATCTGTAAACCTTGATGAAACATTAAAAAGTTTAAGAGTTGCAAGTAACTTATCAGCAGGATAAAATAAAGGTTAATTGATTTTGTGAAAAAATTTATTTGTTTATGAATATATTGATATTGATAAACTGATAATTAAGTTTAAAAGTTTATTAGTTTATTTGGCTTAAAGCCTTACCTGCCAATCATTATTTACCTAATGTTAAAAACATTTAATAGTTAATAACTAGAAATATTTTAAAATCCGGCCTCTCAAAGTCGGATTTTTTTATTATTATATAATGCTATCGCATTAAATAATTTTTACTTTAGCACAATTATTTTATAATGGATTAAATCCTTTATCGTTTTAAAATATTCAACATTAAATTTTTTAGAAATGTTAAAAAAAATCCTCCTTGGCGTTTTAATTTTAATTGTACTTGTATTAGCTGCAGCATTTATTTTGCCTATTGTATATAAAGATAAAATTAAAGCTGCTATTGATAAAGAAATTGCAAACTCTGTAAATGCAAATGTTTATTTTAATGCAAATGATTTTAATGTAAGTCTTTTCCGACATTTCCCTAATGCAACTGCCTCTTTAAAAAACTTTGGCGTTACCGGTAAAGATGATTTTGAAGGCGATTCTCTGGTTTCGATTTCATCATTTGAAGTAACTGTTAATATTTGGGATTTAATTGGCGGAAATATTAGTGTTAAAAATATTGATTTAGTTAACCCCAGAATACAGGCAATAATTTTAAAAGATGGTAAGGCTAATTGGAATATCATGAAGCCCGACACAACAAAAAAAGCGACAACAAGTCAAAAACCTTCCACACTTTCAATTAAAATAGATCATTGGTCAATAGAAAACGGATATATTGTATATGATGACCGGAGTTCTAATATGTATGCGAAGCTTACAGGAGTAAATCATAATGGAAATGGTGATTTTTCAAAAAACATATTTGATATGGTTTCAACTACAAATGCAGAAAGCCTGTCATTTAAATATGGCGGAGTAGAATACATTTCAGATAAAAAACTTTTCGCAGATATTACCTTAGGGATGGATTTAAATAACTCCAAATATACATTTAAACAAAATACATTTCGTTTAAATGATTTTTCAATGGGTTTTGATGGATCAATTGCTATGCCCGATACCAATATGGATTTTGATATTACATACAAGGTTAAAGAAACATCTTTTAAAAATTTATTATCGCTAATGCCCGGTGCTTATACTAAAGACTTTAAAGATTTAAAGGCAGATGGAGATATTAAGTTTGACGGATATGCAAAAGGAAGATATAATAAAATTTCAATACCCGGCTTTGGAGTTAATTTACTGGTTAACAATGCCTCTTTCCAATATGCAGGTTTACCCGTACCTGTTAAAAATATTAATGTAGATATGAAAGTGGACGACAAGGATGGTATTTTAAATAATATAATTGTTGATATCAAAAAATTTCATTTGGATATGGGTAATAACCCCATTGATGGAAAAGTTTGGCTACAGGGTTTAACAAAATATAACATTGACGCCAATATAATGGCAAAAATAAATTTGGCGGAAATTACTAAAATATATCCTGTTAAAGGTATTGTAATGAGTGGCTTATATAATTTATACCTTAAAGCAAAAGGAATTTATAACAAGGCAACTGATCAAATTCCTGCCATAGATGCAAAAATGAGTTTGGTAAGTGGTTATGTAAAATCAAAAGATTTCCCTGCTCCTTTAGAGCAAATGAATTTATTGGCAGAAGTAGTTAATACAACAGGTAAAATACCCGATACAAAAATTCATGTAAGTGAATTTAAAATGTTATTGGAAGGAGAGCCGTTTGAAGCGACAGCTTATTTAGAAAATTTGAACGATTATACGTATGATGTTCATGTAAAGGGGGCATTAGATTTTACAAAAATAACAAAAATATACCCTTTAAAAGGAATGACCCTTACCGGGCATGCAAAAGCAAATATTACAACAAAAGGTAAAATGTCGGATATAACTGCAAAACGATATGACAAATTACCAACAAGCGGTACGGCAAGCCTTTCAAATTTTACTTTTAAAAGTGAAAGTGTTCCTCAGGGGGTTAAAATTACCAATGCAAGCATGGAATTTTCTCCGAAAGCAATAAATTTATCTTCTTTTGAAGGCTTTTTGGGTAAAAGTGATGTTTCATTAAAAGGTTCGGTCGGTAATTATATTGGTTATATAATCGGTAAAGAGACCATACAAGGAAATTTAGCATTTAAATCAAATAAATTTGATGTGAATGAATGGATGAGTAAAGGAACTACTCACGATACAGCAAAGTCTGCCCCATTAAAAGTAATTGAAATCCCAAAAAATATCGATTTTACATTATCATCATCCATTGGTGAAGTTTTATATACAAATATGGATATGAAAAATATGGTTGGGACAATTTATGTTAAAAATGGTGTCGTTACACTTGAAAAAGTAGGGTTTAATATGCTGGGTGGTAATTTTATTGCAAATGGAAATTATAATACACAAGATATAAAAGACCCCAAATTCGGTTTTGATTTAAATATAGATAATTTAGGTATTTCCGATGCTTTTAAAACTTTTAGTACTGTAAAGGCGCTCATGCCGTTTGCTCAAAGCATGGATGGTAAATTTTCAACTAAATTTAACATAGTTGGTAATTTAATGAATAATATGATGCCTAAAATGAATACCCTAACAGGTGGAGGATTAATAAAATTATTTAATGCTGTTTTAACAAATGCCCCGGCGATGAATGCATTAAGTAGTTTTACGAAATTAGGCGACATTAAACAATCAAAGTTGTCAAACCTTATTTTAACTGCAGCAGTAAAAGATGGATGGGTGGAGTTTCAACCTTTCGATTTGGATTTGGGAGGGTATAAAGTTAATGTAACCAAGGCCAGAAATAATGTAGATGGAAACTTGGATGGAATTTTAAAAATTGATTTACCCGGAGGACAAATTGGAAATCTGGCTAATAATGCAATTGCACAAATAACCGGAAAATCAATAAGTGCAGACCAAACAATAAAATTAGACCTTGGTGTGACCGGCACTTACAATAAACCACAAATTAAATTACTAGGTACAAGCACAGGTACGGCTGCTAAAGATGCCATTACATCCAAACTAAACGACGAAAAAGATAAGCTTAAAAAACAGGCTGAAGATAAAATGAATGCTGAACTTGATAAAGCCAAAACACAAGTTGATAAAATTAAAGCTGAACAGGAAGCAAAAATTAAAGCAGAACAAGATAGATTGACAATAGAAGCCGATAAAAAGAAAAAAGAAATTGAAGATCAAGTAAAAGCAGGGCAAGACAAAATAAATGCCGATATCCAAAAACGCCAGGATGAAATTAAAAAGAACATTGAAGATGAAAAGAAAAAAGCTTTAAATAATCTTTTTAATAAACCTTAAATACACTTTGCGTTTTTAAATAAATACATTGCTCAGCGAAAAGATAAGGTTGTTGCTTAGATGAATTAGGTATTTAATGGCGATTGTTTTTAATTATTAATCACATTTGTCCAGTAAAAAATAAAGAGTTGGTTAAAATAAACCAACTCTTGTCGCACATCATTAGAGTACCATCTTTAAAATGTTTTGATCACAAATTATATTACAATATATTATTAATAGGCTTGATTTTTACTCCAAATCCTATCTTCTCTGGCTTCGCGCCTTGCTAATTGTGCTTTTCTAATATCTTCAAGGTCGCCTTTTGGGATTGATGAGATTAATATTTGTGTGTATAAACTTTGTGGGTTATTATAAATTTCTTCAGCATATCCTATTTCTTCAATTCTTCCCTTATTCATCACGATCATTCTGTCTGCCATGAATTTTACCACCGATAAATCATGAGAAATAAAAACATAAGTAAAATTAAACCTTGCTTTCAAATCATTTAACAAATTAAGTACTTGTGCCTGCACTGATACATCGAGTGCTGAAACAGATTCATCACAAATTATAAATTTAGGATTTAAAGCGAGAGTTCGGGCTATAACAATTCTTTGTCGCTGTCCTCCGGAAAATTCATGTGGATAACGGTTAAAATGATCTGCCTTTAAACTTACTGTTTCAAGTAATTCAATAACTTTTTCTTTTCTTTCTTTGTCGTTTCTTAAAACTCTATGGATGCGCATGGGTTCCATAATCGCTTCACCAATCGTCATCCTCGGGTTTAACGAAGAATATGGATCTTGAAAAATTATCTGAATGTCCTTACGCATTAATCTTATTTTTTCTTTCGAATACTCAAGAATATCTTCTCCTTCAAAAAGTATTTTACCTTCGGTAGGTTCTATCAGCCTTAAAATACTCCTGCCCAAAGTTGTTTTACCACAACCCGATTCTCCAACTAATCCAAGAGTTTCGCCGGGAAAAACTTCAAAGCTCACATCATCAACTGCTTTTTTATATTCTAAAACTTTTCCAAAAAAACTTCTATGCGTGGGGAAATATGTTTTTAAATTTTTTATCTCCAATATGGGTGGCTGCATAGCCAACTCTTTTTGCCTTTCAATTATCTCGTCATCATCTACAAAGTTAAAAATAAGTGCATCTCCGACAGAAGCATACTTACCGCTTTTGTCTGTTTTCTCTACCATGTTTCCCACTTCATCCAATACCATAAAATCAGAGACTGTAGGTAGTACTCTCATTTGAATATCCAAACGGGGCCTGCAGGCAAGTAAGCCTTTTGTATATGGATGTTGAGGATTGGCAAAAATATCCCAAACAGGACCCTCTTCAACAACTTTACCTTTATACATTACCATTACACGATCAGCAATTTCGGCAATTACACCTAAATCGTGAGTAATAAAAATGATAGACGTTTCTTGCTCCTGACAAATTTCCTGAAGTAAGTGCAGAATTGTATTTTGAACTGTTACATCCAACGCTGTGGTAGGTTCATCAGCAATTAATATGGATGGATTGCACGACAGGGCCATGGCAATCATTACTCTTTGCTTTTGACCACCTGAAATTTCGTGTGGATATGCTTTGAAAATTCTTGTCGGATCCGGTAATTTTACTCTGTCAAATAATTCGAGCGTTCGTTTCTTCGCAATTGCCTTATCAACATTTTGGTGTAATAATATGGCTTCCATTACCTGATCGCCACATGTGAGTACAGGATTTAAAGAAGTCATAGGCTCTTGAAAAATCATTGCAATTTCGTTGCCACGAATTTTTTGCATTTGGTTTTCATTAGACCTTGTAAGATCTATTTTTCCGAATTCTTCCGAATGTAAAACGATTTCTCCCCGTGTAATTTTACCCGGAGGTTCAGGAATTAATTTCATCATCGAAAGTGATGTAACAGATTTTCCTGAACCTGATTCACCAACAATGCCTATTGTTTCGCCTTTACGTAAAACAAAACTAATATCATCAACTGCTATAATAGATCCCCTTTCAGTCGTAAATTCGATTGTAAGGTTGCTAACTTCAAGAATTGGGGCCGAAGCCAAATAAATTGGTGCTGCCATGGAATAATAGCACTGAGTTAAAATTACGTCGACTATACCATATTACATTAATAAAGTATTTATGGTATCAGCCATTCTTTGATCGACTTTAGCAAATAAAATTAATACTTACTTAAAAACCCAATGAATGCGATTATTTTTATTCATGCAGAATTCCATTAAGCTCTAATATTCCGATCTTTACTAAATTTTCTTCAATAATACTTTCAGGTACAAAAATGAATTTTTTTTCGTGAATTACATTATCCACATAATAACTTACCCAATATTGATTGTATAAATGAAAAACTGAAGGATCGATGCGCTCAACCAAAGCAAAATCTTTTGCTTCAATAATAGGTATCATATGCCTTAAAACAGAAGTTTCTTGCTTTTCTTCATCTTTAAATCCATATCCTTTCGACGTAATTAAAATATTATTTATGGAAAAATTATTTTTATTTATTAAATAAACGTTCCAATCATAATCATTCGCCTCTTCATCTTTTTTACGGGCGATGGCCACATTTACGCCTTCCACCTTAGGCATTATAATATCTTTAATCATATATTTAATTTATCAGAGGATGATAAAGAAAAAGATAATAACTCTTTTTATCCTTACTCAAACACATTTTATTTAATTATTTCCATTTCAAATAATTTGCAAATATGTTTAAGTAATTTTTCTTCTACTTCTTTAATATCCAAATTTATTCCTATTTCTTTCGATACAGATGTAACAGCTCTATCATTAATGCCACAAGGAATAATGTGATTAAAATAATTTAAATCAGTATTTACATTGAGAGCCAAGCCATGCATGGTTACCCATCTGCTAGATCTGACACCCATTGCACAAATTTTTCGTGCATGTACAGGGTTTGTGTGATTAATCCACACTCCTGTTAAGCCGGGTATCCTATCGGCGATTATATTATATTCATCAAGAGTTTGTATAACAGCTTGTTCGAGCAACCTTAAGTATAAATGAATATCGGTAAAAAAATTATCCAAATCTAAGATCGGATAACAAACCAGTTGACCCGGTCCGTGATAGGTAATGTCACCTCCCCGATTAATTTTATAAAAAGATGAGTTGAATAAATTTAATTCTTTATCGTTGAGTAACAAATTTTCAATTTTGCCACTTTTACCTAAGGTAAAAACATTTGGGTGTTCACAAAAAATCAAATAATTAGGTGTTAAAACCTGTTCATTTTCTTCTAATGTTCTGTTTTGAATTTTAAGCTGTACCGATGAGGAAAATATTTTTTCTTGCTTATCCCAAGCTTCCAAATAATCTATAACCCCCCATGTTTGTAAAATAACTTCTTTATTTTTGTAAGCCATTAAAAATTGTATGCAAAATATAATAGAAATACATAAGTTAGTAAAAAATAGTTTGGAGGAATGATATTTGATAAAAAATGAATTATTCTTCTCAAAAAGAACTTCTTTAAATTATTATTTAAAGTTTTAATATTTCTACTTGAAAAAACTATACAAAAAAAATATTTTTAAAATATTTTTTATTTCAATAACCTATTGCTTTACAATTTCTGTGTCGTTAAGCCAAATCGATAGTTCAAAAATTATTACTCCAAATACTTTTAAAAATAATACTCAACAAGACAAAAATAAAATTTCAATATATTCTTCCCAAAAAGATATAGGAGATATTTTGAGAAAGATATTTAAAAACTTACCAAAATCTACAGGCGATTCGGCATTAAAAAAAGTGCCCGGTAAAATTTATTATTCCATTTTACCGGCAGCCGGTTATACTTTAGAAACCGGTTTTGCAGTTGCTCTTTCCGGTAATGCAGCATTTTATAAATCAGCAGACAAAAATGCGAATATTTCATCCATAAGTACAAGTGTGGCCTATACCCAATACCACCAGATAATTGTTCCGATTCATTCAAATATTTGGTCGAAAGGAAATAAATATAATTATGTTGGTGATTGGCGATTTATGAAATACCCACAAAATACTTATGGGTTAGGGAATTATACTTCATTAAAAGATGCTGACCTTATCGATTATTCTTATATAAGAATTTATCAGGTAGTAATGAAACATATTATTAAAGATTTTTATGCAGGCCTGGGTTATAATTTGGATGTGCATTGGAAGATAACGGAAAAAGGACCTGATACTGTTTCAGCAGATTTTAATAAATATAAAAATGATTCAAAAGCTGTTTCTTCAGGCTTATCTTTAAATTTTTTATACGATAACAGAAGAAATTCTATCAATCCGCCCGGTGGATGGTATGGAAATGTAATTTACAGACCCAATTTTAAATTTTTAGGGAGCGATAAAAATTGGCAATTATTAATATTAGATTTTAGAAAATATATAAAAATACCAAATAATTCGAAAAATATTTTAGCTTTTTGGACTTATAATTGGTTCACTTTATCCGGCAACCCTCCTTACTTGGATTTACCAAGCACCGGATGGGATTCGCATGCAAATACAGGTCGCGGTTATATTCAAGGAAGATTTCGAGGCAGGAACATGCTTTATTTAGAAACTGAATATCGTTTTACTCTTACGAGAAATGGATTATTAGGTGGTGTTGCATTTGCAAATATGGAGTCGTTTACTGAAGAAAAAAGTGAAAAATTTGAAAAGCTTTTACCAGCAGGTGGTGCTGGTTTGCGTATTAAATTAAATAAATACTCAAATACAAATATTTCAATTGATTATGCTTTTGGTATTGGAGGTTCGCAAGGGGTATTCTTTAATTTAGGAGAGGTTTTTTAAAATTTCAAAAAATAAAAGGTAATAATTATCCTAAATTTTATTACTTGGAATTTTTATTCATTTTGTCTTTTATTTATTTAATAAATTTTTTTACCAAAAAAACAATGGAATTAAATAGTTTGATGCTGATTTAAATATAAGATTATGAAATATATAATAGATATAGATGAAAATAAAATGGCTTTTGCAGAAGAGTTTTTTAAAAGTATCTCATTTATAAAAAAAATAAAAGCCGTCCTTTCAAATGAAATTACAAATCCTGCAATTTTACAAAGCATTGAAAAATATGAGAATGGCGATGTAAAACCTACTCATATAGATTTGTTAGAACTTAAAAAAATGATTAATGCGTGAATTGGCATTTATGCCTAATGCATGGCAGGGTTTAGGATGGGTAGATTAAAAAAGCTTTCTCTTGTCTCTTGTCTCTTTTTCTTTCCTCTCTCTTACATCTTCAACAAAACATCCTCAGCATCTTTTTGATAGGGATGTGATGAATTTGATGCAATATTTTTTAATATAGGTCGCGCTTTTTTAAATTTTTTTGCTTTTACATAACTCAGCGCCAAATACCATTCGCTTTCTTTTTTATATACCCCATTTGGCGATTCCAGAACTTTTTGAAAACATTCAATAGCTTTTTCAGGCTCTTTTAATGCCAAATATGCGTTTCCTTTATAAAATAAATTTGTCGCATTGGTGGTATCATCAAACGATTTTTTTAATTGATTAAGGGCTTTAACAGCAGCTGCATAATTTCCTTTTTGATATTGATTTGACACTTCAGGATTTAATCTTTTTATTTTTAAGGTGTCGGGCGAGAAATATTGCGCAAAAAGTTCATCAGATTTTCGTGCCTGATTTGAAAAAAAATAACCTCCGATACATAAAGTTAAAACAATTGAAGCCGCAATCCAATAAATCGATTCCTTCCTTGCCATTGAAAAATCAAACAACGAAACCGTTTTCATTGCTTTTGGCATTTCAGCATCAACTTCTTTAATTTGATTCAACAGAGCCGATCTCTGTAAGGATTTAATGCCACCTATTACCGTATTAAAAGATGAAATTTCATCCTTTAAAGCCTGATCGTCATCAAGTTGTTTTTCAAAAACTTCTTTCTCTTCAGCACTTAATTTATTTTCAATATATCTTTCAATTAAATCGAAAGAGGTTTCGTTAAGGTCCATATCTGTAAATATTCCCGATAATTTAATTTAAAGAAGAAAACTTTTGCTCTGCAAACATCTTCTTGAGCCTTGTTAAACATTTATATTTTTGGGTTTTGGCCGAGTCATTTCCATTATAGCCCAGTGTATTTGCAATTTGTTCGATAGAATAACTTTTATAATAAAATAATTCCAACAAAGTTTTGCAAGGTTCACCCAATTCACCAAGTGCTTTTTCAACTGAATTAAAAACTTCCTCCCTATCTTCTGCCTGCACATGTTCAATGGGTTCATACACAAAATTTTCGTGCATCCTTTCCTGTTTCTTTACTTCTACATTTTGTTCAAGAATTTTATTTTTCCCGATAGCAAAAAGGTAAGTTTTGATTGAACTTTTTAATTCTGTTAATTTTCCATTTACAATATTTTCATAAAAAATAACTATCGCAACCTGATAAACATCCTTCGCCAATTCCTCAGGGCATTGATAATGCCTTGCCGACCAACGAATAAATTCATCCCGATAGGTTTTATAAATGTTGGTAAGGGTTTTATCATTACCATTTTTAATTTCTATGATACTATTGTAATCGAACATGCAATTGTTCTGTTAATTGAAAAGTAAATTTAAAGTAACCCAATGATTTACAAAAATATAGAATTCTATTAAAAAATTACTTTTCATTTTCTGAATTTTAAAATTTGAATTTATTTTAATAATAAAATATCAAAATATCAATATTGATAAAACGATAATAAGCTTTTAAAAATTTGTTTTGGTTAGAATACTACCCCATTCACAGATTTTAAAATACTATTATTCTACAGGATTAATAATAGTATATCCATTATCGCCATAAATTAAAAATTTACCGTTTTTTATTCCTGTTAAACCCGGTGAATAATCTCCGCTTTTTATTACTTCTTTTTTATTTCTGTCCCAAAAGAAAAAGCTTCTCTCATCGTGATAACTAGAATGTAAAATAATTTTGTCAGCGGTGCTTGATATTGCTGATGATCCAGAAAAATCTGTCGGCGTTTCATAACACTCCAATTTAAAAGTGTCAAGATTAAGTTCAAATACTTTTAAGTCAGGATAAGCATAAAATAAAACTCTATTTGTTCCATGTTTGCAAATACAATAACAATCGCTAATTAATAAATCACCAACACTTGAATTTATTCCAAATTCTTGTTTCCCTTGAAAGTCAAAAACTGCAAGGCCGTCATTATTTGGGCCTTCATTTCCATAAACATCTTCATCAAAGTATGTAATTATAATTTTATTTCGATGAACGATAATGTTGTCTATGCCATCACCTACTAAAAATGATTTTATTAATTGTCCTCTGAAATTATAAATATATCCGTTGATTTTATTGTCTGCTCGGCAATCTGCTATCAAAAAAGTTTCGTTGTTTAATCTGCGTATAATAGGGTAGCGTAATTCTAGGTCGATTTTTAAAATCTGGTCGTTTGTTATAACACTGTTGTTGTCTGTAAATGCCATAAAATTTCCTTGGTCGTCAGCATCAAGGTTTAAGATTTTGCTATGACTTGTATCAATTAATATTACATGTTCTGTCATTTTTTTATTGTGGTTAAATTAATAACTGATGTTCCGCAAAAATTAGTTCTTGTATAAACCTTTGGTTTATACATATTCTTGTTTAAATAGGTGCTTGAATTAGTTGCTTGATATGTAGAGATTGTTTTTACTCCATTTAATCCGTGATTCAGACAAAAAATAAGAATCACAGATTAAGACGTATAGTTAAACTCAAATATTGTTATGCGTAACATCAATTATTAATATAAAACATTCTTGACTTTGAATTTATTATCCCATGAAAAAAATATCAAAATATCAATATCAATAAAACGATATTCAGTTTTTTTAAAAATTAAATCACATCAACATTAAGCATATTTAACTTTAAAAATATTCACACATAATAATTATCACTATCTCTTTTTTTATCTTTGTGTAACCCTAAGAGATTTGATTGTCTTTTAGGGCTTAATTCGTTTAAGTAAAATTATAAAGGTAAGATTTTGGAAGTACAAGAGTTCTTGAAATTATACAGGGAAGATAGTTTTATACAAACCATTGCAAGCCACATTCAATTTCATCTGAATGAAAAGCCTGACGGCTCTCACCTTTTTGTAAAAGGTTTAACAGGTAGTTTGGATGCCGTAATTCCTTCAGCACTTCACTCAATAATAAATGATAAAAACTATTTAATAATATTGGAAGATAAGGAAGAGGCGCAATATTATTTAAATGATATTCAAAATTTACTACCCGAAAAAGAAATTTTATTCTTTCCCTATTCTTACAAAAAACCTTACGACTTTGAAGAAACGGAAAATGCCAATGTGCTGATGCGAGCAGAAGTGTTGAGCAGAATGAATAAAAAAGATGTAAACGGAGAGATTATAATCACTTATCCTGAAGCTTTAACTGAAAAGGTAATTAATAAAAGGTCTTTGGTTTCAAATACTTTCAGTACCAAAGTAGGGGAGAAGATAGATGCTAATTTTTTTACGGAGTTATTAGTAAGTTATGATTTTGATAAAACAGATTTCGTTTATGAAGCAGGCCAGTTTTCGGTAAGGGGAGGGATTGTTGATATATTTTCTTACGCTAATGAATTTCCTTTTAGAATAGAATTATTTGGAGATGAAATTGAAAGCATTCGCACATTTGACCCAACCACTCAATTATCTTTAGAAACAAAAAAAGAAATATCAATAGTACCAAATGTACAAACCAAACTTTTACACGAAAAGCGAGAGGCACTTTTAGATTTTTTACCTGATAATACTTGGGTTTGGGCAAAAAATATTGAATTAACTGTTGAAATTATTGATAATTATTTCGAAAAAGTAAGCCTGGGTTTTAAAGAAATTTTAGAAAAAGCCGGAGGGACAAAAGTAATTACCGAACCCGAATCAATTTTCGAAAACAGAAAATCATTTCTTCATCAATTAAAAACAAAGCATATTGTAGAGTTTGGAAAAAAATCTTTTTACAAAACAAAAGATGTTTTAGAGTTTTCATCTTCCCCACAACCTTCATTTAACAAAGATTTTAATTTACTTGTCGAAAATATTCAGAACAACCAAACGCATAATGTTTTAACATTAATAGTAGCCGATTCTGTAAAGCAAACCGAAAGACTTATTTCCATTTTTGAAGAATTAAGTCATAATTTAAAAGTACAAATATTAAATATTTCTTTTCGAGAAGGTTTTATTGATAAAAATTTAGGTATTGCCTGTTATACCGACCACCAGATTTTTGATCGTTTTCATCGCTATAAAAACAAAGATAAATTTTCTAAAACGAAAGCAATTACTCTTAAAGAATTGCGCGCACTTCAGCCCGGAGATTTTGTAACACACGTAGATTATGGGATCGGAAGATTTGCAGGTTTAGAAAAAGTAATTGTTGGAGAGCATCAGCAAGAATCCATTCGTTTGGTTTTTAGAGATAATGATTTATTATATGTAAGTATTTATGCTTTGCATAAAATATCAAAATATGCAGGTAAAGAAGGTACTGCGCCTTTAATGAGTAAGTTGGGCTCCCCTGAATGGGAAAACAGGAAAACCCGTGCGAAAAAACAAGTAAAAGATATTGCTAAAGAATTAATTAGTTTATATGCAAAACGAAAAGCAGCACCCGGTTTTGCGTATTCAAAAGATAGTTTTCTTCAGGCAGAATTAGAAAGTTCTTTTATTTATGAAGATACACCTGATCAGGCAAAATCAACAAACGATGTAAAAGATGATATGGAACAAAACCACCCGATGGATAGGTTGGTTTGTGGAGATGTTGGATTTGGAAAAACAGAAATTGCAATCAGAGCTGCTTTCAAAGCAGTTTGTGATAATAAACAAGTTGCAGTGTTGGTACCAACTACAATTCTGGCTATGCAACATTACCGTACTTTTAAAGAACGACTTGAAAAATTTCCTGTAAAAGTTGAATATATTAATCGATTTAAAACCGCCCAGCAAATAAAAGATACTTTAAAAGAAGTTGAAAAAGGAGAAATAAATATTTTAATTGGTACCCACCGAATTGCCAGTACGGATGTAAAATTTAAAGATTTGGGTTTAATGATTATTGATGAGGAGCAAAAGTTTGGTGTAAAAACCAAAGAAAAATTAAAAGAAATGCGCATCAATGTTGATTCACTTACATTAACTGCCACACCCATCCCCCGAACATTACATTTTTCTTTAATGGGAGCAAGAGATTTATCTATTATTGCAACCCCACCACCCAATCGACAGCCTGTTACAACCGAAGTTGCAGTATTTAACGAAGAAGTTTTTAGAGATGCAGTGAGTGAAGAATTAAAACGTGGCGGTCAGGTTTTTATCGTTCACAATCGGGTAAGTGATATTGAAAGCATAGGAAATATGGTTTTAAAATTGGTGCCGGATGCAAAAATTGCAATTGTTCATGGGCAAATGGATGGGCCACGGCTTGAGAAAACAATGATGCGTTTTATTGAAGGTGAATGCGATGTGCTTGTGTCAACTAATATTATTGAATCCGGTTTGGATGTGCCCAATGCAAATACAATAATTATAAATAATTCTCATATGTTTGGCATGTCCGATTTACATCAAATGCGTGGTCGTGTAGGTCGTTCAAATAGAAAAGCATATTGTTATTTACTTACTCCGCCTATTTCTGTTTTATCCAGCGATGCACGAAAACGTTTACAAACTTTAGAAGAATTTTCAGAATTGGGAGATGGTTTTAAAGTTGCCATGCGCGATTTGGATATCAGAGGTGCAGGTAATTTATTGGGTGCAGAACAAAGTGGGTTTATATCGGATTTAGGTTTTGATATGTATCATAAAATTCTTGACGAAGCTATTCAGGAATTAAAAGAAGATGAGTTTAGAGATTTATTTGCGAGTGAATTTGAAGCAAAAGCAATGAATATTTTAAAAGTGGATTGTGCAATTGAATCTGATCTTCAAATTATTATTCCTGATCATTATGTATCCAGTATCTCCGAAAGATTAAGTTTATATACCAAACTTGACAGCATTAATAATGATGAGGAACTTGAAAGCTTTAAAAAAACTATTATTGATAGGTTTGGGCCGATACCTGATGAAGTAAAAGATTTAATTCAAACAGTAAAGTTGCGTTGGCTTGCTGAAAAACTTGGTTTTGAAAAATTAATTTTAAAATCTGGAAGTATGAAGTGTCATTTTGTGCCCGGTCAAAACGAAGCTTATTTTAAATCTGAAATTTTTGGTGAAATAATCCAATTTATTCAAAAACATCCTAAACAATGTAGATTAAAAGAAGTAAAGGATAGATTATTGTTAATATTTGATGATGTCAAATCAATTTCTCTTGCAAATAAAATTTTGAGTGGGGTATTGGATAAAGAGGTATTAGTCTGAATTAAGATTAGTTTCTTTTGATAAAATATCGTTTTATTAATATTTGATAATTTATTTTAAGAGACTTTTTTCTTTAAAAAAACAAAATCCTCCTTTTTCCTAAAATCCTGTAATCCTAATTCAGAAATTTTTCTTTGTCTGAATTAAGATTAAAGGATGAAATGATTTTAGGATTAATTTTATTTGATTAAAATATCGTTTTATCAATATCGGTATTTTGATAATTAATTTTAAAAGATTTTTTTCTTTAAAAAATAAAATCCTCCTTTTTCCTAAAATCCTGTAAACCTAATTCAGAAATTTTTTCTTTGTCTGAATTAAGATTAAAGGATGAAATGATTTTAGGATTAATTTCTTTTGATTAAAATATCGTTTTATCAATATCGGTATTTTGATAATTAATTTTAAAAGATTTTTTTTCTTTAAAAATAAAATCCTCCTTTTTCCTAAAATCCTGTAAACCTAATTCAGAAATTTTTTCTTTGTCTGAATTAAGATTAAAGGATGAAATGATTTTAGGATTAAGTTTCTTTTGATTAAAATATCGTTTTATCAATATCAGTATTTTAATATTTTATTTTGAAAGATTTTTTTCTTTAAAAAATAAAATTTATCCTTTTTTTTTAGGCTTAAAAAAGATTTTATTGCAAACTACGATGTGTAATTATTTCAATGGGAAAAATTAGAAAGTTATGTTACGCATAAAATATTTGAATTTAACTATACGTCTTAATCTGTGATTCTTATTTTTTGTCTGAATCACAGATTTAAATGGATTGCGGGGATTTTACAAATTTTCTTTTTTCCTGCTTCCGTGTAATCCTGTAATCTTACTTAATCTGTGATTCTTATTTTTTGTCTGAATCACGGATAAAATGGAGTAAAACAATTTCTACACATTAAGCACCTAATTTATTTAAACAAGAATTTGTATAAACCAAGGTTTATACAAAGATCTAATTTTTGCGTAACATCAGTTAGAAAAAATTGAGATACTACTTGCAAATAATTTCATCCCCTAGTGACAAGACTTTGAGTTATGGCATCATTTTAAAAAAAATAGAAAAGTTACCATTTTTTGGTAACTTAAAAAAAATTAAAATCATGGTTAAGAATACCTCTGTATCATTAGGAAACTACTTTGAAGATTTTGTAGAAGGTAAAATCAATGAAGGAAGATTTAAAAACGCTAGTGAGGTAATTCGGGCAGGATTACGTTTGCTGGAAGAAGAAGAAAACAGAATAAAAATTTTGAAAAAAGCAGTTCAAGAAGGAATTGACAGTGGTATTGCATTAAATTTCAATCCTAATAAACATTTGGAGAGTTTAAAAGCGAAAATAGCTTAAATGCCTATATTTACTAACTAATAGGGCTATTGAGGATATTTCTGAAATTTGGGATAATACTGTAAAGGTTTGGTCTGAAAATCAGGCCGATAAGCGTTATGAATCATTAATTGAAGCTTGTAAAGAGATTTCAGAAAAACCGGAGATTGGAAAAAAATATCCTGAGATTGATAATGAAATTTTGGCATATCTGTCATCCGGACATATTATTTTCTATCGGGTAAATAATCAGAATGAAATTGAAGTTCTGAGAATCCTTCATGGAAATATGAATTTAAAAAATAGAATATAAGAATAAACAGAGGTTTGGTTTTATGGCAATTATTTCTGATTCTGATGAACGAAAAATAGAACTTTATAAAAAATAATTTTAAATGTTAGAACGAATTTCTTAAATATGAAATTTTAAAAGTATTTTCAAACACTTCCAACGAAAAATTAAATCTCTTTTTGGTGTTTTAAGATTTAAAATATCGTTTTATCAATATCAGTATTTCGATAATTGTTTAAAAGAATTTATTTTCTTTAAATAAATAAAAATCCTCCCCCTTCCTAAAATCTTTACTAGTTTCTGCATAATGTTTAAAATTTTGTATTTAAATTAGATGTAATGAAATTATATTTTGAATTTGAAATTTTTAACAGAATAATGTTGTGTTTAAATTTTAATTTCTAGATTTTTGTTATGTAAAAATCTGTATTCGCCATTATAATATTGTTTTTGAAGAGACAAATTCAGTTTTTGTACAGTTTTGTAAATAATATTGATATTTGAGGGTTATTTTAAAAATTTTATAAAATTTTAATTCCAATAATAAAAATTTGTTAATTTATTATTAATTTTATTAGATTTGTCAGGTATTATCTTTCTGAAATTTATAAGCTAATTTTTTCCCTTTATCATCATGTCCACGATTCGTCAAAAAGTATTGGAAACCATCGGAAACAATGGTTCGTCACAACCAAAAGAAACTTTGAAAAAGATTTCCGAAATTTTTGGAAAGAATATGTTCGGCCTGGCAACAATGAAAGAATATTTGCCGGATGCAACTTACAAAAGTGTATTATCTGCTATTAAACAAGGTTCGGCAATTGAAGAAAATACTGCTGAAAGTGTAGCGATAGGATTGAAAAAATGGGCACTCGATCATGGTGCAACACATTATACCCACTGGTTTCAGCCTTTAACAGGTGGAACTGCCGAAAAACATGATGCTTTTTTTAAGCCATCACCTGATCCTGCTGTTCAAGGTGTTGAATCTCTTTCAGCTTCTCAATTAATTCAACAAGAACCGGATGCTTCCTCTTTTCCAAGCGGAGGTTTACGCAGTACTGCATTAGCAAGAGGTTATACTATTTGGGATCCATCCTCTCCTGCTTTTATTATGGAGTCTACTCAGGGTAAAACTTTATATATTCCTTCTGTATTTATATCTTATACAGGCGAAGCATTGGATTTTAAAGCTCCTTTGTTAAAATCTGCCGAGTTATTAAATAAAGCTGCAACAGCTGTTTGCCAATATTTTGACAGTAGTGTTAAAGGTGTTGGTGCTACTTTAGGTTGGGAACAAGAATATTTTGTAGTAGATTCTAAATTATACAATGCCCGCCCTGATTTAGTTTTATCGGGAAGAACACTTTTTGGAAATAAATCTGCAAAAGGACAACAATTAGAAGATCATTATTTTGCTGTAATTCCTGAAAGAGTGCAAAACTTTATGCACGATTTTGAAAGAGAAGCACTTAAATTAGGTGTGCCGGTTTTAACCCGTCATAACGAAGTGGCACCAAGCCAGTTTGAATGTGCACCAATGTATGAAGAATTAAATACTGCAGTTGATCATAATTTATTGGTTATGGAAGTAATATCCAGAGCTGCTGCTAAAAATGGTTTAACTGCTTTATTTTATGAAAAACCATTTGCCGGTATTAATGGAAGCGGGAAACATAATAACTGGTCGATGGCTACCGAAAAAGGTAAAAACCTTCTTTCACCCGGCGATGACCCGGCAACAAATTTACAATTCCTTACTTTCTTTATAAATGTGGTTAAAGCCATTAATGAAAATGAAGAAATTTTACGTTCATCAATTGCAATCCCCGGTAACGACCATAGGTTAGGCGCAAATGAAGCACCACCGGCCATTATTTCGGTATTTACAGGTACTGCCATTGAAGAAATTTTAAATCAATTCGAAAAAGAAGGTATTGCTAAAAAATCTAAAAAAGCGGAAACTGTTGGATTAAATATTCCAAAAATTCCTGCCATTACTTTAGATGCGACAGATCGTAACCGTACTTCACCCTTCCCATTCACCGGTAGTAAATTTGAATTTCGTGCAGTAGGTTCTTCTGCAAATTGTTCTTCTTCAATGACTTATTTAAATACGATAGTTGCCGATCAACTTATCAAATTTAAAATAGACGTTGATAAAGAAATAAAAGAAAACAAAGTTAAAAAAGAAGAAGCCATCATTGGTGTATTAAGACGTTATTATACTGAATCAAAACGTATAATATTTAATGGTAACGGATATTCTGAAGAATGGCAGGTTGAAGCAGCTAATCGTAAGTTGTCGAACAATAAAACAATGCCGACTGCATTGAAGGCGATGATCAGTCATAAATCTGAAGAATTATTTGGTAAACATGGTATTTTTAATGCGCACGAATTACATGCCCGTTACGAAGTATTGTTAGAGCAGTATATTAAGAAAATGGAAATTGAAACTGATTTATATGACGAGCTTTCCAATACTTATATAATATCATCCGCTTATGAATATGTTCACAGCTTACGTGAAACTTATCAGGGTTTGGCTGAAATGGATTTAAAAACTCATGCTGATCGCATTAAAAAACGTATAGCTAAAATTTGCAATTTAATCGGTGTTATTGAAGATAATGTAGAACAAGTAAGTGCAGCTAAAGAAAAAGCAATGTCTCATGCTGATGCAGAAGCAATAGCCAAGGCATTTGACGAAACAGTTAAACCATTTTTTGATAAAATCAGAAATGCAGCTGACGAACTTGAAGGATTAGTTGATGATAAATTATGGAAATTGCCTAAATACAGAGAATTATTATTTATTAAATAATAAATTTTTTTATTGAATCGTTTGAAAAATTCCGGGATGAAAATTCCGGAATTTTTTTATGAAATAGTCTGAATTAGGATTAAAGGATTTTAGGACAAGGAGGATTTTTATTTCAAAAAAGAAAGCTTTCTTACATTTATATATATGAAAATACTGATATTGATAAAACTATATTACAATCACATAAAATAATCCTACTGATCTTTTAATCCGTGTAATCCTGATTCTGACAAAAAAAAGGATTTTAGAATAAGGAGGAGTTTATTTTTTATAGAAAGGTTTCTTTATGTTAATTTTATCAAAAAATAATTTTAAATAATCACCCTTAAATATTTTGTTGGTATAATTAAATAAAAACAGAAATATTTAAATATGATTAAAAAACAGAATATAATGAGTGAATTAAAAGTAGGTGTAATAGGAGGGAGCCTGGGAGTTGGAAGTTGGTTTGTGAATTTTTTTATAGAAAATGGTTATAAAACCAAATTCACTTCACTTGACATTAAATCGGAATTTAAAGACAATATAGATCTTGTTGTTAACAGCGATATTATTTTGCTTGCAGTACCAATCCCTTCAATGGCTTCGACGATAGAAGAAATATACCCACATTTAAACAAAAAAATTTTAATTGAAGTATGCAGTGTAAAGAAATTTATAATTGATAAATATAATTCACTTAAAATTCTATTTCCTGAAGTTAAAATTGAATTTTATTCAATTCACCCTATGTTTAACCAAATGCTAAAGTCGTTAAAAGGGCAAGTGGTTATTTTTAATTACAGTGACAATAAAGGAAACTTCGAAAATGACTTAAAACAAATTTTTCTTAAAGAAAAGGCTAAACTGTATGAATTAGAATATTTACATCACGATAAGGTGATGGGAGTGGTGCAGGGTTTAAATCATTTTAATGTGTTTGTAAGTGCTAAAACCTTTACCGATTTAAGCAGTGACATAGGGAAAATAAAGGATTTTTCATCACCGCCATATCGAATTTTTCTTATTTTTTTTACAAGATATGTGCTTCAGGATCCTCAATTATATGCCGATATACAGATGTATAACGAATTTATACCCGAAGTTTTAAAAATATTTAAACAAGAGGTAGATACACTTTATAATTTAATAATCGAAAAAGACCGTGACGGCTTTATAAATTATGTAAACAAAGCCCGTGGTTATTTTGAAGAAAACAGAGAAGACATCGCCATTTCAAATCATTTAATAGAGCAATTAGGCAGTTATATATCTAAATAAATAATAAATATTTAATTTTTAAACTAAGCCACAAATTTTTTGTGGCTTTTTTATTTAAAGCAATATTTACTCAATATAGAAATTGTAAAATTTGCATTTTTTGTAAAAACAATATAAAATATTCTACTATTTTATAAATATTGCAAATTAAATACTGTTAAATTTTTAATATTCAAAATTATGTATGTATGTTTATGAATACCTTTATAATTAAATACTTTATTCTAAACTTTTTTTATTGATGAGAAAAACTTTACTAAAATGCGTCGCTAAATATCTCTGGAATTGTCAACAAATTATATACTTATATCTGTTTAAATATTCATCTTGGTAAAAATATTTTTAATGATTATTATGGCCTATATCAATCTTTAATTACAATATTAAAAGCATTTTTTAAGATTGTAATTTTGATTTGCTTTTTTTGTTCTAACCATGAAAATAATTTTGTATGGCCGCTATAATTTCTAAAATTCATAACCTTTTTATTTAACTATTTTAATTATGAATAAACTATTACTATTATGTATAGTGCTATCTTCTATGACGGGGGGATTATATGCACAAACTAAATCAATATCCGGAAATGTAATTTCTAATGATGACGGACAGACATTGCCTGGAGTAAATATTGTCGTTAAAGGTACTACTATAGGTGCCATTACCAATGCCGATGGTTCTTTCAATATTGATGCCCCTGAAAGCGCCATTCTGGTTTTTAGTTTTGTGGGCTACTCTACACAAGAAATTGTAGTAGGCAACCAAAATAATATTAATGTTAGACTAATACCGGACACAAAATCTTTGAATGAGGTAGTTGTGGTGGGGTTTGGTACAGAGCAAAAAAGAGATTTAACAGGAAACATTGCATCAATATCTGGAAGTTCTATTCAAAATGTTCCAGTCGTAAGTATGGAGCAATCAATCCAGGGAAAGGCTGCCGGTGTATTTATTGAAAGTGGAAATGGCAAAGTAGGGCAGGGAATAAAAGTAAGAGTTCGAGGTTCTTCGTCAGTATCAGCAGGAAATCAACCGTTATATGTTGTTGATGGAATACCAATTACCACAGAAAGCCAATCTACTAATGGTGCCTCGACTAATCCACTCGCAGATATTAATTTTAATGATGTTGAATCTGTTGAAATATTGAAAGATGCTTCTTCCGGTGCAATTTATGGTTCTAGGGCTTCGAATGGGGTAGTTTTGATAACTACTAAAAGAGGAAAAGAAGGTAAGACAAAAATAAATATTAACTACTTTTATGGATCAAGCAAAGAGACACATAGAAGAGAATTTATGAATGCACAGCAATATGTTGATTTTACGCGCCAAGCTGGGGGAAAAGAATCGCGTTTAAAAAGATATTCTGCTGGAAACGATGAATACAAAACTGCTAAAGTAAATACTGATTGGCAAGATCAAGTCTTTAGAAATGCCCCAGTACAACAATTTGACATAAATCTAACTGGTGGAAATGAAAAAACTAAATTTTATATCTCGGCACAATATAGTGACCAAAATGGAATTTTAGTTGGTAATCGTTTTCAAAGGCTAAATGGCAGAATTAATGTTGACCATAAAATTTCTGAAAAATTAAAAATTGGCTTGAATTTTAACCTTATAAAATCTATAAATGATCGACTATCTAATGATGATGCATTTTCCACTCCTTTACAAATAGTTTCTCTATCTCCAATTACACCTGTAATTGACCCAAGGACTAACTTAACTAGTGGTGCACTTGACCCATCTACAGGCGACCCAAACACTAATTATCCAACCTATTATAACCCTTTGTTAAACTTAATTGATGCATCATTTAAGGCTACTGTGTATAGAAATATAAGTAATTTTTTTGGCACTTATAACATTTTACCAGGATTAAACTTCAGAACGGAATTCGGATTAGATCTGTTATTTCAAGAAGAAAATCAATACCAAGGTAAATTAACTCAAAGAAACACAGGTACAGCTAATGGAATCGGAAAAAGTACTTATAATTTGATTTCAAATTATACAACTAACAATTTTTTTAAATATGAAAAAGTATTTAATACAATCCATTCTTTTGACATTGTAGCAGGAATGAGTTTCCAAGAATCTTCAAACAAAGGCAATAATTTAACAGGCCAGCAGTTTCCAAGTGGAAATTATAAAAATCTTGAAAGTGCCGCACAAATTACTTCAGGAGGTTCCACTTTGACTAGGTTCTCATTATTATCATATTTTTTGAGAAGTAATTATAAACTTAATAATAAGTATTTATTATCGTTAAGTGCAAGAATAGATGGATCATCTAGGTTCGGAGTAAATAACAGGTACGGCTTTTTTCCGGCAGCATCTTTGGGGTGGATCGTCTCTGAAGAATCTTTTCTTAAAAATTCGACATTTTTAAATTTTCTTAAAGCCAGGGTAAGTTATGGACTGACCGGGAATTCTGAAATTGGAAATTTCCCTTCAAGAGGATTGTATACTTCAGCGAATTATGTAAGTTTTGGTGGTCAGGCTCCATTACAATTAGATAATCCAAATCTTAAATGGGAAACCACTACACAAGCAGATTTCGGAATTGACTTTGGCTTTTTTAATAACAGGATTAATGGAGGAATTGATTACTATCAAAAAAACACAACTGATTTATTACTCAATATTACACTTCCTGGAACTAGTGGATTTTCAACCTATACTAAAAATTTTGGAAAACTTCAAAATTATGGATACGAAGTTGTTTTAAACACCAAGAACATAATCGGCACCTTTAATTGGACAACAAGTTTTAACATATCCAATGGTCATAATAAGATAACAGATTTAGGAGGACAACAAATCCAAGGAAATCCTGCATATATTAATTATGCTATTGAAGGTCAACCAATTGGCGTTTTTTATGGAAAGCAATTTGCAGGTGCTGATCCTGCAAATGGTGATCCTCTTTATTATATAATTAATGCAGATGGAACCAAAACAACTACAAATGATTACAATCAGGCAACAAAAACCTTTTTAGGCAGCCCTAACCCAAAGTGGATTGGTGGCTTCACAAATACTTTTTCATTTAACGGGATTGAATTAAGTGTTTTATTGCAAGGCGTTCAAGGGAATAAAATTTTTAATGGTGGTGGTCAATATATGTCAGCAAATGGTAGCAATGGTTACGATAACCAAACAACTGATCAATTATCTGCTTGGAAAAAACCCGGAGATATTACCAACATTCCTAAAGCTATATCATTTGGTTCAAATGGAATCGAAAATACCGACAGGTATTTAAGTGATGGTTCTTATATTAGGGTTAAAAATGTTACTTTGGGCTACACCTTACCTAAACTTTTTTCAAATAAAATAAAATTTGATAGGATTAGAATTTATGCTACAGCTTAAAACTTATATACAATTACTAAATATAAAGGCTGGGATCCTGAAGTAAGTACTGATTATTTAAATAATAATATTACACAAGGAGTAGATTTTTACTCAGCACCTCAACCAAAAACTATTACTGTGGGTTTAAATCTTGGCTTTTAACTTTTAAAACGTATGAAAAAATATATAAAAAAAATTGAAATCATATCCTTTATTATTTACGGTTTATTTGTTATTACGTCTTGCAACAAAAAATTGGATATACAACCCTCTCAAAGTGTTGATACAAAATCAGCCTTGAAAACTTCTTCGGATGTCAAGGCAGCTTTAGTAGGTGCTTATTCAAAAATGGGAGGAAATAGTGTTTATGGCGGAAGATTATATCTTGAATCGGATTTGCTTTCCAATGACGGAGAAATAAGTTTTACAGGAACGTATGCACAATTATCACAAATAAATAATAAACAAATACCGGTTGATAACAGCTTTGTTGCAACGGCTTGGCTAAGTTTATATGAAACGATAAATATTACAAATAATATACTTGCTTCAATAAACATAGTAGATTCGGTATCAAGAAAGAAAGTTGCAGCCGAGTCTAAATTTATTAGGGGTTCTATGTACTTTGAATTAGTAAAACTTTATTCAAAAACTTGGGACGATGGTGATAATACAAAAAATCCGGGAGTTCCTTTAATTTTATCGCCGACATTAACTTATGCTGATGCAGTTAAGGACGTAGCAAGAAATTCTGTTTCAGAAGTTTATATGCAGATATTAAAAGATCTGACGGAAGCTGAAGCAGATCTACCTTCACAAAACGGATTTTATGCTACAAAAGGTGCAGCAAATGCTATGCTCTCCAGGGTTTATTTAATGCAGAATGATTATACTTCGGCAAGGGATGCTGCAGATAAGGTAATACAATCAGCATTATACAAACTTACATTAACTTATGCTGATGAGTTCCCTACTCCGGGTCAAATTCGTGTATTAAATACAGTTGAAGATATTTTTGCAATCCAAATTTCTGAACAACAAGGTGTTAACAGCTTAAATGAATTTTATGCTGCAAGTAATTATGGAGGTAGGGGTGATATTGAATTAAATTCTGATTCGTTACATTTATTAAAATATGAAAAGAAAGATGATAGATTAAATTTGTTTTATGATGACGGGGGATCGATTAGAACCGGAAAATTTAATAATCAATATGGCAATGTAAAGGTTATAAGGCTTGCAGAAATGTATTTGACTAGAGCTGAATGTAATTTTAGGCTTATGAGTAATGTAGGAGACTCTCCACTCAATGATGTCAATTTTGTGAGAAAAAGAGTAAACCTTACTAATTTACTTTCAGGTAATTTATCTTTACAAAAAATATTAAATGAAAGATACTTGGAACTTGCTTTCGAAGGCCAAAGCCTTTCGGACATAAAGAGGACAAAAGGTGTGGTTAATTCTTATGATAATAAAGGTAAAATTACTGTTTATAATTATAATAGTCCAAAATTAATCTTCCCAATTCCGCAAAGAGAAATCCAAGTAAATAAATTGCTAGTTCAAAATGAAGGATATCAATAAACCTAAATAATATGTCGTAAGTTCGATTTAAGCAGCTAAAAATAGTTGATTATTTGGTTCTTCAAAACGATATCTAAAGAAGGCTTCTTTTGAAAGAAAGAATAGGTACAAAGTGCGAAAATTATATTCATGAAGAAGTTATTTACAGAACGATGGCTGGTGAATTAGAGTTTAATCCCACAAGTTCGAGTTCAGCACCGGTTAAATCTCCACAATAAATTAAAAAAGATAGTTAATTATACAAAAGGCCACAATTAAATTGTGGCCTTTTTGATTTAAACTTTTATGCTGATTAAAAGGGATCGTAAAAATCTTAATCAACTTCCGTAAGAAATAAATATATTAAATTTACTTAATATTGTTAAATGTATTAATACAGTCGTAAAATTCTATTTTTATTAAAAATTCGAAAAAATATTGGGGTTTTGTTTGCAAAATTGAAATGACAATTTTACTTTTAGGAATAAATCTGTACTTATATTAAATTATCGTTATCTAACTTTTAAATTATGAGAAAAATTTTACTGATGTGCATCGTTGCCTTTCTCTGGTCAGGCTTAACTTTTGCACAAGACAGAACAATTACCGGAAAGGTAGTTGATGAATCCGGGTCACCTTTGCCGGGTGTTAATATTAGTGTTAAAGGAACTACACGTGGGACATCTACTGATGCCTCTGGAAACTTTTCTTTAAATATTTTATCTGGAGATGAGTTATTAGTATTTTCATTTGTAGGTTATAGTTCATTTGAGCAAACAATAGGTAATCAATCTAATATTAACGTTCATTTAACCCCAGATACGCAATCTTTAAATGAAGTAATTGTAACAGCACTTGGAATTAATAAAGAGAAAAGAAGTATTGGATATGCTGAAACAACTATTAAAAGTGAAGAACTTGGAAATAATGTAAACCCAATAAATGCTTTACAGGGTAAGATTGCAGGAGTTAACATTACTGCCGGTTCTAATGGCCCAGGTTCATCAACTCGTATTGTTTTAAGAGGATCCAATTCCTTAGCTGGAAATAATCAACCGGTTTTCGTAATAGATGGTGTGCTAAGCAGTAATGCAAATAACCAAAATTCAGATTATTTAAATAATCAAGTAGATTACGGAAATCGTGGTAATGACATTAATCCGAATGACATAGAAAGTATCAGTGTTTTAAAAGGCCCTGCTGCTGCTGCATTATATGGAAGCGTTGCTTCTAATGGTGCCATATTGATTACAACCAAAAAAGGTAAGAAAAATGGGAAGGTAAATATAAATTTTAATACAGGTGTTCAATTTTCAAATATATTAAAATTACCTACTTTTCAAAATGAATATGGACAAGGTGATAGAGACTTACTTAAAGATGATAGGAGAGAAAATTTTAACTGGGGATTACCTTTTGATGGTAAAGAAAGACCTTTTGGCCAAGTTGTAGAAGGTAAACAGCAATTAAAGAAATATGAAGCACTGCCAAACAATGTAAAAGATTTTTTTAAAATTGGAAAAACTTTGACTAATTCTCTTTCTATATCCGGTGGGAATGAAAAATCTACCTATTATTTATCACTTAATTCACAAAACAATTCTGGTGTAGTCCCAACAACGGAATATGATAAATATAATATGCGTTTTAATGGTTCTTCAGAGTTTTCCAGTAAGTTTTCCAGTAGTATTTCAATAGGTTATACAAATATTAACAGTTCATTACCGTTAGGAGGACAGTCTAGTAATTCAATTTATAGTACTATAATTCAACAACCTAGAGATATTTCAATAGTTGGTAGTAAAGATTTAAGTAATCACTTTAATGGGACATTTACAGACGAGAACGGGGGCGATCGTTATGGTTATTATGGTGCTTATGTAAAAAATCCATATTTTTTAATTGATAACTATAAAAGTACCAATAAGGTTGATAGAATTACAGGCAACATTTCATTTGTATATAAACCCATTGAAGGCTTAACTATAACAGAAAGGTTAGGCGCAGATATTTCTAATGACAGACGATATCAAAAATTCGCCAAGTATAATTATAAGCCATTCGAAGAGTCATTCTATAATAATGGCACTCCTTTGCAAAATTCATGGATTGATTTTGGAAAGTACTCTGAAGTACTACTTAACTATTCACAATTAAATAATGATTTAATGATCACTTATAATAGGGAGATCTTTAAAGATTTTAATATTAAATTATTATTAGGAAATAATGTTAGAAAAATTACTCAAAATAGCATTTTCGCTGCAACAAATGTATCAAAAGGTTTAGTAGTTAAGGATTTTTACAATTTAACGAATTCTAATGGTCCGGTTGATGCTTCAAATACTTTAAGTCAAAACACTTTGGTTGGTTTTTATGGTAGTGCGGATTTATCGTATAAAAATTTACTTTATTTAGGTTTTACCGCCAGAAATGATAATTCCTCAACATTACCAGTTAATAATAGGTCATATTTTTACCCTAGCATAAATGCATCTTTTATATTTACGGAATTGCTGGGTGAAAATATAAGTAATATAATTAGTTTTGGTAAAATACGTGGCAGTTCGGCAAAAGTTGGTGCGGATGCTGGCCCTTATCAATTATATACAACTTATTCAAGTCAGGATTTAGGTGGAAATTTCGGTCAAACCAAATTTCCTCTTAATACAATACCTGGTTTTACAAGAAATGACAGGATTGGCAATGATAAACTTACACCAGAATTTACAACTTCATCTGAAGTGGGTACAGAACTTGGCTTTTTCAAAAACAGACTTAATTTTGATCTTACCTATTTTAAAACAAAGTCAACTAATCAAATTGTAAATGCACCGATCCCTGCGTCTTCAGGTTACCTTAGTAAATTAATTAATACCGGTGAAATAAATAATGAGGGGTTAGAAATAAGTTTAAGAGGTACGCCCATACAAACTAATTCAGGATTTAAATTAAATTTATATGGAACTTTTACGAAAGTTAAAAATACTGTTGTGAGTATAAAAGAAGGGCTAGAGCAAATAATATTAGGTGGGTTTTCTTCTATGAATGTTGTTGCAGCGGTTGGCAAACCTTATGGAAGTTTTTACGGATTAGACTTCCAAAGAGATCCTTCCGGAAAAGTAGTTGTAGACAATGCTACTGGTCAGCCTATCCCTGGACCTAATAGATATTTTGGTTCATATCTTCCTAATTATCAAGCGTCATTAGGCGCATCATTTGCATTTAAAGGTATTTCGCTTAACGTATTATTTGATACTAAGCAAGGTGGGCAGTTTTATTCCGGAACAAAAGCAGGTATGGATTTTGTAGGTACTTCATTAGAAACTACTCAAAATAATCGAAAAGATTATGTTTTTCCTAATTCAGTTATACAAAATAAAGATGGAAGTTATACTGACAACACTAGTTTAACATTTCATCCATACACATATTACACAACAAGTGTGCTTCAACCTAGTCAACATTTGATAGATGCAAGTTATATTAAATTTAGGGAAGCCGCCTTAAATTATTCTATACCTAATAGATTTTTATTAAAGACACCATTTACCTCTATTTCCGCATCTGTTTTTGGCAACAATCTTTTTATATGGACTCCAAAACAAAATCAATATAGTGATCCAGAAATTAATTCTCAAGGCGCTTCAAATGCTCAGGGATTTGAATTCTATGCTAATCCTTCATTAAGAAATTATGGCTTTAGGCTAAATTTAAGTTTCTAATTAATAATCTAAAAAGATATAACAATGAAAAAATATATTTATTTAAAATTTATCATTATAATAACTTTTGCTTTTTATATAAGCGGATGTAAACATTTTTATGATATCAATATTGATCCTAATAATGCTGCTGATGCAGATGTTCAACTTATACTACCTGCTGGACAAGCAGGATTAACATTTGCATTAGGAAATGATCTTCAAATTAAAGGTGGAATTTGGGCTCAATATTGGACTCAAAATCCAAGTTCAAGCCAATATAAATCATTAGAACAATATGCACCAGGGGCTTCAGATTTTGATGCTACTTGGATAAACATAAATTCAGATGCATTAGAAGATTTTGAGAAAGTTATAGAGAAAGGAAAGGCTACTAAGAAGAAGCAATATGTTGCTATAGCCTATTTATTAAAAGCTTATACATATCAATTAAGTACTGATTTATTTGGCGATGTACCATATACTGAAGCTTTAAAGGGTGATGTTAACATTTTAACTCCAAAATTTGATAAACAGCAAGTCATTTATGATAGCCTGATTGCATTAGTTGATAACGCCGCCTTATTAATTGACCTAAATGATCCAAATCATCCTGGTGCAGATGATTTGATTTATGGTGGTAGTATGGTTAAATGGTTACGTTTTGCAAATACTTTAAAACTCAAAATAGGCTTAAGATTGTCTGAAGTAGATCCTGGAAAGGCAGCAGCCATAATTGGTACTTTAAAAGGTAAGGAATTTATTAAATCAGGCGAAAGTGCACAAGTCGACTATAATTCAACGGGAGGAAACCAAAACCCACTTTACAATGCAACTGCTACATCAGTTTTAGCCGGAACTCAGAATTTGTTGGCAAGTGCTACAGCGATTAATTTTTTTAACGATAATAATGATCCAAGAGTGGCTGCATTTTATTCTTCTTCAAGTACAAATGGAACCTATAAAGGCATACCACAAGGTGGATTCAAGAATGTACTTTCTGCTGCTGGTATATCTATACCATCAAAGACAGTAGGTGCTAACGCTAGTAAAGATAGTAGTGCTTTTGCGCCAGTGAAAATATTAACAGACTATGAAAGTAAATTTCTGCAAGCCGAAGCAATTGCAAGAGGTTGGTTAACAGGTGATGATAACTTATTATATAATAATGGTATAATCGATAATTATATTGATTATAAAGTAGATACGTCAGGAATCGCAAACTATTATACACAGCCAACAATTTTGTATCCTACAGCAGGTTCATTAAGTAAAAAGATAGAATCAATAATTACTCAAAAATGGGCAGCTATGTGTGGTAATCAAAGCATTGAGGCTTGGATTGAGTGGAGAAGGACCAAGTATCCATCTTTTTTTACAACATCATTAGCATCTGTAATTGGTGCAGGAAATGTACCAAGTATTTTCTTATATCCAGCGGCTGAATCTACTCGTAACCCAAATACTCCAACGCAACATCGAATTTTTGATAAGGTTTGGTGGGATGCAAAATAAACTATTATTGTATAAATCTAAATAAAAACACAATCTTATGAAATATAAAAATTTAATTTTTTCTGTTTTTCTTCTGATGGCAGTTGCATGTAAAATGATTAAAACTGATGATAAAATAACTAGGGTAGTAACACCTAGCTTTCCCGGATTGATTTTAAAAGGTGATGCTATTACAGGTACAACAGTAGGCACTGGCGCTTTTAATGACCCTGGCGCTATTGGATATGACAGTGTGACTAAAGTTTCGACGAATTTAGTGCCTCTTGTTAACGATGTAGATTTAACCAAACCTGGTTTTTACACAGTACAATATGAAGCAAAAAATAGTTATGGTTATCGTACTAATATGAACAGATTAGTTTTAGTTACATCCGTTTCCCCTACTGATGATATTAGTGGTACATATAAACGAACTTCTAATGGTCAGACAGTAACATTAACTAAAAAAGGCACTGGACTCTATACCATAGATAATATTGGAGGAGTGAGTGGAAACCCTGCTTATTTATTTGATATTTATGTTGGTATTACATCACAATCCACAATTGAAGTTCCAACTCAAAGTGATCCTAATGGAGCGGACATATTTGTTACTGAAGGGACTTTAGTTAAGTCAGGAAACGATGTAACTTTTTCCTATAGGGTACAAGATAAAAGTTTATTTGGTACACAAGTACGAACATTTGTTAAACAATAAAGATAATAAAGGCTGTTCCATTAATTAAATTCGTTTAACTTTCGGTACAGCCTCTATTAAAATTAAGAATATTTTTGCTACTCTTAGAAAGGAAAGGAACTTCTCTTACTAGAATGCATAACACCCTCCCTCTAAAACCTCCCACTCAAAGTCACTCCATAATTATAAGGGTTTCCTAAGTGTATACCTCCAAAGCTGTAAGCATATTCTATGTATTTTGATTGCTTAAATTTCTTCTCCAAAGCATTACTTCAAAGTTTTTAGCTGATACACCAAATCGGGCTAAGAAAGCTAGTGGTAATCACTTACAAAAAATCCGGCTCAGTAAGCCGGATTTTTAATCGTATTTTAAAATAAATTAATGCGGTTTTAACCATTAATTAATTGACAACTATTTTTTTTGTTAAGGTAATTCCATCGCTCTGAACCGTTACAAAATAAATACCAGCAGTATTTAACTGTACGGTCTGATTATCAGTATTATTTACAGTTGTAGAATAAACTGCTTGACCAAAAATATTTTGAATTTTTATATCAATATTTTTATCTTTTGTAAATTCCGAAAGATTTATAGTAAAACTCCCACTTGTTGGATTAGGGTATATCAATGATGAGCTTTTTTCATCAATGTACGATTGCTTCTTTATGTTTTCGTGTTCAGTTGACAAACGTTGTACTTCAACTGGACCTCCACCTCCACAGCCTGAGGTAAATGTCGATATAGTCCCTTTACTGCAATCAAGCTGTACACTATAACAGCCGGTAGTACCCCAAGAACATCCATTAAAAGCTTGAACTTCCACATGAATATTGTGCCACGATGTACCTGCACAATTATCACTATATATAAAATAAGGACTTGAACTTGTTGCTTCTGTGTGGCCATCAATTATCCACTTATATGATGAAATATTCCCACCTCTTGCATTTGCCTGCATATTGATGCAGTATGTTGGTGGAGGAGTACCACCACCTCCTCCACCGCCACCACCGCCACCACCGCCACCTGCAGGCGGTCTGGTGCGATTAGTTTCTTGAGAAGGTTTTAATTGATTTATATTCAATCTTTGCGAACTTGTATTTGGGCAACCTCCTAACCAAGGATTTGTTAATAAGGATACATAGGGCGACCCAACAAAGGTAGTAAAAGTCAAAACTGATTTTCCACACAAGCCATTAGTGCCATTTTCTATAAATGTTGCATAAACATTAGTACTTCCATACGAACTAAGTCCGGTAGCAAACCCAGTTACAGGATCTATTTTAATTCCACTATCCGCCGACCAAGTTAAAGTAGAGTTTGGTGGAACCGCGGTATTAAGACTATATGTCGTAGAAGCACCGACACATAGTGATGTAGGCCCTTTTATAGTCATTCCTGTTATATCAGGCACATTCGAAGCAGCATATCCAATATCTATTTTTGATTTTAAAGTTTGATTTTGACCTTGACAGATATAATTTGTTGTTACTGATAAAGTACCGGCACTGTTACCTGTGGGAACTAGTGTAATAGTATTGACTGATGTGGTGATGGGACCAACATTACCGCTGTTATCAGTCCATCCCTGTGGAAAAGTCCAATTATATGTTGCTCCATTAATTGCAGTAGCGAAAAATTTAACGGGAGTCTTATCACTGCAACTAACCGAAGTTTGAGAAGCTATAATAGGTCCATTACCCGTCCTTACAATATTAAGAGTTACATAAGGAGAATAAATTGTTGTAGGATCGACTTTGTATTGGTTGTTTACACTTCTAACTTTTATTTGGGTATTTGAGATATCTTCATTTGGTATTAATGATAAGCTTGTAGCAGTTGTAAGAAATGTTCCTGATTGATTCTTGGAAGTAGCCCAACCACTTGGCAGAGTCCATTCATATAAATTTACGCCAACTGATCCGGTATAAATCGAAACTGAAGCGTTATTCTGTTTACACAATACAGTTAAAGGTTGAACTCCTAAGAATTCAGGGGTTGATATAGACCTTATTTTTATATTCTGACTAAATGAATAATCAGCGTACCTATCACAAATCCTGATAACCATTTTTAAGGCTGACGATGTAGCTCCATTCGTCCATTTAACCCTAAAATAATCGGCACCATTTATAGTTTTAATTGAAATAGGTGTTTGACCAGTATTGACATCATTTATAGGATTACCGTCTGCGTCGACAAATTGCCCTGTTCCATTAGGTATTGTATAATAAAAATCACATCCATTCAACTTATCTCCTAAACCCTTTATCCCCGGTGAATAGGTATAAATTTTCCCGGGGGTTGGTTCAAAACCATCTACTTCGCTAGGATATATATAGGGGTCTTGAGCCATTATTCTAAAAGAACAAAAAACTAATAAGATGGTATAAGCTAATCTTTTTTTCATGTAATTATTAAATTAAAGTTAAATACTAAAAAGAATATAATTCAGGTAAGTGAATAAAATTATAATTTGCTGAAATTAGTACAAATAAATTTAGGTCAAAAAACTTGCGTGCAATATAAATTTTATATTTGTTTCAGTAATTAAAATCTTTTCAAGTCCTTACTTGATCTTTCTTATAAATATCTCGTAAATGAAGTGATAGTATCATATTTAAAATACACGCTAAAAATTTATCGTTTTACCGATATCGAAATATCAATAATTTAGGTTTCAGAATTAATAACCAAATTTTATATATATATCAGATTTCTAAAACAAAAAGTGCTTTAATGAAATTAACTTTTAAGCAAAAGATTTCATTTATAATATTGCAAGGCTTGAATATAAATATGGAAAGACGCAATATTTATAATTTTTTCTCATTAGTGTATCTGTAAAACTAATTTAAAACCTCCCACTCAAAGTCACTCCATAATTATAAGGGTTTCCTAAATGGATACCACCGAAGCTGTAAGCGTATTCTATGTATTTTTGATTGCTTAAATTTCTTCCCCAAAGCATTACTTCAAAGTTTTTAGCTGATACACCAAACCGTGTGTTAAAAATATTATAAGCATCCTGACTTATAGTATTTTTTAAATCGAAGTATTGTTTTCCTAACGATCGCCATTCCACACGTGCTATTAATTGTAAATTTTGAATGCCACCTATATTATAAGTATACTGAACAGCAAGCATTGATGTGTGCGAAGGCGTGAAAATTTGTTGATTTCCATTATAATTTTTTTCTGCAGTTAAACTATCGTTGGGTAATTTCAAACTTTTGTATTTTGCATCGTTATAGCCAAAATTATAATCGATTTGGAGCCCTTTAACAGGTTTTACCAAAAACTCTAACTCCACTCCTTTGCTTTCTACATTTCCTGAATTTCTGGTAACGGTTAATGCTTGTGGAAGGATAAGTGTTGGGGTTTGTGCATTATTAATAGTAATAAAAAAACCGGTTAAATTAAGTAGTAAACGATTATCAAGGAAGTTATTTTTAAAACCTAACTCAAAATTATTGCTAAATTCAGGTTTATATACGTAAAGTGGAGTACTAGGATCATTAAGTAGGCCACCGGCGCGAAAACCCCTTGCATAAGATACATATATATGATTATTTTCAGTAGGGTGATGTATTAAACTTACCTTTGGTGAAATAGCCTGAAAATTAGCGGATGATACTGTATCGGCTTGCGTGGGAATCGTAAAATTGCCTTTTTGATATTCACCCAACACGCTTTGTCTTTTATGCTCATAATCATACCTAATGCCTAGTGTTAAATCTAACTTTTTATTAAATGAATACATTAATTGACCAAATAATGCCGCACCTGCATTAAAAGAGTTAGATGTATTTATTGTTGAAAATGAAGAGTCGGGTGCTCCAAGAAGTTTTGCATACAATCCATAATTGCTGGCCTGTTTTACAGGGCTTTGTTGATAAAATAAATAACTACCTAAAGTCCAATTTAATTTATTATTTTTAGTTGGAGATGATATTTTAAATTCTTGAGTAACGGCTTTTGATTTATTCCATTTGTCTCCATAATTATTGCTGATAGTTAGCATGTCGAGGGAATTAAAATCTCCATCAATTGGATTGTCGTAATATCTATAATTTGATTGATAGGCTGTTATGGAATTAAAATTGAAATAATTTCCATAATGATTTACAGTAAGCGAAGTATTTATTGTATTATCTATAGTTTTTGCAATTGCATTTTGATTAACAATGAATGGTTTTTTAAATGAATCTTCAACTCCAAAACTTAAAGGGAAAGCACCTTTATTGCGATTATGAGAATGTTTAATATTTAATGACAGGGTCCATTTGTTTGAAATACTATACTTTAAAAAATAGTTTCCTGTTGCATTTTGAAATTGTTCAAAACCGGAATTAGTATAATCATTATTATAAAAGCCATCCCTGTGTTCAAATAAACCGGCTATACCAATATATAATTTATCTTTTATAAGTGGTGCTTTAAAACCAATTGCATAACGTTGTTGACCCTTGCTGCCAAAATTTGTTTCCACAAATCCGGAAATTTTATTTGTAGGTTGTTTAGTAATTATATTAATAACACCACCCATCGCATTTCGCCCATATAAAGTCCCTTGCGGCCCACGAAGCACTTCAATTCTTTCCACATCAATAAGTTGTGGAATGTACGTATCGAGGCTAAATTGATTTACCCCATCAATGTAAGTAGATACTGCGGGATCGTAAGAAGTGGAAGTAATACCTCTGATAGAAGTTACATTTCTTTCATCACCGGAGTTACCCGAATATAAATTAGGGACGATAGCCGAAATATCTTTACTGTTCCATAACCGGTAATCCTGAACTTGTTTAGATGAAATGGTAGTAATGGCCACAGGTATTCTTTGCGCTTGTTCTTCAGTCTTTTGGGCAGTAACTACTACTTCATCCAAGCTTTTATTTTCACTTTGTAACTCAATATTTAAAGTAACATTTTCATTATTGATCGGTTTAATTTTTTGCAAAACAGTTGCATAACCCACTGCAGAAATACGCAATGTATAATTGCCGGAAGGGATATTTAAAATTTCAAAACTTCCATCAGAATTTGCGGATGTACCATGGTTGGTATTTAATATAGATACATTTGCTCCCGATACAGAAGAATTATTTAATGATTTTATTGTTCCTGATATGTTAAAACTTTGGGCAACACAAAAATGTATTGATAGACAAAATAATAATGCACTAAATAGTCTTTTCATAAAATTTAAACCTTTTATTATTTTTTTATGCAAATCTAATATAGAAATTGTCAGGAAGGATAAGTATGAGAATAAAAAAAGTCCGGTAAGTTAAATTACCGGACTTTAAAATAAAATTTTGAATGTTATGAATGGCTTGTATTTCCCTTTCTTTTCATATATATATACAAAGCTGTAAAAAGAAAAACCAATATCAACGGTAAAATAGCAACTGTTCTTAAAGCTTCACCACCGGATGTATCTGCATCAAGAAAATGACCTAATATTGGATTAAAAAGAAAAGTTGCAAACATACCTGCACCACCCATTAAAGATAAACCAAGCGCACCGCTATTTGGGATATACTCGGCAGTAAAACCTATCATGGTTGGCCAGTAATAACATACACCAATATAAAAAACCATAGCTGCAGGTATTACCATTGATCCGGTTGCATTTCCCAGCCAAAATAAACCGATGGCTGCCAATATTGAAGAACCCAAAAGCATACCCACAGGATTTAAATTATGAACAAGCGGACCTGCAAAAAAGCGACCGACTGCCATTAATCCTGTTCCTAAAACTAAAATTAAAATTCCACTTACACCTGTTCCTTTCAATAGAGGGTCGAGCCACTGTCCGATTCCTAATTCCGTTGTGGCAGTCATAAACATACACAAAATCATAAACAGATATAGAGGGCTTACAAGTGCTTTTAACATTTGTGCATTTGAGATACCGGAGGTAATTCTTTCTGTTTTAGGGAAAGGTTGGCCATAAAATAAAAAACCATAACCAAATAATGGAATTAACATCATCGCAACCTGTATTTGCCAGGATAAATGTATTTTCGTAAATAAATAAACAATCAAACCTCCGATTACAATACCGCCCGGAAACCAAACATGGAATCTGTTAAGCATTGTAATTCTATTATTGGTGTACATTGTGGTTACTAAAGGATTACATGCGGCTTCTACCATTCCATTTGCAAACCCAATAAAAAATGTCGAGATGAATAAGGTCCAGAAACCTTGTGCAAAAATTGTTAATAATATACCCAGCAAATGAAATACAAAAGCAATTAAAAGTAATTTACCCATTCCCACTACGTCACATAATGGTCCGCCAACTATCATCGCAATAGGAAAACCTAAAAATGCCATCGAAGCTATTACACCCATTTCAGTGTTTGACAAGCCAAACTCAAGCCCTAAAGGCCCGATTAATCCTGCTCGGATACCGAAAGAAAGGGAGGTAACAAGTAATGCAAGGCAACTGGCAACAAATAGCCTGTTGTGGTTAGTAATTATATTAGACATAAGGTATAAGAAGGGTTTTAAGTTTGAAATAGACAATTTATTTCTTGAATAATTAAAAATTATCCTATAAAAAATCGCATAAATAAACAAAATAAAATTGTTTTATGGAAGAGAAAGAAACTTATTTATAATTTTTACTTTTTTAATGCGAATTATTTTTATTTTTTGAATGAAATAAATTTACATTATGAATTTATCAATATCGTTATATTCATAATTAATTAACATTGATAAAAGATTAAAAATTAAATCTTAAGAATTTTTAAATGATTGTAATAGGCATTTAAGTATTACATATTTTATTTTAAAAAAAGCAGAAAAAAAATATATCAATAAAAGAAAGCAAGAATTAGAAGGTGTAGGCCTGAAATTCCGGCGGGCGTGCGGAGGGTATGTGTGCGGACAGCATTCGGAATTTCTTGATTTTTTTGGTTACTTTTTTCATCAAGGAAAAAAGTGACAAATCATAAGAGCGAAAATGTTACCGTGTGTGATTTAAACATCAAATTACAATATAATTTAAATGCCTATTTCAATTAAATGATTTTGCTTTTTTAGGCATTTAAAAACGGATATTTTTTAAATGCGCCTTGCGGGTTGATTGTGCAGGAAGGGCTTGGGTAGTTAAATGGAAAATTATTTTTTAATCTTTAAATAAACTCCCAGGCACTTTTATATCCATTCAAACTTTCGGAATATGTAATAAAGTCGGTATAAAAAGGTAAGCTTGATAAAGTTGCACTGTCACCAATAACTACCAATTTTTTCCTTGCCCTCGTCATAGCTACATTCATTCGCCTGATATCGGCAAGAAAACCTATTTCTCTTTTTGCATTGCTTCTGGTTAAACTTATATAAACAATATCCCTCTCCTGGCCCTGAAAACTATCAACAGTATTAATTGAAATATGTGAAAGATAAGGTTGCAAATCCGGGTTGTGGATTAATAGGTCTTTTAGAACATTTATTTGTTGTTTATAAGGCGAGATAATAGCAATGGATGGAAAATTTTCTTTTGAATAATTTCCGGAAAGAGTAGTTACTTGGGCATTTAAATGTTTGAATAATAATGCTGCCTCTTCCGGATTGGTTGTGCTGGTTCCATCCTGTTTTTCATCAAAACCACAACCGGCAGTGTCAACAAAAACCAATGGAATATCTTCTTTAAATAATAAATGATTCGCAACTGAAATATGAGCTTTTAATTTATTTTCATAAAATATTTTTGATGAATAGCTCATAATTTGCTCATTCATGCGATATTGCTCATCAAGTAAAGTTACGGATTCAGGGTGGAGAGTTACATTTTTCTCCAACAAGGTATTTGCTAATCCATTTTTTGCAGCTTCGGCAGATTTAATGGTTGGTGGCAACTGACAATGATCACCGGCAAGAATCAATTTTTTTGCTTTAATAATGGGGATCCAGCAAGCAGGTTCCAGTGCCTGACCTGCTTCGTCGATTACAACAGTATCAAATTTTAAATTATTAATGGTATAGTGATTGGCACCCACTAAAGTGGAGGTAACAACCTGCACTTTAGTAAGCATGTCATCAATAATATACTGTTCAGTTTTTTCAACTTCTTTCATTATTTTATATGCCTCATCAAATAATAATTTACGTTGTTCTCTTTCTTCACGCCCGAATTGTCGTTTATATTTATGAGCTATTCCTTTAAATTCCTGCGCCTGCTTTTTCATTTTTTTTATTTCCTTCATCAATGGATGCTCTGTCATTTTATTATCCAACGTTAATGACATTAATCTTTCACTAACCCTTGCAGGATTACCTACTCTCAGCACATTCAAACCTTCGAAGGATAATTTTTCGCTCAACAAATCAACAGCAGTATTACTTGGTGCGCATACCAATATGGTTTTGTTTTCTTTTTTGACCAATAATTTAATTGCCTGAACCAGAGTGGTAGTTTTCCCTGTACCGGGAGGACCGTGAACAATTGCTAACTCATTGGCATTTAGAATTTTATTTATGGCGGAATTTTGAGATGAATTTAATTTAGGAATAGAAACTAAATTTGTATCTTCAATAAAAGAAGGTTTTTTATCCCCTGTTAAAATTTTTGTAAGACTTTCATTATTATTATCGGCTAATGTATTTGCCTGTTTGAGGGCATTTATCATTTGATCGTAACTGTTTTCATCAAATAATAAATCAATTCCAAGTTTTCCGGCCCTGCTCCATTCAGGTAATTCATCTGTACGAAGAGTAATTTTTAATCTGTTACCACTCGAATATGCAATTGTACCTTCAACCCTGTCATTTTTTGAATCATGATTGCTAAAAAGTACGGCGGGATTTCCAAAACGCAATTGATGAGAAATATCCTGATGACTTGTTCTTTCAACTTCAACTGTTAAATAATCTCCGCGGCTCATTTCTGAACCTTTAATAGCTATTGGATACCAACATAAGCCATTTGCCCGGCGTTCGTTAACGCTGCTTTGTTCGGTGAGTTTAATATATTGATTACGATCTTCTTCCCTCTCAACTTTTAATAAATCAAGTAATTTTTTAAAATAATCCATAAGCAAAGGTATTGCAAGATTAAGAACCGCCCCTAACCATTCCTAAAAATAGGAGGGGAACTGCTTTGGAAAAACTCAATTATTCGATAAAATTTAAATATTCCATTATTGAAAAAAAATTTGACCCTGAAAACTCCCCTCCTTCTTTTAAGGAGGGGTCGGGGGTGGTAACAATTAAAAACTTATCTAATCTGGAAAAATAAGAAAATTTTTAAAACAAAAAAGGAGCTTAAAAACTAAGCTCCTTTTTTAAATAATAAAAAATTGAATTCTTATAAACCGAAAGCGGTTTTTATTTTATCTACATAATCTAATTTTTCCCATGTAAATAATTCAACTTCTTTGATAATTGTTTCACCGTTTGGTGATTTAAAAGTTTTCTTAACTATTTCATTCTTTCTTCCCATATGGCCATAAGCTGCAGTTTCAGAATAAATAGGATTGCGAAGCTTTAAACGTTGTTCAATTGCATAAGGGCGCATATCAAATAATTCTTCAACCTTTTTTGCAATTTCGCCATCGCTTAATTTTACTTTTGCACTACCATAAGTTGTAATGTAAATACCCATTGGTTTAGCAACACCAATAGCGTAAGAAACCTGTACTAACACTTCGTCGCAAACACCGGCAGCTACTAAATTTTTTGCAATATGTCTGGTTGCGTAAGCTGCACTTCTATCTACTTTTGATGGATCTTTACCGGAAAAAGCACCACCACCGTGAGCTCCTTTTCCACCATAAGTATCAACAATAATTTTACGGCCTGTTAAACCTGTATCGCCATGTGGGCCACCTATAACAAACTTTCCTGTCGGGTTAATATGGTGAACAATTTTATCGGTAAATAAAGGTTGAAGATCAGCTTTTAATTTTGCTTTAACTCTTGGAATAACAATATGTTTAATATCGTCATTAATTTTAGCCAACATTATTTCGTCGGTATCAAAGTCATCATGTTGGGTAGAAACAACAATGGCTTCAATTCTTTGTGGTTTATTATCGTCAGAGTATTCGATTGTTACCTGAGATTTTGCATCAGGACGTAAGTAATGCATTAAAGTAGGTTCGAAATTACGGATATAACTCATTTCCTGTAAAATTTTGTGAGCCAAATCCAACGCCAATGGCATATAATTTTCTGTTTCTTTTGTTGCATAGCCAAACATCATTCCCTGGTCACCCGCACCTTGTTCTTCAGGATTTTTACGTTCTACGCCTTGATTAATATCTGCTGATTGTTCATGAATGGCCGAAATAATGCCACATGAATTGGCTTCGAACATATATTCGGCTTTAATATAACCTATTTTACGAATTACTTCACGTGCTATGGATTGAACATCAAGATAAGTAGTTGTTTTTACTTCTCCCGCCAATACAACTAAACCGGTAGTAACAAGTGTTTCGCAAGCCACTTTGGATGAAGGATCGAATGCTAAAAAGTTGTCAATAAGTGCATCAGAAATTTGATCTGCAATTTTATCGGGATGCCCTTCAGAAACAGACTCAGATGTGAATAAATATGCCATTTCGTTATTTTAAATAATTAATTGTTATGATTTAATTCTTTTTAATTAAAATGATAAGTGAATAGGTACTAAGAAGTCGACAAAAATAAATCAAGATTTCGAGAATATAAAATTAGAATGATTAATAATAAAATTATCTCTACTTTATTTATAGAGTTTAAATTTTAAAATATCGTAAATTGATTTTATAAAAGGCGGGTAATATGTGGTTGACATAATTTTTAAATCCTCCAATAAGCTCGTGTCTTCATTAAGGAAGGAAAGAATTTTATGTGTCGGGTTCTTTTTAAAAAGATCTGAAAATATTTTTGATGGCGGGTAAATGTTTTTGGACATAATGTTTAACAAAACACTGTCATATAGTTTAAATCTTTTAGTTTTCTTTTCTTTACTGTAAGGTAATTTATTTTGTAAAATATTTTTTACAATTTCTTTTACCTGTTGCTGGATCCTTATAAAAGCATAACCGGATGAAGCTTTAACCTTGCCACCGGCAGTACCTATGTTTATTATTCTTGAATTTTTATTTTGTACAAAATTTGCATCAGTCATAGGTATTACTCCAAATTCTTCATGATTAATTTTGTAATCCTTTATTTTTAAGTATCTATTTATATAATACTTTATTTCATTATCATAAATATCGTTTACTAAAATTGTAGGAGAGAAAATAGTGAACTCGACCAATGCTTTGGTTGCAGAAATTGGTAAAACATAAAAGAAACGGCATTCTTCTTTTTGTTCTATCCTAAAATCCATAAAAGTGGCTTCATTTGGGTTAAAAACATTTTCAACTGTTTCTATTTCCCAACCTTTAAAATGTTGAATAAGATAGCTTAAAGGTTTTTTATTTTTTATTTCTTCAAGATTAAAAATACTGTTAAAAACAAAATTTGAAGAAAAACATATATCATCAATATGTACTTCAGCTTTCAAAGGATAGTTAATAATTTCCCTCACTTCACCATAATAAAACTCAATATTTGAATTATATGAAATATTGATATCGATATATTCATAAAAATCAATTCCACGAATCATTTTATATTCAAATGGTAAAAAGTTTAATGTGGCAGAAAAATCGTCACTAAAAAAATTTAATCTTTCCCACTTTTTACAAATAATTTTTTCGAATTCAGAAACTTCTTTTTCCCAAAAGCACCATGTTCTGTCGTTCCGATTTTTTTTTATTTTATCGATAATTAAAATTTTTTTATTTTTTAATTCTGTTTGGTTCATATAATAAGCCAGACTCATACCCGCGCAACCACCACCTGCTATAACGTAATCGTAATGTTTAAAATAGGGCATAGTTAATGATAACTCCTTACAAGGTAAATTTTAAATTAATACCGGTTTCAACCTTATTTAATGAGTCCCGGCGATATCAGAAATAAATTCAATTGAGAAGCAATTTAACAAAAAAGTGATAAAGCCTGAGTTACTTTAAATTGGCAAGAAAATAAACTTGTTTTTGATTCAATACATAACGATAATTATTCCCAAGCATCAACTGAAAACAATATAAAATAAGGAGGAAATTCTTTTTTGTCAAAAAAATATAATTCTCAAAAATTTAACTTGTGGGTAAGTTAGGAATTGCTGTTGTAATCTTTTGGACCATGCCGGTGGATATGGTAATTATTTAGCTTCAAAATAAAACCATCAACAGTTTTAGCAATTTTTAATGCTTTTAGCAAATTATTAAAGTCGGGTTATTTATTCTTTGTTATGTTGATCAGTTTATCCTCAGGTTGGAATTGCAACTCTACAATTACTTGAGAAATACAACCGGAAAAGCCCACCAACATATTATCAGCAAATTGGTGGCAGGCTTGAGTCGTTTTATTTTATCATTTGCATCAAATTACACTTGAACCATTGCTCAAAACTCAGATTGACGAAGGCGGTTAAGTTTTATACCGGATATTCTCTAATTTGATAATACTTTGTATAACTTTCACAACTTATTTAATCCACCTCATTTCATAATTTTATTCATTCCTTAATGAATGTACCGGGTTTGCAAGTGCAGCTTTAATTGCCTGAAAACTGACAGTGGCCATTGTGATTGTAAGTGCGCCAAAACCTGAGAAAACAAAAATCCACCACGACATTGCAGCATGATAAGGATAAGTTAACAACCAATTGTGCATAAACCAATATGAAACGGGCATAGATATAAGTAATGAAATAAGTACCAAGCCCACAAAATCTTTTGATAAAAGAAACCACAAATCAGTAATACTTGCACCAAGCACTTTCCTAACCCCAATTTCTTTTGTCCGTTGCTCTGCTGTAAAGGAGGCAAGGCCAAACAAACCTAAACAGGATATTAGTATTGCAAGACCTGAAAAAACACTTGAAAGCGTTCCGATCCGTGATTCATCATTAAATTTATGGGCGTATTCCTCATCAATAAATTTATATTCAAAAGGGCTGCCGGGATTATATTTTTTTAAAACGCCTTCAATTTTTGACAGCGCGGTATGCACAGGTTCCCCTTGCTTTATCCCTATCGTAAGAAAATAATTTGCCCATTGATAATTCAAAGTAAATATGGTTGGCTTAATGGGTTCAAATGGCGATTCCATTACCATATCCTTTATAACACCAATGATATGCCAATTTTTATTATTCCATTTAATTGTTTCACCAATTGGATTTTTAAGACCTGTAAGTTTAATGGCAGCTTCGTTAAGGATTAATCCGGTTGTATCAGTCCCGAATTCTTTAGAAAAATCCCTTCCTTCTTTTATTTCCCATTGAATGGTTTTACCAAAATCATGTGTAACCGCTATAAATCCAAAGGGCGGGGTTGTATTTGGGTCTTTTCCCTTCCAATCAAATCCAATTTCATTGGAATGCACCCCTGTAGTCGGGCTTGATGATTGTGACATATTTTCAACGACATTTGTTTTTAATAAGTCGTCCCTTAGCGGGGCATATTTATTACGTAAATCAGGTGTATTGATATTTATACTAATTAATCCCTCACGATTATAACCGACAGGACGGTTTTTAGCATATTGTATTTGCCTAAATACTACAATGGTACCGATTATAAGAGCTATAGAAACAGTAAATTGTAAAACCACTAAAACTTTTCTTGGTAAAGAAGCATACTTTCCTGCACGAAATGTTCCTTTCAATACCTTAATAGGTTCAAAAGACGATAAATAAAAAGCCGGGTAACTCCCTGAAACAAAACCGGTGAACAAAGTAAAACCTAAAATAAGGAGCCAAAAAATTGGGTTTGAAAATGGAATGGACAGCTGCTTGTCAGAAAGTTGGTTAAACCAGTTTAGGCTTAGTTGTACAAATAAAATCGCGAGAAGAAATGAAATAAATGCCACCAAGATTGATTCAATTAAAAATTGCCATATCAATTGGCTTTTTATTGATCCGATTGCTTTTCTGACACCAACTTCTTTTGCGCGCTTTTCACTTCTAGCAGTGCTTAAATTCATAAAATTAATGCAGGCCAGCATTAGTACAAATGCGCCGATAATCCCAAATAACCAAACGAAAGTAATTCTTCCTCCTACGCTTTTTCCATTTTTAAACTCTGAATAGAGGTGCCATTTACTCATTGGATGGACTAAGGTTTCCTCCTTTCCATCTATAGATGCTTTTAGGTGTTGCATCGGTATTCCCTTTATTTTGGAACTGACTTTATCAAATGATGAACCTTGGTTTAATTCCGCAAACATTTGCCAGGAATGGTTTCCCCATTGTGATTGAGAATTCTTTATCCACTCCTGGGTTGAAAGGTATTTTTTCCACGAAAGGAAATATTTTGTTTCAAAAAACCTTGAATTTTTCGGCAAGTCTTCAAAAACACCGGCTACTTTAATATCGATAGAATTGTCAAACTTTATAATTTTGTTGACAGGGTTTTCAGTTCCAAATAAAGTTTTGGATAAAGATTCGGTAATCAAAACTGAAGATGGGTCATTAAGTGCATCTATTTTGCCTTCGATCATTTTTAATGAAAGCATTTCAGGCAGGTTGGGTTCAGACCATAATCCATCACCGCTTATTTTTTTTTCACCATAAGAGAGAATGTGAGTAAAATTCCATGAAGTAAGTGCCACTTTTTTAAAATCCCCGGCATACTTTGTACGAAGTTCTTCAGCCAGTGGAATGGCGATAGCATCGTTAGTTGAAGGCTCACCACTGGCATAAGAAGTAGTCATCACCCTTCCCAGCCTATCGTAATTTTTGTGGTATTTATTAAATGAAATTTCATCATTTAACCAGAAGCTTATTAAAATGGCCACTCCCATACCAATGGCAAGGCCAAATAAGTTTATAAAAGAATAAACTTTGTTTTTTAATAGGTTCCTTAAAGCGATAGTGAAATAATTTCTTATCATGGTTTAAATTGTTGTAGATTTTAAAATATATTTTATGAATTATCCGGAATTATTTTTTCTAAAAGCATACCATTCCACCTAAAGCCCACCAACGATCATCAGTAAATTAATGGCAGACTTAGACTATTACCGGATATTCTCTATATGATAATATACTTAATATGGAGTTATCCCAACTTATATAAATGAGTTTCAATCCTAATCATTCCTTAATGAGTGTACAGGGTTTGCAAGTGCAGCCTTAATTGCCTGAAAACTCACAGTGGCCATTGTGATTGTAAGTGCGCCAAAACCTGAGAAAACAAAAATCCACCACGACATTGCAGAATGATAAGAATAAGTTAACAACCAATTGTGCATAAACCAATAAGAAACGGGCATAGAGATAAGTAATGAAATAAGTACCAAACCTACAAAATCTCTTGATAACAGCATCCATAAATCAACCACACTAGCACCCACTACTTTTCTAATCCCTATTTCTTTCGTACGTTGTTCGGCAGTGAAGCTAGCCAACCCAAATAAACCAAGGCAACTTATTAATATGGCCAGACATGCAAATACACTTGAGAGTGTGCCAATCCTTGTTTCTGTGCTAAACTTTTTCGAATAATCCTCATCCACAAAATTATATTCAAAAGGTGAGGCCGGGATGGCCTTACGAAATACATTTTCTATTTTTCTCAAGGCATCCCTCACAGGCACCTCATGCTTTAACCGGATATTAATACCACTAACCCAATCTCTGTCAATCAAAAAAATAGTGGGCTTGATTGGTTCGAATGGCGATTCCATTACCATATCATTGATTACACCAATAACTTTATAATTTTTATCATCCAGTGTGATGGTTTCACCAATCGGTTTTTTGAAGCCAGTAATTTTGACTGCTGCTTCATTAAGAATAAAGCCAGAGGTATCGGTGCCGAAATTTTTGGAAAAATCACGGCCTTCTTTAATTCGCCATCCTATTGTTTTACCAAAATCATGAGATATTGAAACAATCCCAAATAGCAAGGAAGATCCAACAGGTTTTCCCCTCCAATTAAAATCATTTCTATTGCTAAAAACTGCAGTGGATGGGCTTCCTGAAGTAGCAACATTCTCAACTACATTGGTAATAAGTAAGTCATTTTTTAAAGCGTCATAATGGCCCTTAAGGTCATCTGTAAGTATATGTACATATATCAATCCTTCGCGGTCATAACCTACCGGCCGGTTTTTTGCAAATTGAATTTGCCTGAACACAACTAAGGTCCCGATTATGAGTGCCACTGAAACAGTAAATTGTAAAACAACCAAAAATTTCCGTGGCAAGGATGCATACTTACCAGCTTTAAATGTTCCCTTCAAAACTTCTACAGGCTTGAAAGATGAAAGGTAAAATGCCGGATAACTACCTGAAATCAAACCTGTGAACAAGGTAAACCCAATAATGGAAGCCCAAAAAATAGGATTTAACCATGGTAAAGACATTTCTTTATCAGCCAATTGATTAAACCAATTTAGGTTTAACTGCACTAATAACAGTGAAAATATCAAGGCAAAGATTACAATAAGCATCGATTCGCTTAAAAATTGGGATATGAGCTGCCCCTTAACCCTCCGATTGCTTTGCGGATACCTACTTCTTTAGCTCTTTTTTCACTTCTTGCCGTACTGAGGTTCATAAAATTAATACAAGCCAATAGTAAAACAAACACTCCTATGATGCAAAAAAGCCATACAAACGTAATAAGACCTCCGATCGAATTTCCATTTTTAAATTCGGAATACAAGTGCCACCGGGCCATGGGATGTAGGTAAAGGGTTTCTTTTGAAATATTCCAATCTTTTTGTTCCTTCGGCAAAAACTTAATTTTATTTTGCAATTATTTAAAATCCATGCCTTTGGCAACAAGCACCCACAATTGAAATGAATGGTTTCCCCACTGTGTGATAGCATCTTTCATCCAAGGCTGTGTTTGGATGTACTTACTCCACGGCAAAAGCAATTTTGTATCTCTAAATTCAGAGTTATAAGAAAAATCCTTAAATACTCCGGCTACCTTAAAATTATCTTTGTTATCTTTTTTAATTATTTTTCCCACTCCCTTCTCTGATCCAAAAAGGGCAATGGCCAACGATTTAGAGATAAGGATGGATGAGGGGTCGATTAATGCGTTCGAATTGCCTTCTAGCATTTCAGGATTAAAAATTTCTTTAAATTCAGGTTGAACCCACATGCCTTGAGATGATAAGGTTTTATCGCCATAAAAGAGGATATGGCCAAAGTTCCATGAACCCATGCATACTTTTTTAAAATCCTCTCCATATTTACTTTTAATTGCAGTTGAAGCAGGAATGGAAACGGCATTATTAGTACCCATTTCCCCATTAAAAATTTCGGTACTCATTACTCTGGCAATCTGCCCATAATTCTCAAAGGATGTATTATATGAGATTTCATCATTTAACCATAAGCCAATCATTAATGCTACTGCCATACCGATTGCAAGGCCAAATACGTTTATAAAAGAATAAACCTTGTTTTTAAATAGGTTTCTTAAAGCGATAGTGAAATAATTTTTAAGCATGGATAAATATTTTGTGATTTAGAACCTTGATTAAATACTGTTTAATATTTTCTTGAAGCCGGAAAAAAATTATAATCAACTTTATCAGTTTTTAAATTTTTTTTAAGGTTTCAAATGAATATTTGTTTTCCGGACCGAACATGAAATCAAGCCACCATAGATTTTTCTTTCACTTTTTAATTGCGTTTTTTCTTCCGCTGTTTTATAAGGAAAACCCATACTCATGGTTAAAAAACCAATAGTTACAAGTATTTGAGAAGTTCTATTTCTTTTCATATCGTTTTGATTTTTAAACCAATTGGTTTTCCAATAAAACCTGTCCATCAAGCATCCTGATTATTCTATGGCTGTAACTTGCATCGTGTTCGGAATGGGTAACCATTATTACAGTCGTCCCGGCCTCATTAAGGTCGGTTAATAATTCCATTACTTCATTTCCATTTCGTGAATCAAGGTTACCTGTTGGTTCATCAGCCAATATCAACCTAGGGTTATTAACAACGGCCCTTGCCACTGCGGCCCTTTGCTGTTGACCTCCGGATAACTGTTGTGGAAAATGGTTGCGGCGGTGCATTATTTTTACTTTTTCAAGAACTTCTTCAACCCTTTTTTTACGTTCTGAAGAAGGAACACCCAAATACAATAAAGGCAATTCAACATTTTCAAAAACTGTCAGTTCATCAATCAAATTAAAAGATTGGAACACAAACCCAATATTTTTTTTGCGTAATCCCGCCCTTTTTCGTTCATTAGTTCCTTTTATTTCATTTGAGTCGAATATAAAACTCCCGGAATCCATATCATCCAAAAGCCCCAAAATATTAAGCAATGTTGATTTTCCACAACCGGAAGGACCCATTATAGCAACGAATTCCCCTTCTTTCACATTAAGGCAAATTTTATTTAGTGCAATGGTTTCTACTTCTTCCGTACGATAAATTTTTTCCAGATTTTGAATTTTGATGATGGACATGGTTTTGTAAGTTTGCAGAATGATAAAATTTGATTTTGACTTCTCGTTTTTTGATGAAAAAGATTTAATTGAAAATTGTATTACATTTGATGAAATAGAAAATGTTTTTTATGGTAACTCTAAAATAAAAGATTACTTTCAAGAAGATGGTTTTGGATATTGTATCGGGTTTAGTTATAAAAATAAATTCATTTCGTTTACATTTGATTTTAAAGGTGAAAAAGTAAGGCCAATTTTAATATACTTATCTTATGAAGAAGAAATCAGAAACCGTTACTTCAGTGAAGGTTAACAAATATTCCTTAACCCCTATTGATGTACAAAAAATTGCTGCTACAAATCCAGGCACTATCCATGGTTCTAAAGAGGATTTTTTTAAATCTTTAAAAAAATATATGAGTGAAACCATAGATAAATAAGAGCTCATTTTTTATTTATAATGAGTTCCTGCATCTCGCCATAGTTTTCATAACTACTTGTAACTACTTTGTCACCGGGCTTAAGGCCTTCCATCACTTCAAAATATTCAGGGTTTTGCCTGCCCAATTGGATATTTGCCCTAAAGGCTTTTGTTCCATTTTCATTCACTTTAAAAACCCAATTGCCCCCTGTCTGTTGATAAAATCCCCCCCTTGATAAAAGTATTGCCTGTGTTTCATCACCAAGGGCTAGTTTTACTTGCATAGTTTGTCCACGCCTTATGTCTTTAGGAACGGATGAAACAAATTGTAAGTCAACCTGAAAACGCCCGTTGGTAACCTGGGAGTAAATTTTTTTAATTTTAAGCTGATAATTTTTTTCAGCAAAAGAAAAATCTGCAAGAAGGCCTACAAAAACTCTGGAAATATAATGTTCATCAATGTCGGCTCTAATTTTAAAACCATCCAACACATCAATTTGCCCAAGTCTTTGTCCTCGTGTCTTTGATTCTCCGGTTTCTGCATTAAGTGATGTTAATTGGCCTGCAACCGGAGATTTTACAGTTAAGTCTTCAGCTTTTTTTCGCATCAGACCCAAAGCTACCTGTGTCCGATCAACTGATTGCTGCATTTGAATGAGTTGCTGTTTAGTGTTGACAGAATCTTGGTTTAATGCCTGTTGAATAAGTTTTTTTCGCCGTAACTGATATTTATAATTGTTGGATGATTGTTGAAACTCCTGACTTGCAATTACTTTTTGTTCGAAAAGTTTTTTGTTCATCGTATACAACCTGTCAGCTTCCGTTAAAGCATTATCTACTTCCGCCAAGGTGCGCAATTGATCAATTGTGTTTTTTACTGCATCGTTCCTTGTCCGCTGCATATTGGTGATTAAATCAAAAACCGAAGTTTCGCGGTTGGCCAAATCCAATTCCAAATCAGTATTGGCAAGTTTTAAAATGGCTTGCCCTTTTTTCAAAACGGCTCCATCTTCAACATATTTTTCTTCAACACGGCCCCCTTCTACTGCATCTAGATATATTGTTGTGATGGGCATTACCACACCGTTGATTGGTATAAATTCTTGAAAGGCCGCTTTTTTTACTTCCGAAATAGTTATTCTTTCATTTTGAACGTTTACTTTTGATTTCGATGCTCCTGAAAAAAAACTAAAAGCGATTAATGCAAACAGGGCAGCACTACCTATTATAAAAAGTATCCGCTTTGTTGTCCATATTCTTTTCGTTAAGACCCTGTCCATAAAATTTTACCTTTTCTATTTTTAAATTATTTAAGGAATTTTCAATGAAATATTAAAAATTCAAAAACATATAATCCTATTCCGTGCCAAAAATATAATTGTCTGATTATCAAATTTATATTTAATATGAGTTAAAATTAAAGTGTTCGTAAACGATACACTTTTGTACGATGTCATACGGTACAATCATTTTTATAATTTTCTCACAAATTTTTTTTATACGAAAAGGCAATTTTTTAATTAATATTATCTTCGATCATTCAAATCGAATTGATTATTCATTTTCTGTTATTAGAATTAGAATAAAAAAATATCAATATATTGATATCAATAAACTGATATTCAAATTGAATTTACAGATATAATTTATTTTTATTTATGATCCTTAAAAAGGTAAGTGTATTGGTTATTGACGACGATAAAGATGTATTGCTTGCAATAAAACTGTTTTTAAAGCCTGAAGTAAAAGAAATTATTACCGAAAACAACCCTGAACTTATTCCTTCATTACTTTCTAAATTCAAATTTGATTTAGTAATTCTTGATATGAATTTTAAATCAGCTTTGAACACAGGAAACGAAGGTTTTTTTTGGCTCAGGAAAATTATTGAAATCAATAAACATCTTCCTGTAATTATGATAACCGCTTATGGTGATATTGATATGGCTGTAAGGTCAATGAAAGAAAGTGCAGCGGATTTTATTTTAAAACCCTGGAGAAATGAGAAGATGATGGAAACGATTAAAGAAGTGCTTTCGAAACATAACCAAAATGAAAAAGCTAATGTTTTTCAACCCAAAACTTTTCTACCCGATACCTCCGGCATTATTGGAAGTTCGGAGCAAATGCAGGAAATTTTTTATAAAATAAAAAAAATAGCACCTACCGATGCCAATATTTTAATTTTGGGAGAAAACGGAACGGGAAAAGAACTTGTAAGCCGTTTAATCCATGCAGAGTCTATCAGGTCAGAAAAACCATTTGTAAGTGTTGATTTAGGTGCCTTGACCGAAAGTTTATTTGAATCGGAGTTATTTGGAAATAAAAAAGGGGCTTTTACTGATGCTAAAGAAGAACGGATAGGAAGGTTTGAAGAAGCAAACTTCGGGACTTTATTTTTGGATGAAATCGGTAATATATCTTTATATCAACAAGCTAAGTTATTATCAGTTTTACAAAACAGACAGGTAACAAGGCTCGGTTCTAACCAGTCCATACCAATCGATATTCGTCTGATATCTGCAACCAATGCCCCAATATACGCTTGGGCAAATGAAAATAAATTTCGCAAAGATTTAATATACAGGTTAAATACAATTGAGATTACTTTGCCTCCTTTAAGAGAGCGTGGTAATGATATTGTTTTGCTCTCAAATTATTTTTTAAAATTTTATGCTGAAAAATATAAAAAATCTAATTTGAATTTTTCAACGGAAGCTTTAAAAAAAATAAAGGGGCATTTATTTCCGGGAAACATAAGGGAGTTGCAACATACCATTGAACGAGCAGTAATTATGTCGGAAAATGAATTAATTCATGAAAAGGATATTAGTTTTTCATCATTGGAAAGGCCTTTAAACCTTGGGATTGAAAAAGAAATTACAAAACTTGATGAATTAGAGAAATCAACCATTCAAAAAGTGATTGATAAACATAACGGTAATATAAGTAAAGCAGCCGGAGAACTGGGCATTACACGTACTGCGCTTTATCGCAGGCTTGGAAAGTACGATATATAAACACTTTACTCACATTTTTTTAAATAATGTTTTCAATGATGAAAGCACTGGAAGCCCGTATTACTTTTCGTATCTTATTCCTTACCATTTCCCTTTTTGCCGCATCATATCTTTTTTTAGGAAATAATATAATATTTTCTGTTATTATCATAGTTACAATTATATATCAGGTTTATGCACTTATACGGTTTATCAATAAATCCAATCAGGAACTGGCTCAATTTATTTTATCTGTCAGGTACCGCGATTTTTCTCAATATTTTAATGAAAACGAACCATCTGTAAAAGAATTAAGAAAGGCATTTAATCAATTAAACCAAACCTTTAAACAATTAAACATTGAGAAAGAAACTCAATATTTATATTTAAAAAACATATTGGAATTGGTAAATACAGGAATAATTTCTTACGATTCCAATGGAGAAATTAAATGGATGAATGAAAGTTTGAAAAAATTACTTGGAACCCCTTATCTTAAAAATATAAAATCTTTAATTAATCGTGACAGAAATTTATATGAAACGATTGTCAACTTAAATTCCGGAGAAAGCAGGTTAACAGAAATATTTGGTAAAGAAAACCGCAAAGTGTTGCTTTCAGCTTCAAGTTTTTTGTTGGAAGAAGAAATATTTACAATTATAGCTTTTCAAAACATTAATCAGGCCATCCAAGAAACGGAAACCTTGGCTTGGCAAAAGCTATTAAGGGTACTCAACCATGAGATAATGAACTCAATTGCACCAATTGCGTCACTGGCCGATACTTTAAAAACCCGTTTAAATATTACAACAAATACAAGTGAATTTAATAATGTTTTAATGGAAGATTTAAGTGCGGGTATTGAAGTAATACGCGCACGGAGCCAAAACTTATTGCATTTTGCTGAAACCTACAGGAACTTCAATAAAATATCACAACCTAAATTATCTGAAATTTATGTAATGGCTTTATTCGAAAATATTGAAATTCTATTGGATCAACGATTTATAAAAAATAAAATAGACTTGGATATTGTTTTGAAAGACCCGGACATAAAAATAATAGCGGACGTGAGCCTTATTGAACAGGTGTTGCTCAATCTTGTAATCAATTCAATAGAAGCGGTTGAAGAAGTTGAAAGTCCTTGTATCCACCTCTCTGCCTATATTTCAGATTTTCAAAAACCGGTTATAGAAATATCAGATAACGGATCGGGAATACCTGCAGAACTACTCGAAAATATTTTTATTCCTTTTTTTACAACAAAAAAAAATGGAAACGGGATAGGATTAAGTCTTTCCCAACAAATAATGCAGATGCACAATGGAAAAATCACAGTCAAATCGGTGCCCGAAAAGGGAAGTATTTTTAAAATGATTTTTTGATGCCTTGGTTTAAATAAAGAGGCAGCATTATGAAAAAGGAAGTTCCTACATTTTCTTCAGTAACAAACCATATTTTACCTGCGGCATGTTCTATTCCTCTCTTCGCGAGTGCCAGTCCGATGCCGGAACCTGCATATTTTGTACTAAAGTTTGGGATAAATACTTTATCCTGAATGTTTTGAGGGATTCCTTTTCCATTGTCTTTTATTTCAATAATAACTTTATTGTTATTGAGGAAAAGCGAAATTTTTAAAACCGGTTTTCGATTTGATGATACAGATTGAATTCCGTTTAAAATGATGTTTGTAAAAATTCTGTTTAATAAATGATCGTCAGATTTTACAAGGCATTGGTCAGCATTTATATTTGTTTCTATATTAATATCATCATTATTACGGTACAAATCAATTGTTTGTTTTAAAACAGAAACAATATCAATAACTTCTTCTTTGGGGCTCGGCATTTTCGCGAAAGCAGAAAAGGAACTTGCAATATCATTTAAAGTATCTATTTGTTCTAAAAGGGTATTGATTGAGTTATTTGGTATCGCCAAAGATTGGTTACTTAATAAAATTCTTTGCAAATGCTGCAGGGTGAGTTTCATTGGAGTGAGAGGATTCTTTATTTCATGTGCTACCTGCTGAGCCATTTCTCGCCATGCTGTTTCTTTTTCACTGATGCTTAATGCCTTTTTACTCTCTTCAAGGTTAATCAGCATTTTGTTATACTCTCCTACCAATAAACCAATTTCATCGTCCGATTTCCATTGAAGGGGCTCGTTGTACTCACTTAAAGATGTTTTTGTTAATTTTTGAGCTATCAGTTGTAATGGAACGGTTAAGATACGAGATGCGAAATAAGACAGAAGTAAAAAAATTATGAAAACCGTTGTAAAAATATTGAGGATGGAAGTGAGTAATTCCATAACCTGTTGATCGGATTCTGATTGCGAGGTAAAAAAAGGAATACTTATAATACCAAGCCAATCATGTTTCTCATTATCTTTTATTCCAATATAAACAGAATTGTATTTCAAATTTCCAACCGACTCTTCCAATAAAACTTCTTTATTACCATCTTCAGTAATCTCTTTTAATGCAAACGGGTTGATATATTCGGACAATATACTTTTTTCATATATTCTTGGTTGGCTCGATACAATTAATTTTCCATTTTTATTAAAAACATTTATATCGGATCCCGAATATTTTGCGAGTCGAGAAACCTGTGTTATCAATGTATCAACATTAAGTTTTTCGTAAACATCGAGGTTTGGAGCAATATTATTTCCAATATTCAAGGCTTTATTAACAAAGTTTTTTTTAAGATTTTCTTTACTGATTAGAGCAACCCTGCTCAATATTACAATGCTGACAACAAGCAAGGGCAAGAAAAATGCAAGATTGAGGTAGATTTGAATTTTATTTGAGAAACTACTGTATTCGTGAGATGATTGTTGCCTGAGGCTGAAATAAAAAATAATAAAGGAGGATATTAATACAAGTAATAAAAAAAGAAAAGAAAGATTTGAAAAAATAAACCTCACAGGATATCTTTCGGAAGAAACAAGAATTTGTTTCCTGTCTGTTTCAAAATTCTTTCCTTTAATTAATAAGTGATGAAATCCGTATTGTGTAATTCCATAATTTGAAATTTCTTTGTGTTTAAATAAGGAAATATTAAAAAATTGTTTGTAATTATAGTTTCCCGAATTATACAATAATTTTTTATCTTGAAAAATTGCATAACTAAAACCTGAGTGCGATGAGGCATTGATCATACTTTTATCGATCAATAACTCAGGATAAACATTAGTGCTTGTAATTTTCTTTTGCTTAAGGTCGAGGATGATATATCCTAATGTGTTATAATCCTTATCTACATGGCTAAAAGAAATATATTCTTTAACCACATCATCACCATTATAGGAAGGATTAAAATAAATATCTTGGTAAACGGTTTTGTATTTGTTTGACCTGTATTTTTTAACATAATCCAGATAAGAAAGTTTTTCACTGCCATTATACTGGTAAGGCTCTCCTTTATTATTAAAAATTAAAATATTTACATCATATTTATCAAAATATGGATTGAGGTGAAACCGTTTAATTTTTTTCTTTATCGCCTCTATAGATGTGAGCACGCCTGTTAACTTAACTTTGATAAAATAATCATTTTCAATATCATTCAATGTTTGGTTAAGTAAAAACTCACCTTCCTTATCCTTTTCTGCCAACCATTGCAAACCATACTTTACCATTACAGTATTTTTTTTCTCCTGCTCCATATGATATATGGCATGCGAGCCAACGCCTGCACAGGCAAGCGCACATGTAAATAAATAAATTGAGGTTACATACCTGAATCGATAAAGTGAGCCCGGTAAATTAAAAATTATAATAATAGAAGAATGAATAAAACTTATAATCAATAAGGTATAATCACTCTCAATCGCATCTTTTGTAAATAAAATAATGGCCACAGATATTGAAATACCAACGAACAAGCCTAATAACTGCCGTAAATCACTATAAAGCCTGCAAAAAATATAGCCGCATATATGAACCAATAAAAAGTATATTATTGAACATAATATGAAACAGATTAAACATATAACCCTTAAAGTATTATAATTTAAATCTTTTGTTATATCCAAGGTGTTTAAAGGAGCCTGCGAATGAAGATAGATCCCTTTAATCAATTCAAAAGGGATAACTACACTGCCATGTATTGCTATTATTAAAATTATGGAAATAATGAAACGATAAGGTCTTCTTAATTTTAAAATATTAGAGTATGTGTTCGACAAGAGAAAATACTTCATCAAATACATTGCTAAAATCAAAAGGCAAATAATATTTAATGTTAAATCACCGAGGCTGGGGCTAAATTGTGAGGAAGCATAATATTTTGAATCAAATATATTCCAATCTGTCAGGTAATAACCTAAGTTATATTCTATCATAAAGTACCTTAATGCAGCCAGATAAACACATAAATTAAGTGCACCCCATTCATAATAATTTCGCTTTTTTAATATCTGGTTAAACCTGTTTATCCAGATATATCCATACAATAACAAACAAAAGATAATAACAATACTTAAATCAATTGATTGTGATGATAAAGAACCTGCGATATTAAGGGAGAAAAGAAATGTATTGCCGGGTGAATAGATATTGAAACCGGGATTTGAAGCATCGTTACTTAATGAAGCAGAATATTTTTCAGGAATTATATTGGTATTTATACCTGAGATAAGATAAGGATTATCTATTTCGAAATTATAATAAACAGGTAGTAAAATATAAATTTCAGTGCTGCAATTTGCTTTTAAAATAGAAACTTTATGTGTAATAAATTTTCCATTTTTAAGGTTCAATAACTTATATTGATAATTACCCGTTATTTGTTCATAATCAGGTATAATTCTAAAATCAGACCAATAAATCAGCTTTTTATTTTGGAAAACATATGCAGGATATTTACTTTTTTTAAGAAAAATATCCAACGAAGACGAATCATTTTTTTGAAATATCTCCTGCAGTTGATTGCTTTGTTGTTTCATCTCAACAATAGCAACAGAAATGTTTTTTCTAACCTGCCTGAAATAATTTTCCTGTCTGATATTATATTGGTAATACCAGAACATGCTTACTGAAATTAAAGCAAGCACGAGCAATAAAATTTCTTTAAGATATTTTTGAGTGCCGGGTTTCAAATAAAAAAAAATTAAATAAAATAGCACTAAGATACTGCTTATTTAATTTTTTTTTAATTTTAATTAAAAATGACTAAAAGTAATTGCATATAATACCTTATACAAAAACTATTTTCGAGCAGTAAAATTAGAAGGGACTTTTATAAAATTAATTGGTTGTTTAGCAATAGGTAATTCTTTTTCTTCCTTATTAATATGGATAATAAATATGTTTTCTTTATTATCACCCTTTTTATATTCAATGCTTCCACCTAATTTTTCAGCGGCATGGCGGGCAGTATATAGCCCTAATCCTGCTCCTTTAGAGCGTTGCGAACCCCGGAAAAACATATTAAATATTTTTTGAGATATTTCTTCATCAATCTCTTCACTATTATCCGTTATAGAAACTTCAATAAAATCTTGATTATCGTCTGACAATATTTGAACATATGGTTGATGACTTTCCGACACCGGCAAGCTAAAATGCACTGCATTTTGTAATACATTTTGTAAAACCAATTTAAATATTTCTATATCTGTTTTAATAATAAGGCCAACAGGAGTTTTATTAATAAAATTAATATTTTTAGTTTCGGGCAGGCCGACTAAATTATTTTTTAAAACGTCTTCAATTAAAACCGAAAGTACATGTTCTTCTTTGTTTAATATAGTATGTTTAATATCCCGCAACTTGCTTAAGTTATCAAGCAGGCTAGACATGCCCTTGGCAATAGTTTTAATGTTTTGAAAATAAAAACTTGGGAGTTCTTCTTTAATTTCCATTAAAGCTACCGTACAAAGGCCGTCAAGAGTAGCAACGGGGCTTTTTAAATCGTGTGATGCACGGTATGTAAGCGTATCAAGGTCGTTATTGATAACAAGTAATTCATCAAATGCCTTTTGTAAGGCATTTGTGCGTTCTACAACTTGTTTTTCAAGATTTCTGTTATATGATTGTAATTTTATATTTTGTTCTTGAATGGTGGCTTGTGCATCAATAATTTTTTTCTGACTGAGTTCCAACCGATCATGTTGAGCTTCTATTTCATCTTTTTGTATAATAATTTCATGCTGCTTTAACGAAATTTCCTGATTTTTAAGCGATAGCCTATTGTTAAGTTGTTTAATTTTATAATGTTCCCTATATAAAAACGCAGCCATACAAATTAAAATAGCACCTGCAAAAAACATGAGATTTCTGATATTCTTTTCGCTGGCAAGCTGGGTTTCCCTTTGGCTCAATCTGGCATCTCTTATTATGTTTTCTTTTTTTAATAAATCGAATTTCATCCTTCGTTTATCACTTTCAAGTTCAACTTTTTTCAAACTATCCTCAACAATTCTTAAAGAATCTTTTGTTTTTTGTAAAGTTTTAGCTTGAGTTAAGTTTTCTAATTGGGATTTAGATATTTGTTGTTGCCTGTTCATATCCCTACTGCCTGCAAAGCGCCTATAAAATTCCATTGCTTTTTCAGTATCCCCTGAGGCCTCGTAATATTTGGAAATAATTAGAAAACAATTTTGAACTTCATTAATTTTATTCATGGATTGAACAACCCACATAGCTCGTTCTGTTTCTGCAATAGCATCCTTATATTTATGCATAAGGCCAAAAACATTTGCAATGTATAAATGGCATTGGTAAACCTGCGGTTTATTGCCAAGTTGATTAGCAATTGGTAATAATAAATTAAATTCATATAACGATTGTCTGTATTTGCCCAAATCGCGGTAAATTATTCCAAGGTTTTCATAAACACTCATCATCCCGAGCCTGTTACCGCGCTTGGTTTCTAGCCTTAATAATTGATTATAATTTATTATGGCATCAGTATAAATGCGGTTTGACCAATAAAGCCTTGATAATTTTTCTGTATAATAAGCTTCGTTAATTAAATCTTTGGAAATTTTAGCTTTGTAGATGCTCTGTTTAAATGAAGTTATAGTTGTTCTGAGTGCTAAATTATTTTTTTGAGCATAAAGTAAGATAGGAAAAAACAGTAAAAAAATAAAAAATATTTTTTTCATAAATAAATTTTAATAACCCATAGGTTTCATAAATTTAATTGTTTTTTTTTTCTAAAACCTAAATGGATTTATTTTGTATATAAATATATTAATATAATCCGGATTAGAATTAAAGGATTTGATGATTTAAGAATTGTTTTTTGATATAATATTGTTTTATCAATATCAGTATTTTGATAAAAATTTTTGATAGGATTCAGTTTCCGGAAATAATAAAATCCTCTTTTCCTAAAATCTTCTAATCTTAATCCAGACCAAAATAAATATCTGAATTAAGATTAAAGGATTCGATGATTTAGTATTAATATTTTTTTGATAAAAAATCGTTTTATCAATATCAGTATTTTGATAAAATTTTTAGAAAGGATCTTTGAAATAATAAAAAATCCTAATTCAAACAAAGAATAATTTACTATTTTGTAATTATTTCCTTAATATCTTCTATTATTTTCCTTGCCAGGTAGTCGGCTGTACTTAATGAATCGGATTCGGAATAAATACGTATAATTGATTCTGTATTTGATTTTCTTAAATGAACCCACTCCGTCCCAAATTCTATTTTTACTCCATCTTCAACATTCATAGGGTTTTTAATATACTTTTGAGTGATTTTTGTAAGCACTTCATCTACATTTATAGAAGGGTTGAGATCAATCTTATTTTTTGAAATATGGTAACTAGGGTATGATGAGCGAAGTAATGAAACCGATTTTCCTGATTTCGCAAGATGTGTTAAAAAAAGTGCAATCCCCAATAATGCATCACGGCCGTAGTGAAGTTCTGGATAAATAATCCCTCCATTACCTTCTCCACCAATAATGGCATTGGTTTCTTTCATTTTTAATACAACATTAACTTCACCTACTGCAGAAGCGCTATAGATACCACCTGCCTTTTCAGTCACATCTCTTAAAGCTCTTGTAGATGATAAATTTGAAACCGTATTTCCCTTTGTGTTTTTTAAAACATAATCTGCTACTGCAACCAGCGTATATTCTTCACCAAACATACTGCCATCTTCACAAACAAAAGCCAACCTATCCACGTCAGGGTCTACCACAATTCCTAAATCAAACTTACCACTTGTCATTTGATTTGAAATTTGATTTAAATTTTCCGGAAGGGGTTCGGGATTATGTGCAAAAAATCCATTTGTTTCTGCATTGATAACTTCATATTTTCTAACTCCCAACGCATCAAGCAACATTGGCACAGCAATACTTCCGGAAGAGTTTATTCCATCCACAACAATTTTAAAATTGCGGTTTTCAATAGCATTTTTATCGACCAGAGGAAGATTTATTATTTTATTAATGTGCTTTTTCAAATAGGAATCATCAAAAGAGATTTTTCCCAGCTTTTTTACTTCAGCATAATCAAAATCTTCATTTTCCGCCAGCTTTAAAACTTCTTCGCCATCCTCAGCAGAAATAAATTCACCATGATGGTTTAGTAATTTTAATGCATTCCAATGAATAGGATTATGACTGGCAGTGATAATAATACCACCTCCTGCCTGTTCTTCTACTACTGCAATTTCTACAGTTGGGGTAGTGGATAATCCCACATCTACAACATCAATACCCAAACCCTGCAATGTTGCAGCAACCAACTGACTACACATTTCTCCTGAAATTCTTGCATCTCTGCCTATAATTATTTTAAGATTTTTTCGATTATTTTTAATTAATGAACCAAAAGCAGAAGCAAATTTAACAATGTCGACCGGAGTAAGGCCATCTCCAACTTTACCTCCAATAGTACCTCTAATGCCTGAAATAGACTTAATTAACGTCACTTATTAAATTTTTTATTGTGATTATGAAAAGTTTTTTTAAAATAGCCTGCAAAAATACGAAAAATTAATTTAATTATTAAAATCCATTAAAATCATTAAATGGATTTTAATAATTAAATTTATCAATACTTCAGATTTTTGATTACAAAATTTAGAATGCAAATAGCTTGCCGAAGCAATTTAATGAAGCATTCAGAAAAGAATTTATTTTAACATAAATAAGTATCAATATAACGATATCATTATTTTTATATTTTTAATATATATCGGTTCATAAATATTGATATATTCATATTTAAAATCAACTTTAAATCAATACTATCTTTATGGCAATGTATTCCAAATAAAAAATAATATTATAAATGGAATTTATTATGAAGCGCAGCTAATACTTTTATAACCTTTTTCGATGAAATATTTCATATTGATCATAACCCTGACTGAGTTCTACAATAATAACTCTCATAACTGTGTAAACAGGAATGGCCAATATCATTCCTGCAGGTCCTACTAACTCGGCAGCAATAAAAATGGCAGTAAAAATTTCTAATGGATGTGCTTTAACACTTTTTGAAAAAATAAGGGGTTGAGAAACAAAATTATCTGTTACGTGCACAATACTGGCCGCAATAACAATTTTTATTCCCAATAAAATATATTCGTGCGTAGTTTGAAAATCGGCAAGTGATATACTTAAAACAATGGCAAGGCTTGTTCCTACCAAGGGCCCAATGTAGGGTACAATATTAATAATAGCCGCAAGTAGGGCAATAGTTATCGCATAGTTTACACCTAATATGCTTAAACCAATAGATAAGAAAAAGAAAATGGAAAAGATTTGAATACTTAAGCCTAATAAATAATTTGCTAAAAGCTTTTCAACTTTATGCAATGTAGTTACACTTAATTCAAAATATTGATTTGGTATTAATGATAAAAATTTTCTTCTAAACAAACCTTGCTGGTAAATTAAAAAGAAAGAAATAAAAAGCACGGACATAAAGCCAATGGATAGGCCTGATGAAAATGAAAGCATAGTGCTGATTAAATTTCCATAATCCATTTTAGAAACAAAGCCCAACACATTTTTTCGAATAGAATCCATCAAAAAACCGGGTCGCCTTTGTAGTTGAAGCGTATTTATACTTATTTTCTCTGCAGAGGTTAAAGGTTTTTCTATTTTTTTAAGAATGGTATCGAACTTTAAACCTTTAATTACATCTATTTGCTCGGTTATCATCGGGATAAATAATGTAACAAACCCCGTAAGTATTGATAAAAAAAACAGATAAGCTATTAAAATGGCTATTGGTCGAGGTATTTTCCTTTTAAGAAAATAAATATTGCCTATATAATTTGTTATTGGCTTCAGAAATGCACTTACTATTAATGCTAAAACAAAATAAAGTGCAATAGTTGAAAATTTATAGGCGAGCAAAATCAAGATAAGAAAACACGCCGCCGGAATTAAAAAATATTTTAACCTATTCACAGTTTTATTTTATTTAATGATATTTAAAGCATTCAAAATTTATTCCGCATAAATATAAAAAATATGCTTATCAAAAATGAATAAGATTAATTTTTGATGGAATTAATTAATAATTAGATATTTGTATTATGAGAGCTAAATATATAAATCCCTTTACCGATTTTGGATTTAAGAAACTTTTTGGAGAAGAAGTAAATAAAGACCTTTTAAAAGATTTTTTAAATGGCCTTTTACCTGAAAAACATAAAATAAAAGAATTACAATATAGAAAAAACGATCAACTGGGCGACTTGATAATTGATCGAAAAGCAATCTTTGATATTTATTGTCAAAGCGAAAATGGTGATCGTTTTATTGTAGAACTTCAAAAAGCAAAACAAAATTTTTTTAAAGAGCGAAGCATATTTTATTCTAAATTCCCCATACGTGAACAGGCAGAAAAGGGTGAATGGGATTTTAATTTAAAAGCTGTTTACTGTGTGGGTATCTTAGATTTTATTTTTGAAGAAGATAAAAACAATATTGAATACCTTCATGAAGTAAAATTAAGAGACGAAAAGAATCAGGTTTTTTATGATAAACTAACTTTCGTTTATATTGAAATGCCGAAGTTTAACAAAAATGAAGAAAATCTTATTACCCATTTTGATAAATGGCTCTATTTTATAAAAAACTTAGAAAACTTTGATCACATCCCACAACGCCTAAAAGATAAAATTTTCATTAAAGCATTTGAGATTGCAGAAATAGCGCAATTTAAACCTGACCAAATGGATGCTTATGAAAGTTCTTTGAAATATTACAGAGATATTAAAAACGTTGTTGACAGCTCTTATATTAACGGCGCAAAAGAAGGAGAAATTAAAGGCAGGATTGAAGGAAAGCTGGAAGGAAAATATGAAACTGCAAAAAAAATGATATCTAAAGGCTATGATATAAATGAAATTATTGAATTAACAGGATTAAGTGAAGATGATATTAAAAACCTGTACTATGAGAGCTAAATATATAAATCCCTTTACCGATTTTGGATTTAAGAAACTTTTTGGAGAAGAAGTAAATAAAGACCTTTTAAAAGATTTTTTAAATGGCCTTTTACCTGAAAAACATAAAATAAAAGAATTACAATATAGAAAAAACGATCAATTAGGCGACTTGATAATTGATCGGAAAGCAATCTTTGATATTTATTGTCAAAGCGAAAATGGTGATCGTTTTATTGTAGAACTTCAAAAAGCAAAACAAAATTTTTTTAAAGAGCGAAGCATATTTTATTCTACATTCCCCATACGTGAACAGGCAGAAAAGGGTGAATGGGATTTTAATTTAAAAGCTGTTTACTGTGTGGGTATCTTAGATTTTATTTTTGAAGAAGATAAAAACGATATTGAATACCTTCATGAAGTAAAATTAAGAGACGAAAAGAATCAGGTTTTTTATGATAAACTAACTTTCGTTTACATTGAAATGCCAAAATTTAACAAAAATGAAGAAAACCTTATTACTCATTTTGACAAATGGCTTTATTTTATAAAAAATTTAGAAAACTTTGACCATATACCGCAAAGGTTAAAAGATAAAATATTTATTAAGGCATTTGAGATTGCAGAAATAGCGCAATTTAAACCCGATCAAATGGACGCTTATGAAAGTTCCTTGAAATATTACAGAGATATTAAAAACGTTGTTGACAGCTATTATATTAACGGCGCAAAAGAAGGAGAAATTAAAGGCAGGATTGAAGGAAAATTAGAAACTGCAAAAAAAATGATCTATAAAGGCTACGATATAAATGAAATTATTGAATTAACAGGGTTAAGTGAAGAACAAATTAAAACCTATAATTAAAAAAACCGCTTCCCAAAAAAATGGAAGCGGTTTTTAATCCATTTTAATTATATTATTCTAGTCCCATTTCAAATCTCCACCTTCTTCAGATGGTTCTTTTTCGACTTCAACTTCTCCATCCACTTCTTTTTCATCGAACTGAGAAAAATCAAATTCCGGCATTAGTTCTGTTTTTACATGATCAATTGTTTCTTTAATTGCTTCCAGAAACTTTTCAAAATCCTCTTTGTATAGAAAAATTTTATGCTTTTCGTATACAAAACCATCGTCTTTGTACCTTCTCTTACTTTCAGTAATAGTTAGGTAGTAATCATTGCCACGTGTACTTTTTACATCGAAAAAATACGTTCTCTTGCCGGCTCTCACTCTCTTGGAGTAAAGTTCTACTTTATCGTTTTCTTTGTTCTCTTCCACAATCTTTGGACTTTTGTTTACGTTTAACGTAAGGGTAAAATTATATGTAAGTTTGTTTAAATCAAAGATTTTTACGAAAATTTAACAAAAAAACAAACGAATGCTTTTTAATCAAATGATCTCAAAAATTTCTGTAACAATTTTTATATTTTTCTTGATAATTGTAAGTTCTATAAATTCATTTTGCCAAATAGGTTTTACTCAATCAGGTAATGCATCTTTTTATGCCGCAAAATTTAATGGCAGAAAAACATCCGGCGGCGAAACTTTTAATAATAATGCTTTTACGGCAGCCCATCGTGAGCTTGCTTTTAATACAATGTTGCGGGTAACAAACCTTGGGAATAATAAATCGGTAATTGTAAGAGTAAATGATAGAGGACCATTTAAAAAAGAAAGAATATTAGATTTATCTCGTGCAGCTGCCGAAGAGTTAGATATAATAAGGCATGGCACTGGTTATGTAAAAATTGAAGTGATCGGAGAAAACGGTAAAACGGATAAAACAGTATCTGATAACACTCAGGTTGCGAAAAATGAGAAAAATAATACTGATATTGTTAAAAATAATAATAATTTATCATTTTCGACAGGCAAAACCTATAGTGTATGGGGAACCGAAAAATTTCCGAAAGGCTATTGCGTTCAAATTTTTGCTTTTGAAGAGCTAGATAATGCTAAAGAAAAATGCAAAGAACTGATAAATAATAATTTAGAAGAAGCATTTATTCAAGTGGGTTGGGAACATCATTCTAAAATTTACAGAGTTATGTACGGTAGTTTTGATGGGAGGCACGAAGCTAAAAAATTTAAAGAAACGTTAAAACGAAGAGGTTACAAAGGATTTATTAAAAAACATTTTAACAATTAGATTTGAGATGTAAGACAAGAGACAAGAGAAAACTTCTCATGTCTAAAGTCTTATGTCTCTTGTCTATTCTCTATTCATGGATTTAAAAGACATTCGAGAGTTTGGAAATATAGAATTTTTGGCCAAACAAATGGTTGAGGGTTTTATTACAGGTTTACACAAATCACCTTTTCATGGTTTTTCTGTAGAATTTGCAGAACATAGGCTTTACAATACCGGTGAAAGTACCAGGCATATTGATTGGAAAGTATTTGCCAGAACCGACAGGCTTTATACCAAAAGGTATGAAGAAGAAACAAATTTAAGATGCCAATTGCTAATTGACGTTTCATCATCCATGTATTACCCAAAAGAAAATTTGGGAAAAATTACATTTAGTACAATGGCGGCGGCTTGCCTTGCTTTTTTATTGCAAAAACAAAAGGATGCAGTGAGTTTATGCACTTTTTCTAATCAAATAGAAATACATACACCTGTTAAATCAACACCTTCACACATTCATAAACTTTTTTTATTACTTGATGACTTATTAAAACGGCCAAAGAATTCTCAACAAACTGCTATTACTGATGTAATGCATAACATCGCCGATAAAATTGGGAGAAGGTCACTAGTAATTATATTCAGTGACATGTTTGAAAATATTCAGGATAGTGAGAAAATGTTTTCCGCTCTACAACATTTAAAACATAATCGCCACGAGGTATTACTCTTCCATGTTACAGATAAAAAAACAGAACAAGAATTTTTATTTGATGAAAGGCCTTATGAATTTAACGATATTGAAAGTGGAGAAAAAATTAGAGTGAGGCCATCTCAAATAAGAAATGAATATGTAAAACAAGTTAAGCAAATCAAAGATCAACTTGTTCTAAAATGTGGGCAATATAAAATAGATTATATTGAAGCCGATATTGCTGAAGGTTTTAACCAAATCCTTCATGCTTATTTGGTTAAAAGAGGTAAAATGAAATAATTTTTACTTCTTTCTTTTTATTTTTTTTCTTAATTCAAAAATATAATTCCATGTCCTTTTGGTAACTTTTATTCGTGTTTTTAAGGAACCTCCGCCTTTTGCCTCACCATGCAATCTTTTTTTAAAATAAACCGGCGTTTCTATTACTTTTCCTTCCTTTACTGCCCAATAAATTAAAAAAAGATCTAATGAAAAATCATGCGGCGCTTCATTTAATAGATAATATGTATAAAAATACCTGCTAAATACTTTTGGTTGACCGGCAATATCCTTTAGATTAACTCCTAAGGCGATTGAAGAAATTATTTGCATACCCCACGTAAAAAAAGCAGGTATTAAAGCCCTGTTTTTTCTTCTGCCTTTAACAACAAGCATTGGGTTCATTCTACTTTTAAAAAGATAGTAGGCTGTTAATACATCTTTTGGTGGAGTTTGCAAATCAGCGTGAGTAAACGCTAATATTTTTCCTTCAGCCTTTTTTAATCCAAATAAAATCCCGAATCCATATCCCCGGTTTTTTTCAACTTTAACAACTTTAAAACGAAAATCATTATTTTTAATTAGTTCTTGTTTAAAAATCTCTTCAGAATTATCTGTTGAACCATTATTAACTAAAATTATTTCTAGAAAATCAGCATCACCAATGGCAGCTTTAAATTGAGAGAAAATAAATGGGATATTATCCGCTTCATTATAACAAGGTAAAACGATTGATAGGTCTGGTTTTACATTTGAGGCAATAGACATGTGACAATAAAATTTTATATTACTTTTAAATCAATAAAAATTATTAATGTAATCAACTTATTGAATATTTAAGATGATCACAATGTGATCATTTCATTTCCTGAATTTTTACTTATTTTACAAAAACCTCAATGCTCGAATCTTCTTCTCCCCTTCGAGGTGCCATAAAAGAATCAGTCATTTTATATTTTTCTTTTAAAATTTTTCTAGCTTGTTGAGGGAAGAAGTCCGGTGCACCGGGAATATTTTCAAATAAAACCAAATCATATTCCATTTTATTAATTTTCTCACACATTTCATCTAATTGTGGTTGAAATGTTCCAATGCCTACATGATACCAAAGAGGTAAATTTTTCTCCGGCGTATAAGGAATTTCATAAGCCAACATGGTAAGTTCACTTAAGTTTAAAACTCTTATGTTTTTATTTTTTACAACAGGCAATTGCATTATTTTATTAATACCTTGAATGGTTTGCTCCGGCATAGTAAATTTTCTTAATGACCGATATGATGATTGTCTCCAACCGGCATGACCATGATCAACTTTATCTTCCGATAGTTTTGGAGCATTTACATCTTGAACAACAGGCGAAGGTGGTAAAATCATAACTAAAAATCTGCTTGCATATTGCCAATAGGTGGATGAACACCAAATTATAATTATTAAGGATGTACAAACAAAAACACCAAGTTTAGCAAAGTTGGCTTTAAAATTAATGTTTCCTAAAATATATGCTATTCCAAATGCATGGAAATAGGTTGTACTGTCGGATGATAACCTGCTGGTAACTTTTGTGATTAACGCTTCCACAACAATTCCTAAAGCGAGTAAAGTAAAAACTACTTTTACTTTGTCATGAATAAATAATTTGAAATCAGAAAAATAATTGAATATTATTATTACAATGGCAACTAAATATCCTTTTTCTAACATGGAACCACCGCCGAAAAACTCATCCAATAATTTTCTTAAATCAACCCTTGATTGATGTGGCGGTTGCCCATAGTTAAACCAATATCCAAAACCGTAAGGCAACAATGGTAAAATTATTATTAATGCGATTAAAAAATAAAATCCAAAAAATATGGGAATGGGTTGCCATTTTTTTTCTAAAATGCTTACGTATAAAAGTATTGCGCCGGCGAGCAGAAATGCCAATCCGCCATAATCTTGTTTTGTAAAAAAAGTAAAAAATATAAAGAAGGCAGATACGAAATAACTTAATAAATTTTTCCAAAGTACCTGATTTTTAAACAAAGCAAGGAACAGAAAATATAATCCTATCAGTTGAAAAGTAAAGGCTGTATGATTGTACCATGGTCTGTAAAAAATAAAATTGTAGGAAATACAATAGACAAGTATTGCAAAAAAAATATTAACTGCCGATATATTTAAAATTTTTAATATTCCTCTCAATGCAAAAGCACCTGCGATATTTATAAAAACCTGAGCATAAATTAATGTGAACAAATAAGGCCCGAAAACTTTAAATGAAAGCCATGGAATGACTAAAAAACCATATCCCAAAGGCATTTTAAAATCGCGGAAAGGCATTTGGCCCAAATACATTCTATATGCCCCCTCATAAGGCAAATCCAAATGCTTGCGGAACGGGACATTAAAAATAATAGGAAAAATACTTATTGCAAGTATAAACACTACTTCAATAATTCTGAGTTGCTTATCAGTAAGCGGTTTGTTTAATAAATTCATTTTAGGTTTAAGGTTTATTGTTGTGGTTACTTTTTAATATAATTTTTTTCTATTTCTTCTAAAATATTAATACCGGTGAGTAGATAAGCCACTACTTTTTTTGGATAATCAATATGAAGGGGTAACATGCTTAAAAATAATGATGCCTCGAAAAGCCGTATTACAGGATAAGAAAAACCTTCGATATCTAATATTTTTTTAAAATGCATTTTACATTCTTGCATTTCATTAAGACCACTAATTTCTAAGGAAACTTTTAAGTTATTATCATAAACCAATTCAAAAAGCCCATTATTTATAAAATCGTAGTTACCTAAAATAGAATGCGAAAGCTTTGCGATATCATAATGAACATCCATATATCCGTCTTCCTCCTTAATAAACCCTTTTGGATCGATTAATTTTATAAAATCAATTCGCTTATCATACAGCATATTAGAAAAGCAAAGATCACCATGGCTGAGTGAAATATATGTAGGGTATTTTTTAAAATCTATTAATTTATAAAACAATATTTTGTAGTGATCTATAATTCCTTGAATGGAATTATAATCGGTACTGTTTTTTATAATTTCTTCGATGGAAGCAAATGGCTTTAAATTTTGAAGCTCAATTATCCTGTCTTCTACTTTTTTGATATATAAATTTTCTGCTACTTTTTTTATTACTTCAATCGATTCCGATTTCTTTTTTCGGATTGACAGAAAATAAAATAACCTTTCAGATAGTTTTTTAAACTGAGTTATTGTTAATGAAAAATGAATCCACTGTAACGAAACATCCAGAATATTTAATCTTTCTAAACTATATTGAGCATATTCGTCGCTTTCTTCATAATTAAAAGGTCGTAGAAAAAACAATTTCATTTCATCATTAAGTAATTCATAAAATGAATATTCTTTAAACATTTTTTCCTTTTGACCTGATCGCTTGGTGATTATATGTTTAGTGCTATTTATTGAATTGAAATAACGTAATTCAAAGTTACTTTGTAAATAAAGTACAAAATCAACATAATCTTTAATTTCAAGGAAAAAGGTTTCCTGAGTAAATTTTTCAATATTTTTAAACCTTTCATTTATCAATTCATATAAATCACCTTCATTGCCTTGAGCAAGGTTTAAAAAATCAATTAATTCATGTTTATTTATTTTTAATAAAGGCCTTAATCGAGCATCAGTTGCGATAGAAATGGATGAATCTATATACTTAATTTTTTTTAAAAATATAGCAAAAGATTCTTTATTTATAATGGTAAAATTAGAACTGATTAACAAAAAATCTTTGCCGGATGAATAATTAACATGGTCTATTAATGCTTGTATTTGTGATTTTTCATTTATTTTGTGGAAATGAATGATCTTGTTTTCTTTAAATATTTCGGAAGTATATTTTAATAAAGTCGTTTTTCTATATCGTAATTTTCCAAAACGATCAATATTTATAATCGATTTTATATCCGCCGGCACTTCCAGTAAATCGTAATAAATTACTTCCAATTCTTTCATTAAACGTAGTATTTTTTATATTTTTTTTGATTTTGTAAGCGGCTCTTAATATATAAAATTAGAGAAATAATCATTGCAGGAGTAAACATAAAGATTTGATAGATTAGTGAGTAATCAAACCAATTAAAATCTTTTTGTATAATATTTATTAAGCCAAAGCCTAATTGAATACCACCATAATTAAATGCACCGGAAGGTATAAATGCCGATAAAAAAACAAGAAAAGCGAGTAAAAAAATAAGTTTAAAAGGCAAAACATTAATTAAAAATAAAAACCCGGCAATTTCAAACAACCAAATTATTGCCGTTAAAACCAAAAGAGTAGTTACTTTTTGCTTGATAATATTTTTTAATTCAAAGATGATTTCATAAAACTTGCCGGTAAATGCCAGCACTCTTATAGTGTTTCGAGTATTATATCTTTTGGCAACATATAAATTAAAAGACCTGATGTTTTCCGGTAAAACATAATAAATAAATAAAGCCGACAAAATAAAAATAAAAGCAATAACCAAAGGAGTATTTAAACTTGCAAGGTCAACTTGTGTGATAAAAATGGTTGAAATGAGCCCTATAAATAAAATAAAAAAATCTAAAGCCCTTTCTGTAAGTATAGTAATAACTGAAGTTTGATAATTATCTACAATTTCGTTGAATGAATACATCCGATATATTTCACCAAGGCGGAAGGGAATAATGAGATTAACCCCATTAGTGTAAAATTGCTTTTCAATTATCGCTTTTAAACTTAAGTTCGACATGTTTAATAAAATAGCAATTCTGAAAGATCGGAGCAGATGAGATAAAAGATATAAAAAAGCCGATAAAGATATTTTCCACCATCCTATCGCAGTGATTTCATGCAATAAATCAACTTGCTTATAATCGGCAGAGTATTTAAAAATCCCAAATAAAAAAACAATTCCGATAACTACAGAAAGGATGTTATAAACATTCTTTATCATAAGCTTTTCATAAACCTCAATTAAAGGGTTAAATTAATTTATTTTTTTATGAAATTGTTTTTAATTGGTAAGATTGAGAAAGAATTATTAAAAAAGATCCAAATGATTAAAAATAAAACTGATTTAACTTTTATTTTTAATTAAAAATCAATTTTTCGATTTATAAATATTGTAAATCAAAATTAATTTTATGAATTTAACGATATTGATATATTCATAAATTGATTTGTTTTTGTAAAGTCATATTCAATTTGTAGGTTTCCAAATTAAATATTATAAAATTTATTTCATGAGAATAGTTATTGATTTGGATGGTACTATTTGTCCTATTCGCAAAAGCGGACAAACTTATACGGATTTAGAACCTTTGCCCGGAGCTGTAGATAAAATTAAAAATTTAAAAAGTGCAGGAAATTATATAATAATCTCAACAGCCCGCAACATGGGTACTCAAGAAGCAAACTTGGGAAAAGTGATGAAAAGCATCGGTAAGATAACACTTGATTGGCTTGAAAAACATGAAATTGCTTATGACGAAATATATTTTGGCAAACCCAATGCCGAAGTTTATATTGATGATAGAGCCTTAAGGTTCGAAAATTGGAATGATATAAATGATAATTATTTAAAAAATATCGCTAAAGAAAAATAACTACAACTATTTATGATTGTAATTATGCCAATGGCAGGAAGAGGTTCGAGATTTGAAGGAAGCGGCTATACAAAACCAAAGCCATTAATAGAAGTGCTGGGTAAACCAATGTTTTGTTGGGCCATTGAAAGTATAAAAAACATTGACTTTGATAAAATAATTATCATATCGTTAGAAGAACATGAAAAAAACTATCGGGTAAAAGATATTATAAAAAAAAATATTGAAAGTAAAACTGAATTAATTTTATTACCGGATGTAACTGAAGGCCAATTGGCAACTGTAATTGCCGGCAAAAAATTTATTGATAATGGTGAAGATGTTTTAATTATAAGTTCAGATACTATAGTTGTTTCATCTATTGCCGATGATATTGCCAATAAAGATAAAGATTGCATGGGTTTAATATCTGTTGCCAATATGGAAGGGGATAGATGGAGTTTTGCAAAAACAGATGAAAGTGGGAAAGTGACACAAGTAACCGAAAAAATAAAAATTTCCGATCATGCAAGTACAGGCATTTATTATTTTTCTGATGGAAAAGATTTTATTAAACGTGCCGAGAAAATAATTGAAAATAGAGAAAAAACACGGGGAGAATATTATGTAATGCCTGTTTATCAAAAATATATTGATGAAGAGAAATTTATAGGCATTTCTAAGGCAGATGAAATGTGGGACCTGGGCACACCTGATGCATTAAATTTATTTTTGAGCAAACAGCAGGTATAAATTATTTTCCCGAAATTAATTGTCTGTAACGATCAGTATTGGTAGGATCAAGTTCCGACATTATATTAAAAGCCTGCTGGCGCTGTGATGGATCACCAAGTTTAAATATACTTACAAGTTCACTTGCCTTGGCATCAAAGAAAATATTTGATAATACAGCCGAGGGTCTTATTTGATTTACCTGTTTCATTTTATTTAAAACATCCATTATTTTTGTACGAGCATCATCCGGTTTTTGTGAAAAGTTATCCATTGCCAGGCGATGGTAAGTATAGGAATTTTCTCTCAGAGGCAATAATTGTTGGTTTTGTAAATTTTCAATCAACCAATATCTATTTCTTCTGTCTTCAAAAGCTTTCCAACCCTTTTCACCATTTTCTACACCCTGAGATGCGTTATTTGCAATAGTGAAAGCTTTTTGTATATAATCTGTTCCGCCTAATTTAGAAAAAGAATCATAATCAATACCTAAAATTACATTTGCATAAAAAGCTAAAATTGATGAGAGGTTGTTGCTGTAAGTGTTTTCGTTAAAAACATCTAACGGTTGGGATGTGTTATATTGAAACTGCCAATCACGGTCAACGAACGTTAAAACATTTGAATCATAGCTGCTTCCATAAATCGGTCTTGTAACTTGTATTTGTGCATTGGCTTCGAAGAAACCAATGGCGGGAACTTTGGTAATATATATTGTGATAAAACAATTTATTCTTTCTTCGGCCGAAAACTTATCATTAGTCCATTTCCTATTATTGATAAAATCAGAAATCGCTTTTTGTAAATCATTATAGATTTGTTTGTCGACTGATTGTGTGGTTTGCAACTGTCGTGTATCAATAGCAACAGTGCATTTTATTTCCTGAGAAAAAATAAAATTTAAGGAAAAATAAAATAATAAAAGAAAAAAATATTTTTTTGAAATCATTTTTAAAAGATTCTTATTAACTTAATTTAACATATCTGCCACAAGCCTCGTAATATCTTCAGCCACTTCTTTTTTCGATTTTAAATCAAAATATAAAACATTACCATATTTCTCAATAACGGTAATTTTATTGGTATCGTATCCGAAGCCGGCACCCTTATCACGTAAACTGTTTAATATTATCATATCCAGGTTTTTTTTATGAAGTTTGGCTTCTGCGTTTGTTACTTCATTTTCTGTTTCCAAGGCAAAACCAACCATTATTTGATTAGATTTTTTTTGTTTTCCCAACATAGAAGCAATGTCAACTGTTTTAACTAAAGGTAAATTAAACTCTGCTTCTTTTTTCTTAATTTTTTCGGTCGATATGTTTACGGGTCTATAATCTGCCACTGCCGATGCCAAAATAATAATATCTGCTTCCGAAAATAATGCATTGCATTTATTATACATTTCTTCGGCAGTCATTATTTTATGAACTGTAATATTATTATGAGATGCTTTTAAATGAGTTGGGCCTGAAACAATTTCAACTTTCGCTCCATGCTCTGCCATACTGTTTGCAATGGCATAACCCATTTTTCCGGTGGAGTGGTTGCCAATAAATCGAACCGGGTCTAATGGTTCATAAGTTGGCCCTGCTGTTATTAAAACTTTTTTATTTTTTAAAATTTCTGATTTCGAAAAATAATCTGAGAGATATTTAATTATATTTTCCGGTTCGGCCATCCGACCTTCTCCAAATAAACCACTTGCAAGTTCGCCACTTTCTACAGGAATAATTTTATTTCCATATTTCTTTAATTTTTCTAAATTATTTATTGTAGCCGGATGTTTATACATATCCATATCCATTGATGGAGCAAAAAATACAGGGCATTTTGCTGAAAGATATACCGCAGATAATAAATTATCACACAATCCATAAGCACATTTGGCTATGGTATTAGCAGTTGCAGGCGCTATAATTATTATATCAGCCCAAAGTGCAAGCTCTACATGGTTAACCCATTCACCGGATTCATTTTTTTGAAAGTGTATATATACCGGATTTTTTGAAAGAGTTGAAAGTGTAAGAGGTGATATAAACTCTGTTGCCTGTTCGGTCATTATTACTTTTACTTCAGCATTTTCTTTTATGAATAATCTGATTAGTAATGCCGCCTTATAAGCAGCTATACTTCCTGTTACCGCAATTAAAATTTTCTTTTCAGACAGCATAAATTGTTAAATAATCTCTAAATATAAAAAACAAAGCCTTCGAATTACCGAAGGCTTGTAAAATTGTATAAAAAAATAAGAAATTTTATAATGCTTCTTCATCACCACGCCTAAAAAACAACTTTCCGTCTAAAAATTCTTCAGTTGCGAAATTGGTAGGTTTAGGCATACGTTCGTAATGCTTTGATATTTCTATTTGTTCTCTGTTTTCAAAAATTTCTTCCAAATTATCAACAGTTGAAGCAAATTCAGAAAGCTTGCTGTTTAATTCTTCTTTCATTTTTACTGAAATTTGACGGGCCCTTCTGGAAATTACTACTAACGATTCATAAATATTACCTGTAGGAGCAGCCAACTGATCAATATTACGGGTAATTAAAGATGGATTTGTTGTTGTTTTCATTTTACTTGCTTTAAATTATTTTTAATATTTTAATTAATTATTTCCTTCTTTAGAAGTTTCACTTTTAATATCTGCTTTCTTTTTACTGTCGCTTTCCGTTTTCTCTCCTTTACCTCCTAAAAATTCAAGGCAATTACTGTATATATTTTGTGCCTGACGAATATATTTACTGGTTGGATAACGATCTATAAAATATTCATAAAACTCAACAGCAGCTTCATATCTCTCCTTTTTCTTAGATTCCACGCTTTCACGTGCTAATAAATAAGCAGTTTCAATTTTTTTATATGCTATCTCTTCACTGTAATCCGAATCGGGAAAACCTTTTTGAAAGTTGCCCAAAGTAACAATGGCAGCTTTATAATTACCTTGAATTCTATTAAATAATTTTGCCTGTTCGTATGCTTTCTTCTCAAGTTTTGTCCTTAATTCTTTTAATAGTTTTGATCCTTCTTCAACAAATTTGCTTTCAGGATAATAATTTATAAATGATTGTAATGCATCAATTGCTTTTAAAGTATTGCTTTGGTCTAAATTATATTCCGGAGAATCCTGATAAAGTGAAAAAGAATACATGTATCTTGATTCTTCAGCATAAGGGCTGCGGGCATAGGTTTCATAAAATTTATTAAAAAGATACGCACTCATAGTTAGCTGACCTTGATAATAATTACAATATGCAAACTTGAATTGAGCAGTTTCGGCTGTTGTATCGCCATGTAAAAGAGGAATTATTTCTTCAAATAATAAACCTGCTCTGTAGTAATCCCTTTTTCCGTAATATTTTAAGGCTGCGCGATATTTCCCTTTAACATCGGCTCTTTTTTGAATATGTTGAAATTTACTGCATCCAGAAAACATTATAATTGAAAGCAGCAGAATTAAATATATTTTTCGCATAATCGGCAAAAATAATGATTCTCAGTTATGTATGCAAATTTTATTTTGACATCTGCTACATATAGCATCGAAAAACAATTTATTTTATAAACGATATTAATTTTAATTGAGTATGAAATTAATCTTATTAAAATCTTCAAACCTTTATATAAATATCAATATCGTTATTTTGATATTTATATAAAGGTTTTATAAAATAAATACATAAAGTGAATGTTATTTGATTGTTTTTTTCTCATTTTTGGAGAATGAAATTTTTATTAATTATTTCAATTAATATTTTTTTAGCAAACCAACTATTTGCCCAAAGATATCTTGCTTTAGATAAGCCAAGCATTGGTCATAAACATAGATTGAGATTTTATCCCGGCAGTGAGATCACAATTAAATTATCTTATTCAAAATTCAGGGAAATTACCATAGACAGATTGAGTGACAGCAGTATTTTTTCCGGCGCAGATGAATATTTATTAAAAGATATTAAAAAAATTAAATATACCAGAGAAGGTTCTTTAAGAACACAGGCAAGATATATTTTACCTGCAGCCGGATTAATTTTTTTTCTGGCCGATACTTTTAATCCGGCTCTTGCCCGACACGAAAAAGCTGAAGTCGGTCCATGGGGGTTAAAAGTAGGAGGGAGTATGATGAGTGTAGGAATAATTTTAAATTTAACAGCCAAAAGAAAGTATAAAATAAATAATTACCGCAGCTTAAAAGTTTTGCGATCTTTTTAAAAATAAAAAAAATTAAAATTTTGGAATCAATATTATTAAATCATCCAACTCACAACGTTCAAGGAAAAATAAATTTACCCGCTTCAAAGAGTGAAAGTAACAGGGCTTTAATTATTAATGCATTAATGAACAACCGGAATACATTACATAATGTATCGGAAGCAAGAGATTCACAAACCATGTTAAAATTATTATCAAGTGATGATCATTTACTTGATGTAATTGATGCCGGAACTACCATGCGCTTTTTAACAGCTTTTTTATCCGTTTCCGGAAAAGATAAAATTTTAACAGGCACTCCAAGAATGCAAGAGAGGCCTGTAAAAATTTTAGTTGAAGCATTAAAGGTATTAGGTGCAGATATTGAATATAAAAACAAAGAAGGTTTTCCTCCTATACATATTAAAAAATTTAATTACTCCGGTATAAATAAATTGGAAATGAGGGGCGACGTGAGCAGTCAATACGTTTCAGCATTGCTAATGATTGCTCCTTTACTGCCGGAAGGAATAGAAATAAATTTAACCGGCCCACTTGGTTCGAGGCCCTATATTGAAATGACATTGCAACAAATGCAACATTTTGGCATTGAGCATACTTGGATTGAAAATAAAATTAAAGTTGCTCATCAATCATATAAACCTGCAACTTATCAGGTTGAATCGGATTGGTCGGGCGCAAGTTATTGGTATAGCATAAGTGCTTTATCAAAAAATGCGGATATAGAATTATTAGGCTTAAAAGAAAATTCATTGCAGGGAGACAGTAAGATTATAGAAATAATGCAAAAAATAGGTGTTGATTCTCAATATACCGGCAAAGGAATGTTATTAAAAAAAGTAAATGAAGGCACAGAAGTAGAAATTGATTTTACTGATTGTCCGGATTTAGCACAAACCATTGCGGTTATCTGCGCCGCTAAAGGAATTTTATTAAAAATGACAGGAGTTGAAAGTTTAAAAATTAAAGAAACAGATAGGATTGCTGCATTGCAAAACGAATTGAGTAAATGTGGGGCAAGTATGAATGAAAGTGATTCGGAACCGGGCTTATACACAGTAAGGCAAGCAATGGATTATAAAAAAATACGAAAAACAGTCGAGATAAATACTTACGACGACCATCGAATGGCAATGGCATTTGCACCTTTAGGCTTGTTAAAAGAAATAATTATTGAAGAACCCGGAGTGGTAGTAAAATCATATCCACGTTTTTGGCACGATTTACAATCGGTAGGTTTTGAAATTAATAAAGTCGAACAAAAAGTTTTATAATTAAAATAGCTGTTTAAAAATTTTATAGTGGTTGCCAACAAAAATAAAATTATCAACGATCCTGTTTATGGTTTTGTAACAATCCCTACAAATCTGATTTTTGATATTATTGAAGAACCTGTTTTTCAAAGATTAAGAAGGATAAAACAATTGGGGCTTACGGATTTTGTATATCCCGGAGCTTTACATACTCGTTTTCACCATGCTATCGGTGCAATGCATTTAATGAGTAAAGCACTTTCATCACTTCGAAAAAAAGGAAATATAATTTCGAATGAAGAAATGGAAGCTGCACAAATAGCAATTCTCCTTCATGATATTGGCCACGGACCATTTTCACATGCTTTAGAAGCAAGTATCTTAACAGGTGTTAACCACGAAGAGATTTCGTTATTATTAATGAAAAATCTTAATATAAAATTTGAGGGTGCATTGGATTTAGCCTTGAAAATATTTAACAACACTTATCACAGACCTTTTTTTCTTCAGTTGGTTTCAAGTCAGTTGGATGTAGACAGATTAGATTATCTTCAAAGAGATTGTTTTTTTACCGGAGTAACGGAAGGCGCTATCGGAGCAGAAAGGATAATTCAAATGCTTGCCATATCCAATGATAATATTGTTGTAGAAGAAAAAGGAATTTATAGTGTTGAAAATTTTTTAAATGCCCGTCGTTTTATGTATTGGCAAGTTTACCTTCATAAAACTACAGTAAGTGCCGAAATAATGCTTATTCAAATTATTAAACGGGCAAAAGATCTAATTCATAAAGGTGAAAAAGTTTTTGCAACGCCTTCTTTAATGACGTTTCTTTCTCAGGATATAACAATCGATACATTTAATAATAACTCTGATATAATTAATTCATTTATCTTACTTGATGACTATGATATTTGGACTTCGATAAAACTTTGGATTGACCATCCTGATAAGGTATTATCCATTTTAAGTAAAATGATATTATTCAGAAAAATATTTAAAGTAATTTTATCTGTTGAAGAACCATTAGAAGAGACAATTCAACTTTATGAAAAGCAAGTTGCTCAACATTATAATTTAAATGATGAAGAAATAAAATATTTTGTTTTAACCGGTTTTATAACAAATGCCGCATATTTAGCCGGAAATGAAAGTATAAATGTAATTACAAAAAAAGGAGATGTATCTGACATTACTCTGGCATCAGATTTGCCGAACATAAAAGCAATGAGTAAAATTGTAAAAAAGTTTTATTTATGCTGGCCCAGAGAATTAAATTTATAAAACGAAAGGAAGATATATAATATAAATACTATTTTAAAAAATGGAGTTTACGGTAGGTCAGATAGCAGGCTTAATTAATGGACAAGTAGTTGGCGATGAATCCTTAATTATAAAAAAATTAGGTAAAATTGAAGAAGGTCAAGCCGAAAGCATCGCCTTTTTATCCAACTTGAAATACGAACCGTTTTTATATAATACAAATGCTACGGCTGTAATTATAGATAAAAATTTAGTTTTAAAGAAAGATGTTAACAGTGCCTTAATTTTAGTTGAAGATCCTTATGCAGCTTTTAGTTCATTACTCGAAAAATATGCAGAAATATTCAATTTTAGTAAACAGGGGGTTGAGCAACCATCATATATAGGAAAAAATTCAAAAACCGGCGAAGGGATTTATTTAGGAGCATTCTCCTATATTGGAAATAATTGTACAATAGGTAAAAATGTAAAAATTTTCCCTCACGCTTACATTGGTGATAATGTTAATATTGGCGACAATACAATAATTTACTCAGGAGCAAAAATTTATGCGGGTTGTATAATAGGTAATTATTGCACCCTTCACTCAGGTTCTGTAATTGGAAGTGACGGATTTGGATTTGCTCCATTGCCTGATGGGAGTTATAAAACAATTCCTCAAGTAGGAAATGTGATTTTGGAAAATAATGTCAGCATTGGAGCAAATACAGTGATAGATTGTGCAACAATGGGCTCAACCATTATAAAAGAAGGAGTTAAATTAGATAACTTAATTCAAATCGCACATAATGTTGAAATAGGAAGGCATACAGTAATTGCGGCGCAATCGGGAGTTTCAGGTTCAACTAAAATTGGTGATAATTGTGTTTTTGCAGGACAGGTTGGAATTGTTGGTCATATTAATATTGCTTCAGGTACAAAAATAGGAGCGCAATCAGGCATCAGTAAATCAATTTCTGAAAAAGGATTATCCTTACAAGGATCTCCTGCATTTGATTACAAAGAACAACTTCGATCATTAGTTGTATTCCGTAGGTTACCAAAATTGGAATCAAGATTAGAAATGTTAGAAAATAAAATAAACAATATCACAGAGTAAATATTTTTTTATTTATTATTGCTAAACCGTTCGAGTTACACGAACGGTTTTATTATGGATTTCTGATTCTAAAAATACGTCATATCAAAATAAAGTTTAACTTTGCCCAGCTTTTGGTAAAATTTTATTAATTTATTTCGGTTTCGAGTATCCAAAAGCAGTTTATTCAACGTAATTTCTTTTTAATGAATACCAAACAGCATACCATTCAAAAGTCAGTAACGGTATCAGGAGTCGGATTACATACAGGTGTTCCGGTAAATATGACTTTCTTACCTGCAAAACCGGGTCATGGATATAAATTTCAAAGAGTTGATTTGGAAGGTTCGCCGATAGTAAATGCAGATGTTGATAATGTAGTAGATTTATCCAGAGGTACAACCATTGAACAAGGTGGAGCAAGAATAAATACTGTTGAACATACATTGGCTGCACTTGTGGGTTTGGAATTAGATAATGTACTTATTCAACTTGATGGACCCGAGCCGCCTATCATGGATGGAAGTTCAATCCAGTTTATAGAAAATTTAGAAAGCGCCGGTTTGGAAGAGCAAAATGCACTGCGAAATTTTTATGAAGTTACCGAAGAAATTCGTTTTAAAGACAGAGAAAGAGATGTTGAAATAGCTGCATTGCCATTAAATGATTACAGGCTTACAGTAATGGTGGATTATAACTCACCGGTATTAGGTAGCCAACATGCCTCACTAACAGATATTAAGCAGTTTCCAAAAGAAATCGGTGCATGCCGCACCTTTTGTTTCCTCCACGAATTAGAAATGTTGTACAAGGCAAATCTTATAAAAGGCGGTGATTTAAATAATGCTATTGTAATTGTAGATAGAGTTATTCAAGATGATGAACTTGATTACTTGGCAAGTTTATTTGGAAAAAAGAAAGTTGAAGTTAAAAAAGAAGGTATTTTAAATAATGTAGAGCTACGTTATAAAAATGAACCTGCAAGACATAAACTATTAGATTTAGTTGGTGATTTAGCATTGGCCGGCCGACCTTTAAAAGCACAAATATTAGCTGCCAGGCCCGGGCATGCGGCTAATGTTGCTTTTGCCAAAAAGATAAAACGCCAAATGGAGGAGAATAAATTCAATAGTAATATCCCCCACTACGATCCAAAAATTGCACCAATAATGGATGCGGCCAAAATTTATAGCATGTTGCCACATCGTTTTCCTTTTCAATTGGTTGATAAAATATTTTATTTAGATGAAACCTCGGTAGCCAGTGCTAAAAACGTTACCATGAATGAGCCTTTTTTTCAAGGTCATTTTCCCGGAAACCCTGTTATGCCCGGTGTTTTGCAAGTGGAAGCCATGGTACAAACAGGTGGAATATTGGTATTAAGTACCGTACCTGATCCTGAAAATTACTGGACATATTTTTTAGCAATAGAAAATTGCAGGTTTAAACGAATGGTTGTACCCGGTGATACATTAATTTTTAAATGTGAATTGGTCGCACCGATTAAAAGAGGTATTGCGAAAATGTTTGGACAAGGTTTTGTAAATGGAAGTATAGTTTGCGAAGCAGTAATGACAGCAAGTATTGTGAAAAAAAAATAAATTCTCAACAAGTTCGTATTTAAACATATCTGAAATATAGATGCAGATAGATAAAAAAATAAAATGACTCAGTTATTAGCAAACATTCATCCTGACGCTAAAATTGCTCCCGGAGTTGTAATAGAACCATTTGCCACGGTTCAAAAAAATGTAGAAATTGGTGAAGGTACATGGATTGGCCCCAATGCGGTTATAATGGAGGGTGCCAGAATAGGAAAAAATTGTAAGATTTTCCCCGGGGCGGTAATATCAGGTGTTCCACAAGATTTAAAATTTTCCGGAGAAGACAGTATCGTTAAGATTGGCGATAATACTACTATCCGTGAGTTTGTAACGATTAGCAGGGGTACAGTAGAGAATTATAGTACAGAAATTGGAAGCAATTGTTTAATTATGGCTTATGTTCATATTGCACATGATTGTGTAATAGGTAATAATTGTATTTTAGTAAATGCAGTGCAAGTTGCCGGGCATGTACATATTGCTGACTACGCAATTATTGGTGGAGCAACTGCTGTTCAGCAATGGGTTCATATAGGGCAACATGCAATGGTTTCAGGGGGGTGCCTGGTTAGAAAAGATGTGCCTCCTTTTATTAAAGCTGCAAGGGAGCCCTTATCTTATGCAGGGGTTAACTCTGTTGGTCTGAAGAGAAGAAACTTTACCAATGAAAAAATAAACGAAATTCAAGATATTTTTCGATTAATCTTTTTGAAGGGATTAAACAATGCCGATGCTGTTGAAATGATTGAAAAAGAAATTAATCCTTCCGATGAAAGAGATTTAATTACCAATTTTGTAAAAAATTCAAAAAGAGGTATCATTAAAGGTTCTTCAAGGCACAATGGGGTTGAAGAATAAAATTAAAAATTATTCTAAAAAATTATTTTGCCATCGCCATAAACGATGGCTTATTTTTTATCCGATATGGAAATAATTTTAAAAAATGTGGGAAAGAAATTTATTTACGATTGGGTATTTCGAAAAATAGATTTGAAATTAAAAAATAATGAAATATATGCCATTACCGGCCCAAACGGAAGTGGAAAATCTACTTTTCTCCAAGTTTTATCCGGCATGCAACCCGCCACAGAAGGAGAGATTGTTTATAAGGAAAACGATAAAGTAATCACTTCCGACAAAATCTTTAAATATGTTACCATTGCTGCACCTTATCTGGAATTAATTGAAGAAATGACATTAACCGAGCTCATTAATTTTCATCTTCAATTTAAAAATTTCAATTCTAAAATTTCAGTTACTGATTTTATTGATATTATTCGTTTACCCAAGGCTAAGAATAAAACCGTAAATTTCTTTTCTTCAGGTATGAAACAAAGACTTAAATTGGGATTGGCTTTATATTCTGATTGCCCTATTCTTATTTTGGACGAACCTGCTTCTAATCTTGATAAAGAAGGCTTTGATTGGTATAAAGAAGAAATAATAAAAAATAGTATTTGCCGATTGGTTTTAATAGCTTCAAACCAAACTCAGGAATATGATTTTTTGACTGAAAATATTATTAAAATAAAATAAACCATCCCTAACCCCTCCTTGAAATAAGGAGGGGAATTGTTTTGGAAAAGCTATTAAAATTATTAAAAATTTAAAATATATGGCATTCTTAATTGAACGCCTTTATATTTTTCAAGTTCCTTTACTTGTTTAATGTATGGAGCTAAGTCGCCGAAGTTTTTTACAAAAATTTTGTCTTGAACATCATCACTCATTTTGGAAAATAATTCTTCAACAAATTCTTTTTGACGAGGGAAGTACCTTACCTGATAATCATTCTCTTTTATTTTTGCTAAACGGGCAGCCAATTTAATAGCATCCTCCAATCCTCCAAAAACATCAATTAAACCTACATCTTTTGCTTCAGCACCTGACCATACCCTTCCGGATGCAACTTTTTTTAAATCTTCCCAACTCATTTTTCTGCCTGCTGCTGCTTTTTGAGTAAATTTATCATATGTTTTATTTACAGATTTTTGAATAAAACGTTTTTCAAAATCATCAAGCGGCCTTTCTCCAATACCTGCATGTGCGTTGGTTTTAACACCATCAAGAGTAACACCCAATTTATTTTTTAGCATATCTTCAATGTTGAACATTAAACCAAAAACACCGATCGAACCTGTTATTGTATTTGGCTCTGCTACAATACTATCACAACCCATTGCAATATAATATCCTCCGGATGCTGCTACATCCGACATAGAAGCAACTATAGGTTTTGCTTTTTTTGCCAATTCAATTTCTCTCCAAATCACATCCGACGCCATTGCACTTCCTCCCGGTGAATTAATTCTAAGAACTATTGCTTTTATTTTTTTATCAAGACGTGCTTTTTTAATTTGTTCTACCAAATTATCAGAAGAAATTACATTATTTTCACTGCCTCCACTCACAATATCACCCGAAGCAATAATTACAGCAATTCTGTTTTTACTTTCTGTATCATCTTCTTCAATATTTTGGATATATTTATTTATTTGTTGGAAATTAATTTTCTCTTTTTCTTCAGTGATTTTAAGTTTTTTTCTGATAGAATTTAAAACTTCATCTTTATATCCAACATTGGTTATCAGTTTATATTTTAAGGCATCTTCCGGTTCTGAAGCATACAATGAATCCGCTATTTTTTTCAATTCTGCAACAGAGATATCTCTCGATTTAGAAATATTTTCCCAATTATGATTTTGAATTGAATTTAAGAATGATAAGGTTTGTAGTTTACTTGCATCGCTCATATTGGTACGAAAAAATGGCTCAACTGCACTTTTATATTCTCCTACCCTAAAAATTTCCGGTTTTATATCTAACTTTTCAAACAGCCCTTTAAAAAAAATATGAGTCGAACTTAATCCATTAAAATCCATCCCTCCTGCAGGGTTTAAATAAATTTCATCAGCTACTGAGGCCAAATAATAATCTTTTTCCGTCATCATCTCTGCATAAGCAATGATGAATTTTTTTGAAGTTTTGAATTTTATTAAAGCAGTCCTTATTTCTTCTAATGAAGCATAACCACCTGATAGAGAGCCTAATTCGAGATAAACACCTTTTATGTTATCATCCTTCGCTGCTTTGTTTAATGATTCTCTAATTTCAATCAACCCCAAACTGCTCGGTTGGCCTGGAAAACCCGGTACATTTTCAAAAGGATTATTTCTAGATCTTTCGGTAATAGCCTTATCAAAACTTATTTTCAAAACTGAATTGGCTTTTACTTCTACTTTTTGTTTTGAACCCGAACTTAATGCAGCTCCTAAGCCTATAATAATAAGAACTCCAATTGCTGAAGTAATAAGTGTGAACAAGAACAAACCTGTTATTGTCGCGAATACAGATTTAAAAAAATCTCTCATTATGATATATTTTTAAAATGATTAAAGCTTCTTATTAATTAATTTATAACTTCGAAATCAAATATACTAGAATAGTATTTATTGAATCATTTTTTTTACATGAATGGAAAATTTTGCTTATCTGCTGCTGGGGAGTAATTTGGGTAAAAGCAAGGAAATATTAACAGAGGCAAAAACTGTTTTGGAAGAAAATAATATAAAAATTATTGAATCATCTAACTTATATAAAACGGCTGCCTGGGGATTAACTGATCAGCCTTCATTTCTAAATCAGGTAATTAAAATAAAAACCGAATTAAATGCCTTTGATCTTTTAAAAAATACTCAAAAAATTGAAAATGTTTTCGGCAGACAAAGAAATATAAAATTTGGTGCAAGAACATTGGATATTGATATTTTATATTTTAATGATGAGATAATTAATGATGAAAATTTAATTTTACCTCATCCTCAAATTCAAAATAGAAATTTTACTTTAATTCCATTGGTCGAAATTGCCGGAGAATATATTCATCCTATATTAAAAATGACAAATAAAAAACTCTTGGAGATTTGTGCGGATAATGGTGAAGTGATTTTTTTTTAATTCAAAAATTTTTATCAATATCAAAAAAACGATATTGATATATTCATAAAATTATTTAAACGGCTTCTTTTTCAACCAACATATCTTTAATGCCGGCTTTAATTCCGGAAGTATTTTGTTTTTGAGCAAACGAAATTAATTCATTTACTTTTTTACTTACAGATTGAGGATCGGCAATATAATTTTCGTGCAAGGCAATTAAATAAGGTTGATGATTAATTATTTTCACATCTTCCTTTTCAATCCATTCTTCATGAATTTTTTCTCCGGGTCTTAAACCGGTAAAAACAATTTCAATCTTTTTCCCTGATAAATCAATTAATTTTTTTGCAAAATTTAATATACTTACAGGTTTAGAAATATTAAACCAATAAATTTCACCTCCTCTACCCATATTTCCTGCTTCTAGCACAAATTGTGCAGCTTCGGAGATACTCATAAAGTATCTTGTCATTTCCGGATGAGTAACTGTTAATGGACCATCAGCATCAATTTGTTTTAAAAAAAGAGGCAAAACAGATCCATTGGAGCCTAATACATTTCCAAAGCGAGTGATGATAAATTGAGTAAAAAGATTTTTTTTATAAGTAAACTTTGATAGTTGATCATCTTCCAAATCTTGCTTAATAAGCGAAAGAATATAATTTTCTGCTAATTTTTTACTTGCGCCCATTACACTTACCGGATTTACAGCCTTATCAGTTGAAATAAAAATCATTTTTTCAACACCGTATTCCAGAGAAAGGTCAGCAATATTTTTTGTACCACTTAAATTGGTTAAAATGGCTTGATCAGGATATTTTTCTAAAATAGGTACTTGTTTGTATGCAGCTGTATGAAAAATGATATCAGGCCTGTGTTGATCAAAAACTTTAATTAAGTGACTTTTTTCTACAATATTGGCTAATAAAATTTCGAAATTTAAAGCAGGAAAAAATCTTCTTATATGCCATTCTAATTCATATAATGCCGATTCAGCACAATCTAACAATAAAACTTTTTTAGGTGAAAAAAAATTTAATCTGTTCGCTATTTCACTGCCTACTGATCCTGCGGCTCCGGTGATAAGTATTGTTTTTCCTTCCAAATAATTTCCTATTTTGGAGTTATCTGCCGGCATTATTTCCCTTTCTAATAATAGCTCTATATTCATTTAAAATCCCTAACGTTCTATGCAGGTTTAAGTTGATAAGTTATAATTTAATTACGGGTTCCGTTTATAAATTAATTTATTCCGCTTGTTTTGGCATCTTTTATAATTTTACCGACTAAACCTTGTAAAACTTTTCCCGGTCCACATTCAATAAATTCTGTTGCACCATCTTTCGCCATTTGTTCAACACTTTGCGACCAACGAACGGGAGCAGTTAATTGATAAATAAGATTTTGTTTTATAGTTTCTATATCTGTTGATGGCTTCGCATTTACATTTTGATAAACAGGGCATAATGGTTTATTAAAATTTGTTCTTTCTATCGCTTCAGCCAATTCTTTTCTGGCAGGTTCCATTAATGGTGAGTGAAAAGCTCCACCAACTTGTAAAGGCACAACTCTTTTTGCACCCGCTGCTTTTAATCTTTCAGTAGCCATTTCAATTCCAACTATACTTCCTGAAATTACAAGTTGACCGGGTGAGTTATAATTTGCAGGTACTACTACATCTTCCATTATTTCCGAACAAATATTTTCAACTTGCTCATCAGTCATACCAAGTACTGCTGCCATTGTTGAAGGACTTAGTTCACATGCTTTTTGCATCGCTAAAGCACGTTGTGAAACCAATTTTAATCCATCATTAAATGATAAAGTGCCATTAGCTACCAATGCAGAAAATTCACCTAAAGAATGGCCGGCAACCATATCCGGTTTAAAATTTTCGGTTGTTAAGGCTAAAATTACTGAATGAATAAATATCGCAGGTTGAGTTACTTTCGTTTGTTTTAGTTCTTCATCCGTACCTTCAAACATTATTTTTGTAATATCAAAACCAAGTATTTTATTGGCTTCTTTAAAATAATTTTTAGCCTTATCAGAACTTTCATAAAGATTTTTACCCATTCCAACAAATTGAGAACCCTGACCGGGAAAAATATATGCTTTCATAAAATTTAATTCAATCTTTTTTTATTTTAAAAATGCAAATCTAATTATAAATATTTATTTTTTTTGACTTCAAACCTATCCATAATTATTCCCAAAAACGCCATATTATTTTTATCATCAAATATGCAGTGTATTTTTACACGAATAAATTTTATTTAATGGCGGAAGACAAAAAAAAATTAACGAAAGAAAAAATATCAGAATGCTTTCTTAACCTTCAAAATGAAATTTGTAATCAATTAGAAATAGCTGATGGTGAATCAAAATTCATAACAGATGAATGGGAAAGGCCGGGCGGTGGTGGTGGAAAAACGAAAATTATTCAAAATGGAAAAATTATTGAAAAAGGCGGTGTTGGTTTTTCGGCAGTGCATGGTAAATCAACAACGGAACTTTTAAAACAACTTAACTTAAAAGAAGAGTATGATTTTTTTGCAACAGGTGTATCTATTGTTATACATCCCAACAATCCATTCATGCCTATCATTCATATGAATGTGAGGTATTTTGAAATGGATAACGGTATGTATTGGTTTGGAGGAGGAATTGATTTAACTCCTCATTATGTAAATGAAAATGATGCAAAATATTTTCATAACGAATTAAAAAAAGTATGCGACAGCTTCGATATAAATTATTACAAAAAATTTAAAAATTGGGCTGATGATTATTTTTTTATCAAACACAGAAATGAAACACGTGGCATAGGCGGAATATTTTTTGATGGATTAAAGGAAGATGACCAAAAATCAAAACATGATATTTTTGATTTTGTGAAGGGTGTTGGTGAAAGTTTCGCTCCCATTTATGTTTATTTAATGAATAAAAACGCCGGCCTTGAGTATTCCGGAAAAGAAAAAAAATGGCAATTAATAAGGCGTGGAAGATATGCGGAATTTAATTTAGTTTGGGATAGGGGTACAAAATTTGGCTTAGAAAGTGATGGGCGAACGGAATCTATTTTAATGAGCTTGCCTCCACAAGTTGAATGGCATTATAATTATAAGGCTATTGAAGGCAGTGATGAAGAACATACATTATCATTATTAAAAAAAGGTATCAATTGGTGTGAGTAAAGTTTAAATCCATTCTTAATATTTAACTTATTTTATTTTTAGCTTTTAAAATTCTAAATTTAAAAATACCGGTTTAAGCTCAAAATAATATTAACACTTTATATTAACTCAATTGAAAAAAAAATATTATTTATACCTTTTTGCATCAATAATTATTGCGGGAATTGGCTTTGGAATTTATAAATGGAATGAATACCATAATATTTCACCGGTATGGAGAAATATACCTGCCGATGCATTAATGGTTATAGAAATTAAAAAACCGGTTGATGTTTTAAATTGGAAAAAATCAGCGCCTTGGCTGGATTTTATTGAAGCTACAGATTTAAATATACTTTTTAACAGAATTGCCGAATTAGAGAAAATTGATAAAAATTTTACTGATTACTTAATAAAAAATCGAATAGTTGCCTCTCTCCATACCGTTAATAATCATAATCTGGATTACATTTATTATTTACCCTTATCTGCTCCGGATAAAAAATTGCTCGACTCTATTAAAAATAAATTCTTAAAAGATCCCTTATATAAATTCGAAAGCAGAAACTTTCAGGACAAGAGAATTTCAGAAATTATTTTCAGACAAAATCCTAAGTTAATATTTTCCTTTATAATTCAAGACGATGTTATAATTGCCAGTTATACTTCTTTATTAATTGAAGATGTGATAAGGAATACAAAACAAAATTTTTTATCAGAAAATCAATTAATAAAAAATGTAAATTTTGTCGAAAATAATGATGTTTTAAATATTTATATCAATTCATCAGGCTTATCAGGTTTTATAAAAACAATTTCAAAAGATTTTTTAAATGATGACTTTTCATTCATCGCCTCTGCTTTTGATAAAACCAAATTACAAATAGAGCCTCTCGAAAACCAATTGGCAGCTTTTGGAAAAACATCAGTTGCTAAAGATGAAAAAACCTTAGATTATTTAAAAATATTTCAAAATCAAAAACCTCAGCCTATTAGTTGCCTTAAAATTCTTCCTGAAAATATTGCTTTTCTATATCATTGGGGAGTTTCTGATCCTAAACTGTATATCCAAAAATTGAATGATTATTGGCTTAATTTTCAACCCACTTATGTTTCAAACAAATTATTAGCATTAAAAAAATATAATTTAAATATTAATTCATTTAATGAATGGCTGGGCAACGAAATTGCAAGTTGCAGGTTAGAAAATTCGGATGAAGACAGTCGTTTGCTTTTTATTCAAACTTTAAATGCCGATAAAGCAATAGATTTCTTAGATAAATCTGCAAAATCTATTGATCTTCAAAGCAACACAAATCCTTATTTAGAAAATTATAATGGAATAAATATTCGTCAAATACATTCAAAACAATTTCCAAGTTTGCTTCTGGGTACTATGGCAAATGGATTTTCACAATGTTTTTATACTCAATATGAAAATTATATAGTATTCGGAAGTGGGCTTGAAACCATTAAAAGATGGATTGATGATGTAAACAATCAAAGAACATGGGCTTATTCAAATCAAAAAAAAGATATCATTTCAAAACTTCAGGAAAAATCAAATTTTACATTTTTAGCTGATGTAAGCAGGTCATGGCCTATTATTTCTGTAGAAGCTGATAAAAACATATTCTTAAAAATGTCAAATAAAGAAGGTTTATGGAAAAACTTTTCGCACGTGGCCTTGCAATTAGAAAGTGCAGGAACAGAGTTCCAAACTAATTTATTAGCCACATATAATAAAAGTACTACAGCCGAAAATGTTTTAGGAAAGGCATTTATAAATCAAAAAATAAAATTAGATACTACCTCACAACTCAGGCCATTTGTATTTACAAAAGAAAATGGGAGGTCTATATTAATTCAAAACACAAAAAATAAATTATTCAATATTAATCAAACAGGGAAAGTTAATTGGGAAATAAATGTTTCATCACCTATTCAAAATAATATTTTCTGTGTAAAAAATTTAAAAAATGAAAATCAATCATTCGCTTATATAACAGCATCAGAATTCGATTTAATTAATGGAAAGGGTGATATGGTTGAAAATTTCCCTATTCATACTTCTTCTGCTACTGAATTACATTCATTATCTGTTATAGATTATGACAGAAAAAAAGATTATAGGTTTTTGGTTTCCGATAAAGCAGGAGATGTATTTATGTATAATAAAGAAGGAAAAGCTTTGCCCGGTTGGAATCCTAAAAAAAGTGGATACAGGTTTAATTCGTCCATCAAACACGTAAAAGTCGCAGGAAAAGATTATATTTTTGGTATTCAAATTAATGGCTCCATACAATTTTGGAACAGGAAAGGCCAAAATGTTTCCGGTTTCCCACTCATAATTAATGAGCATATTATTTCCGAGATATTTATAAAAAATGGTGCTACCCCACAAGAAACTATTTTAATTACTATAACTGAAAAAGGAGAAATTATAGAATTTAATTTAGAAGGGAAAATTATCAACCGCATTCAATTATTTAGACCAAGTGCCGAATCATCTTTTCAACTTTGTATGGATACCGATGAAAAAGATTGGTTTGTTATTCGGCAGGAAAATCAAAAAATAAATATATTAAATAAAAAAGGAGACGCTATTGTAAATAAAGAAGTAGATAATTTTAATAAAAACAGCATTGTTCAATATTATGACTTTGGTGCGGATGTTAAATTATTTTTTATCACTCAGCCCGATTTACAAAAAACATTTGTTTTTGATAGAAACGGAAAAGAATTAAGTAATGAAATAGAAAATAATAAAGCCGTTTCGGTACTTTATCAGAGTTTTTTAAATAAAGTTTTAATTTATTGCACAAACGATAAATATCTTAAGCTCGTATCTGTTAAAATAAAGTGATTGATTTTTTAAAGTTCTTATGTGATTTATAGTAGGGGAAACAATTTTACAATTAAGATAATGTCATTACGCTCTGCAAAAATTTTTGATTTTATAAATCTGATTTCCGGGTTAACGCTAGTAAGGTTATATAATGCATTGGTAATTTTATTCACTTATTATTATTCTATATTTATTGGCAAACCTTTTCAAAAAGGAATGCCCGTTAGTATTTCTTTCGAGCCTACAACATCATGTAATTTACGATGCCCTGAATGCCCAAGCGGACTTCGATCTTTTACCAGACCAACAGGAATGCTTGAAGATAATTTATTTAAAAAAACGATTGATGAAATAGCATCCACTTTATTATTTCTCACTTTTTACTTTCAAGGCGAACCTTATTTACATCCTCAATTTTTAAATTTAATAAAATACGCCTCAGCAAAAAATATTTACACCTCCACTTCAACAAATGCACATTACTTGAATGATAAAAATGCACGTGAAACTGTAGAATCAGGCTTGGATAGATTAATTATCTCAATTGATGGTACCACACAAGATACTTATCAATCTTACAGACAAGGTGGGCAACTTAATAAAGTAATTGAAGGAACAAAAAATATTATTAAATGGAAACAAAAATTAAATTCTAAAACCCCTTATTTAATTTTTCAATTTTTAGTTGTAAAACCCAATGAACATCAAATCGATGATGTTAAAAAATTAGCTGATGAGTTGGGTGTAGATGAAGTTAAATTAAAAACGGCTCAAATTTATGATTTTGAAAACGGTTCTGATTTAATGCCAACAATTTCAAAATATAGCAGATATAAATTGGAAACCAATGGGAAATATAAGTTAAAGCATGAATTACATAATAATTGTTGGAAAATGTGGCATTCGTGTGTAATTACATGGAATGGATTAGTTGTGCCATGTTGCTTCGATAAAGATGCCGAATATCAAATGGGTGATGTAAATAATTTTACATTTAAAGAAGTTTGGAATAATAAAACTTATAAGGCTTTCAGGCAAACACTTTTGAGAAACAGAGGTAATATTGAAATGTGTAAGAACTGTACTGAAGGTGCTAAAGTGTGGGCCTAAGCTCGAAAATATTATCTTATCACGTATTTTAAATGATTGATAAATATATCCACTCTTAAGTTTTGAAATTCATAATGCAGTTAGATATATTATGAATATAACGATATTAATAAAATGATAATCCATTATTTATATTATAAATCGCTACTTAATCTTTTGATTAATAATTATAATAAATCTCTTTTTTATACAGATTAAAATTTCAAAGTAGGACAAAACCCATACCCTAAATACAAAAGGAAGTAATAAAATATAAAAAAATTAAAAAAATTTAATAAAAATTTCTTTTTTTATTAATGTTGTTAAACATTTCAGTTTAATAAAAAATTTATTTTTTATCCGTTTTTTCATCATAAGCATATCGAATTAACTATTCAATTTTTAATAATTTATAACATACCTCTATTGGTTACCATGTAATTTTGCTTATACAAAGTGAATTTTAGAATAATAAAAAAAAAATTAAATTTGTGTGGTAATCAATCACTTAAATCTAAAAATATATGCAAACCACGCAAAGAGAAATACTATTTACATCCAGAAATTTGGATATTGAATTTGATACTGCCGATAATTTTATTTATGCCAATTGGAAAGGATTCCAAAATGTACAAAATGTTAAAGCCGGTTGCGAACAAATATTAGTAGAATTAAAAAATAAAAACGCAAAAAAAGTTTTTAATGACAATAGTAAAGTTACGGGACCATTTCAAGGTGCTACTGAATGGGCGGTAAAAGATTGGTTTCCAAGAATGTTTAAAGCCGGTTTAAAATATTTTGCATGGGTAGTTTCATCAAATGTTTTTAGTCAATTATCGGTTGAAAGCACTATATCAAAAATGGAAACAGGTGAAATGATTAGAACTTTTGATAGTGTTGTTAAAGCCGAAAAATGGTTAAAAGAAATAGAATAAAAAATATATAAATAAAAAAGGCCTTGTATAAAACAAGGCCTTTTTTTTATGCCTTTCTTCCACTAAATAAACCACCCGTCACTTTTTAATTCTGCAAAAGCAACCATTTAATATATTTCTCTTTATTGTATTATAGAAAATTAAGTTCTCCTTATTTTAACAACTAACACTCTTTTAATCATGAAGACAAACACATTATTTAAAAAATCATTTTTATTTTTAATTATATTATTAAGCGGAAATTTGTTCGCCCAGTCTAAACAAGAAAGAAAGGTTGAAGCCTTTACCAAAATTGATGTAAGTAGTGCTATCACTGTTTATTTAAGTCAAGGCAATATTAATTCAGTAACTATTGAAACTGATGCCGGTAAAATAGATAAAATTATCACTAATGTATCAGCCGGGAAATTAATTATTAAAAGGGAAGAAGGACATGAAAACAGAAACTATTGGCATGATATAAAAGTAATTGCTTATGTAACAGTTATTAATTTGGAAGATTTAAAAATTTCCGGAGCTTCGTCAGTAAAAGCAGAAACTCCTATAAAAACTGAATCCATTTCATTAAATATGTCCGGTGCCAGTCATTTAAAAATGGAATTAACTGCCTCTAGCCATCTTGAAACAAATTTAAGTGGAGCATGTATTGCTGATATTCGTATCAAAGCAAAATCAATTGATTCTAAACTTTCCGGAGCAAGTACAATAAATTTTAATGGCAATGCCGAAAACCAAAAAATTGAAACAAGCGGTGCAAGTAATTATAAAGCTTTTGAATTATTAAGCAAAAAAGCAGAAGTAAAAGCAAGCGGTGCAAGTAATATTGAGATAGATGTTAATGAGGAAGTTACGGGAAGAGCAAGTGGAGCAAGCAGCTTAAAATATAAAGGAAACCCAACAAAATCAGATACTGATTCTTCCGGCGGGAGCAGTATTAGAAAAGTAAATTAATCAATACAAAAATGGAGTGTAAAGATTATTAAGTTTACACTCCATTCTAATTAATTTTAAACCTATCTTTATTCATAAAACCTTTAGTTGGAATATTTTTATTTATTGTGGACTTAAATAATCCCATCCTGCTTATCATTACCAGGTTATTTGCAATATTTATTCCATCTGCCATTTGCATTTTTACTTTTATGAGTTTTTCTTTTTGATCCCTTACATATGATATTCTTTCATCAAGAGAACCCTTTTCACCCATCTTTTTTAAATCATATTCTTTCATCCATTTGGTCATATTAATTTGAACAGAATCAAGTTTTGCAAATGACTTTTTAAGTGAATCAGCTCTTGTATGTGAAACTTTTGGAATATAGGCAGTAAGAGAATCCTTTGATGCAGGCAATGTGAGCAATAAATCGGGTAAAACTTGGTCGTGAATAGAAAAAACTTCCGTTTTTAATAATTCCAATTCTTCCTTTTTTATACTCTCTTCATTATTATCTGAACATGAAAATAGAAATATTACTAACAAGGATATTAAAATACTATATTTTTTTAACATAATTTTTTTTGACAATTTTTATTAGGCTATACAAAAAGTCTGCCTAATCATTTTTAAATATTTTTTTATGGATTAGAATATTGGCCGTGGCTTCTTTAGAAATAATTATTTTCTGATTGTCATTAATTAGTAACTCAACCGAGCAATCGAAAGCAATAATATCATGAACAAGACATTTTGTTCCTATTTTTAATTCCATTTTATTTAAAAATTTCAGAAAAACTGATGAAGATTCTTTTAAACCTGAAATTACACCTTCTTCACCTATTTTTAAGTTATTTAACGATACGCTTTCTGTTTTTTGCACTTCGCCCTTTTCATTAGGAATAGGATCGCCATGAGGATCAAAAATCGGGTGACCTAAATATTCATCCAATCTATTAATAAGTAAAGGATGTTTAATATGCTCTAATTCTTCTGCAATATCATGTACTTCATCCCATTTAAAATTTAATTTTTCAACAAGAAAAACTTCCCATAATCGATGCTTCCTTATAATATCAAGTGCTAACTTTTCCCCTTGAAGAGTTAGTTTCACTCCTTGATATTTTTTATAATCTATTAAACTTTTATCGGCCAATTTCTTTAACATATCAGAAACGGACGATGGCTTTGTTTGCGAAAGTTCTGCAATGGCATTCGTATAAACTTCTTCAGTATTAACTTGAGAAAGCTTATAAATTATTTTTAAATAATTTTCTTCTGTGAAGGAATTCATGCTGAAATTTTCTGAAATCTCCTCAAATATACAATTCAATTTTAAAATGGAAATAATATCTAGGAATATTATAATTCATAAATTAATTTTAGATTAATCTAAAATTAATTTATGAATTATATAACTTTATATTTAGTTTTGTTAAACAATTATGAATAATTTATATAAATGTTAATTGCAAACGAATTAGAAAATTCTTTACCTGAATCATTTGCATCCATAAAGATTCACGAAGGAAAAAGTTTTTGGAGAAAATTATGGTCATTTTCCGGCCCCGGTTTAATGGTGGCAGTTGGTTATATGGATCCCGGAAATTGGGCAACGGATATTGCCGGCGGTTCTAAATTTGGATATGCATTACTCTCTGTTGTTTTATTTTCAAATCTTTTTGCAATGGTGCTTCAACACTTAGCATTAAAATTGGGGATAGTTACCGGTCGTGATTTGGCTCAGGTTTGTAAAGATTCCTATTCAAAACCGGTTACGATATTTCTATGGCTGTTATGCGAAATTGCCATTGCAGCATGCGATTTAGCAGAAGTTATTGGGTCGGCAATTGCCTTAAATTTATTATTTGGCTTGCCATTAAGCATTGGTGTACTTATAACAATTCTTGATATTTTTATAATTTTATATTTTCAAAAAAAGGGTTTTAGGGTTTTGGAAAGTATTGTTGCAAGCTTGGTGTTAATAATATTTTTATGTTTTGGTTATGAAGTTTTTGCGTCAAGGCCTGATATTCAACAACTCACATTCGGTTTATTGCCACAATCAAAAATAATTACAGATCCAAATATGCTCTATTTAGCTATCGGTATTTTAGGAGCAACTGTAATGCCTCACAATCTTTATTTACATTCAAGCGTAATTCAAACCAGAAATTTTAAAAAAACATTTGAAGGCAAAAAAGATGCAATTAAATATGCTACCATCGATAGTAATATATCCCTCTTTATTGCATTCTTAATAAATGCATCGATCTTAATTGTTGCAGCGGCCTCTTTTTTTGGAAAAAACGAAGTTGCAGATATTGTTACAGCTCATCATTTATTAGATCCGGTTTTGGGGGTAAAACTTGCAGGAATATTTTTCGCTGTTGCGTTGCTGGCTTCAGGCCAAAGTTCTACCATTACAGGCACTCTTGCAGGCCAGATAGTAATGGAGGGTTTTTTAAATATTAAATTAAAAGCCTGGCTTCGCAGATTAATTACAAGATCAATTGCTATTGTTCCGGCGTTTATAATAACAATTTTATATGGAGAGAAAGGAACAACGAATTTACTCGTATTTAGTCAGGTAATTTTATCGATTCAACTAAGTTTTGCTGTTATACCTTTGGTTATTTTTACAAGCAGTAAATCTAAAATGGGTGAATTTTCAAATACTTTATTATTGAAAATAATTTCAGGTTTCGTGGCTACTTTAATTGCGGGTTTAAATTTTTATTTACTTTATTATTCTTTTATATAAATAAATTTTTTCAAATATTAATATAACGATATTGATAAATCAATAATTAAAAGAATTCCAACATCGTTTTATAAAACCAATCTTTTCATCTTCTTAGGATTAATCAGATAAAAAAATTTATTTTGATTATATATGAAGAATTGTGCCGGATAAAAAAATAAATAAAAAACCATATTTATATCTGATCTTTTTTACACTGAATTTATTTCTTTGTGGCTTTAAAATGCACGCGCAAATAAGTAACAGCAGATTAAAATGGATAAAAATATCGTCGCTGCCTTCTTCAATTGATACCTTAACAATTCATCTCGAAAGTTTACATCTTGTTGTTCCTGCAGATACTTCCCTAAAGTGGGTTTATGATTCCGGAAAAAACAGCATAAAGTTTTTAGGGAAAAAGAAATACGATTCTGTTTTAATTTCTTACCGGGTTTTTCCTTTTAATTTAAATTCTACAAAATTTAAACGCGATCCGCTGGTTTATAATAAATCATTATTTTATCAAAACAGTCATGAAATACTGAATACGCCTAAAACAAATTCGCGTGAAGAATTTTTCACAACAACAGGTTTAAATAAAACCGGTAGCATTACCAGAGGTATTTCATTTGGGAACACACAAAATGTTTTTGTTGATGCCGCACTTAATTTACAACTGGAAGGTAAAATTTCTGAAGATATAACTGTTGTTGCAGCCATTTCCGATCAAAATGTTCCATTCCAACCTGAGGGAAATACACAACAACTTCAGCAATTTGACAAAGTTTTTGTTCAGCTTGCAGCAAAAAAAGCAAAATTAACTGTTGGAGATAATGTGATGCGCAACCCTCTGTGGACAAACGGAACTAACAGGCCTTCGCAATTTTTAAGGTATTATAAAAATGTACAAGGCGGTCAGCTTGATTTTAATTATCATTTTAGTGAAAAAGAAAAAGCATTTACGTCTGTAGGCGGTGCTGTTGCGAAAGGAAAATTTGCTTCTATTTTTGTTGATGCTATTGAAGGTGTGCAGGGCCCGTATAGATTGCGGGGCCCGAATAATGAAAGATTTATTATCGTTCTCGCAAATTCAGAAAAGGTTTATATTGATGGCAGGTTATTAATAAGAGGTTTTAATCGTGATTATATCATTGACTATAATCTGGCTGAAATAATCATTAATCCTAATACAATCATTACAAAATTCACTAGAATAAGAGTAGATTTTGAATATTCTGAAAGAAATTACAGCAGAACAATCGTAACCGCTTCACATCAACAAACAGTAGGAAAGCTTCATATCTTTTCTAATTATTATTCAGAAAAAGACAATCCCCGCAACCCCATTTTAGTTACTTTAAGCGATTCAGATAAGGTTTTACTTTCATCAATAGGGAATGATTTAAGCAAAGCAATTGCTCCCGCTATTACAGAAGTTTCATTTAATGGCAATCAGGTTTTATATAGAAAAACAGATACTTTAATTAATGGAATTTTATATCCAATCTTTATTTACAGTACAAATTCTTCTCAAGCAAAATACCAGTTGCAATTTTCGGATGTGGGGCTTGGCAATGGAAATTATATATTGAAAAGCACTATTACAAATGGAAGAATTTATGAATGGGTAGGACCTGTTAATAATGTAAAACAAGGTAACTATGAACCGGTAAGGCAATTGCCTACGCCCACAAAAAAACAAATGTTTACTATAGGTGGTGAATATCAACTTAATCAATCAGAAAGTTTTATCGCTGAGGGGGCTTATTCAGATAAAAGTTTAAATTTATTTTCACATTTAGATAATTCAAATAACACTGCAGCTGCTTTTAAAGCCGGATATTTTAACAAAGGGAAACCAATTTTATCACATCCAAACTATCAATGGCTAGGATCAATTGATGCAGAAATAGATCAGAAAAATTTCAGTCCTATAGATAGGTTTCGAGATATTGATTTTGACCGTGATTGGAGTTTAAGAACAGATACGCTTAAAACGAATGAAGATAGAATACTAAATTTTTCGATAGGTATACAACAAATTACAAATTTTGTTCAAAAAAAAGATTCATTAAATCAAAATGACAGTTCTAAAATTGTTAATGCTCCGGTATTAAAAAACCGACCTGCTAATTTTACGGCAGATAAACTTATATATAAATTAAGTAGAAGACAAAAAACAGATATTGTAGATGGATGGCAACATAAAGTAGAATTTTCAAAACAAATTAATAAAATAGCGATCAAGTCAAACATGTTTTTGTTAAATGCTGCCCAACAAAAAGTTTTTTCCGAATGGTTTAGAGTAAATGGAGAAATTAATTATCAATTACCTTTCGTAGTTCCCGGATATGTTTTTGGGATGGATAAAAATGCATTAAAAAGCATTACAAATAGAGATTCAGTTGTTGGCACTGCCATGAATTATACATCGCATACCTTTTACCTTCAAAATGTTGATTCATTAAAAACAAAATTCCGCTTAGAATATATTTGGAGAGAAGATAATGCACCAACCAATGGCAAACTTTTCAGGAATGATATTTCTCAAACATTTAACGGGAATATGAACACAAAAATTGGAAAAAATCAAGAGCTATCTCTTTTAACAACTTATAGAAATTTAACATTTTTAAATTTTTCGCAAAAATCATTTAATGAGGAAACCGTGATGGGCCGCATTGATTGGAACGGTGATTTTTTAAATCGAAATCTTCGGTCGGAACTTACTTATAATATTGGATCGGGTCGTGAATTACGAAAAGAATATGTTTTTTTAAAAGTGCCAACGGGTCAAGGCACTCACACATGGAGAGATGATAACAAAGACGGCATTCAACAATTAAATGAATTTTATGAAGCCATCAACCCCGATGAAAGGAATTATATAAAGGTTTTTACCCAAACTGATCAATATATAAGGGCTTATACACAAAATTTTAACTACCGTTTAAATTTATCTGCACCCATTTCATGGAAAGCTTTAGGTGGTTTGAAGGGCTTTATAGGGAGATTATCCAATGTTACTTCGTGGACTATTTTAAGAAAAATAAAAGACGAAGATTTAAAAAGCAGATTTATTCCTTTTAAAAAAATAATTGATTCCTTAATTCTTTCAGATCAAAATTCAATTCGAACAGTAGTTTTTTTTAACAGAACCAATCCCAAATACGGTTTAGATTTTAATTTTTTATCAACAAATCAAAAACAGCTTTTAACAAATGGTTTCGAATCAAGAAACAACAGAGAATATAGGATCAATACCAGACTAAATCTTAATAATAGTTTTAACCTTAAAACTACAATTGGTAAAATTTTAAGAATTAATAAATCCGATTTTTTATCTAACCGAAATTTTTATATTCAAACCATTCAAGGCGGACCGGAATTAACCTGGCAACCTAAAGCTGATTTTCGGGTGAGTATAAATTATTTGTATGCCGTTAAAAATAATCTTATTCATAATTCAGATTCCTTAGGGCGGGAAAAAGCAAATGTTAATCAGTTTGGTTTGGAAAGCAGGTTAAATAAAGTTGGGAAAAGATCGATAACCGGAACGATAAAGTACATTCAAATTGGCTTTAAAAATGGAAATATAAATACACCAACTGCATACGAAATGTTAGAAGCATTAAGGCCCGGAGTAAATTGGAATTGGTCATTAATATGGCAACAAAAATTAACAAACGGATTGCAATTAAATTTTACTTACGAAGGCAGAAAATCGGAAGGCCAAGCTGTTATACAACTTGGGAGGGTACAGGTTTCTGCATTGTTTTAAAAATTTAATTTTATCAGCGTTTTATCAGATATTCCTGCTTTTAACTTCAATACAATTCATAAATAAATTTAAAATCATCCTAAAATTAAAATATTATTTAATTTTCGAAATAATATTTTAATTATGAATAAAATGATATCAATATATTGATATTTATCCTGATCGAAGTTTTTCTTCAATAAAAAAACTATTTATTAATCTTTATCCTTTCTTTACAAAATTATGGACAATCCGCGAATTGAATTTTTAAAATCCCACATTGGTAAACCAATAGAAAACTTTCCTTCACCTTTGGGTAATTGGCTAAACGGAACATTAATTTCAGTACATGAAGAAGAAATTGTTATTTCTTTTAAAATAAGAAAAGAAATGACTAACCCACTTGGTATTTTGCATGGTGGTGCAGCCGCTGCCATTATGGATGATGTGATGGGAGCGTCAGTCTTCGCGCTTAATAAAGATTATATCTATGTTACTGTCAATCTCACTGTTGATTTTTTAGACAGTGCAAAAGAAGGAGAAATTATTTATGCAAAAACAAAAGTGATTAGAAATGGAAAAACATTGATTAATGTTGAATGCCAAATTCAAAATAATGATGGAAAAATATTAGTTAAGGGTTCATCGAGCTTAGTAGTAACACAGATTAAATTTAGTTAAAAATTAAATATTCAGATTATCAAAAAGGGTATTTTTCCGGAATGGCTGAAAAATTCAGATATAAATACAGAGTGAAATGGTCGACCCTTTCAGGGGTTTTTTCCTTTGGTTTTCTTGTGCCTACTTTTTTTATTCCGCTAACTTTATTTTCAAAAGAACATTTTCTTTCCATATTTATTGCTACGCTTACCACCTATGTTATTTGGGAAGGGAGTAAATTTATTCAGGCACTCACGTTATATTTTTTCCCCCTCGAGAATAGTACCATCAAACACTTAACCTTTGAGATAGCAGGTATTTTCGTTTTTTCTTCACTCATGCTTTTAATAGGAATATTTTCTATTAATTGGTGGGTTTCATCTGTAAGTGTAACAATAGGAGTGGTTTTGCAAAATATGTTTGTTTCTTTTTTACTTGCATTATTATTTATTGCAATTAATGAAGGGGCACTTTTATTTGGAAAATGGAAACAATCTCTCATTGAGCAAGAGAAACTTCGTGAAGAAAATTTAATTGCAAAGGTTGAGAGTTTAAAAAAGCAGCTTGATCCACATTTTTTATTTAACAGTTTAAGTGTGCTAAGCGGAGTTGTATATAAAGACCCTGCCTTGGCCGATAAATTTATCACAAGGCTTGCTCAGGTTTACAGGTATGTGTTGGAATACAATGATGAAAATTATGTACCTCTGAAAAAAGAGATTTCTTTTGTGGAAGCCTACTGTTTTTTACTCAATGTGCGCTTTTATAACAAAGTAATTTTAAATGTTCAGCTTCAGGAGAATAATTTTAATATTTTACCCATGTCTATTCAACTTTTGGTAGAAAACGCTGTAAAGCATAATAGAATTTCAGAAAATGTACCATTAAGCCTCAAAATTTATATTTTAGGGACTATTGTATGGATTGAAAATAAAATTAATTTAAAAGATAATAAGGAAGATTCTACCGGGATAGGCTTAAAAAACCTCGAATCTCGTTACAAATTAATTACAGGCCTGTCAATTCAAATTACCAATGATGGCCATGTTTTTAAAGTAGGTTTACCCCTTTTTAAAGAAAGGTTATGAATGTTGTAATTATAGAAGATGAATATTTTTCTGCAGAAAAACTTATTCACCAACTTGAAAAAATTAATACTTCCATTAAAGTACTGGTTGTTTTACCATCTGTAGAGAGTTGTTTAAATTGGTTTAAAAACAATCCGGAACCGGATTTAATTTTTGCGGACATACAATTAGAAGATAAGCAAAGTTTTGAATTATTTAAACAATTGCATTTAGATGTACCTATTATTTACACAACCGCATTTGATCAGTATGCCCTCCAGGCCTTTAAACAAAACAGTATTGATTATCTGCTAAAGCCAATCGACCTTGATGAACTGAGAACTGCAATAAAAAAATACGAAAACCTGGAATACCGTTTACTGAAAAAAAATATAAATTTTCAACCCGGAAAAATAAAGGAAGAATTTAAAGAAAAATTTTTAGTAAAAAAGGGAGTACAATTTGAAGTGATAAAAGTAAGTGAAATTGCATACTTTAAAAGCGAGCAGAAACTTAGTTTCCTGATTACATTTAACAATCAAAAATTTATTGTTGAGCAAACGATGGATCAACTTGCGGAACAGGTTGACAATAAAAAATTTAACCGTATCAGCAGAAGTCGGTTAATATCTATAGACTCAATAAAAAAAATACATAACCATTTTAATGGCCGTTTAAAATTGGAATTAAATCCTCCTGAAGATGAAGAAATTTTTGTCAGCAGGGAGCGGGTACCAAACTTTAAAGAATGGTTAAATTCATAGAACAATTCAGAATTATATTATTGCACTTCGTCCATATAATTTTACAATTCGTCCGAATTACATAAAATTTTAATTATATAAGTGGGTCATTTGAAGAAAAAAAACATATATGATCCCTATATTAATTTTCTTCGTAATTCACTGGTACGGATCTTTATTCTTCCAGACATTTTTTTTGCATCGTTATGCTGCACACAAAGCTTTTACCATGTCGCCAACCTGGGAGAAGATATTTTATGTTCTCACATTTATTTTTCAGGGTTCAAATTATTTAAGTGCATTTGGTTATGGCACAATGCATCGCATGCACCATGCTTATGCAGATACTGAAGATGACCCGCATTCACCCAAATATTCTGATAATTTATTTGATATGATGTGGAAAACGAAAACAGTTTATTCGGGCATCCGCAACAGGTCTATCACGGTTGATTCTAAATTTACTGAAGGTGTACCCGATTGGAAATCTTTTGATGATTTTGCTTCTAAAATGTGGGTGAGGTTAGCTTGGGGAACATTATATGTATTGTTTTACATTCATTTCGCACCGGCTTGGTATTGGTTTTTATTATTACCTGTTCACTTTTTAATGTCGCCAATTCATGGTGCAATTATTAACTGGTTTGCTCATAAATTCGGATATATTACTTTTAAAGTATCTGATACATCAAGAAATTTAATGCCGATCGATATTTTTATGATGGGAGAAGGTTTTCATAACAACCACCATACATATGGAAATCGTGCAAACTTTGCGTTTAAATGGTACGAAATTGATCCAACTTATCAAATGATTAAAGTTTTAAATTTTTTGAAAATTATTCAATTACCAAAAGAAAAAGAAAGAACATCTCACTTTATGAAAGATAGAGAGATTGTTAAAGCAGCATAAATTTAAAAGTTTATAAAAATGAGCAGTGTATAATAACCCGAGTGGATATTATACACTGCTCATTTTATTTATGATATTATTGTAAACAATCTTATGCTAATTCATATTATTTAAAATTGATTATTGATTTACATTTTAATTTCATTCTTTATTAATTTTATTTAATTTTTTTCACATCCATATGTTGCCCTTTCTGGTGTAATATAAAATGGGTCACTTCCTTTTTTGCGTTCATTACAAAAGTAATTTGTATGTCATCTTCAGTAATAAAAAAATCAGTTTCTGTCTCAGGATGTAAAAGCACGGGTTTCGGATTGTTGGTAGATTCGCCATATAGCTTTCCGTCTTTGAATGTTATTTTTACTTTTATATTGGCATTTATTTCATATTCACCAACATATTTTTTTAAAATTTCTTCTTTAACACTAATTTCAATTCTTTTAAGCGGTGGCTTACAATATGCATATTCCAAAGCCTTAAACATGGATATTGGCTTTCCTGTTAAGTGCCCTACACTATCCACCATTATGGATTTTATTTTAAGGCTTTTATAATTTTTTCCTAAAAGTGTTTTATATAGCTTTTTATTTGGCGCAATCATTCCGTCACCTTCCATTTGCCCTACTTCCATAAATACATTTACGGGTAAATCTTTATGGTTTTTTGCATATTCAACTTCATATTCAAATATTTTCTGATTGTCAAACCAAAGCGACGGACTTCCGATTAAAATATTTTTGAACAGCTCCGGTTTAGTAAGTAAGGTATATGAAGCGAATAATCCTCCTAAAGAATACCCATAAATTGATCTGTCGTTAGGGTCGGTTTTATAATTTTTTTCCACAAAAGGGATTAATTCTTTTTCGATAAAAGATAAAAACTTAGGTGCCCCTCCCGATTCAGGCATTTCTTTCATTACTGAAGGAGTATAATCCCTCATCCTTTTATTTTTTTCCGAGCCGGTCATTGCATTGTATCCCACTGCCACTAATAAGGGTTCCTTAATACCACATTCACCTTTTAATAAGCCTAAAAATTCAATAGCTGTTCCAAAATCATTATCCCCATCCAAAACAAACAGAACAGGTATATTGTTATCTGTAGTTTTGTAATTTCCCGGAAAGTGAACAGAAATATTAAAATCTGCGCCTACGTATTCCGAATGGATATTCCTTGATTCGCTTGATGGAATCACAACGGGTGGATAGCTTTTTTCTTTTGTTTGTGCAAAAGCTCCGGTAACAGAGAAGAAAAATAAAAAGTAAATCAATAAATTGTTTTTCATAAAAATTAAGTTTGCATGATAATGATTGTAGGCAAGCTAATTAGATATTTACGCAGGTGTTTTTAATTTACATAAGTGGTTTATTTGTTATTTAAACCACTTAATGAATTATTTAGGAATAGATTCTAATTAGATAAATTTACAAAATAACCTATTAAAGATTTTTTGAAAAGGGGACACACCAACAGTCGTATCAATATACTGATATCAGTATATTGATAATCAAATTATTTATTTGGAAACAGGATTTATTTTTGATGAAAACTCTCGCCTATAAATATTAAGGCGTCAGTTATTCCCGTTCTCCAATATGTCCAATTATGATATCCTTCTCGAACTCTAAATTCATGAGGTATGCCTTTGTCCAACAACATCATATGATATTGACAATTTGACTTTATTAAAAAATCTTTATCTCCACAATCAATATAATACCTTACCTTTTTTAATTCATCAATAGTTTTGGTTTCTGTAATTTTAAAAATTGAATTATCATACCAGCTTTTAGTTAATCTGTTTTTCCCTTCCAGATTTCTACCGTATAATAATCCAAACATTCTTTCATAATTTTCTTTTCCGGAATTTGCCATATCATCATCACTTCTGAAAGCAGCACTTAAGGGTGCAGCAGCTGCAAATAAATCAGGATACTTAAGTGCATAAATCATGGATCCATATCCACCCATTGAAAGCCCGGCTATACCTCTGTATTTTTTTGAGCCTTTATATGATAATTTTTTTCGATGTTGGGCATAAATTCTTTTATGAAAAAATCTTCATATTTAGTTTGCCCGTCATAAGAGTTTATATACCAACTTACTCCACCATCAGGCATAACTATTATCATCGGTGGTATAGTACCGTCATTAATTGCCTTATCGGCATATCTGTCAATCTCTCCAAACTGAAGCCAACCTGTATCATCATCAGTATAACCATGCAGGAGATAAACTACAGGATAAGTTCTGTCGGAAGTTGCATAATCCGGCGGTAAATAAATGGTGTAACGAACTTCTTTACCAAGAATAGCACTTTTAATTATTTTCCCTTCCAATATTTTTCCGGTTTTTTGGGCGAAGGTTAAAGAAATGGAAAATAATAAAACAAATGTTAGGAGTTTCTTCATATAAAATCGATTAAGATGTGATGTTAATAAAAAAAATGATATAATGTATGAAGATAATGATAGATTTATCTTACTTAAATTAAAATTATTTTAAAAAGGGATTAATTAATCATAAATTTTATTATACTGAAAATATTTAATTTATACATCAACCCTATATTAGGTATACTAATATATAAAAAGGCATTTCGTAATTATTGAAATAATAATCTCTTACCTTTGCCTGTCCGCTGACAGGCCAAAACATTTAATTTATTTTTATCAACTACATAGTAAGTATACTAATATCAAAAAAACATTTAGTAATGATTAAATAAATAATAATTTTTCGACCTGTCAGGGATAATCCGTGGAAGAGAAGAATGTTATTTATATAATATAAAATTTACTAAATTTTGTGCATATCCTTTAATTCCTTTACAAATCCACCTGATAAAATAGGGAATCGGCACCATGTTTTAGGATCAAGGTTTTCGTCATCTAAGTGAAAGCTTGGGGCATAACGTTCACGTTTCCACTGGTTTCTACTCCAAAGTTTAAAGAATCTATCCACCCAAAGTTTTAATTGATCTATTGTATAAACGTTATCAAATTGTGCCTTCATCATTAAAAAACATTCTGAAGGATTTTCTTTGTCACGAATAGCACAACGCTCAATGGCATCAAGCACTTCGTAAGGCATAAGATCAGCTTCATCAGTTTGAGTCATAGCCAAAGGCCTGAGTTCGGCAGTGGGTTGTAAATTATTAACAGCATTTAAACCTTGCAATTTCCATTCATTATTTACACCATTTATTTCCATCCATTTTAACCATTTCCTTAAATATGCTTTATCAATCCCTGCAATAGGTGAAATACTGCCTGACGTATCACCATCCATAGTTGCATAACCAACAGCAGCTTCCGATCGGTTAGAAGTAGATAATAAAAGTGCATTTTTTAAATTAGCCAGCATCCAAATACTTGGTGATCGAACCCTGGCCTGAATATTTTGAAGGGCTATGTCATCAGTTTCCCAACTTAATTTTTTATTTATCCCTCCTTCAATTAATCCCGTATAGCTTTTAACAAGGCTTGAAATATTTATTTCGAAATAATTTACGTTCAAGCTTTTTGCAAGAAATTCCGCAGAGTGGCGTGTATCGTTTGAACTGTTATCAGTAGATTGATAAACACATGAAATTAAGATATTTGACATTTCATCTAATGATAAACAGGTACTTATATTAGGAATATAATTTAATTTTTGCTTCACTTTTTCTAAACCAATGCTTGCAACAGCAAATTTTAAAGATAAATAACATAAGGCAGCAACGGCTGAACTATCGGCACCGCCACTTAATGAAATGACCCAACCATAAGAATGGCTTTTACGCAAATAATCAAAAAGGGCGATGGATACAGCTCTTGAAAATTCTTCTTCCTTAATAAATTTTCCGGTTTCCCATTCCAATGCTTCATCATAATTTTTAATTTCGGGTTGAAGTTTTAGAAATTCAAAATCAACAAAAATACCTTCCGCTATTTCATTTCCATCTATTGTATTATTGAAATATGGTGCTTTGGTTTGTACTTGTTGTAAACGCGTTTTATCAACATCAATAATTGCAGAAAGTAAATCAAAATCATGATAAGAAAATCTTTCACCTGTTGCAATAATTTTACCTCCGGAAGCAATAAGCATCGAACCATCATAAATGGCTCGCCCTGCCTCATTTCCTAATAAATTTGCATACACATACGTGGTACCGAAAGCTCTTGAACCTTCAATAACAAACCTTTTACGCACTTCCATTTTACCAAATGCAAAATGACTGGCACTTGGGTTTAAAATTATATCAACAGCGTGGCTATATAAATTCCTTCCCGGCCTGCTTGCTACCCATGCATCTTCACAAATTTCGAAACCAATTCGAATTCCCGCACAATCAAAAAATAAATCTCCCAAAGGATAAAAAATACCATCTATTTCAATTTCTCCATGCCTGCCGGATTGCCAGGGACTAAACCATCTGGGTTCGTAATGAATACCATCTCCCGCTAAAAATTTTTTGGCGACAAAACCAATTATTTTTCCGTCAGCCATTAAACAGGCAGTATTAAAAACCCTGTTTAAATATCTTATGGGTAAGCCAACAGATACAATTATATTTTTTGTATGAGAAACAATTTCCAATAAAATTTCTAAAGATACGTTTGTTGTATTGTGAGAGTAAAATGCATCTTCACACCCGTAACCGCTGATACAAAGTTCGGGTAAACATAAAATGGATGCTTTTTCTTCCTTGGCATGTGCAATAGCCTGTAAAATATTATTCTTATTATTTTCCCAATCTAATGGTGTTTGATTAAGTACTCCGGCTGCTACCCTTATTAAATTCATATATTTTTTGAAATGTTTTATTGATTATTATTTCAATTTTTACAAACATAAAATCATTTTGTAAAATTTACACTAAGTTGTTAGGAAATATATTTTTAAGAAAAAAAATTAAAATAAATAATAAATAATATTGTGATATTATAAAAAAGATCAAAACATTTACCAAAATGTTTATTTTTGTTTGAAAACTTTAATAAGTGGAGAAAAAGAAAAATTTAAATTGAAAATTTCTTTTTTAATATTACTTCTTTTTAAAATTTATTAAAAAAAAATAATTTTAAATCTGGAAGTAAAAGACTCTTGTAAAATGCCTTATTCTCAAAATGAAATATAAAATGCCGATTCTTCATCCAAAAAAATTATTAGTTTTATTAACGTTTTTAGCCTGCGCTTTTTTTCAGATAAAAAGTTTATATTCTCAAGCTATTATATCAACCGGTAGCAGTTATTCAGGAAATGATATTTTATTTGACATCGTTCCTGCACCTTCACTGGCGCCTGATAGTGTAGTTTGGGATTTTGGTGATCCGACAAGTGGGATATTAAATAAGTCAAGGGCTTTGCGCCCAACTCATGCTTTTTTAAGTGCAGGTACTTATAATGTAAAAGTAGATATTTATAAAGGTGGAATTAAAAGCACTTTAAATTTAAATCCATCACTAATTATAAAGCAATCTCCACAACATTTTTCTTTTATTCCACAGGACTCGATTATATGCCCCGGTACATCCATCACTCTGGATCCATATCCTGCCGGAACGCCTTCAAATTCGTATAAATATTTATGGAGCACCGGTGAAAAAACAAAAACAATATCTGTAAGTAAAACAAATTGCTATTCAGTAACTGTAACAGATACAGTTGCCGGTTGTGATTATACTTCAAAAATAAACGTAAAAGTTTATAGAGAAACGAAAAAAGAAGGTGCCAGATGGTTTTTCGGAGATAAAGCAGGTTTAAATTTTCAACCAACCCCACCTAAAGCTGTTACCGGGAGCTTACAATCCTCTCAGGGAAGCTCTGTAATTTCTGATGCGCAAGGTCATTTATTATTTTATACTGATGGAGTAAACGTTTATGACAGCCTCGGAACAAAAATGAATGATTCCATGGGAAATCCTGTGACATTATCCGGTGATACAGCCTCTACACAATCAGCTTTAATTGTTCCTCAACCTGATGATAAAGGCTGCCAAAGTACATATTATATTTTTACAACAGGTAAACTACTTGGAGGAAACGGGCTTCAATACAGCCTTGTTGATATGAGATTAAATGCGGGAAAAGGTGCTATTGTCCAAGAAAATATTCCATTGGTTCCTAGTGCTTCTTCTTTTGCTACCCCAACTGAAAAATTAACCGCCTATACTTCTCAAAATGGAAAAACATTTGTTATTACTCATGACTTCGGTGATAATACATTTAGAGTAATCCCGATTACTAAACAGGGTATTGATTTTACAAAGGAGAAGAAATATAAAGTTGGTTCTGTTCATGGACCGGATCCTGAAAATGCTTCAGGGTATATGAAAATTTCAGCGGATGGAACAAAGCTGGCAGTGGCAATACCGGGCGCACCGGGTAAACCAAATTACGTAGAGATATTTCAATACGAGGATTCAACCGGTAAAATAAAACCTAATCCAATAAAATTAGATTTAGGTAATGCATTACCTTCCGTTTATGGCGTAGATTTTTCTAATGATGGTTCTGTTTTATATGTTTCTAAGAGAGGTGATAATTCAAATGCATCTGTTTTATATCAATATGATGTCATAAAGTTTGATTCAGCAAGTGTTGCCAAATCCAGATTTACATTAGATAGTACAAAAAGTGTGGAGTTTGGTGCCATTCAGGTGGGTGCAGATTCAAAAATATATATGGCATTGAATGGTAAAGATAGTCTGGCAGTAGTTAGCAGTCCGTCTTTATTAGGTAAAAATGCCGGATATAAAAGAAATGGAATGCAATTATTAGCCGGTACTAAAAGTTTATTAGGCTTACCAAATTTTGTTCAGAATTTTTTCCAACCTGCAAGTGGGCAAGGTTTTGCATATAGAGATACTTGTTCAGGTGGGCCAACACAATTATATGCCTTTCCGGATTTACCTGATCCGGGAGGAAAAAATCAATTTTCATGGGATTTTGGTGACGGAACAACTTTAGCAAGTTCCGGGCAGGCAGGTCAAAACCCTGTTCATCCATATGCGATTACGAACGGAACAAACTCACAGGTTTTTAATGTGAAACTAACTATTCAAAATCGTTGTACAACGGAAGTTTTTACACAAAAAATTACAATACTACGTGCACCTGCCGATCCGGTATTATTGCCTAATTATTCTTTTTGCAAAGGTTCTGCAAATATTATTGATCCATATCCAAATCAGGCAGGGCCGGTTAGCGCAACTTATTTATGGATTAAACCTGATGGTAGCATAGTTCAAACAAAATCTGTAACGGCAGATATTGCAGGTACATATTCATTTTCAGTTACTGTAGCCAGTTGCAGCAAAACAGCAAGTACTATTGTAAGTTTAAGTGGAGTAACCGTAGCTTTAGGTCCTGATAAAAATATTTGTGAAGGGCAATCTGTTATACTGGATGCAGGAAACCCGGGTTTTAATTATCAATGGTTAAAAAACAATAGTGCAATAGGTGGCGCTACTCAAAGGTTTTTTACTGTAACTACTAGCGGTGATTATATTGCTCAAGTTACAAATCCGTTAAGTGGTTGTGTGGGTTACGATACTATTAATGTAAATGTGACACAAAAAGCCAGAGTAGCCATTGTTCCAACAAATCCTACAGTATGTGGTTCGCAAGATGGGAGTTTTTCAATAACTTTTACTTCGCCGGGCACATTCAATACTCCAACAGGTCAACGTACAGATATTCCCGGAGCAGTAGTTATTTCTCCAAATGGTTTCGGTGGGTATCAAGCTAATGCACTTTTTGCAGGAAATTATAGTTTTACTTTCAGGGCTACTAATACTACTTGTGATACAACATATTTAGTTTCTTTATCTGATCCGGCACCTTTTACTGCAGCGGCAACATCAACTGATGTTACAAATTGCACTGCACCTGATGGTACAATAACTGTTACACCAAGCTTAGCAGGTGCTTATACTTACACATGGCGCAATGAAACAACTAATTTGCCAATTGTTGCACTACCAACCTCAAACGCTTTAACAAACCAACCAAAAGGTCAGTACAGTGTTAAGGTTTCTTTAGGAACTTGCAGTGTATTTTTAAATAATATTATAATAAAAGATGTTTCAAAACCAACTGTACAAATAGCCGGAGATTCAATACGTCAATTTTGTGGAATGGCAGGAAGTACTATTAATTTACAGATATTAAATCCAATAGCAGCAGGTACTTATACATGGGCTGATGGATTTGGTAATTCATATTCAGGTTCAAATATTAATCCCACAATTACAAATCCGACAACCGTTCTTACAGTTACTTACACTGACCCAATAACTTCATGCACAGCAATTGATCAAACTATAATTCAATTGCAACAAGGCGCATATGCTGAATTACCTAATGCAACTAAAGTTATTTGCGAAGGCGATAATTTAGTTTTAAATGCAAATCCAAACCCACCGCCACTTTACGACCCAAGTACTGTCTTATACCAATGGACGGATGGTAGCAATACTGTTTTAGCTCAGGGTTTAGGTTTAACAACTTTGGCTATAACCAAAAGCGGCAGCTATACTGTAAAGGCGCAAAACAATACCGGATGCCTTCCTGTCTCTGCGAATACAAATGTAGATGTGAAGGTAAAACCCATCTTTACCGCCGGCATTTCTAAAGGTATTATTTGCTTAGGTGAAACTGTTACTATTAAAGCAAATCCTACAAACGATCCAACAAATAGTTTTACTTATGTTTTATCGGATCCTAATAATAATACATTAGGCTCTAACAATAATGGTATTTTTACTTTTACCCCATCTGTTGTATCTAGTTATCTTTATAGTTTAAGTGTTCAAAATGGCACTTGTACACCAATTGTTCAACCTGTTTCATTAAAAGTTAATCCTGAACCTGTTACATCTCTTCCTAAAAATGTAAAATATTGTATCAACAGTATAAAACCAATCAGCGCTGATTCTGCAAGTAAAAACCCACAAGAAACCATCTACTTATGGAATACAGGCCAGACAACGAAAACAATTAACCCTACCATTAGTGGAGATTATAAAGTAACTATAAGTATTGGAAATTGTACTTTGGTGGCTTCTACTCATGTGGAGGTTACACCGAGGTTAAATTTAAGTGTGGCAAGCAGAACAGCTGACGTTTGTGCGCAGGATAAAAAACAGGCAACGCTTTCTGTTTCGGCATCCAATGAAAAAAATATTGTTTATAAATGGATTAAAGATGGTGTGCCATTTTCAAATGGTGTTGATCAAACCAGTATCACAGTTACTCAGGCAGGAAAATATGTTATAATTGTAACCAGGCAAGATGACCCTCAAACTACTTGTGTGGTTTCGGATACTATTACAGTTACTGATAAATGTAACTCTGACATTCATGTACCTAACGCATTTACACCAAATAACGATGGAAATAAAAATGATTTCTTAAAAGTTTTCGTGAGCCCATCAGATGCAAGTGGTTCACCATTAAGAATTACTGATATAAATGATTTTGAAATATTGGTTTACAACAGATGGGGTCAAGCTGTTTTTCAATCAAAAGATATTAATGAAATGACAGACATTGGGTGGGATGGAAAATTTTTAGGTCTTAACGTACCTGAAGGAAATTATGCCTGGAGAATAAAATATAAAAATAAACAATTCCCTGAAAAACCTTATGTCATTTTAACAGGTGGAGTATTGGTTTTAAAATAATATTATTATCGATAAAAATAAAAAAAGGTGATACACTAAAAATGGATCACCTTTTTTTATTACCCGGAGCGACATTGATATTTATAAAAAAAAACATTTTCCTTTTTTATAATAAAATAAATCTTGAGCTTAAATAAACGACATTGATACTGATATCGATAAATTGATAATTAAAAAGTTATTTTTTTATTAAACTCAAAGTATTTTATAAAAATAAATTTTATAAAATACTATTCAATTTTTTTACAAATTATAAATTGCCTTCCGAACACTTAAAAATCCGAATATGAGTGATAAAATAAAACAAATTATTGGCAGAAAAGAAAAAATTGATTTACCCGAGTTTGGTTTATTTTTAATAGATGCCAAAATAGATACCGGTGCTTATACATCTTCCATTCATTGCTCGCATATAATTTTAACTAAAGAACAAGGCATTGAGAAGATAAACTTTTATATTCCTTTATTTAATAATTCGGAAAGCCTCACAAAAGTTTTTCAAACTGATCAGTTTAAAATCAAAAATATAAAAAGTTCGTTTGGACAAATTGAAAAAAGATATGTTATTCGCACTAAAATACGTGTTGCAGGGAGGTTAATAACCTCCGATTTTTCGTTAACAGACAGGTCGGAAATGAAGAACCCGATTTTGATTGGCAGGAAAATTTTAAAAAATAAATTTATAGTAGATGTATCTTTATTTTTTACGAATTTAAAGGCATAGCTTTTTATGATCAATTATAAATTCAAATCACCCTAACGTATTTTTTTGTGCGTATTGCAATTCTCTCGCGTAAAGAGTCATTATATTCAACTAACAGATTAATTGAGGCAGGCAATGCTCGTGGGCATGAAATGATTGTTTTGGATCATTTGCTTTGCTATGCAGTAATTGAACAAGGCAATCCAATGGTTTTTTATAATAACGAACCTTTAAAAAATATCGATGCCATAATTCCCCGTATAGGTAATTCGGTTACCTTATATGGTACTGCAATTGTAAGGCAATTCGAAATGATGCAGGTATTCAGTGCGATTAAATCTTTAGCCATTGTTCGATCAAGAGATAAATTAAGAAGTTTTCAGATTTTATCTAAAGCAGGTGTTGGTTTGCCAAAAACTGCGTTTGCAAATAATCCCAAAATCATAGATGAAGTAATTAGTCAGGTTGGAGGTACGCCGGTAATTATTAAATTATTGGAGGGCACGCAAGGGGTTGGAGTAATGCTTGCAGATACAAGAAAAGCAGCTAAATCAATTATTGAAACATTTTATGGCTTGAAAGCGAACATACTTGTGCAGGAATTTATAAGTGAGGCAAAGGGTAGTGATATCAGAGCGTTTGTAGTAAATGGAAAAATTGTTGGCGCAATGAAAAGACAAGGAAAGGATGGTGAATTCAGATCCAATATTCATAGAGGTGGTTCGGGAGTACCAATTAAATTAAGCCGCGTAGAAAAAGAAACTGCGCTATCAGCAGCCGAAGCTTTAGGTTTAGCAGTGGCAGGTGTTGATATGCTTCGCTCAAACAGAGGCCCATTGGTTATGGAAGTCAATTCATCACCAGGTCTGGAAGGAATTGAAGGTGCGACGCAAATTGATATTGCCGGAAAAATAATTGAATACATTGAAAAAAATGTAAGAAAAAATAAAAAAGATAAAATAGGGATGTGATAAACGTATTGTTAGTTTCAAAGGCTGGGGCCTCAGGCCGAGAAAAAAACAAACAATTTGCTATCACATCTGCCATCACCGGTAGTGCCTATAAAAACCGGGACATATTTGAGTATAGCTGACTGCTGCCGGCATTTTTATATTGCTTTTTGGGTTAAGTCAACAATTAAGTGATAACGAGGAAAATCGTTTTCATTCTATATTCAAATCGAGTTGTTATTTTTTATTCTCAGTTTTTAAATCTCTTCTTAATCATAATTCAAAACCGGCGATAGCCATCTTTCAATTTCTTCAAGAGGCATTTCTTTTCGTTCAGCATAATTTTCTACCTGATCCTTTGCAATCTTTCCTAAACCGAAATATTTGGAATCAGGGTGAGAAAAATACCAACCGCTTACTGAACTGGCAGGATACATTGCATAGCTTTCGGTTAATATAATTCCTGTTTTTTCAGCATCTAATAAATTAAATAAGGTACGTTTTTCAGTATGATCCGGACAAGCAGGATAACCCGGTGCAGGGCGAATTCCCCGGTAACTTTCCTCAATTAATTGTTCGTTGGTAAGATGTTCATCCGTTACGTAGCCCCAATATTCTTTTCTAACTTTTTCGTGCATTAATTCTGTGAAGGCTTCTGCTAATCGGTCGGCAATGGCTTTGAGCATGATAGAATTATAATCATCATGATCCTTTTCGAATTTTTCGAGGAGTGTTTCAATTCCTAAACCGGCAGTAACTGCAAATGCACCAATATAATCTGTTTTTCCTGATTCAAGAGGTGCAATATAATCAGATAGACAAATGTTTGGTAAATTACTTGCTTTCAAGCCCTGCTGACGAAGATGATGCAACTTGGTTCCTATCTCGAATTTTAATTTACCGGCGAGTTCAGCAGAAATTTTGCTTACCGATCCGTTCACTGCTTTCAATCTATAATCCGAATGCCTGAAAGTGGTATTTTGATTTCCTGAAACCGGGATAGAAATTTCATCAAAATCATAAAGAACAATATCATCACCGATAGAATTAACCGGATAAAAACCAATAACCGCATTTGCTTTTAATGATTTATTTTCAATTACTTCTTTTAATAACTTATTGGCATCATCATACAATTTTTTTGCTTCTGCACCAACCACCGCATTATCAAATATTTTAGGGTATTTACCTTGCAGTTGCCATGTTTGGAAAAAAGGTGTCCAATCTATGTATTTTGCAATTTCTCCTAAATCATAATTTTCAAAATATTTATTTCCTAAAAATTTTGGTTTGATGGGTTGAAAATCATTCCAATCGATCTTTACTTTATTTAACTGTGCCTGTGCAAGGGAAACGTAGTTTTTATCACGTTGGCGGCCTGCATGTTCTATCCTTAATTTTTCATATTCTAATTTAATTTCTTTAAAGATCTCTTCGCGTGTTTTATCATTTTGTGTAAGTCTGCCTGCAACAGGAACAGATCGCGAAGCATCTAAAACATGGATAACAGGTCCGGAATAATGAGGGTCGATTTTAACTGCTGTATGGATGCGAGAAGTAGTAGCCCCACCAATCAGTAATGGTATTTTAAATCCTAAACGTTCCATTTCTTTGGCCACATACACCATTTCATCCAAACTTGGAGTAATCAATCCACTCAAGCCGATAATATCAACATTGTTTTCTTTGGCTGCGGCTAAAATTTTATCACACGAAACCATCACACCCATATCAATAACTTCGTAATTATTGCAACCAAGCACAACGCCCACAATATTTTTACCTATATCATGAACATCACCTTTGACGGTTGCCATTAAAACTTTGATGGTGGTAGAGACTGCTCCAATTGCTTTGCTTGCTTCAATAAAAGGCAACAAATACGCAACAGCTTTTTTCATCACCCTTGCAGATTTAACTACTTGAGGCAAAAACATTTTTCCTTCTCCAAATAAATCCCCAACTACATTCATTCCATCCATTAAAGGGCCTTCTATAACTTCAATTGGTTTCCCATACACATGCCTTGCTTCCTCAATATCATCATCAATGTATTCAACAATACCTTTTACTAATGAATGTGATAAACGTGATTGAACGGTTTCTTTTCTCCAGGCATCATCCCTTACTTGTTCTTTTCCTTTTGATTTTATGGTTTCGGCAAATTCAACTAATCTTTCTGTAGAATCCGGTCTGCGGTTAAGCAAAACGTCTTCAACCCTTTCTAATAGATCTTTTGGTATATCATCATAAATTCCCAATTGGCCTGCATTAACAATACCCATATCCATTCCCCTCTTCACAGCATAATACAAAAAAGCTGTGTGCATAGCTTCTCTTACAGGCTCGTTGCCACGAAATGAAAAAGAAATATTTGAAACTCCACCGGAAACTTTTGCATAGGGCAAATTTTCTTTAATCCATTGTGTTGCATTAAAAAAATCTACAGCATAGTTATTATGTTCTTCTATACCTGTGGCAACAGTTAAAATATTAGGATCAAAAATTATATCCTCTGCGGGAAATCCTACTTCATTTACTAAAATATTATATGCTCTTTGGCAAATTTCTATTCGGCGTTGATAACTATCTGCCTGGCCTTCTTCATCAAAAGCCATAACAACCGTAGCGGCACCATAGCGCATTACTTTTCGTGCGTATTCTTTAAACTTTTCTTCCCCTTCTTTTAAAGAAATAGAATTAACAATAGATTTTCCCTGAACGCATTTCAAACCTGCTTCAATTACTGTCCATTTAGAACTATCGATCATCAATGGAAGTTTAGAAATATCAGGTTCGGAAGCGATAAGATTTAAAAATATGGTCATTACTTCTTCAGAATCAAGCATCCCTTCATCCATATTCACATCTATTACCTGAGCACCTCCTTCAACTTGTTGGCGCGCTACAGCTAATGCACTTTCATAATCGCCGGCCTTAATCATTCTTGCAAATGCCTTTGAGCCTGTTACGTTCGTACGCTCACCAATATTTATAAAGTTGCTTTGTTTAGTAACTTTAAGAGGTTCTAAACCGGAAAGTTTTTGTAATTTTTCTTCTTGGGGGATTTGACGGGGTTTATGTTTTGCAGCAATATCTGCAATGGCACGTATATGATCGGGAGTAGTGCCACAACAACCGCCAATAATATTTAAAAAATCATTTTGTAAAAAATCTTCGATAACCCTTCCCATGTGCTCCGGCGATTCATCATATTCGCCAAATTCATTTGGCAAACCGGCATTAGGGTGAGCGGAAGTAAAAAATGGAGCTTCTTTGGCTAAAGTTTGAACATATGGCCTCATTAAATCAGCACCCAAGGCACAATTTAAACCTACTGATAAAAGCGGTAAATGAGAAACAGAATATAAAAATGCTTCAGTTGTTTGACCGGATAATGTCCTTCCGGAGGCATCCGTAATAGTACCTGAAACCATAATGGGGATTTCAGTTTTTGGAATGCGTATTTCTGAATTTACAGAATTATTTAGCGGAGGAACATTACCATTTTTTAAATCAATAAAATATTTATCGATTGCAAATAAAGCTGCTTTCGCATTTAAAGTATCAAATATGGTTTCGACCAATAAAAGGTCCACACCTCCATCTACTAAACCCCTTATTTGTTCGTAATAAGCATCAACCAATTGATCAAAAGTTACAGCTCGGTACCCGGGGTTGTTTACATCCGGAGAAAGTGAGGCCGTACGATTAGTTGGCCCCATGGAACCTGCAACAAAACGAGGTTTATCCGGATTGTTTTTTGTAAACTCCTCAGCAACTTCTTTTGCAATTTTAGCAGATTGATAATTTAGTTCATAAACCAAATCTTCCATAAAATAATCAGCCATGGCAATGGAAGTACCTGAAAAGGTATTGGTTTCGGCTATATCTGCCCCTGCTTCAAAATATTGAGAGTGGATGGTTTTAATTATTTCGGGTTGAGTTAAACTTAGAAGGTCATTATTTCCTTTCAGTTCATGCGGAAAATCAGCAAACCTCTCACCTCTATAATCCGCGTCGGTTAAATTATACCGCTGGATCATTGTTCCCATCGCACCATCTAAAACTAAAATACGATGTTTTAAAATTTCTCTGATAGAACTCATGTTTTATAAGTATTTAGTAATGGGTCTGTAGTAATGAGTAGAATTATAAAAATTCAATACAAACTATAAAATCTACTTATCGGAAAAATTGGGGCTTAGGCTTATGAAGGCTTGGCTTATCTTTCCCTTTATTAAGGGTGGAAATTAGCACCTTTTGTAAAATGTTATGAGAAACAATTGACAAGGGTTGCTAAGACATCATAGGGTCCGATCCCTCCGTCTTTCTTGATAAGTATTATACAAAAGTAATAAGAGATTTTTTAAATAAAAAATCAGGTTGCTTTAAAATGCTTCTCGCCCTTAAAAGAGAGATGTAAAATGATGTTCATTAATTTAATATAAGAAGAGCTTAAATATGTAATTATTTAAATTTTATATGATTGCGTACAAAAAAAAGAAAAATCAAATCACAAAAGTTTATTTATAATTATCTGTTTATCGATATTAGTATATTCATAATTAATACACAATTTCTAATCAAATGCCTTATATCCTTTCGGTAAATAAATAAAAATTAAAAGAGATAAGCTTAAACCAACTGCGTAATCTTTTATCTAATATTAAAATAATTAAATAAATGTTGGGTTTCCCTCAATTGCATCAGCCATTATTAATTTTTTTCTGCCCCTCACAAAAAAAAGTTTTCCATTACAATGTGGAAGACAAAAAGAAAAAATTAAGAAATAAATCACAATAAATTAAAAATAATTTATCATTATCAGTTTATCAATATCAGTATATTCATATTTTGCAAAGCAGTATATAATCATATGTCTGCCTCACGTGCATACTATAAATTTTCTAATCTCACACTATTATTTATATTTGAAGAAACAATAGTTTTTAACCAAGTATTAAATAATAAGTTTTATTAATTATTAGCTAATATCCCACCACATTAATAACTAAATATTATATATATGAAGATCAATATTACTTTACTTTTAATAGGTTTTATTTTAAAGTCAACATCTTGTTTTTGCCAAATGAATCCGACGGATACCATAAAATCTTCAGAGAAGATTTTTATGATCGGAAATTCAATAACATTTAAAGGAGAATGGAGAGTTGTATTAGGCAGAAAAGATGTGATTAATTGGGGCATACCGGGGTATACAACAGAGCAAATTTCATGGACGATAAAAAATGTAATTCCTAAAAAACCGGTTGTATGTTTTTTGGAAGGTGGGATCAATGATCTCTCATTAGGGATATCTGTAAAACGAGTATATCAAAATCAAATTAAAGTAATTGATACTTTATTGGCTCACCATATAATTCCTGTAGTTCAATCTACTATATATCAAAGTAATAGTAAAGATCATAATAAGCGCGTTAAACACATAAATAAATTAATTAGCAGGTATTGTTATAAACATAACGTTGATTACTTGGATCTAAATTCAGTTTTGTCGGTTAATAACGAACTTAAAAAGGAATTAACAACTGATGGTACACATCTTAATCCATCTGCATATTTGCTTTGGGCAGAACTTATCAAAAAGGAGTTATCAAAATTGAAAATATAATTAATTGTTAAATTTACTCCCTTAGATGCTCTCTTGAAGAAACTAAATCTTTACAGAGAAAAATACATTTTTTTTAATTTTAATAATCGTAAATATTTTTATGAATGGTTTACCACAAGTTATAGTAATTTTTATCTTAAGTATATTTTGTCTTGAAATTCGGGTAAATGCACAAAAAAAACCTGTTGATTATGTAAATGTATTTACCGGGACTTCTAATTCCAGATGGCAAACTTTTCCGGGTTCCACAGTGCCTTTCGGTATGGTTAAATTAAGTCCGGATAATCAGGAAAATGTTTGGAATGGAGGCTATGAATATACAGTTGGAAGTATAAGTGGTTTTAGTCATCTGCATGCCATGTGTTTAAGCGGATTAAGTGTAATGCCTACCACAGGCAGTTCATATGCAAATGAGGGTTGGATAAAAAGTTTTCCGGGAACGGCAGACGGCCCGTTTGGAGGTATGTGGACAGCCGGATACCGTTCCAGATTTAAAAAAGAAACAGAACATGCTGCTCCGGGTTATTATGCGGTAGATCTAATGGATTATAAGATTAAAGCAGAGTTGACAAGCACAATGCGTTGTGGTATGATGAGGTTTACATACCCTCAAACAAAAGACGCGCATCTTATTATTAATTTTGACTTTCCTACAGAAGAGAAAAATGAAATATTAGAAACATATTTTGAAAAAGTTTCCGAAACAGAAGTGAAGGGATTCATTAAACAGAAAAATGGATATATACCGGAATATACAGTATATTTTGTTTTACAGATGAACAAATCCATCATATCAGCCGATTCCTGGCAAAGTGAACCATATTTAAGTGATGAATCTAATTATGGTATTCAATGGCGCCAGAAAAGGAAGGTTCAAAAAAATATCTCAAAATTTAGCGGTAAAAGCGGAAATGGAATAATATTAAATTTCGAGACTAAAGCTCAGGAACCTGTAATTATTCGTACAGCAATTTCATTTGTCAGTATGGATCAGGCCAAGCTAAATTTAAATTCTGAAATGACCAACTTTGGTTTTGACTTTAATAAAGTTGTTAGTCAAGCGCGATCGATATGGGATAAGTTATTGAGCAATGTTGAAGTGTTTGGAGAAAATGAAGATGATAAAGTAAAGTTTTATACTAATTTATACAGAGTTTATACAGGTAAAAGTGTAATGAATGATGTAGACGGTAAGTACGTGGATGCATGTCATAAAGTTCAAAAACTTACCGACAAAGATAAAAACGTTTATAGTAGTGATGGATTATGGGGTACTCAATGGAATTTAACCCCTGTATGGACATTGCTAAATCCCGATATTGTAGAGAGCTGGGTAAATGCATTATTAGAGCAAAGCGACAAAGGCGGGTGGATCCCCAGTGCTCCTGTCGCATTGGGTTATTCACCAATTATGGGTGCTCAACATCAAAACAGTTTAATAATAAGTGCATATCAAAAAGGCATTCGTGGGTTTGATGTTCAAAAGGCATATAAAGCCATTTTACATGATTATACTACTCCGGGTCATGATTATTCTTGTGGTGGCTTTGTTGGCAACCGTCATTTAAAATCATATCAGGATGTTGGATTCGTATCAGAAGAGGCCGGACCTGCCAGTAGTACTATGGAATATGCATACGACGATTGGTGTTTTTCACAATTTGCCAAGGCTTTAGGGAAGGATAGTGTTTATAATGAATTTTCTAACAGAAGTAAAAGGTATAAAAATATATTTGATCCGAATTATAAATTAGTAAGGCAAAAGCATGCAGATGGCAGTTGGGTAGAACCATTTGATGCTTATAAATATGGGACAATTGGGGGTTGGAACGGTAAAGGTTTTATGGAAGGAACACCTTTTCAATATAGTTTTTTTGTGCCTCATGATGTTAACGGTATGATTAACCTTATGGGAAAGGATACCTTTATAAACCGTTTGGAACAAGGATTTGAAAAAAATCTGTTTGATTTGGGAAATCAACCATGCCTCGAAACACCTTATTTATTCAGTTATGCAGGTAAACCATGGCTTACACAAAAATATACACGTTTAATAGCGAATACAATGTTTGATTCTTCACCCTATCAAGGCTGGACAGGTGAGGAGGATGAAGGTCAACTGGGAGCTTATTTTGTGTTGTTGAGCATGGGGCTTTTTGAAATGGATGGAGGATGTTCGATAAAACCATATTACAATCTTAGTACGCCTTTATTTAATAAAATTATAATTCATCTGAATACTAAATATTATTCCGGTAAAACCTTTACTATTATTACTCAAAATAATACTAAACAAAACAATTATATACAATCTGCAACTTTAAATGGAAGCCTTATTAATCGGGCTTGGATTTATCATGATGAAATTGAAAAAGGTGGAGTTTTAAATTATGTTTTGGGTGCAAGATCCAATGAAAAATGGGGAACTGTATTACCACCGGAGAAAAAGTAAATTAATTAGTTTTTCCTTGCATAAATGCCCGACTTAGGTTTAGAGTTTTTACATCTAATTTTTAAATAAGGCTAATCAAAAAATCAATTTTTTTGATTAGCCTTATTTATTCCTTTTGCAAAAGAATCAAAATAGTATTCAAGGATATAAAATAATTCTCAAAATAATTTGACAACGTCAATAATTGTTTTAATTTTGCAACTCCTTACGAAAAAGCATGTCCAATTTACGTTTAAATACGTTTTTTTTAAAGGAATAATAATAACCGGGGAGTTTCCAGAGCGGCCAAATGGATCAGACTGTAAATCTGCTGTTGTAATGACTTCGGTGGTTCGAATCCACCACTCCCCACCAGCATTGTTATTATAAATAATTAGCGTAACTTTGCTATCCGTTTAAATAAAACATTGTTATAAATAGGCGGGAGTAGCTCAATTGGCTAGAGCGATAGCCTTCCAAGCTATAGGTTGCGGGTTCGACCCCCGTCTCCCGCTCAGGTTAGGTAGTTTTCATGGGTTATTAAATTTTTAGCTGTTGCTATAAATTTAATAACCTATTATTGCAACGAACGGTTTTTTGCCGGCTTAGCTCAGCGGTAGAGCACTTCCTTGGTAAGGAAGAGGTCATGGGTTCAAGTCCCATAGTTGGCTCATAGCTTTTTATTTGACTGAATTAATAATTAAAAATCTTTACATATAATAAATTCAATTAATAACTAAAAATAATAATTTTCAAACATGGCAAAAGAAATTTTTGACCGTTCCAAACCGCACGTGAACGTTGGTACTATCGGTCACGTCGACCATGGTAAAACAACTTTGACTGCAGCTATTACTAACGTTTTAGCATCCCAAGGTTTTGCTGAGAAAAGAGATTTCTCTTCTATTGATAACGCTCCTGAAGAAAAAGAAAGAGGTATTACAATTAATACATCTCACGTTGAGTATCAAACTAAAGCTCGTCATTACGCCCACGTTGACTGTCCGGGTCACGCGGATTATGTGAAAAATATGGTTACGGGTGCTGCTCAAATGGATGGTGCAATTTTGGTGGTTGCTGCTACTGATGGACCGATGCCACAAACTAATGAGCATATTCTTTTAGCTCGTCAAGTAGGTGTGCCACAACTAGTTGTATTCATGAATAAAGTGGATATGGTAGATGATCCTGAATTATTAGAACTTGTTGAAATGGAAATTCGTGAGAAATTAAGTTTCTATGAGTTTGACGGTGATAATATTCCAATTATTCAAGGTTCTGCACTTGGTGCTTTGAACGGAGAAGAAAAATGGGTAAAAACCGTACAGGATTTAATGGATGCAGTTGATAGCTGGATTCCATTACCGGTTCGTGAAATTGAAAAACCATTCTTGATGCCTGTTGAAGATGTATTTTCTATTACCGGTCGTGGTACTGTCGCTACAGGTCGTATTGAAAGAGGTGTTACAAACACAGGAGATCCGGTTCAAATTGTTGGGATGGGTGCTGAAGGACTTACTTCTGTTGTAACGGGTGTTGAAATGTTCCGTAAGATTCTTGATAGAGGTGAAGCCGGTGATAACGTAGGTTTGTTATTGCGTGGTATTGATAAAGAACAAATCCGTCGTGGAATGGTAATTTGTAAACCAAATTCGATAACTCCACATAAGAAGTTTAAAGCTGAAGTTTATATTTTGTCAAAAGAAGAAGGTGGTCGTCATACTCCATTCTTTAACAAATATCGCCCTCAATTTTATATGAGAACTACAGATGTAACAGGAGAAATTATGCTTCCTGCTAATGTTGAAATGGTTATGCCCGGTGATAATATCACAATTGAAGTTACTTTGCTTAATACTGTCGCAATGGATAAAGGCTTGCGTTTTGCAATGCGTGAAGGCGGTAGAACAGTAGGTGCGGGTCAAGTTACTGAAATTTTAGAATAATAATATATTGATTACAAATAGGTTCCATAAAATATTTTATGGAACCTATTTGTTTCTTATAGATAAAAACGTACTTTTGCAGTCCGTTTTTTACGGGTGTAGTTCAAGGGTAGAATGTCGGTCTCCAAAACCGCTGATGGGAGTTCGAATCTCTCCACCCGTGCATAAATTAAATGTTTGCAAAAAATTATTATGAGCATTCTGACAGAGAACAAAGTAGTAAAATTTATCAGAGAGTCTTTTGACGAGGTCTTTCATCATGTAACCTGGACTAAATATTCGGAATTACAAGGAAGCACTACATTGGTATTGGTAGCATCAATTATTTTTGCTCTTGTTGTGGGATTTGTAGATTTTTTGTTTAAAAACGGGTTGGAGTTTTTCTACCAATCATTTAACTAAAATAAATCTTTTTCCAATGAATGAGCTGAATTGGTATGTAGTAAGAGCGGTGGCAGGGCAAGAAAGAAAAGTAAAATCTTATCTTGAAAATGAAATTATTCGTCAGAAATTAACGGAGTTCATTCCGCAAATTATCATTTCAACAGAAAAAGTATTTGAAATCCGTAATGGAAAAAAAAGGGTCAGGGAAAGAAATACTTTACCGGGATATGTAATTATTCAGGCAGATTTAACGCATGGTGAAGCTTTGCATGCGATAACAAGTATACCTGGGGTAATTGGATTTTTAGGTGCTAACAACGGAAAATTATCTCCAAAAATACCTATACCACTTCGCCAGGCAGAAATAAATCGTTTATTAGGGAAGGTTGAAGAGCAGTTGGAGCAAGAGGAAAAATTGGAGACTCCTTTTATTATTGGTGAAACAGTAACTGTAATGGATGGTCCGTTTAAAGGATTTAAGGGAGTTGTGGAAGAAGTCTTTGAAGAAAAGAAACGTTTAAAAATCACGGTTAAGATTTTTGGAAGAAATAACCCGGTGGATTTGGGTTATACGCAAGTTGAGAAAGAAGTTTAAAAATCTGGTCTTTATAATTAATAAAGATTAATTAACGCGCAAGTTCTAACTGTAAATAAATAAAATTGTGCTTGTCATTTTTTTAAAAATGCTTCCCCTGCACAGTCGAATTATTTAATGGTTGTTCTTTTTATATCAATTTATATAATCCAATGGCTAAAGAAATAACTGGGTATTTAAAACTGCAAGTTAAAGGAGGCTCAGCCAATCCGTCACCACCGATAGGCCCTGCCTTAGGTAGTAAAGGATTAAATATCATGGAGTTTTGCAAACAATTTAATGCAAGAACCCAAGATAAGCAAGGGCAGGTATTGCCTGTTTTGATTACTTATTTCACGGATAAAACTTTTGAATTTGTAATTAAAACTCCGCCGGCTGCTATTCTGCTGATGGAAGTTGCCAAATTAAAGGGTGGTTCTAAAGAGCCAAATCGTAATAAAGTTGGTAGCGTAACATGGGACCAAGTAAAGCAAATAGCCGAAACTAAAATGCCTGATCTAAATGCTTTCACAATTGAATCTGCAATGAGTATGATTGCCGGTACAGCCAGGAGCATGGGTATTAAAGTAGAAGGGGCAGCACCTTGGGAAAAATAATTTGCTAATGGGCGGGCACAACGCCGGTTCCTAAAAAATGTAGTAAAAAAATGGCAAAATTAACAAAGAAACAAAAAGAGGCTCTTTCAAAATATGATTCGGAAAAAAGCTATTCATTAGTTGAAGCCGCTAATATTGTGAAAGAAATTACCTATACAAAATTCGATTCTTCAATTGATATTGATATTCGTTTGGGTGTAGATCCACGTAAAGCCGACCAAATGGTAAGGGGTGTTGTAGCTCTCCCACATGGTACAGGCAAAAACGTACGAGTATTGGTTCTTTGTTCTTCAGATAAAGAAGCAGAAGCAAAAGAAGCCGGAGCAGATTTCGTAGGTTTAGATGATTATATCAAGAAAATAGAAGACGGTTGGACTGATATAGACGTTATTATAACTATGCCGACTGTGATGGCAAAGGTAGGTAGGCTCGGTAAAGTATTAGGTCCTCGCGGGCTTATGCCAAATCCAAAATCGGGAACGGTTACATTGGAAGTTGGTAAAGCAGTTAAAGAGGTTAAAGCCGGTAAAATTGATTTCAAAGTAGATAAATTTGGAATTATTCATACCAGTGTTGGTAAAGTTTCTTTCTCACCTGATAAAATTTTAGAAAATGCTCAGGAAGTGATTAACGTAATTTCGAAACTTAAACCATCTTCTGCAAAAGGTACTTACTTTAAAAGTATTGCCTTATCCAGCACAATGAGTCCGGGAGTTTCGATTGATAAAAGCACTGTAGCAGGAATATAAATTATGACAAGAGAAGAAAAAGCCACGAAAATTGAGGGATTAAAAGAGAAATTCTCGGAAAATCCATTTTTCTATATCACTGATGCATCAGGTATGACTGTAGCACAGATAAATGATTTTAGAAGGTTATGCTTTCAAAAAGGAGTTGAATACGTTGTTTTAAAAAATACACTTATTAAAAAAGCTTTAGAAGAAGTTGAAGGTGATTATGCACCATTAAACGAAACTGCTTTAAGAGGTTTTACAGGAGTGTTATTTTCTAAAGATAACAGCAAGGCACCCGCACATTTATTACAGGAATTTTATAAAAAAGGTTTAAAGAAACCTGTATTAAAAGCGGCGTCTATTTCAGCAGACTTATACATAGGTAGCGATCAGTTAGATGCACTTTCAAAACTTCGTTCAAAACAAGATTTGATCGGAGAAGTAATCTCACTATTGCAATCTCCTGCAAAAAATGTTATTGGTGCCCTTACAAGTGGCGGCAGTACATTGGCAGGTGTTTTGAAAACTTTATCAGAAAAGGAAGAAAAATAAATCTTTCATTAGTTTTCAATAATCTTAATACAATTAGTTTAATAGAAATAACTTTAAAATTAAATAACAATGGCAGATTTAAAAGCATTTGCAGAGCAGTTAGTTAACTTAACTGTGAAGGAAGTAAATGAATTAGCAAAAATTTTGAAAGATGAATACGGTATCGAACCGGCTGCTGCTGCTCCGGTAATGATGGCAGGTGGAGGTGGTGGAGACGCTGCAGCTGCTCCTGTTGAAAAAACTTCTTTCGATATAATTTTAAAAAGCGCTGGAGCTAACAAACTTCAAATCGTTAAACTTGTAAAAGATTTAACAGGCTTAGGTTTGAAAGAAGCTAAAGACTTAGTTGATTCTTCTCCAAAACCTTTGAAAGAAGGAATTGCAAAAGAAGAAGCAGAAGCTTTGAAAAAACAATTAGAAGAAGCCGGTGCAGAAGTAGAAGTGAAATAAATTTTATTTTTTACCTAAAAGGCTTAACGAGAAACTCGTTAAGCCTTTTTTTATTGGGCATTTGTGACTGAATTAAAAAAGTAAGAATATAATTTTGATTTTTAAATTATAACAATTATATTTGCAGGCTATTTTGGTAAGTAATCAAAAAAATATGTTTATAAGGTAATTTTTTTAATCCTCGCTTTGTTTAGTTTATTTCACTATTCGCAGCGGGGAATATCTGTTTATAATAATTCAATATTAATTTTTTAATCTTGATAATATAAACATCATCTTATAGCATTTTATTAACCACATAAACTTTTAAAGGCTTTGGCTCAAAACAATCACCCCCAACGAATTAGTTTTGCCTCTATCAAGTCGGTTTTAGAATATCCTGATTTTTTGGATATTCAGCTTCAATCTTTTAAAGATTTCTTTCAATTGGATACTCCTGCAGAAAATAGGACCCAAGAAGGACTTTTTAAGGTTTTTGCGGAAAATTTTCCAATTTCTGACTCTAGGGAAAACTTCGTCCTTGAATTTATCGATTATTTGATCGATCCTCCAAAATACTCAATTGATGAGTGTATAGATCGCGGCTTGACTTATTCAGTTCCATTAAAAGCTAAATTACGTCTTATTTGTAATGATACTGATAATGAAGATTTTGAAACTATCGAGCAGGAAGTTTTCTTAGGAAACATTCCTTATATGTCGGAAAAGGGATCTTTTATTATTAATGGTGCAGAACGCGTTATTGTTTCTCAATTACATCGTTCACCGGGTGTTTTCTTTGCTCAAAGCAAACATACAAATGGAACCAAGCTTTATTCAGCTCGTATTATTCCTTTTAAAGGTTCGTGGATTGAATTTGCTACTGATGTAAACAATATCATGTATGCTTATATTGATCGTAAAAAGAAATTTCCGGTAACTACTTTGTTAAGAGCAATCGGATTTGGTTCAGATAAGCAAATACTTGATTTATTTGGCCTTTCGGAAGAAATTAAAGCTACTCGCGAAACATTGCTAAATGTAGTTGGAAGGAAGCTGGCAGCTCGTGTTTTACGCACTTGGACAGAAGATTTCGTTGATGAAGATACCGGAGAGGTAGTTTCAATAGATAGAAATGAAATTTTATTAGAAAGAGATTCTTTTATAAAAGAAGGCGATATAGAAACCATTCTTGATTCAGGAGTTGATACTATTATCCTACACCGCGAAGATGTAAACGTTGCTGATTTTACTATCATATATAATACTCTTCAAAAAGATACTTCAAATTCAGAAAAAGAAGCAGTTGAAACGATTTATCGTCAATTAAGGAATACAGAAGCACCTGATGAACAAACTGCACGTGATATTATACATAGTTTATTCTTTAGTGATAAACGTTATGATTTAGGTGAAGTAGGTCGTTATAGAATAAATAAAAAATTATTGCTGGATATCACCATGGATACCAGGGTATTAACAACTGAAGATATTGTTCAAATTGTTAAATATCTAATAGGGTTAATAAACTCAAAAGCGTTAGTGGATGATATAGATCACTTAAGCAACAGGCGTGTTAGAACAGTTGGAGAGCAGTTATATGCCCAGTTTGGAGTTGGATTAGCTCGTATGGCGCGTACCATTAAAGAAAGAATGAATGTTCGCGACAATGAAGATTTTAAACCTGTTGATTTAATAAATGCCCGTACATTATCGTCTGTAATTAATTCCTTCTTTGGAACTAATCAACTTTCTCAATTTATGGATCAAACAAACCCGTTAGCAGAAATTACGCACAAAAGGCGTATGTCTGCTCTGGGGCCCGGTGGTTTATCAAGAGAAAGAGCCGGATTTGAAGTACGTGACGTTCATTATACTCATTATGGTCGCTTATGTACTATCGAAACACCAGAAGGACCTAATATTGGTTTGATTTCATCTCTTTGCGTTCATGCAAAAGTAAATGGAATGGGTTTTATTGAAACTCCATATCGTAAGGTTGAAAGTGGTGAAATAAGCGAACAAGCTGTTATTTATTTAACTGCAGAGGAAGAGGATACACATTATATAGCTCAGGCAAATGCCTCAATAGATCATAAATCAGGAAAAATAGTTTCCGATAAAGTTAAAGCACGTTTTGAAGGGGATTTTCCGGTTGTTGAACCAACGCAATTAACTTATATGGATGTTGCTCCTAATCAGATTGTATCTGTAGCAGCATCTTTAATTCCTTTCTTAGAGCATGATGATGCTAACCGTGCCTTGATGGGTTCAAATATGCAACGTCAGGCAGTTCCTTTAATGCGACCTGAATCACCAATTGTAGGAACAGGTTTAGAAAAGAGGGTTGCTCTTGATTCTCGTGCATTAATTGTAGCTGAGGAAAACGGAACTGTTGAATATGTTGATGCTAAAAAAATTACTTTAAGATATGATCTTACTGATGATCAACGTTTAGTAAGTTTTGAAGATGATACCAGAACTTATCATCTTACTAAATTCAGACGTACTAACCAAGATACTTGCGTTAATTTAAAACCTATTGTTTTTAAAGGTCAAAAAATTATAAAAGGTCAGCCACTTTGCGAGGGATATGCTACTCAAAATGGTGAATTGGCATTAGGTCGTAATTTGAAAGTTGCTTTCATGCCATGGCAAGGATATAATTTTGAAGATGCTATTGTTATCTCTGAAAGGGTGGTACGCGATGATATATTTACTTCTATTCATATTGAAGAATTTGAATTGGAAGTTAGAGATACCAAAAGAGGGGAAGAAGAGTTAACTTCTGAAATTCCAAACGTAAGCGAAGAAACTGTTAGAAACCTTGATGAAAACGGTGTTATTAGAGTTGGTGCAGACGTAAAAGAAGGTGACATTCTGATTGGTAAAATTACTCCTAAAGGAGAAACTGATCCTACACCGGAAGAGAAACTTTTAAGAGCGATTTTTGGTGATAAAGCAGGAGATGTCAAAGATGCATCAATGAAGGCACCCCCATCAATGAAGGGCGTTGTAATTGATACAAAGATATTTTCAAGACCTAAAAAAGAAAAGGAAGTAAGAGAGAAGGCGAAGAAGGATGTTACTGTCTTGATGAAAAAATATAGTCAGGAATTAGTTGCCTTACGTTCGAGAATTGTTGAAAAACTTTCTGATTTATTAGATGGAAAAACCAGCAATGGTGTAAAACATAAATTTGGCGATGAGCTAATATCTAAAGGGGTTAAATTTAATAAGAAAAATGTCGGAGAAAATTTATTCCCTGATAAAAATCCTTATAGAGATGAAAGTACCTATAATGTTCAAGAAGAAGTTAATTTAATATCAGATGTGGTATTAGATAACTGGACAGATGATCAAAAAATAAATAAGCTTTTAGTATTTATGATCAAAAATTTCTTGAAAGCCAGAAATGAAATTTCAGGTCGCTTTAAAAGAGATAGGTTTACTCTGGAAGTTGGTGATGAACTTCCAGCCGGTATAGTAAAACTTGCTAAAGTTTATGTTGCTAAAAAACGTAAACTTAAGGTGGGTGATAAAATGGCAGGGCGACATGGAAATAAAGGTGTTGTTGCAAGGATAGTTCGTGATGAAGATATGCCCTTCTTAGAAGACGGAAGCACAATGGATATAGTTTTAAATCCATTAGGTGTACCATCTCGTATGAATTTAGGACAAATCTATGAAACAGTTTTAGGCTGGGCAGGATTAAAAATGGGTAAAAAATATGCTACTCCAATTTTTGATGGTGCTACTGAAGAACAAGTTTCAAAAGAACTTAAGGATGCAGGATTACCTGTGTTTGGTAGAACATATTTATTTGATGGTTTGTCCGGAGATCGATTTGATCAACCTGTAACCGTCGGAGTTATATATATGCTTAAACTTGGTCACCTAGTTGATGATAAGATGCATGCTCGTTCTATCGGACCTTATTCTTTAATTACACAACAACCTTTAGGTGGTAAAGCTCAATTTGGTGGTCAGCGTTTTGGAGAAATGGAAGTGTGGGCATTAGAAGCATTCGGTGCTGCAAATGTTCTGCAAGAAATCCTTACTGTTAAATCTGATGACGTTGTTGGAAGAGCGAAAGCATATGAAGCCATTGTAAAAGGAGAAAATATGCCGAAACCTAATATTCCTGAATCATTCAACGTATTAGTTCATGAGCTAAGAGGTTTGGCTTTAGAAATAACATTAGAGTAAATTAAATGATATAAGCAGATTAAAAGAAATATTTTGCTTATATCATTTTCGAAATTAACAGTTAAAATAAAAAAAGCATTATTGCATTTAACTTATAGGCACATTAACTATGGCATTCAGAAAAAATAGAAAATTGAATCCTGACTTCTCCAAAGTTATTATTAGTCTGGCCTCACCTCAATCTATCTTAGATAGTTCTTATGGTGAAGTTACACAACCGGAAACAATTAATTATAGAACATATAAACCGGAAATGGGAGGTTTATTTTGTGAAAGAATTTTTGGTCCGGTTAAAGATTGGGAATGTCATTGTGGTAAATATAAAAGAATTCGTTACAAAGGGATAATTTGCGATAGATGTGGGGTTGAAGTAACAGAAAAGAAAGTTCGTAGAGAAAGAATGGGCCATATTGAACTTGTTGTTCCTGTAGCTCATATTTGGTATTTCCGCTCTTTACCTAATAAGATTGGTTACCTATTGGGGATGCCAACAAAAAAGCTTGATCAAATTATATATTATGAAAGATATGTAGTTATTCAACCCGGTGTAAAGGAAGAAGACGGCTTGAAACAATTGGATTTTTTAACTGAAGATGAATATCTGGATATTTTAGACAAGCTTCCTCGTGAAAATCAAATGTTGCCTGATGAAGATCCTAATAAATTCATTGCTAAAATGGGTGCAGATTCATTAGAAATGTTATTATCACGTGTGAAATTAGATGAATTATCTTATGAATTACGTCATAATGCAGCTAATGATACTTCTCAGCAACGTAAGGCAGAAGCTTTAAAACGATTAAAAGTTGTAGAAGCTTTTCGTGATGCAAATACACGTATTGAAAACAGGCCACAATGGATGATTATTAGAATGGTTCCTGTAATTCCACCGGAATTACGTCCACTAGTTCCATTGGATGGTGGTCGTTTTGCTACATCTGATTTAAATGATTTATATCGTAGGGTTATTATTCGTAACAATCGTTTAAAAAGACTTATAGAAATTAAAGCTCCTGAAGTAATATTACGTAATGAAAAGCGTATGTTACAAGAGGCTGTTGATAGTTTATTTGATAACTCACGTAAAGTAAATGCAGTTCGTGCTGATGGAAACAGGGCTTTGAAATCCTTATCCGATATGTTGAAAGGGAAACAAGGTCGTTTCCGTCAAAACTTATTAGGAAAACGCGTTGATTATTCAGGTCGTTCGGTTATTGTTGTTGGTCCTGAATTGAAATTACATGAGTGTGGATTGCCAAAAGATATGGCAGCTGAGTTATTTAAACCTTTTATTATTAGGAAATTAATAGAAAGAGGAATTGTAAAAACAGTAAAATCTGCCAAGAAAATAGTTGATAGAAAAGATCCTGTAGTATGGGATATTCTAGAAAATGTTTTAAAAGGACATCCTGTTTTATTGAATCGTGCTCCAACTTTACATAGATTAGGTATTCAAGCTTTTCAACCAAAATTAATTGAAGGAAAAGCTATTCAGTTACATCCATTAGTTTGTACTGCATTCAATGCCGATTTCGATGGTGATCAAATGGCTGTTCACGTTCCATTAGGGCATGAAGCAATTTTGGAAGCATCTTTATTAATGATTGCTTCTCATAATATTTTAAATCCTGCCAATGGAGCTCCTATTACAGTTCCATCTCAAGACATGGTATTAGGATTGTATTATATTACTAAGGGCAGAAAGTCGACTCCGGAACATAAAATTCTTGGAGAAGGAATGACATTTTATAATGCTGATGAAGTTATTATAGCTGTTAATGAAAGACGCCTTTCTAAACATGCAAATATAAAAGTCAGAACAAAAGTAAGGGAAAATGGTGAACTGGTAACTAAAATTATAGAAACAGTTGCCGGTCGTGTTCTTTTTAATCAATTTGTTCCTGAAGAGGTAGGTTATATCAACGAATTGTTGACCAAAAAGAAGCTACAATTAATTATTGGTCAGGTATTTAAATTCTCAGGAATGGCACGTACAGCACATTTCTTAGATGATATTAAAGAATTAGGTTTTCAATCAGCATTTAGAGGAGGTTTATCAATTGGATTAGGTGATGTAATGATCCCTGAAGCTAAGGACAGATTGGTTGTAAATGCAAAAACTGAAGTAGATGCAGTTTGGGATAATTACATGATGGGCTTAATTACAGATAATGAGCGTTATAATGCTGTTATCGATATTTGGACTCGTGTAAACTCTCAAATTACTGAGACTTTAATGAAGCAATTAGAAAACGATCAACAAGGTTTCAATTCAATTTATATGATGATGCACTCCGGAGCACGTGGTTCTCGTGAACAAATTCGTCAATTAGGTGGAATGAGAGGTTTGATGGCAAAACCACAAAAGAATTTGCAGGGATCTGTAGGTGAAATTATTGAAAATCCAATTTTATCAAACTTTAAAGAAGGTTTGGATGTATTGGAGTATTTTATTTCTACTCACGGTGCTCGTAAAGGTTTGGCTGATACCGCTTTGAAAACTGCCGATGCCGGTTACTTAACGCGTCGTTTGGTTGATGTTGCTCAAGATGTAATCATAAATGAAGAAGATTGTGGTACTTTAAGAGGCTTAATGGTTAATGCACTTAAAGATAATGAAGATATAATTGAACCATTATCGGAACGTGTATTAGGAAGGGTTTCTGTACATGATATATACAATCCTGTTAATGGAGAATTAATAGTTAACTTAGGTCAGGAAATAACTGAAGAAATAGCTGCTCAATTAGATGAAACAGGTGTTGAAACTGTAGAGATTCGTTCTGTACTAACTTGTGAAACACGATTAGGTGTTTGCGTAAAATGTTATGGAAGAAACCTTGCAAGTGGAAAAATGGTGCAAAGAGGAGAAGCAGTTGGTGTAATTGCCGCACAATCCATCGGAGAGCCGGGTACACAGTTAACTTTAAGAACTTTCCACGTTGGTGGTACTGCTTCAAACATTGCAGTTGATTCAAATATTAAAGCTAAATATGATGGCTTAATTCAATTTGAAGAATTAAGGACGCTGGTTACATCTAACAATGATGGTGATAAATCCATGGTTGTAATGGGAAGGTCAGGTGAAATTAAGATTATTGATAAAAAGGATGGCAAGGTTTTAATTTCTAATCACGTTCCATATGGTGCTTTTTTAAGAGTATTGGATGGGCAGGAAGTGAAAAGAGGTGATGAATTATGTTTCTGGGATCCATATAACGCAGTTATTTTATCTGAATTAAATGGTAAAATAGAGTTTGAATCTATTGAAGAAGGAGTTACTTATCGTGAGGAATCTGATGAACAAACAGGCTTCCGCGAAAAAGTAATTGTTGATACAAAAGACAGAACAAAAAATCCATCTATTATAGTTGTTGGTAAAAACGATGAGAGAAAATCATATAACATACCTGTTGGAGCTCATTTATCTGTTGATATTGATAATGACATTAAAGCAGGACAGGTCTTAGCAAAAATACCTAGATCTGTTGGTAAAACCCGTGATATTACCGGAGGTCTTCCTCGTGTTACTGAATTATTTGAAGCACGTAACCCATCAAACCCTGCTGTAGTAAGTGAGATAGACGGAGTGGTTTCTTATGGAACAATTAAACGTGGTAATCGTGAAATTTATGTAGAATCTCGCGATGGTGTTAAAAAACGTTACATGGTTCCTCTTTCCAAACATATCCTTGTTCAGGATGGCGATTTTGTAAGAGCAGGTTATCCATTATCTGATGGAGCTATTACACCGTCAGATATTTTGGCAATCAAAGGTCCTACGGCTGTTCAAGAATATTTAGTAAACGAAATTCAGGAAGTTTATCGTCTTCAAGGTGTGAAGATAAATGATAAACATATTGAATCAATCGTTCGCCAAATGATGCAAAAAGTTGAAATCATCAATGCAGGTGATACCAACTTCTTAGAAGGACAGGTGATTGATAAATTTGTTTTCAGAATTGAAAATGATAACATACTCGATAAAAAAGTAGTTTTGGTTTCCGGTGATTCAGAAAATCTTAAACCCGGGCAAATTGTGTCGGCTCGTCGCTTAAGAGATGAAAACTCGAATTTAAAACGTCGCGATTTAGCTTTAGTAGAAGTAAGAGATGCAGAACCTGCAGTTTCTTCCCCTACATTACAAGGTATTACACAGGCATCATTAGGAACAGAAAGCTTTATATCTGCTGCATCATTCCAAGAAACAACAAAGGTTTTAAGCGAAGCTTCTATTAGAGGTAAACAAGATAACTTACTTGGATTGAAAGAAAATGTAATTGTCGGTCATTTAATACCTGCAGGAACAGGCCTTCGTAAATATGAAAATATTATAGTTGGTTCGCAGGAAGAATATGATTCAATTGTAAAATCAAAAGAAAAAACCCGTAAAAAGGAACTTCAAAGTTGATTTGAAAATTAAAGATTAATATAAAGGCGAAGATTTTATCTTCGCCTTTTTTTATGCAAAAAAATTAATTAATTTTCTCTTTATTAACCCAAAATATTAATGATCAATCTGTATTCCGATAAGTCCAGATATAAACTTATTATAGTGTTAATAGCGATGCTTATTGGTAGCGGATCGGTATATTATACAAATTTTATTGTACAGCAACTTGCTGAAAGAGAAGATGCACAGGTAAAATTGTATGCAAAAGAATTACAGTTTTTATTAAACAGGTCTAATGAAGATGAAAATGGAACGCTTGATTTGTTTTTAAATGATATGATTCAATCAAACACTACCATTCCTACAATATGGGTAAATGATAAAAAAAAAATATTGGATTCCAGAAATATTGAATTTAGTGAAAATGTAAGTGCCAATAGAAAGCAAAATATTTTATATGATGAGCTTAAACTAATGGAAGAAGAACATCAACCTATTATTTTAAATGATATTAAATCCGGTATAAAAGGTTTTATTTATTACCGCAATTCATATATGCTTTCCCAATTGCGATATTTTCCATTTATACAACTTACAGTAATTGCTGTTTTTGCTTTCCTTACTTATATGGCCTTTAATTATTCCAAAAGAGCAGAGCAGAATAGGGTTTGGATTGGCTTGGCAAAAGAAACGGCACATCAGTTAGGTACGCCGCTTTCTGCTTTGATGGCTTGGGTAGAATATTTTAAAACTGATCCACGTTTTGAAAATGATGATATTATTAAAGAAATTGAAAAAGACGTAACAAGGCTTGAACAGGTTACTGCCCGGTTTTCTTTGATTGGCTCTGTTCCCACACTTAAAGAAGAAAATGTAGATGAGTTATTAAATAATATCCTTGATTATTTACAAAAAAGAATTTCTACAAAAGTTAAAATTGAATTTATTAATAAAACGGTTAAAGCCCCAATAGTTAAAATAAATAAATATTTGTTTGAATGGGTAATTGAAAATATTTGTAAAAATGCAGTCGATGCTATGGGAGGCATAGGCAGCCTGACTGTAACAATTCAAAATTTCAAACCGGATTCTATACTTATTGATATTAAAGATACAGGTAAAGGAATTTCAAAGGCCAATCTTAAGCAGGTTTTTGACCCGGGTTTTAGTACAAAAAAAAGAGGTTGGGGTTTAGGTCTTACCTTAGCAAAAAGAATAATAGAAATTTATCATTATGGAAAAATAATGGTAAAAGAATCGGAAATGGGGAAGGGAACAACTTTTAGAATCATATTAAATACTACAGACGGTGTAGTTAAACAATCTTCAGGGAAATTATTTTTGAAAAGGGCAATTGAACTGTAAAAATTTAATTTTTTTGGCTGGCATGAAATAATTTTTGTTTTTCATCCTTAGATAAACTTTCATATCCTGATCTTGTAATTTTATCTAATATCCTATCTATTTCTTCTTCTGATGGGGTGGATGGTGCACTTGATGGGCCTTGTTGATTTCGATAAGTAACCTTCATTTTTGGTTTTTTCTTAAATACATTTTTTATATTATCGAAAATTTTTATAAAAAATAACGACCAGTCATTTCCTTTTTTAAGGCGGGAAATATAAATATAACCAAACAATGCCCCACCCAAGTGTGCTAAATTACCTCCTAAATTTGAACCGATAGAAATTTCAAAAAAAGTTAATACAATAAAAAAGGCAGCAATGTATTTTATTTTTATTGGGCCGAGTAAAAAGACAAAAAATGTATAATCAGGGATTAAAGTGGCAGCACCCAATACAACTGCATATACAGCACCGGAAGCGCCAATCATACTGTTTGAACTATAAAAGGCCGGAATGAAATTGGATAACAATAAAAAAAATAATCCACTAAAAATACCACCCAACAAATAAAGGGCTACCAAATGCCTGTTACCTAAATATTCGCCTATTAATTTCCCAAACCAATATAAACCAAGCATATTTGATAAAATATGAAAAGGGTCGAAATGAGTAAAAAAATACGTTATAAGGGTCCACGGCTTAAAGATGAATTCATTAAAATTTGCCGGAATAGATAAGTTATCTCCAATAAAATGAAAGATTCCTTTATTTGATGTTAAAGAAAATATAACATTAATCAACAATACAACAACAAACACAATCACATTTATCAATATGATTTGAATCAATCCATTATTGCGTTTGCGAAATGCGTATTTAAAATCGTTAATGATACTCATTATTTTCAATAAAATTTATTTCTCTTTGTACCCCAATATTTTACTAAAATAAAAGCGAAAAGCATACCGCCCAAATGAGCTACATGGGCCACACTATCGCCGGGAGATTGTTGGAAGCCTTGGTACAATTCAAAAGCGCCGTATAAAGCTACTAAATATTTTGCTTTGAGAGGAAAAAGAAAATATATTAATATTTCGGTGTTTGGAAATAACATTGCAAAAGCCATTAATATTCCAAAAATAGCACCGGAAGCCCCAATTGTAGGAATATTTAATCTGCTAAAATAAGCATCTTCAATAATTACTTTTGATTCTGATATATATGTAGGTTCTGTTGGGTTTTCCCGATACTGATTTATAAATTCAATTTTTTCGATATAATCATAGGGAGAATATTTTTTTAAGAAGATAACCAAACCCGTAGGAGTCGGGTGTTCTATATAAATTTGCGAAGATTCAGTTATTTTTTTCGTTTCAACGTAATTAATACCTGAATGCATTAATGCTGCTCCAATACCACAAACAAAATAAAAAATTAAAAATCTTTTAGCACCCCATAGGTTTTCTAAAATAGGTGCAAAAAAAACCAAGCCCAACATATTGCCAAATAAATGACCAATAGAGCCATGAAGGAACATGTGGCTTACCAATTGATAAACCTGAAAATTGGGAGATAAAAAAGAATACAGTGCAAAATTATTAATCAGAAAAGCTTCTAAACCAAAATTCTGAGCCAGAAAAAATCCAATATTTATAAATAATAATGTTTTAACAATAGGAGTAAGTTGCAATCTCATGAGGGAATAATAAGCATAAATCGTGATCCTGTAAATTTATCAACGATTAATTTTATTTGAAAGTTTAATCTGATAAGAAAAGAATAATAAAAAATTGGAGAGAGGGCAATGGAAATTTTATTATAAATATTTTTTTATGTTATTCGCAATTTCATTTAATTCAGCACTGCTTAATTTTAACTTGGGGTTTGAAAAATTAATATCGTGCATACTTTGTAATGGTATTAAATGAATATGAGCATGAGGTACTTCTAATCCAATTATTGCAACACCAATTCGTAAGCAAGGACAAGCTTTCTGAATAGCGGGAGCTATTTTTTTTGCAAAATTCATTATACCGATATACAAATCGTCAGGCAGATCAAAAATATAATCAATTTCTTTTTTAGGGATTATAAGAGTATGGCCTTTGGTAAGAGGATTAATATCTAAAAATGCCAAAAAATTTTCATCTTCAGCAACTTTATAGCAAGGTATCTCTCCGGTTACAATCTTTGTGAATATTGAAGGCATTTTTTTTAGTATTGAGTAATGAATACAAAACCACCCCTAACCCCTCCTTGAAAAAAGGAGGGGAACTACTTGGAAAGCTTAGAAAATTATTTTTCAGTAAAATATTTAAAAAAAAGAAAAAAGAAATTTTAAAACTTATAAAAAAATTAATGTCTGCAAAACTCCCTCCTTAATTCAAGGAGGGGCCGGGGGTGGTTAAACTTACCTGCTTATTTCTAAAATCTCAAATTCCATTATTCCTACCGGAACTTCTATAGTTGCTAAATCCCCAACTTTTTTTCCTAATAAACCTTTTCCTATCAATGAATTAATTGAAATTTTGCCGGCTTTTAAATCTGCTTCTTCCTCAGCAACCAACATATAATTAACGGTAGTATTATTTTTTTTATTTTTTATTTTTACTTTAGATAGAATTGAAACTTGAGATGAATCTATTTTTGATTCATCGATTAAGCGAGCATTTGCAACCAGATCGTCTAATTTTTTTATTTCCATCTCCAACATTCCCTGCGCATCTTTTGCTGCATCATATTCTGCATTTTCACTCAAATCACCTTTATCGCGTGCTTCTGCAATTTGTTTTGCAATATCGGTTCTCCCTCTAAATTTTAGATCAGTAAGTTTTTCTTTTAGTCTATTCAACCCTTCCTCGGTATAATACTGAATTTTTGACATAGTTTTATTATTAATTTTTTTAAAAGTAATTACTTCTCTTGCAATTAAATAAACAAAAAAACGGTAGATGACCTACCGTTTCCAAAATATTAAATATTGGAGATAAGCAATCTAATGGTATTTTCGCAAGATAAAAAGTTTTTTTTCCACGTTTTAAATATACAAACCTTCATATTTATTTCAAAAAGAGCTTGCAAAAAATGCCTACTCATTATAAATGAATATGAAGGTTTTTTATTTGAATATCTTTGCAAAGATATATATAAAACATAAACCTGCAAATGCTTTGCAATGAGAAAAATTCTCAAAAAATAGTTTTTATTATAAATATTCAAAATGAAAATAGTTTTTATGGGTACTCCAGAATTTGCAGTACCAACTTTAGAAAAATTAATTGAATCGGGGAAAAATGTTGTTGCAGTAATTACGGCACCCGATAAACCTGCCGGCCGTGGGTTAAAAATTTTATCATCTCCCGTTAAAGATTGCGCGATAAAATATAATATTCCTGTTCTTCAACCTGAAAAATTAAAAAATCCTGAATTTTTAGAAAAAATAAAATCATTTAATGCGGATTTGCAGATAGTTGTTGCTTTTCGCATGTTACCTGAAGTGCTGTGGAACATGCCTCGATTAGGAACATTTAATTTACACGCCTCACTTTTGCCTCAATACAGAGGTGCAGCTCCAATTAATTGGGCAATTATAAATGGAGAGAAAGAAACAGGTTTAACCACTTTTTTTCTTCAACACGAAATAGATACCGGAAATATAATTTTCCGGGAAAAAGAAAAAATTAATGAAAATGACAATGCAGGTTCTCTTTATGAAAGATTAATGATAAAAGGTGGGGATTTAGTTGTGAAAACGGTTGAAGCCATTGAGCAAAATAATTACCCACAACTACCTCAAAATTTAAACGATGATATAAAACTCGCACCGAAAATTTTTAAGGAAACTTGCGAAATTAATTGGAATCAATCAGCTGAAAAAGTATACAATTTTATCAGAGGCCTTGCACCATATCCTGCCGCTTGGACAACCTTAAATGGTAAAATTTGTAAAATTTTTGAAACAGAAAAAATAAATTATCAAAAAAACGATATTGATATATCAATAATTGAAACCGATCAAAAATCTTTTATTTATTTTAAAACACATGATGGTTGGATTTCAATATTAGAATTACAACCGGAAGGAAAAAAGAGAATGAAAACGGTAGAATTTTTAAGGGGAAATAAAATTATTTCGTAGTTAATTCGACACACATTAAAAATTATAAATGATTTATGAAATAATATTAAGTTTGAGAAAAGTATATTTATAATTTAAATTTTCCACAAATGGCATTTCCAAATATTTTTACAAAAGAGGTTGTTGATACTATTATTAACAGACTTAATAAATTAACACCTGCTACTTTCCCTAAATGGGGAAAAATGAATGTTCAACAAATGTTGGCTCACTGTAATGTTACTTACGAAATGGCTTTTGAAAACAATCACCCAAAGCCAAATATATTTGTTAAAATGCTGTTAAGGCTTTTTTTGAAAAAGATTGTAACGAGTGAGGTTCCTTATAAAATTAATTTACAAACAGCACCTTCGTTTCTTATTAAAGAGTTAAGAGATTTTGAAAAAGAAAAAGAACGTTTAATTGCTTATTTACTCAAAACCCAACAATTAAGTGAAGTTTATTTTGATAACAAAGCTTCACATTCATTTGGAAAGCTCACTAAAGATGAATGGAATAATATGTTTTATAAACATCTTGACCACCATTTTACCCAATTTGGAGTTTAAAAAGATTTATGGAAATACTTAATAACGATATTTTACAATATTCGGAAAATCATTCTACACCTGAAAACGCTTTATTAAAGAAAATAAACCACGAAACTTATTTAAAAGTATTAATGCCTAACATGCTTTCAGGGCATTTACAAGGAAGAGTTTTATCAATTTTTTCACAAATGGTAAAGCCGGCAGCTATTTTAGAAATCGGTACTTATACCGGTTATTCAGCTTTATGCCTTGCTGAAGGATTAACAGATGATGGAAAAATAATTACTATTGATATTAATGAAGAGTTAGAAAATACAGTTCGCGGATATTTTAACGAATCGATTTACAAATATAAAATTGATTACAGAGTAGGAAATGCTGTACAAATTATACCCGGTCTTACCGAAACTTTTGATATTGTTTTTATTGATGCCGACAAAATGAATTATATCATTTATTATGACCTTATTTTTGATAAGGTGCGAAAAGGTGGTTACATTATTGCCGATAATGTTTTGTGGAAGGGCAAATTAATAGATGAAAAATTTCAAAATGATAAGGATACGATTAATATGATTGCATTCAATAAAAAAATAAATGAGGATATTAGAGTAGAAAATGTTCTTTTCCCAATCAGAGACGGCTTAATGGTAGCTCGAAAAACTGTTTGATCTTGCAAACTCTTCCAAATATTTCAGAATGTATTACATTTGCAATAATTAAAACGCTTACATACTGAAATTTAAACATTCGTGCGAATGAAAATTAAATTTATTAATGCCTTTTCATTCAAAGTAATTTTGTTATTTTTTTTCTTTTGCTTTGGTATACTGTCTGGTTTCTCTCAAATACAAACCATTGCATATAAAGATATTGATGTGCCGCAAGAAATGGAATTTGCAGGTGTGAGGCTTTTGATAGATGATTATGCACGAAATAAAATCAAAACTGACGCCCAACGATTATTAAAAAGTGAACAACATTTTAATATATTAATAGCCCGTATTTTTAGATTTTTTCCAGTAATGGAAAAAATTTTACAAGAAGAAAACATTCCTGAAGATTTTAAATTTCTTGCTGTGCAGGAAAGCGCCTTGCAAGCTGATGCAGTATCAACATCAAACGCTGTTGGTTATTGGCAATTTAAACAAGCCACTGCAATGGAAATGGGTTTAATAATCAATGATAACATTGATGAAAGAAAAAATATTGTAAATTCTACCAGAAGTGCAGCTCGTTATTTAAAAAGAAATAATTTTTTTACAAAAAACTGGGTACATACTTTATTATCTTATAATTTGGGATTAACAGGTGTGAGGGCTCGAATGAAAGATAATGAAATTGGAACTGACAGAATGGATATTGATGGCAATACCCATTGGTATGTTTTGAGATGTTTGGCGCATAAACTTGTTCTACAAGACGCTTTAAAAAACAGACCAAAAAATTTAATTTCCCTTTTAATTCACTCACAGGCAAATGGCATGACCTTGAAAGAAGTTTCAGAAGAAATGAACATTTCACTTGAAACCATCAAACTTTATAATAAATGGCTTATCTGCCAGAGAGTGCCTGAAGATAAAATTTATAATGTGATAATACCGGTCGATTATCAATCTGTACCAGTTGTTGCAAATAAAATCCCACCTCCACCGGATCCCAATTTATTTCCTAAAGAAGAACCTGTGAAAATGAGTGAAGCTTTTTTAGTATTTAAAAAGAACCCATATACAACTGTTGTAAAAACAAATAAAATCGGTGTGTTTTTATACAATGATAAAGAGGTTGTATTAGCACAAAACGGCGATAATTTTCAAAAACTTGCAGATAGGGGGAGCATAAGCCTCAAAAAATTCTTAGCTTTTAATGATATTGATATAAGTGATAAAGCAATTATAGGTCAGGCATATTATTTGAAAAAGAAAAGTAAAACAGGATGGAAAGAATATTACACAGTTCAAAGTGGAGAAACAATTTGGCAGGTTGCACAAATAAATGGTATAAAATTAGATCAGCTTTTGCATAAAAATAGAATGGGTGGTAATGAAAAACTACAAACAGGAAGGATTTTATATCTTCAAAAGAGAAGGCATAAAGATGAAGAAGTAAAATTCGAAAAGGTTATGGTTGCCAGTGTTAAGAAAATGGAAACTAAAAAAGAAGAATTAGTTGTACCAAAGAAAAAAGAAATATTAAAAATTGATACCATTTATTCAAAGCCGTACGATGAAGAAAAAGCTTTAAGCACCAATAAAAGCGAAGATATTAAAAGTGATAAACCTATTTTAAATGAAGATTTAAAGTTAACTGATGATAAAGCAGATAAAATTCATATAGTAGCAGATAAAGAAACTCTATTTTCTATTGCCCGCCAATACAATACTACAGTTACAAACCTTAAAGATTGGAATAATTTAACAGAAACCGAAGGAATAAAAGCCGGTCAGAAGTTAGAAATAAAAACCAATACGATCCAACCTAGTAAATTAGTCGTACCAACAGGAATCACTGAACACATTGTTCAACCTGGTGAATCATTATTTAAAATTGCATGGAATTATAATACAACAGTGCAAGAAATTTTAGATTTGAATGGTAAAACAGAAACAAAAATAAGGGTTGGTGAAAAATTAAAAATAAAAGGAAACAGTAAAAATTAATTTTTTTCTTCTCACACCTAAAATTTTAATTTTAATAAATGCACCGTGTGTGGAGTTCATTTAATTATTGATAAAAGAAATAAAATTAATGCACAGCCAATTGAAAACATGCTTTTCAATACCCGGCATCGCGGCCCTGACGCGAAGAGTTTTTTAGAAATTAATTTCCAAAATATCAAAATCTTTATTGGCAACAACCGACTTAAAATTAATGATATAAGCGATAATGCTAATATGCCTTTTGTTTCGACAGATGAAAATTATATTATTTCTTTTAATGGAGAAATTTATAATCATCAAATTTTAAGGAAGCAGCTGGAAAATAGATATATTTTTAAAACCACCTCCGATACTGAAACACTTTTATATTGGTTAATAGAAAACGGTGAGGAGGGGATTAAAGATTTAAACGGAATGTTTTCGTTTGTTTTTATAGATAAAAGAAAAGAAAACATTTGGGTTGCCCGAGATAAAATGGGAATAAAACCGCTTTATTCATTTCAAGATAATAATTATATAATTTTTTCGTCTGAAATTAAATCAATAATAGCCTCAGGATTAGTTGAAAAAAAATTAGACTTTTCTCAAATACCACAATACTTAAATTTCAGGTTTGCAAAATCTCCACAAACCTTTTTTAAAAATATTACTGATGTAGAAAGAGGAATTTTATATGAGTGGAAAGACCAAGATTTCTACAAAAAAAATAATTTTACTGCTTTAGTAATTGAAAAGGAAAATTCAACAAACCTTGATGAAATTTTACATGATACAGTTCAAAATTACATTCAGGCTGATGTAAATGTGGGCTTATTTTTAAGTGGAGGCGTTGATTCTACATTATTATTATCGTTAATGCAACAATCAGGTTATAAAAATATTCCATGCTTTACCATTTCAAATAATAATTTAACAAAAGATGTACAATATGCTCGACTGGCTGCAAAACAATACGGAGGAGAGTATAATGAAATAAATATTGATGCAAATTTTTTAAATAATTTTCAAAGTTTTATTGAAAAGATAGACCAACCTGTAGCCGATTCAGGTAGTTGGTCAACATATTTATTGGCAGAAGGCGCAAAAGAACAAGGATTAAAAGTTATGCTGTCGGGAGCCGGCGCAGATGAAATGTTTGGAGGTTATAACCGACATGAGGCATTTAAAAAATATTTAAATTATCATCATTTTCTTAAGGTGAATATGAAAGTGTTGAAAAAAAATTTAATTCACTTTCCAAAACAATTAAGATTATTTAAAAAATTTATTCAACAAATAGATATTAACCCCCAACAAACTTTTATAAATTTTACCGCTCTATTACCTGTTTTTGAAAATATTAATATAGATATTAATAATAGAGAAATTTTTGAAGAGGACTTAGTAAAATGGGCGCTAAAGTATGATCAAAACAATTATTTGGTATCCGATATTCTCAAAATTACTGATCAATTAGCAATGCAAAGTAGTGTTGAAGTACGCTTGCCGTTTTTAGATCAAAATATTATTTATTATACACAAAACTTAAGTGGTAATTATATTTTGAAACATGGAAAAAAATGGTTGCTGAAAAAAGTTTTGACGAATAAAGGAGGAGATATTTTTACAAAAAGAAAAAAAGAAGGTTTGGGTATTCCTTTTGGGAATTGGTTATTTGAAAAACCCGGTAAAGAAATTCTATCTACATTGCAGAATCCAACTTCAAAGGTTTTTGAATTCGTTTCTTTTCAAAATATTCAAAATATTATTAAAGCTCATCAATTAAAAAAAATTGATTATACTTCCGAAATTTATGCAATTGCTACTCTGGCGGTTTGGTTAGAAATTCATTTTTAATTTTTAAAATAGGCATTTAAGTATTTCATAATTTATTAGGACCCCGTTTAAGAGCTTATAGGAATCTGGAAAGAACAAATGCACTGCTTTTTATACTTTAAATTTTAAAAGCATGACACACAAAAAAGCATTTCCCATTATTTCTCCTAATGCTGCCGGATTGACATTTCCAGTAAAGAGCATTTTGTAGCTGTAAACCCTGATTTATCAGAACCTATAAAAGCTTTTGGTGCTTTTACAGAAGATTTGGAAACCCTTGTAGCATGGTTAAAAGAATGCAAGGTAGATACAGTAGCCATGGAAGCCACTGGAATTTAGAAAGAAAAGAAAAAAGGAAAAATATGAATAAAAGAAAGCAAGAATTAGAAGGTGTAAGCCTGAAATTCCGGCGGGCGTGCGGCGGGTATATGCGCGAATAGCATTCGGAATTTCTTGATTTTTTTGGTTACTTTTTTCATCAAGGAAAAAAGCGATAAATCATAAGAGCGGAAATATTGCTTTTGTGATGTAAACGACGAATTATCAATAAAAATTAAATACCTATTTCAATTTATTTTTTTATACAGAGTATTCCTACTAATTTAAATTAAAAATATTAAATATGGCATTTTGTGTTATTGATTTGGGAACAAATACTTTTCATTTATTAATTGCTGAAATCTCGAATGAAAATAAAATAATTTCCTTATATGAAGAAAAGCAGGGCGCAAAAATAGGGCAGGGGGGCATAAGCAAAGGATTTATTACCGAAGATGCGATGGAAAGAGGATTAATAATATTAAAAAACTATGCCTTAAAAATATATGAATATAAAATCACTTCTGATAATATTTTTGCCGTTGGTACTTCAGCAATTCGAAATGCACAAAATGGAATTGAATTTATCAACAAAATAAAAAAAGAAACAGGAATAAATGTTGAAATTGTTTCCGGGGAACGTGAAGCAGAATTAATTTATTGTGGAGTAAAAGCAGGTTCAAAATTAACAAATGAAACATCGCTGATAATGGATATCGGTGGCGGAAGTGTAGAATTTATATTATGTAATCGAGAAAAGATTTTTTGGAAAAAAAGTTTTGAAATAGGAGGGCAGCGATTAATGGATAGGTTTATGACAAAAGATCCAATTCCAAATCAAAATATTCTAAAAATATATGAATTTTTAGAAGAAAAATTATTGCCTTTAACTAATGCAATTCATCAATACCAACCTACTCAATTAATTGGTTCTGCAGGAACATTTGATACATTAACAGAAATTAATTATCAAAAAAACGATATTGATATATCAATAATTCACCAAACAGAATTTGATTTACCAATTGAAAATTTTAATAATATATTTTTACAAATAATAAATTCAGATAGAGACGAAAGATTGAAAATGCCCGGAATGATTCCATTACGTGTTGATATGATTGTGGTAGCATGTTGTTTGTTAAATTTTGTATTATCTAAATACAAGATAGAAAAACTTAAAACATGTACATTTGCTTTAAAGGAAGGTTTGATGATGGACAAGTATCTGAAAAATAATAAGTTTAATTTTTAAGGGAAGAAAAAATACCATCATTTCTGGATTTAAAAAAACAATATCATCAAATAAAAAAAAGAAATTTTATCATCAATTGAGAGAGTTTTAGAAGAGAATACATTTTTTGCCGGAAAAAATGTGGGGAAGTTTGAACAAAGTTTTTAGCAAACAGAATAAAAATCCAAAAATTAAATTTCAATACCAACCGCCATTTCCTGATTCAGTTTATCATTTATTTGTAATCACAACTGAAAGCATATTCAAATTTCAAATCATTGTTTAAGTTTGCCAATATACGCAGAACTATCGAATGATGAATTGGAGAAGATAATAAAAATAATAAATGAATTTTAAATAAAATAAAAAAAATCACAGGCTGTCTTTGTCATAAAATAAGCTTTCCCTCCTTTTACATTTATCATTCCGGAATTTAAAAATGCTTTTTGATACTTGAAATAAAAAATCCTACTTTTGCAGGATTATATTTTATTAATTTTAGCATAAAAATAATTCCTTGAAAAAAATACGCTCCGCTTTAATTTCTGTTTTTTATAAAGATAACCTTGAAAAAATCGCCTTGCTCTTAAATGAACAAGGCGTTACAATATATTCTACAGGCGGAACTCAATTATTTTTACAAAACCTTGGTATTAAACCCATCTCTATTGAGAGTTTAACAGGATATCCATCCATATTTGGAGGACGGGTAAAGACGTTGCATCCAAAAATTTTTGGCGGTATTTTATATCGTAGAGAAGACGAAAAAGATGCATCAGAGGCAGAACAATACGAAATTCCTGATATTGATTTGGTAATAGTAGATTTATATCCATTTGAAGAAACATTAAATTCCTCGAAATCTACAGATGAAGATATTATTGAAAAGATAGATATCGGAGGTGTGTCATTAATTAGAGCTGCCGCTAAAAATCATAATGATGTATTAATTGTTTCTGATAGAAACCAATATGAAGAGTTATATGAATTGTTAAAAGCAAAAAACGGATCAAGCGAATTAGTTGACCGTAGTAAATTCGCTTCTTATGCTTTTGCAACCACTTCACATTACGATACAAAAATTTTTAATTTCTTTAATCAAGACGGTTTACCTGCTTTCCGTGAAAGTATAAAACCTGCAAAAAAATTACGATATGGCGAAAATCCACATCAAGCCGGTTATTTTTATGGTGATTTGGAGGGAATGTTTCAGCAATTAAATGGAAAAGAACTTTCATATAATAATTTAGTAGATATTGATGCCTGCGTTCAATTAATTGATGAATTTGATACTTCAATTGCAACAGTTGCAATAATAAAACATACCAACGCATGCGGAGTTGCTACAGGAAGCAATTTAAATGATGCATATTTAAAAGCTTTGGCCGCTGATCCTGTATCTGCCTTTGGTGGAGTGATTATTACAAATCAAAAAATTGATGTTGAAACTGCGCAGGAATTAAATAAATTGTTTTTTGAAGTGTTAATTGCCCCTGAATACGGTAAAGAGGCACTCGAAATATTAATGAGTAAAAAGAACCGCATGCTTTTGAAGCGAAATCCGGTAGAGGTATCGAAAAAAATGTTTAAAACACTTTTAAATGGAGTAATTGAGCAGGATAAAGATTTGCATACAGAAGTAATTGATGAATTAAAAAGCGTAACTTTAAAAAAACCAACAGAAGAAGAAAAAAACGCCTTATTATTTGCATTAAAGGTTTGTAAGCATACAAAATCAAATACCATTGTTCTTGCAAAAGAAGGGCAATTGTTTGCCAGTGGTGTCGGGCAAACTTCGAGGGTGGATGCTTTAAAGCAGGCAATAGAAAAAGCAAACCATTTTGGTTTTAATTTAAACGGGGCTGTAATGGCTTCCGATGCATTCTTTCCATTTCCGGATTGTGTGGAAATTGCTTATAATGTAGGCATTACTGCTGTAGTTCAACCCGGTGGTTCTATAAAAGATCAGGACTCTATACAATATTGTGATCAAAATGAGATGGCTATGGTTTTTACAGGTATCAGGCATTTTAAGCATTAATTTTTTAATAGATGGGTAATAGATAACTATTTTTAGTTTAAAATCGTATTGATCTATCATAATAATATTTCAATCTCTATAATTTTTAACCAACCCTTAAAGCAAAAATAAAAGATGGGATTGTTCAGCTTTTTAACAAGTGACATTGCAATTGACCTTGGTACTGCCAATACACTTATTATTTACAAAGATAAAATAGTTGTTGATGAACCATCCATAATAGCTAAAGACAGGCTTAATGGCAGGGTTATCGCCATTGGTAAAGAAGCCATGCAGATGCATGAAAAAACCCACGAAAATATAAAAACCATCCGTCCTTTAAAAGATGGCGTAATTGCCGATTTTACGGCTGCTGAAGATATGATTAAGGGTATGATAAAAATGATTAACATAGGTAATCGTTTTTTTGCCCCATCTCATAGAATGGTTATTTGTATTCCATCAGGAATTACAGAAGTTGAAAAAAGAGCAGTAAAAGATTCTGCAGAACACGCAGGAGCAAAGGAAGTATATATGATTCATGAACCTATTGCAGCAGCAATTGGAATAGGTATAGATATTGAACAACCTAATGGATCAATGGTGGTGGATATTGGTGGAGGAACTACAGAAATTGCTGTAATTGCATTATCAGGGATTGTTTGTGACCAATCAATAAGAGTTGCAGGAGATGTTTTTACAAAAGATATATTAGATTATATGCGTCGCCAACATAATTTATTAATAGGCGAGCGTTCAGCAGAACAAGTAAAAATTCAAGTCGGTTCGGCATTAACTGAATTAGAAACTCCTCCCGATGATTACGAAATAAGAGGCCGGGATTTAATGACAGGTATTCCAAAAACAATAAAAGTAAGTTATTCTGAAATAGCATTTGCATTGGATAAATCTGTTTCAAAAATTGAAGAAGCTGTACTTAAGGTTTTAGAAATGTCTCCACCTGAATTATCTGCCGATATTTATGTAAATGGTATTCATCTTACAGGCGGTGGTGCATTATTGAGGGGTTTGGATAAGCGATTATCTGCAAAAACAAAATTGCCTATACATATTGCAGAAGATCCCCTAAGGGCTGTAGTAAGAGGAACAGGAGCAGTTTTGAAAAATTTACAGGCATATAAAGCCGTGTTAATTAATTCATAGCATTATGTGAAATTATAATTGAGGTATTGCCTTTATTATAATTGCATCACAGATTTGTAATTTAAAACCTTCATGCAAGGATTAATATTATTTATTTACCGCTTTCGAGCGTTTCTAATATTTATTCTATTAGAGATTTTCAGTGGGTGGTTAATAGTTAAAAACAATTCATATCAAAGTACCGCCTTCTTTCATACCTCAAATAGGTATGCAGCTAATATCTTATTGGTTTCTAATCAGTTAAATGAATATCTTAATTTAAGAAAAGAGAATAATTTACTTGCTCAGGAAAATGCTCAGCTGCGCAAACTTTATTTGCTGGCTCAACAAAAAGCAGAAGCTCCAAAAGATTACAAAATTGATTCTACATTTCATGCCCGTAAATATATTTTTATTCCTGCCAAAGTAATAAATAGTTCAACGAGGAATGTCAGGAATTATTTAACGATTGACAAAGGTTTGTCCGATGGCATTGAACCGGGGATGGGTGTAATTACCAATAACGGAATTGTGGGTAGAATTAAAACTTGTTCAGACCACTTTTCAACCGTTGTTTCTTTACTGCATGTCGATATATTGGTTTCGGCACAAATTAAAAAGAATAAAGTAGTAGGTTCCGTAAAATGGGATGGCTCTAATGCCCGGCAGATTAGCCTGAGAGAAGTTCCCAAAGATATTAATGTATCTATTGGCGATACTATTATTACTTCTCAATACAATAGCGTTTTTCCCCCCAATATTATTATTGGCAGGGTAAAAAAAATTGGATCTAGGCCGGATGAAACATTCCACGATATCGACCTAAGCCTTGCAGCAGACTTTTACTCGCTTAATTATGTTTATGTTGTTGAAAATAAAACCCGAAAAGAACAGGATATTTTAGAAAAACAGAATAAGTAATGGATAGCAGAACCATCATCAGGCAATTAATTAGCTGCCCGGTTTACATATTAATCCAGGTATTTTTTATACGACATTTTGTATTGTTTGATGGCTGGGCTGTATGCTATTTTTATGTAGGTTTTTTATTATTATTACCTTTTGAAATAGATACAGTTATTTTAATTTTAATTGGTGCTTTTGTAGGTTTAATTACAGATATTTTTTATGACACATTGGGCATTCATACAGCTGCATGTGTTTTTATAATGTTTCTTCGGCCATTTGTTATTAAAACTTTAAACCCCAGAGGCGGATATGATGACAATCCAATTATATCCTTATCATATATGGGAATAGGTTGGTTCATACCTTATATTTTTATCCTTGTTTTAACTCACCATTTAGTTCTGTTCATCGTTGAAGCTTCAGATTTTAATTTAATGCTTTTAGCCATATTAAAGGCTATTTTCAGTTCTATTTTTACGGTATTTATGTTAATGGGTTCTCAATTTTTATTTTACAGAAATGAAAAATAATTTTTTTAAGAAAAAAAATATCATTTAAATATTGTATAAAACGAATTAAAAAAGAGGTATTAAAAAAAAAATATTAAATTTGTAAAAATAACTGTTGCTTTTTGCAAGTTTATTAATTATAGAATGGAGGAGAATAAAAAGATTGTCGTTCAGGCCATTTTTATTGTTACAGGATTAATTTTTTTAATACGACTGTTTTATATTCAAATTATAGACGACCGCTACAAAGCGGATGCAACAAAAAATGCGATTCACCGCATTATACAATACCCTCACCGTGGTCAGATTTATGACAGAAATAATAAATTACTTGTTTACAATGTGCCTGTTTATGACATTGAAATAATCATAAAAGAAATTGTTAAAAACGGGATTGATACGGCAGGTTTTTGTAAATTAATGAATATCACCCGAAAAGATTTTGATTCTACCATACATCTCATAAAAACCAGTCCGGGTTACTCCCCATTAAAGCCGGCTCAATTTATTAAACAACTTTCAATAGTCGACTTTGCAAAAATACAAGACAGATTAATTGATTATCCGGGTTTTTACGCTTCACCGCGAACGGTTCGATCATATCCCCATCAAAACTTAGCAAATGCGCTTGGCTATATTGGAGAGATAAGTAAAACAAAATTAGAAAAACAAAGTGAAAAATATTATCAACAAGGAGACTATGTTGGAATTAGTGGTTTAGAAAGCTTTTATGAGTCTTATTTAAGAGGCAAAAGAGGTGTTAAGTATGTTATGTATGATGTTCATGGCGTAGCAAAAGGTGCATATAAAGCAGGGACTTGGGACACGGCTTCCGTTGCAGGAGAAAATTTACTTTCTTCTATTGATCTTGATTTACAACAATATTGTGAACGCTTAATGCAAAACAAAGCAGGTACTATTGTTGCTATCGAACCGGAAACCGGTGAAATACTTGCAATGGTTTCCACACCAAGTTATGACCCAAATATGCTAACCGGCAGGGAGTTTTCTAAAAACTTTATGAAGTTGCAGCAAGATCCAATGAAACCCCTTTTTAACCGAGCTTTAATGTCTGCCTATCCTCCCGGCTCGTTTTTTAAAATTGTTCAGGCATTAATAGGTTTGCAGGAAGGTGTAATTACACCTCAAACTGCTTTTACGGTTGGTACCTCTCCAATGAAAGACCATGTGCCTCCGGGGGTTTACTGCGACTTGCATGCAGCCATTCAATGGTCAAGCAACACTTATTTTTATCATACTTTTAGAAGAATAATTTTGAAAAGTGAAAGCGGTAACCCTTTTACTGATGCGGAAAATGGTTATTTAAATTGGCGAGAAAGAGTATTATCATTTGGTTTGGGAGAGCGCCTGGGGATTGATTTACCAAATGAACAAAAAGGGATTTTAAAGAAGAATGTATACTTTGATAAAGTATATGGAAAAAACAGGTGGAAATTTTCAAATATTTATTCAATGAGCATTGGGCAGGGAGAGTTAGGCGTTGTGCCTATTCAAATGGCAAACCTTGCTGCAATTGTTGCTAACAGGGGTTTTTATTATCCTCCTCATTTAATTAGATCCGTGGGAAAAACAGGAAATCCTTTATTGCAATTTCAAGAAAAAAAACATCCTTATACTGATTCCAGACATTACAATGTGTTAGTAGAAGGGATGAAAGATGCAGTGGAGATGGGTACAGTTTGGCGAGGAGCACTTATTGACAGCTTACCGTTTTGCGGTAAAACAAGTACTGTACAAAACCCACAAGGTAAAGATCATGCTGCTTTTATCGGCTTTGCTCCAAAAAATAATCCTAAAATTGCTATTGCTGTTTTTCTGGAGAATGCGGGGTGGGGAGGAACAGAAGCTGCGCCATTGGCATCTTTAATAATTGAAAAGTACTTGAAGAAAAAAATAAAACGTAAAAATTTAGAAACCTGGATTATGGATAAAAATTATTTACCTGCAGGGATTCCCGTAAAGCCGGTCTTGCCAATGGATGAAGACGAAAATGGTGAAATCAAACCGGATATGATAATAAGAAAAGTTTCAAATTAAATGAAGTGTAAAATTATTAAACGTTATAGTGAAGTTGAATGAGTCATTTATTTTTGTTTTTATGAATATATTGATATTGATAAACTGATAATTATAAAAAATTATTTTTGCTTTTTGATTAAATTTTATTTTTTCTTTAGGATAGGGATTGTAGTGGAATCTTTTTTGTGAGGTACGAACAAAAAGCCCGACAGGTATCTTCCAAGCATTTTTTAATTTCTATATAGCCGACTAAAGTTTAAAAAAAAATTTAATATTCATATAAATTTTATTAGTTATCCATAAAATTTTTAGTGCGCTATAGGGTTAAGTAAAAATAAATTCACAAAAATAGTAAATGGTATTAGATAGAAGAGAAAGGAGTACTCAAAAACTGGACTGGATCACAGTTTTCTTGTTCTGTATTTGTGTGCTTTTAGGTTGGATAAATATTTTTGCTGCGGTTTATGACCCTGAAAAACACCAAAGCATTTTTGATTTTTCGCTCAATTCCGGTCGCCAAGTGGTTTGGATGTGCACCGCATTAATAATCATAATTGTTATAATGGTAATTGATTTTAAATTTTATGAATATTTTTCATACCTCATTTATGGTCTTGTCATTTTTGCTCTTATTGCCGTAAGGCTTTTGGCACGCGATATTAATGGGCAACATGCCTGGTTAGAAATAGGTACTTTTCGTTTACAACCTTCTGAATTTGCGAAATTTGCAACTGCTCTTGCATTGGCAAAATATTTAGGTAAATCAGGAGTCCGATTTACTAATTTCGAAACTCAAATAAAAGCATCTGCTATCATTGCTTTGCCCATGCTTTTAATTCTTTGGCAAAACGATACAGGTTCTGCATTGGTTTTTACAAGTTTTGTGTTGGTTTTATATAGAGAGGGTTTATCGCCATGGTTTTTAATAGTTGGTTTTTTAAGTGCTGTTATTTTTTTATTGGCTCTTACCGTTGAAAAATATATACTTTTTACCGGCTTGGGCATAATTACTTTAATTATTATTTCATTACTAAGAAAAAAATCATTTAAAAAAATTGCCCTTGTTACATTATGTGCAAGTTTTGTTGCTTTTATGATTTGGAGTGTCCCATTCATTTTCTTTAAAATCCTTCAGCCGCATCAACGCAATAGAATTTTAGTTTTACTCAATCCTGATGTAGATAAGCAACATTTTGGTTATAATTTATCACAATCAATGATTGCGATAGGTTCCGGAGGTTTTGCCGGGAAAGGGTTTTTAGAAGGTACTCAAACCAAATTAAATTACGTACCGGAGCAGAGCACAGATTTTATTTTTTGTACTGTTGGTGAAGAACATGGCTGGATTGGGGGATTAATAGTAATTAGTCTTTTTGTGGCCTTACTCATGCGCTTAGTTTTTCTTGCAGAAAGGCAAAAAGATAAATTTGCAAGAATATATGGATATTCCGTAGCTTCAATATTGTTTTTCCATTTTCTTATAAACATTAGCATGACAATAGGTTTGATGCCTGTTATAGGAATTCCTTTGCCTTTTTTAAGTTATGGAGGTTCATCCTTATGGTCGTTTACTATTCTTCTTTTTATTTTTTTAAAATTAGATTCTCACAGAATGCAGGTTTTAACAAGATAAATTATTTTTTATTCATTCAATAATATAATCCACGCTTCTATTACTTTCCCTTCTTCAATTAAGTTTTTGCAAAAAGCATGTACACTTTCCCGATCATTATGCGAGATTTTATTAAATGATTGCCATATATGGCTATTTAATTTAAAATTATTTATTTCATTTTCATCAGGTAGTTTTTCTATATTACCTAACCTCCCTAAATTATTTCCGGAAAGTATTTTACTGTTTCGAATGTTTTCAGGTATCTGATCTATTCCTATTCCTTTTTTTTGATTTGGTTTTGGTAATTCAAAAATTGCTTGACCTGTAATTTTAGCATAATAATCGCCACCCAATCTGGCAACAGCTTCTAATAAATATGGATCTGCTTTTTTACCGCTTTCGTCTAATATTGATTCATTAAAATGAATCAATAAAACTTCGCAAATAATTAGATTTCCTGCACCCGCTTTATCTCCTAAAGGAATAATTTGGTTTATTTTACATTCAAAGCTGGCCGGACTTTCTGCAACTCTCGGTGGTTTAATTTTTTGTGAAGGAAGAGGTGTTAACCCTGATTTTATAAATTCATTGGTGCCTTTATCATATTCTACACTTGCTAATGAAGTTTGTTCAACCATATTAAAATTTACAATATTAATTACTACCTCAGGTACTTCGTATGCGTTTTCCAAAGTATGTTTTACGCTTCCATCCCTTGCTCTTCTTGCCGGGGAGAAAATTAAAATCGGTGGATTTGCCGAAAACATATTGAAAAAGCTGAATGGGCTTAAATTAATATTTCCATCTTTATCAATTGTACTTGCTAAAGCTATTGGCCTGGGTGTAACCAAGCTTTGCAATAATAACTGGCATTCAATTATTGATATTTCAGATGGAGAAATTGCTTTCATATTACAATAATTTTTATTCCAAATTAATTTTAATAATTCATGTTAAGAAAAGTTGGTTTCATGCGTAACTCTAGTTTTATTCAAATTAATGATAAATATTAATGAGGCATTGGATACAAATTAGAAAATACTAATATCAACGTCTTTTAGTTAAGCAAATATTTTGTAGATCCATTTATTAGTACCATAATATTTATTTTACTGTCATAATAACAAAAAGTTTAGGGAAGAAACCATAATTTCACAAAAAATAAAATCGAAGATGATAAATTTATCTGTTGTTCTACAAAAGGTAAAAAAAATGTTTTCCCCATTAATACTAAATTAAAATTATATAAGGTGCAAAGAATTGGATTAATATCTGACACTCATCATTATTTAGATGAAAATGTTTTTAAATATTTTGATAAATGTGATGAAATATGGCATGCAGGTGATTTTGGTACCATTGTAATTGCCAATGAACTTAAAGCCTTTAAACCACTTAAAGGAGTGTATGGGAATATTGACGGACAAGATATAAGGAACGAATACCCTGAAAAGTTAATTTGGATTTGTGAAGAAGTAAAAATCTTTATGATCCACATAGGTGGCTACCCACCAAATTACAACTACCAAACAAAAAAAGATTTACTCATAAATTCCCCACAATTATTCATTTCAGGTCATTCTCATATTTTAAAAGTAATTTTTGATAAAAATATTAAATGCCTTCACATGAACCCCGGTGCTGCAGGTAAACAAGGATGGCATCAAATGCGCACATTAATAAGATTTTCTATAGACGGGAATGATATTAAAGACTGCGAAGTTATTGAATTGGGGAAAAAATAAACAGCAATAAAATTTTAAATGTACATTTTGTATTTATTCATTAATATTTAAAATATTTTTAAGAAAACATGATTAAATAGTGTTCATGGAAGATAAAAAATATATGATGGTATAATTCTTTTAAAAATGTTAAAGGAATATAAGTGAAACGATCTGATTCCACATTTTTTAAAACATATCATTAAATTATTATCAACCTAAAACGTAAAAACCATGTTAAAAAAGATCACAATGTTATTATTTGCAGTAATTCTAACTTCAACTGCATTTGCTCAAAACGATTATAATTACAAAAAATTCCGTGTTGACCTTGGAGGCGGTGCTGCTATTTTTAATAAAGGTGGTGGATTTTTAATGTACATAGAACCAAAACTGGCCATTCACCCAAATTTCAGTGCCGGTATAAGGATACTAGATGCTGTTGTTGGAAAAAACCTTGATATTAACGGCCAAACTTATACAACTGATATTTCCAATAATTCTTCATTTTTATTAACAGGAGATTATTATTTTACTTCCTCTACTGCCAGGCCTTATGTCGGCGCAGGCATTGGTTTGTATAATAATGTAGGTTTAGCCACAAATGTTACAACTACTACTTCAGGTTCTAACGGTGGTACTTCAAGTAACACAGTAAAGTACGATATACCTGCATCAAATAATTTCGGTGCTATGGTGAGGGCTGGGGTTGATGTCGTCCATCTAAGAATGGGATTGGAATATAATTTCGTGCCTTCAACATCAAGCCAGTCTGGGGTAACTAACGTTACTGACGTTCGTGCACAAAATAGTTACTTGGGTTTAACCTTCGGTGGTTATTTCGGTGGTGGTAAATTAAAATAATTTTTGATCCTCTTTACCATATAAAAAAACAGGCTAAACATTTTAGCCTGTTTTTTTATAACTCTATTTTATAAAAATTAAGTTCTTTACTTGTCAATAGCATTAACCGTTTTGAATTATAAAGAACAAATAAAATCTTTTCATTTACTGTAGGCGTATTAATTTTTCTTTCTGAAAAATTATAAAGATGAAAAAAATATAAATCGTTATTTTTAATGAAATACATTTCATCATTTAAAAAACCAAAATAATTTAAACCGGTATAACCTATTTTCTTCTTATAATTGCCGAGGTTGTCAAAAATAAAAACTCCTGAATTTGCGTCATTCACAAATAAAATATTTTCATACTCCCGCATAAAATTTATATTGTACTCTTTACTTTCTAAAATTAAACTGAGGGGTGTGTTTATGATCGTTTGCTGTTGATCAATATTGTATTTTTTTAAACTAAAATCCTGCTCATCAAACAGCCAAATACTTTCGTCGAATGATAATGTGGCAATGCGGGCATAACCAATTACATTATTATCATTGGCAATTTTATTTTGCTCAGCTGTAGGTATTAAAAAACGATTGAATAAGGTATACTCTTGTAACTCTCTATAAAAGGCAAATATTTTTACGCTTTTCCATGCTTCTAAATTCCAAACCCTTGCTAATCGTTGCGGTGAATATTCATATAATTTAACTGCATTGGTGTCATAGCAATAAATTGAGCCATTTTCGTCAGCATAAAAAATATTATTATACCTGTCCATCGATACAGCTACCGGATTTTTTATTGGAATTGTTTTGATGAGAGAGAAATGCTGAGCGGAAACTGTAGAAAAAAGAAAAAAGAAAAAAAGAAAAAAAAGAAAAAACAGAAAAAACAGAAAAGAGAAAAGAAAATCAATCTTCTTAAACATTAAAAGAAAAAATCTGCCGGCAATTTTTTTATCCTTCATATTTATTTAATGTCATATTTTTACCGTCAAAATTTGCATAAGTAAATTGTGTAAACCATTCCCCTAAATTTATGTATTTACTTTTTTCACCCACAGCTAAATTTAAAGGCAAATGCCTGTGACCAAAAATATAATAATCATGATGAGAAATTTTTTCGATCTCTTTACAATAAATCCATATCCATTCATCATATCCTTTAAAAGTTTCATCTTCGTGTTTTAATTTATGTATCCTTGTTCCTCGAGACCAAAAATGAGCTAAACCAATGCCAAGATTAGGATGAATTCGTGCAAATAGCCATTGACATAATTTACTCGCAAAAAACTTTTTCAAAAATTTATATTTATAATCACTGGGACCTAAGCCATCGCCATGCCCAATTAAAAATAACTGATTATTAAATTTAAATTGAATTGGTTTCCTAAAAATAGGAATATCAAGCTCTTTAGTAAAATAATCGAACATCCACATGTCGTGGTTTCCCGTAAAAAAATAAATTGGAATATTTTTATCTTTTAATTCCGCTAATTTCCCTTGAAATCTAATAAATCCTCGTGGAATTGATTTTTTATATTCAAACCAAAAATCAAAAATATCTCCGACTAAAAAAATCATATATGCCTCGGATGAGATTTCGTCTAACCACCGAATTATTTTCTTTTCACGGATTAAACTCGTTTCTTCATTGGGAGAGCCTAAGTGAAAATCTGAAGCAAAAAATATTTTTTTTCCTTCAGGTATTTGAAAAATATTTAAATCAGTTACTGTTGAAAATAAATCCACTTTAATTTTTAAATTGTTACAAACAAAAAGCCCTGCAAGATAATTAATCTCACAGGGCTTTTTGTTTTTTTTAATAATTACTTACCTAAATCATCTTCAGGTTCAACAAAACTATCTAATGATGGAATTGCTGCACCACCATCATCGTTTGCATTACTGCCTTTTAAATGGCCATTTGTATATTCCTGATAAGATGTTTCTCTTTCAAAAGGTCTTTTACCTATTAATGTTTCTAAATCACTTTGAAATACAATTTCTTTTTTTAATAATTCTTTTGCAACAATTTCGAGCTCAATTCTTCTGAGGGTAAGCAATGCTTTTGTTCTTGTATAAGCTTCGCCAATTAATTTTCTTACTTCTTCATCAATTTCACGTGCTGTTTGCTCGGAATATGGCCTGTTAAATGAATATTCAGCTTGTTTTGAGTCATAATAAGAAATATTTCCAAGCTTTTCGTTCATGCCATAAACTGTAACCATGCTATATGCCATTTTAGTAATTCTTTCTAAATCACTTAAGGCACCGGTTGAAATTTTTTCAAATATAATTTCCTCAGCAGCCCTTCCTCCTAATGCCATACACATTTCATCAAATAATTGTTCTGTGCGATATAAGTACTGTTCACGAGGTAAATATTGCGCATAACCTAATGCTGCTACTCCACGAGGAACTATACTTACCTTCACCAAAGGATCTGCATGTTCAAGAAACCAACCTGTTACAGCATGACCGGCTTCATGATAAGCAACAATTTCCTTTTCTTCAGGAGAAATGATTTTATTTTTCTTTTCCAAACCTCCAATAACACGATCAATAGCATCTTGGAAATCTTGCATATCAACCGCTTTTTTATCTCTTCGTGCAGCAATCAAAGCAGCTTCATTACAAACGTTTGCAATTTCTGCACCTGCAAAGCCCGGAGTTTGTGCTGCAAGTTTTTTTACATTCACATCGCCTGATAATTTTAAAGGTTTTAAATGTACTTTAAAAATAGCATCGCGACCAACTAAATCAGGTTTATCAACACTTATTTGACGATCAAAACGACCCGGTCTTAATAAGGCCGAATCTAAAACGTCAGGCCTGTTAGTAGCTGCAAGAATAATAACCCCGGAATCAGTACCAAAACCATCCATTTCAACCAAAAGTGAATTTAACGTATTTTCTCTCTCATCATTCGATCCCATCATTTGACCACGACCACGGCTTCTGCCAATCGCATCAATTTCATCTATAAATATTATACAAGGGGCTTTTTCTTTCGCCTGTTTAAATAAATCTCTAACGCGGGCTGCACCGACACCCACAAACATTTCAACAAAATCAGAACCGGATAAAGTAAAGAAAGGAACACCTGCTTCACCGGCCACAGCTTTTGCAAGAAGTGTCTTTCCGGTTCCCGGAGGACCTATTAACAAAGCACCTTTCGGAATTTTACCTCCTAAATCAGTAAATTTTGTTGGCTGTTTTAAAAAATCTACTATTTCCTTTATTTCTTCTTTTGCTTCTTCTAAACCTGCAACATCGTTAAAAGTGATTTTAACTTTAGATTCTCCTTCTAATAAGGTCGCTTTTGACCTGCCAATGTTAAAAATTTGTCCGCCGGGGCCACCACCCGTTACCCTGCGCATTAAAAACCATATCCCAAATAACATTAATGCGAAGAAACCCCAGTTGGCAATTACACTTCCAAAATCTGAACGAGGTTCAATTTTATAAGGGATTTTTTCTTCGTTAGAAAAATCTTTTTGTAATTTTTCTAAATCATCTTTGAAAGTTTTCGCATCAATAATTTGAAATTTAAATTGCGGGCCAACTGCTGATGGAAAAGGTCCCTTTTGATTTATTTCAGGATATTTATTTGCTTCGACTACATTTTTTTTCAATGTTACTTCAACAGTATTTTGATTGTTTATAATAACAATTTCTTTTACATCATGGTTTTGAGCCATTTTTTCAAAATCCCGTTGATCAATTTCTTGTACTGATCCTGTTCTTGTAAACCAAGTTATTCCTAAAATTAAAAATAACAACCCGGCTATAAGCCAAATTTGATAATTACCCGGTTTCGGAACTTTAGGTAACAGTTTCTTTTTATTTTCACCAGTATTTTCGCTCATTTGAATCAAAAATTAATTTCTATCTGTTTAAACAGTTATTATTTATAAAATATAAAGAACAAATTTTATTTATTCTATTTGGGTTAATTTTGCATCGCCCCACAATTCTTCAAGACCATAAAATGCTCTTTTCTCCTTTTTGAAAATGTGGCAAACCACATCTACATAATCTAATAATAGCCACTCTTTAAATTCTTTGCCTTCTCTATGCCAAACACTTTGCCTGGATCCTTTATAAACTTCTTCTTCTATTGAATCTGATATGGCATCTATCTGTGCATCGGAATTGCCTGAACAAAGAATAAAATAATCACAAACAGCTCCTTTAAGATGCCTTAAGTCGAGAACTACAATATTTTCAGCTTTTTTCTCTTGCATGCCATATACAACTATTTTAGAGAGGCCTTCGGAAGAGATTTCTTTTTCTGTTATTAATGCCTTTTTGTTTTTAACCACTAGTTTTTATTTGAATGTATATTTACCCTTGAGGTAGATAGTTGAATGATATAAAAAAGTTAAATCTTATTAACTGATAAATCGTAATTAAGTTAAAAATATTTTAAATAAAATTGCAATTTTGCAAAAATAGGTAATTTTAAATATATTTTTCTCTATTACTTTGTACAATATTCCACCCAATACACTTTTTGTTGGAAAAAATATTTTTTATCTGCCAACCTGTCATTCAACAAATGACATCGCTTCTGAATTAATACTTACTAATAAGGCAAACGAAGGCGCAATTATAATTACTTCACATCAATCAGCAGGCAGGGGGCAGAAAGGTAATATCTGGGAAGCTGAACAGGATAAAAATTTTACTTTTTCTTTAATCCTATTTCCAAAATTTTTAAAAGCATCAGAACAATTTTACCTGAATATGGCAATTTCCGTTGCCTGTTTTGAATTTTTAAATATTTTTTTGTCGGATGAAAAATTAAAGATTAAATGGTCGAATGACATTTATTACGATAAACAAAAATTAAGTGGGATGTTGATTGAAAATACTGTTAAAGGTTATAATTTAGAAAGCAGTGTGATTGGGGTAGGAATAAATATTAATCAGGAACATTTTAAGGAAAGCAAGGCTACTTCATTAAAAAAAATAATAAATAAAGATTTTAATCTTGAAGAAATTTTCAATTTATTATGCGCAAAAATTGAAAAAAATTACCTGAAAGTTATTAATGGATCTTTTAATGAGATAAAAACAAAATATATAAAATATCAATATCAATATAATGATATTAAAATGTATCAAACCTTAGAGGGTAATATTATAGAAGGAAAAATTATTGATATTGATGAGATAGGAAGATTATGTATTGAAAAAATAAATGGTGAAATTTTAAAATTTAATTTTAAGGAAATTATTTATTTATAAAAATCATTCGCAATGTTTTTTATTTTATATATAAAAACAATTGTAAGACACACCATACATTAGGGAAACCGTAGAGGATTGGCCTTATTTATTTAAAACTTCCATTAATTTATCAATTTCACTGTCATCAATTTGAGGGAAATTAGCAATACGGAAAGTATTGTTTTTCCATTCCCCATAACCATTCCCTAAAATGATACCGCTCAATAATGCCTTTTTTTTGTATTCGGAAATTATTTCAGCATTTTCAGCAGTAACAGTTATTATTGTATCAGATCGAATAAAATTATTCTCTATTAAAAATTTTAATGAGGAATGATGTTTAAAATAATCAACCCATTTAGCTGCCCGTTTTTTTATTTTAAGGTCTATTTCTTTAATTTTTTCTACTTCTTCCATTACTCTCATTAAAAGGAATATACTTAATACATTTGGAGTATAATGAGTTTGAAATTTTAAAATATTCTCATACATAAAAAGAAAACTATTATAAAAATTATAATCATTTATCTTTTTGGCTTTTTCAATTGCACGGGGAGAAACAATTAATAAACCCATACCTGCAGGCAAGCCAAGGCATTTTTGAACTGAGGCAAACCAAATATCTGCATTTTCAAATTTTAACTCTATACCGCCTAATGAAGAAGTGACATCAACAGCGATTAGAGAATCTTTAAATTTTTGTTGAAAGTATTTTATCTGATCATTATTAATTTGGGTTCCGTTGGATGTTTCATTTTGAGTTAAACAAATTACATTTCTAGAAAAAGAATCAGGGATTTTTAATAATGAGATTTCACTTTCCTGTTCAAAAGCAAGATTTGATGATTTATTATTTAGTTTAAACGCATATTCAAACCATTTTTTACCAAAGGCACCATTGTAAATATGAAAACTGCCTTTATCGGGTTCAACAAAAGATTGCGAAATTATTTCCCAACATTCTGTTGCAGAAGAAGTAAAAAGAATTGAATAATTTTCAGGGATATTTAATTTTTCGTGTAAAAGAACTATTGTTTTTTTACACATCTCCATAAACTGAACACTCCGATGATTAGCACTTAAAATTCCTGACGAACATGCTTCAGACAAGTAATAAGGTATTTTTTCATAGATTTTTGAAGGCCCCGGATAAAAAGTGATCATAAAAAATCTGCACTTTTTTGCGACAATAAAAAATCTATTGCCAATTTATATCCCTCCATGCCCATACCAAATATTCCACCGACACAATTTTTACTTATAAAACTTTTATGTCGGTATTCTTCTCTTGCATGTACATTAGAAATATGAACTTCTACCACTGCGCTTGTAATTGCTTTAATAGCATCAGCCAATGCAATTGAAGTATGGGTGTAAGCGCCTGCATTAAGCACAATGCCATCGGCATTAAAACCAACTTCATGAATTTTATCAATCAGGTCTCCTTCGTGGTTGGACTGAAAGTAAATCAATTCAATATTTGGAAAAGAAATCTTTAATTTTTCGAAATATTCTTCGAAAGATAAATTTCCGTAGATATTTTTTTCCCTTACACCTAAAAGATTAAGGTTGGGGCCATTAATAATATAAATTGTTAAATTTTTATCCATTATGAGATTAAATACCGTTCATTTAAAATTTTATTATGATGCATTTCATGGCCAATTATTACGCATACAAGCCCTCTTACAGTGTTTTCAAAGCCATTTGCTATTCCTTTTTTTAATAAGTCCTCTTCAGTAAACTTTTCTATCATTTTAATATTTGCTTTTTTTACCAACTCAAATTCTTCCAGCAAATCATTAAAATTATTATCTTGAAAATGAGCATTACTAACATAGCTGTCTTCATCAAAACCAGGTAAAGATTGCCGTTCACCTCTTGCCATACATAAAGCACGATATGCTAAAATCCTTTCACAATCAATCAAATGCCCAAGCACTTGTTTAATTGTCCATTTATTTGGTGCGTAAGCATAGTCATGTTTTTCGATTGGAATTTTGCTCCAAAATTCTTTTACAACATGCAATCTTTCTTTCAATTGAGAAACCAAATCCTCATCGCTTACTAATGATAAATAAGCGTGTTGAAACGGAGCAAGTTCGGCAGCTTGCGCTTTCATATGTAATTGATTTTAAAAATAGATTGAAAATACATTCATTCAAGTCAAACTTAATAGTTATTTATTAATATGTTGAATTGGTTTATAAAAAATTTAAACAATAATTAATTTTTATAGTTAATACATTTAATTAATAATTAAAATGCTTCGGGCATAATGTTTTATTAAATTTAAAATAAAAAAATTAGCTTTGTAAGCTTTGAAAATATTTACATCTATTTTTCTTGGAACTTTGATATTTATCGGAAGCCTGTTTCCCAAAACAGGGATAGAAGAACTACGTAAAATTCCTCAGTTAATAAATCATTATCAGGAACATCTTAAAACAGAAAATATTAATTTTTTTAATTTTCTTATTAAGCATTATGCTTCCGACCATGCTACAAATGGGCATGCTCATCAAGGTCATCCAACATTACCAAGTATGCACAGTGGGGCACCTGTATTTGTATTCGTTGTGCCGTTTTATAATCTTTGTTTTTCTGCAAATTTCGTTTCCACATTATTTGTCAAAAAAATTATTTTTTATACAAGCCTCTATAATTTCATTCACACATCATCATTATTACAACCTCCCAAGTTTTAAAGATATCCAATTTTAAATCTTCTTCTGTTTTAATTAATCTATTGTTGTTTAATTATTAAGAATGGTTTTTTATAAAACCGTTTAAAAATTATTATTTTCTTATGGAGATAAAATATTGGGCTTGCCAATGTTCGTGTTTTACGTTGTAATCTTTGTTCTTACCACACAAAAAAAAATTTTGACTTCGATCCGAAAAAAATCAAAATTTAAAAAAATAATTATCAGTTTATCAATATCAGTATATTCATAATTTAAAAATTATATCTAATTCAAATGTATTATTCAGATTTTTAAAAAAATAATCTTATGAACAATCATAAAGAACATCACTTAACAAGTTCTGAATTAATCAGAGATATAGTTATTGGTATGTCGGACGGTTTAACTGTTCCTTTCGCATTGGCAGCAGGACTTAGTGGAGCAGTTACATCTACATCTATAATAACTACAGCAGGTATTGCAGAAATAGTAGCCGGTTCAATTGCAATGGGATTGGGTGGTTTTTTAGCCGGGCAAACTGATATAAATCATTATGATGCTGAATTAAAACGTGAATACGAAGAAGTAGAGCGCGTACCGGAAATTGAAAAAGAGGAAATTAAAGTAATTTTTGCTGATTATGGCCTTAGTGAAACTTCGCAAAACTTAATTGTTGAAGAATTGGCTAAAGATAAAGTAAAGTGGGTCGAATTTATGATGAAGTATGAATTAGGACTTGAAAAACCTGATGCTAACCGAGCAACTACTAGTGCATTAACTATTGGCATATCATATATCATTGGAGGAATAATACCTTTAATGCCTTATTTTTTAACCAAAAATGTATTTAATGGTTTAATTTATTCATGCATTACAACCATCCTTTGTTTGTTTATTTTTGGGTATTTTAAAAGTAAAGTTACAGGACAACCTCCATTAATAGGTGCTATTAAAGTAACTGCTATAGGTGCTTTAGCTGCAAGTGCAGCGTTTTTCATAGCAAAAATTATTTAAAGTGAAAAAAGATGAAAGAATATAGACAATAGACAATAGACGTGAGACATGAGACATGAGAAAAAACAAAATTTTACTTGTTTTTCCTCTTTTTTCAAGCTTCTTTTTTCTTTTGTCCCTCGTCTTTCCTCTATTGTCTAAAAACAAACCTAAAAATTAATATGATTGATTCTTTAATTCGGTTCTCTATAAATAATAAATTAATAATAGGAATTTTTATATTGGCTTTGGTGGGATGGGGAGGATATTCAATTACTCAAATTGCAATTGATGCTGTACCTGATATAACCGATAATCAGGTACAAGTAATTACACAATCGCCCTCATTAGCCCCACAGGAAATTGAAAAATTTATTACAGCTCCTGTTGAGCAGGCATTGGTAAATATTCCTAAACTGGTAGAAGTTAGATCAATTTCAAATTTTGGACTTTCGGTTATTACTGTAGTTTTTGACGAGGATGCTGATATTTTTACTTCAAGGCAATTGGTTTCTGAAAATTTAAAAAAAATTGAAGCAAATATTCCTGCTGAGATGGGTAAACCGGAATTAATGCCTATCACTACCGGGCTTGGAGAAATTTTTCAATACATAATTCGAGTAAAAAAAGGATATGAAAAAAAATATTCTGTTATGGAATTACGTACCATTCAGGATTGGATTATAAAGCGACAATTATCAGGTACTAAAGGAGTAGTGGAGGTAAGTAGTTTCGGTGGTTTTCAAAAACAATATGAAGTAGCTATTGATCCTGAAAAACTACGAGCCGCAAACCTTACTATTGAAGAAATATTTAATTCTATTTCCAACAATAATAGTAATGCAGGAGGAGGATATATCGAAAAAAAACAAAATGCTTATTTTATTCGTGCTGAAGGGATTATAAAAAGTTTGGACGATGTTGGAAATACAGCAATCACAACCAGAAATAACATTCCGGTATTAATAAAAGACGTAGCAGAAGTTAGGTTTGGGCACTCAGTAAGATACGGTGCAATGACAGAGGATGGAGAAGGAGAGACAGTTGGAGGAATTGTAATGATGTTAAAAGGCTCTAACTCTGCTGAAGTAATTAAAGAAGTTAAATTAAGAGTTGAAAGAATAAATAAAAATTTGCCGGAAGGTTTATCTATCGAACCTTTTTTAGACAGAACAAAACTTGTAAACACGGCAATAAATACCGTTTCTAAAAACTTGGTAGAAGGAGGTTTAATTGTAATTTTTGTGTTGATTTTATTATTAGGCAGCCTTAGAGCAGGAATCGTAGTAGCTTCAGTAATTCCATTAAGTTTATTATTTGCAATAGCATTAATGAATGTTTTTGGCGTTTCTGCTAACCTAATGAGTCTTGGTGCAATTGATTTTGGTTTAATTGTAGATGGGGCGGTAATTATTGTTGAAAGTGTAATTTTTCATCTTGCTCACAAAAAATTAACTAAATATAATTCTTCCGAAACCGGCTTGTTAACCCAAAAGGAAATGAATGATGAAGTTTTTGATTCAGCTTCAAAAATTCGTCGGTCTGCAGCATTTGGAGAAATAATAATTTTAATGGTTTACCTTCCAATTCTATCTTTAGTTGGTATTGAAGGTAAAATGTTTAGGCCGATGGCACAAACTGTAATTTTTGCCATTTTAGGTGCATTAATTCTTTCTCTTACCTATGTCCCAATGGCCTCAGCCTTATTTTTAAGTAAAAAAGTTATTCATAAAGAATCATTTGCCGATAAAATAATTGGTTTTTTTCATCGCAAATACAATCCGGTATTATTTAAATCTCTTAAAGTAAGATGGTTGGTAGTAAGTATAGCTTTAATAATGTTTTTAGGAAGTTTATTAATTTTTATGAGGCTTGGAGGAGAATTTATTCCTACACTTGATGAAGGTGATTTTGCAGTCGATACCCGCCTTATGTCTGGTTCATCTCTTAAAGAATCCATTGATGCCACTTTACAAGCGCAAAGAATATTAAAAAAAGAATTTCCGGATGAAGTAATAAAAATAGTGAGTAAAATCGGTAATTCAGAAATACCAACAGATCCAATGACGATTGAAGCATCCGACATGATGATAGTGTTAAAAGAAAAAAGTGAGTGGAAAAAAGCTTCTTCTATGAATGAATTGGCAGAAAAAATGAGTGAAGCTTTAACAGTTATACCCGGTATAAGTTTTGATTTTCAACAACCCATCCAAATGCGTTTTAATGAATTAATGACAGGTGTAAAATCTGATATCGCCATTAAAATTTATGGAGAAGATTTAGATATCTTATCTCAAAAAGCAAACGAAGTTGGAAAAATTGCCCGGAAAGTAAAAGGCGTTGCAGATGTAAAAATTGAAAAAATTTCAGGTTTGCAACAAATGTTTATTCAATTTGATAGAAAAAAAATGGCACAATATGGAGTAAATGTTACAAAATTAAACCAAATAATTCGAACAGCTTTTGCAGGTGAAAAAGCAGGGATTATTTATGAAGGTGAAAAAAGATTTGATTTAGTGGCACGCCTTGATAGTTCGAACAGAACAGATATTAAAAACTTACAAAATCTATACATCAATTTACCTAACGGAATGCAGGTTACTTTATCAGAATTGGCGACAATTTCTTACCGGGAAGCACCCATGCAAATATCTAGAGATAATGCGAAAAGGAGGATTACTATCGGAATAAATGCAAGAGGTAGAGATGTTGAAAGTATTGTAAAAGACATTCAATTAAGAATTGAAAAGAAAGTTCACCTTTCTGCCGGATACTACTTTACTTATGGCGGCCAATTTGAAAATCTTCAAAAAGCAAAAAAACGTTTAACTATTGCCGTTCCAATTGCCTTACTAATGATTTTCATTCTTTTATATTTCACGTTTAACTCCTTTAAAGAAAGTTTATTAATTTTTACAGCTATACCACTTTCAGCAATAGGTGGAATATTTGCACTATGGATTCGAGATATGCCTTTCAGTGTTTCTGCAGGTGTTGGTTTTATCGCATTATTTGGGGTAGCAGTTTTAAATGGAATTGTACTAATGGGTCAATTTAATATTTTGGAAAAAGAAGGAGTAATGGATGTGAATGAAAGGATAATGCAGGGAACTTCTATTCGTTTTAGGCCGGTTTTAATGACGGCATTAGTTGCCAGTCTTGGTTTTTTACCAATGGCTTTAAGTAATTCATCAGGTGCAGAAGTTCAAAAACCTTTAGCAACTGTTGTAATTGGTGGCCTTGTTTCAGCTACTTTATTAACTTTAATAGTTCTTCCGGTTTTGTACAGTTTGTTTTCCGGTAAAATAAAAAAAGATGATGGAGTAAGTAAAGATTTACCATCAAAAATCTTATTACCAACTTCAGTTTGGATTATTCTTTCACTAATCAGCTTATCTTTCTTTTCAAGCAATAATATAAAAGCTCAAAATAAAATCGCTTTGCCTCAGATAATAGATATGGCTATAAAGCAAAATCAATTATTGAAAATAAGCGGATACCAAATTGATCAACAAAGATTTTTAAGGAAAGCATCTTATGATATTCCAAAAACAGCGGTAGACCTTCAATATGGACAAACTCAGGCAATAAATACCGACTATAATTTAAATATTATTCAAGGAATGTCTTTTCCAACTGTTTATATAGCACAAAAAAACCTTGCGGAAAGTAATGTAAATGCTTTAGTAGAACGAAGTAAGGTTCAAAAAAATGATTTATTAAGAGAAATAAGGCAAGCCTATTTTCAATTAACCAATTTAAATGATTTACAAAATCTTTTAGACAGACAGGACAGCATTTACCATGACATGTCAAAAGCTGCTGAAATAAGATTTAAAGTAGGAGAAACAAACGAATTGGAAAAAATTTCTGCTCAAGCAAGATTTCAGGAAATTATAAATCGAAAAAATTTTGTTGCCTCAGATATCAAAAGTGCGCAACGAAATCTTCAACGCATATTGAATACCAATTCATTTATTGATGTTTTTATTGAAAAACAATTTAAAGCTGATACTTCATTCTTTAATGATTCTCTTACTTTAGCACAAAATCCTATTTTAAATTATTTGAGAAGTCAAATTAATGTATCGAATAATCAAATATCCTTAGAAAAAAACAAGGTATTGCCTGATATTCGATTAGGTTATTTTAATCAGTCGATCATGAAGGTTAATAACTTTCAAGGTGTATTTGCCGGAGTATCAGTTCCGCTTTTTTTTAAATGGCATCGGGCACGAATTCAAGCCGCTCAGGTAAATAAAAGTATCTCTCAGGCAACACTAACATATCAACAAAATCAATTAAATGCTGAACTGGAAATTTTAATTAATCAATACAAGAGAAGCAGAGCATCACTTAATTATTATGAAACCAGAGCCCTGCCTCAGGCAGATGCGATTTTAAATAATGCCATTAAAAGTTACCGCCTGGGCGATATTGATTATACTACTTTCGTACAAAATACTTTACAGGCCTGGCAAATTAAAGAAAACTATCTTAATACTTTACTTACATACAATCAACTTGTTAGTGATATCCAATATGCTTTAGGGATTTAATTTTTAAAAATATCTAAATATCAATATCTATAAACTCATAATTATGCATTATATAAAATATTTATTTTTTTATTTTTTTATTTTTTACATTTTTTCGTGTGGAAATAAAACAGAAACCGAAAGCAAAAAGACAGGTGAAAATATTAAAAAGGATTCTTCCACATCATTAACAGAAATTTCTTTAACAGACAAACAATTCAATAATATAGGTATTGAACTTGGTGGCCTGGAAGAAAAGAATATTAATGATGAAATTAAATGTAATGGCATTATTGATGTTTCTCCACAGAACATGGTTTCAGTTTCAGCACCGATGGGTGGTTTTGTAAAATATGTAAATTTACTTATTGGCGACCATGTAATTAAAGGCCAGGTGCTGGTACTTTTAGAACATCCCGATTATATACAACTTCAAGAGGATTATTTAAAAGCAGTGAGCCAGGAAAAATTTTTAAATCTTGAATTGGCTCGTCAACAGGAATTAAATAATGAAAATGTAGGTGCAAAAAGAAATCTTCAACAATCAGAGTCACAGGAACAAAATGCAAAAGCAACATTATTGGCATTAGAAGCGAAAATAAGTATGATTGGCCTTCCTGTTCAACAAATAAAACAAGGTAAAATATTTAAGCAAATCCCATTAGTATCACCTATTACCGGATATGTGAAAGCAGTAAATGTAAACCGTGGTAAATTTGTAAACCCTACGGATATTGTGCTTGAAGTTATTAACAATGATGTTTTACATACGGAATTGCAAGTTTTTGAAAAAGATATTTTTAAAATACACACAGGTCAAAAAGTAGTATTTAAGGTTAATACTCACCCTAATAGAGAAATGAATGCCGAAGTACATTTAACAGGTAAAACTTTTGATGAAAACACTAAAACAGTCAATATCCATTGTGATGTAACAGGGAAATACTCTGATATTTTGCCCGGTATGTACGTTAATGCAAGAATATTGACCGGTGATGTTTTAACCAAAACATTGCCAAGTGAGGCAATATTAACAGAAGGAGAAATGAAATATATTTTTATCGAAATGAATCACGTTAAAGAAAAACATAATTTCAAAAAAATTCCGGTTAAAACAGGGATTGAAGAGGAGGGTTTTACTGAAGTAACAATTCTGGAAGCATCAAAAAATTCCAATTCAATTGTAAAAAAAGGAACATATTTTTTAAATGCCGCCATGAAAAACACAGGCGAAGAATAATAAATTAGGATATTATATTAAAAGGTATGATATTTTATATTTAATATAACTTAAAGTATTCTTCTAATTTATATTGAATTCTAAATTCATTTTAATCAATAAATATATTTTAGGTATGATAAATAATTTAAATAAATCGGATGAGGACTGGCAAAAAGAACTTACTCCCGAACAATATCAAATAACAAGGAAAAAAGGTACCGAAAGGCCTTATACGGGCAAGTATTGGGATTTTAAAGAAAGTGGGGTATATAAATGTACTTGTTGTGACACAGAATTATTTGAATCGGACACAAAATTCGATTCAGATTGTGGTTGGCCAAGCTTTTTCTTACCTAAAACTTCCGAGGCGGTTGAAGAAGAAAAAGATATTTCTTATGGAATGGTACGAACAGAAGTACATTGTAAAACTTGCGGAGCACATTTAGGTCACGTTTTTGATGATGGTCCTTTACCAACCGGCTTAAGATATTGTATAAATTCTACATCCCTTAATTTTTCTCCTAAAAAATAATAAGGATCTTAAAATTTGTTGGCATGCTTTTGATATTAAAAAAGAAAGCCCGATACTATTGTATCGGGTTTTCAAATAATATTAACTCAAACCTCAGTAAGCCGTTAAACAATTAACATATATATGCTTTTGTTGTATTGCTCATTGATATTACAATATTAATGCTTTTTAAATAAATATATTGAATTTTGATTTCTAATGTTAAATTTATGTTAATAAAACCTCAAATATATTTACTAAACTTATTGTAAAAAACATTAAATAACAATTTTATTACGCTTCAGTTTTATGTTAATATATTAATTATTAATATCAAACCTTATCAATTGCAGAAATTATGATTAAATTAAAAAATTTAATAAATAATATTACATCTGTTGCATTCTTTAAATAAATGTTTGTATTTATTTAATTTTTAAATATTTTTCTATTTTCTTAATATAAAAAAGAAAATAAAAGTGATTTTTCAACAACTTAAATAAAACGTTTGAAGATGGGTTACTTTTAGACGTTTTAAATGATTAATTTTAGCGGCCTAATCCATTCAACCATCTTCCTTTAATTACCCAAGTATGAATATTGAATATGATATATACATAAGCCATTCAAAAAATGATAATATTTCAACTTCCGAAAATAACAAGGGATGGGCATCCAACTTTCAATATTTTTTAGATAAAGTATTAAAACAAGTTGTTGGCGAATCGCCGATATTTTTAAAATATAATAACAATGAAAAACCGAATGACGAACAGTTAAGTCGGGTAGGAATATTAATATGCATAATCAGCCCTGATTATGTAAATAATACTAATTGTGTTGAAGATATTTTAGTTTTTTGCAATGAATTGGAAAAACAAGGTATTCCCTTACTCGAAATAAAAAAGAGAATATTCAAAATTGTTAAATACCCTGTTCCTAACGAACAACTTCCCAGCAAAATAAGAGACTTGTTATGTTATAATTTATACATTCATAACGATGAAACCGGGTACATTCAGGAAATAAAAGATTTTTTTGGGGAAACCGAAAATAACTACTGGACAAAGCTATTAGACTTGGGATATGATATTCAGGATACTTTAGCGTATTTAAAAGATAGAAATAGCTATGAAAGCATGATGAAAATCGGAACTGGTAAAGCAGTTTATCTCGCAGAAGCAAGTTCGGATTTATTTTTGCAAAGGAATATTATTAAAAGGGAATTGCAGAAATATGGTTACAGAATATTACCTAATCATACGTTGCCGAGTAATGTTAGAGAAATGGAAGCCGTTATCCGAAAAGATTTGGAAGAAAGCCAAATGTCTATTCATTTAATCGGAACTACATATGGGGAAATTCCAAATGGCGGCAATATTTCTATTATTGAAATGCAAAATAAATTTGCAGGCGAACGTTGCCATTTATATGCCTCCTCGCCTATTAATGAAAACGACCCGGGCTTTTCAAGATATATTTGGCTTTCACCGGAAACTAAATTATTAAATAATAAACAAATTGATTTTATAGAGAATCTCAAAAAAGAAGTGGAAAGTGTTGAAAGAACTGAAATGGTTCAAACTCCAATAGAAGACTTTAAAGTTATCATCCGTCAACAATTGGGAGTCGATATGAGAGTTAAAAATTCTCTTGTAAATTTTATTCCCGATTCAAGCAGAAAAAAAAGAAACGGAAAGGTTTATTTAATTTTTGAAAAAATTGACCGTGAAGCTATTATACCGATTAAGAAATTTTTAGAAGACCGCGAAATTGAAGTTTTTACGCCTGATATTGAAGGATCATTAATTGAAATTCAACAAAATCACATTCAAAATCTAAAAAACTTTGATGTAGCCATCATTTATCAAGGAAAAGTTAATGAACAATGGGTAAAAATGAAAATTTTAGATTTGTTAAAAGCACCGGGTTATGGAAGAGATAAACCCATAATATCTAAATTATTAATTGCGGGTAAAGGTGCAAAGAATTACGATTTCGCTGAACAGTTTGATATTGAGTTGATTGACGCTACACAAAATTTTGAGTTCGAAACATTAAATGAAACCCTTGAACTTATGTAGGTACAAGTTTAATAAATAGTTATAATTTAGGGCTACTTTAAAAGTGCCCTTTTTTTTGTGGGTACATTTATGGAAATATTATATTTAAAAATAATCATTACAAAAAAATAAATCCAAATATAATAATTGATGTAATTTTACTTCCTTTAATAAGTTTTTATAATTTTTTTAAAATATGCCTCGTCTTATAACAATTTCAAACAGATTACCTGTTTCTGTAAAACGTATTGATGAAAAATTAGTCTACGAAACCAGTGTTGGGGGACTTGCAACCGGATTAAGTTCAACGGAAGCAGTTAAAGAAAATTATTGGGTAGGTTGGCCCGGAGGCACTTTTGACTCTGCCCAGGATAAATTGGAATTACAACAAAAGTTGGCTCTTAATAATATGCAGCCGGTTTTTTTAACGGAATCCGATTATGAAAAATTTTATGAAGGTTTTTCAAATAAAACAATCTGGCCATTATTTCATTACTTCACTCAATATACCAAATATAATAAGCACTATTGGGAAACTTATAAAAAAGTAAATCAACAATATTGTGATGAAGTACAAAAAATTGCCCAACCCGACGATATATTTTGGGTACATGATTATCAATTAATGTTATTACCCGGGATGTTGCGAAAAATTTTTCCGGATGCTACTATTGGTTTTTTTCTACATATACCTTTTCCTTCGTATGAACTTTTTAGAGGATTACCATGGAGACAGGAAATTTTAGAAGGAATTTTAGGGGCAGATTTAGTTGGCTTCCATACCTACGATTATGTACGACACTTTTTAAGTGCCACCACACGAATTTTAGGATTAAATCATTATTTGGGACGTATTAATTTAGCTAACAGAGTCTCCGAAATTGATTCTTTTCCAATGGGCATTGATTTTGACAAATTCGCTAAAGCAGTTTATGAAAAAGATACAATAAAAGAAATTATTGAATTACGCCAGCAATTTGGCGATTATAAAATAATGCTATCTGTTGACAGGTTGGATTATTCAAAAGGAATATTACAACGGGTTTTATCTTTTGAAAGATTATTGGACGAGTACCCTGAATACAGAGGTAAAGTTACTTTATTAATGGTTATAGTTCCATCAAGGTCAGGTGTTGATCAATATCAGCAACTCAAAGAACAAATCGATGAAGCAATAGGAAGAATTAATGGAAAATTTAATACAATCAGATGGATGGCAATTCATTATTTTTATCGCTCCCTACCTTTTAATACACTTGCTGCACTTTATTATATGTCGGATGTAGCAATAGTAACGCCATTCAGGGATGGGATGAACTTAGTGGCTAAAGAATACATCGCTTCAAAAATTGACCAGACAGGTGTTTTAATTTTAAGTGAAATGGCAGGGGCAGCAAAAGAATTAACAGAAGCTATTTTAGTAAATCCAAATGACATGCATGATATTGTTAAAGCCATGCATCAGGCATTAACAATGCCCCCTGACGAACAAAATACAAGAAATGCAGCCATGCAGCAAACATTACGAAGATATAATGTTCACCGTTGGACAGAAGTATTTTTGACACGTTTGCATGAATCCACTACTGCAACAAATAAAATAAAACAAAAACAATTTAATGATGAAATTCTTAAAGAAATAACAGAAGCTTATAATGCTTCAGAAAAAAAATTATTTCTTCTTGATTATGATGGTACATTAATGGATTTTCAAGACGATCCTCAAAAAGTAATACCTGATGAAGAGTTAATGCATTTATTGAAAGTTTTGTCAGAAAAACCAAACCATCAAGTTGTTGTAATCAGTGGTAGGGATAAAGATACTTTAGAAAGCTGGTTGGGAGAATTAAATATTGGTATAGTTGCAGAACATGGTGTATGGTCGAGATATCCTAACATGGAATGGGCGCAGGCAGGTGTACTCGATCAGGATTGGAAACCGGAATTACGAAATGTAATGGAATCCTTCGTTGATCGTACTCCGGGGTCTTTCATCGAAGTTAAAGATTTTTCGTTGGTTTGGCATTATAGAAAAGCTGATCAGGGATTAGCAGAAATGCGCGTTCATGAATTAATCGATACTCTGGCTCAATATATAACTGCATACAGGTTACAAATTTTGGAAGGAAATAAAGTAATAGAAATAAAAAATGCAGGGATAAATAAAGGTCATGCTACCGGTAAATGGGCTGAGAGGTTTCCACAAGGAACATTTATTTTAGCAATTGGCGATGATTATACTGATGAAGATACTTTTAAAGCTCTGTCTAACAACAATAATGCATACAGCTTAAAGGTAGGTTATGGGCCAACTGCAGCCAGGTTTAATCTTAAAAGCAATTATGATGTGCGCTATATATTAAATGTTTTGGCAGAGCAATAAAATTCTAACTTACTATTAGTCCCATTATAATATACAAAACTTAATATATTTCCGGTTTTGTTTAAATAATAAGAATTATTATGAAGGTAAAAGTATTATTATCAGGTTCTATTTTATTGCTTTTTCTTTTTTCATCTCTGTATAAACCTGATGATGGCAATACCAATTGGCAAGTATATGGTGGAGACAATGAAGCAACGAGATACTCCGTATTATCCCAAATCAATAAAGAAAATGTTAAAAATTTAAAAGTTGCCTGGCAATATCATTCCGGTGAAAAAGACACAAATAACCGGACTCAGATTCAATGTAATCCTATAATAATAAATGGGATTTTATTCGGTGCCACACCCGAAAAAAAAATCTTTGCTTTAAATGCAGAAAATGGCAAGCAGATTTGGATTTTTAATCCGTTCGATCAAGTAACATCTCAAAACAGAAGTGAATCGTTGGGAGGTATAATAAGAGGGCTTTCATTTTGGAAAGAAAAAGACGATGAGAGAATTTTAGTATCCACAGGTTCTTACTTTTTTGCTTTAAATGCCAAAGACGGAAAGCCAATAAAATCATTTGGAGATAATGGAAAAATAGATCTTCATGATGATTTGGATAAAGATGTAAAAGGCGCATTTATCGTTTGTAACACACCCGGCGTTATATATAAAAATTTAATCATTGTAGGTACAAGGGTTTCTGAAGAAGCTGATGCTGCGCCCGGACACATACGAGCTTACAATATACTTTCAGGAAAAAGAGAATGGATTTTCCATACCATACCACATCCGGGAGAATTTGGATTTAACACTTGGGAAGACAGTTTATCATATCAAAAAATTGGTGGGGCAAACTCATGGGCAGGTATGAGCCTTGATGAAAAGAGAGGGATCGTATATGTACCTACAGGTTCTGCTGCTTTTGATTTTTATGGTGGAAATCGTAAAGGAGCAAACTTATTTTCTAATTGTATAATTGCACTTAATGCAGCAACAGGTAAAAGAATTTGGCATTATCAAACCATCCATCATGACATTTGGGATAAAGACCTTCCTGCAAATCCAAACCTGGTGACTATTACCAAAGATGGAAAAAAAATAGATTGTGTTGCACAAATTACTAAGACCGGTTTTGTTTTTTTATTAAATCGGGAGAATGGAGAACCCATTTATCCGATTAACGAAGTTCCGGTTCCATCATCCAATATTATTGGTGAAAGCACATGGAAAACTCAACCTATACCTTCGTTTCCTAAGCCATTTGCAAGGCAAACTTTGAATGAAGATGATTTGAATGACGTTATTTCGCCGGAAGAAAAAATGATTTTGAAACAAAGATTTAAAACATACAAAAGCGGAAACATGTTTAACCCGCCAAGCAAACAAGGAACTGTTATTTTTCCCGGCTTTGATGGTGGTGCAGAATGGGGTGGAGCTGCATTTGATCCTCACACTGAAATATTATATGTAAATTCTAATGAAATGCCCTGGGTTTTAACTTTAGTTGATGTTGATTCAAAAAAAGCAGCACATGAAAATATGTTTACGGCAGGTAAGCGGCTTTACAACAATACCTGTTCAAATTGCCATGGAATGGATAGAAAAGGCGATGCACAACATATTTTTCCATCATTAATTAATATAAAAAATAAATATAAAAGGGAACAGGTAAGTGATATTATAAAAAAAGGAAAGCGAATGATGCCCTCCTTCAATCAGGTTTCCGAAGTGGATAGAAATGCTATTCTTACCTATATTATGGAACTTGATGATAAGATGAAAGAAAAAGAATATTCACCATCCTCTGTTGAAAACATACCGGTTCTACCTTATAATTCAACAGGTTATCACAGGTTTATTACTAAAGATGGATATCCGGCAATAAAACCGCCATGGGGTACACTTAATGCAATAAATTTAAAAACGGGGGAAATAGAATGGAAAATCTCATTTGGTGAAATTGAGAAATTAAAGAAAAGAGGCATCCCTACTACAGGTACTGAAAATTATGGGGGGCCGGTTGCTACTGCAGGAGGTTTATTATTTATAGCTGCCACTAAAGATGAAAAGTTCAGGGCATTTGACAAAGAAAATGGAAAAATTCTCTTCGAAACTACATTGCCGGCAGCAGGATATGCAACTCCTTCGGTTTATAGTGTGAAAGGAAAACAATATGTGGTGATAGCTTGTGGTGGTGGTAAATCAGGAACGAAATCAGGAGATTCATATGTGGCGTTTTCGTTGCCTTAAAAATATTTAAAATATGAATATATAGATATTAATAAACTCATAATTTATTAACGAATTAAAATAAAATTAATTTAAATTTTATTATTAAAATTTTAATAATTAGTTTGAAGTGGTGCGAATATATTCGTACCACTTTTTTTATTTTATTTCAATTTACAAGATCATAAATATGCATAAAACAGCTTTAATTGCCGGAAGCTCGGGGTTGATTGGAGGGTTACTCACAACCACTCTAATAAATGAAAATTATTATGATGAAATAATTTTATTGGTGAGAAAGAAAAATGTTCTTTTTCAACATCCGAAACTAATTCAACAAGAAATAGATTTTAATGCAATCTCTGATTTAAAAATAAAAGTTAATGATGTTTATTGCTGCCTTGGCACTACCATCCGGAAAGCAGGTTCAAAAGAAGAATTTTATAAAGTTGATTGCACATATCCTATCGAACTTGCTAAAATGAGTTTGCAAAATGGAGCTGAACAATTTCATATCATTTCTGCAATGGGAGCAAATAAAAATTCATCCATTTTTTATAATAAGGTTAAAGGAGAAGTGGAAGAAAAAGTAAAAGACACAGGATTTAAATCCCTATTTATTTACCGGCCTTCTTTATTAGTTGGGGATAGAAAAGAATTTAGAATGGGAGAAAAAATCGGAATCGGATTAGCAAAAATATTTTCCTTTCTTATTCCAAAAAAATATAAGGCTATTGATATTCATAAAATAGTAAATGCAATGATTTTAAATGCAAAATCAGAAAGGTTAGGCATTCATATTTTAGAATCGGATCAGTTACAAACTTTTAATTAATTTTAAAGCAACCTTTTATTAATACATCACATCTTCTCATCAAACAATAAAATTTTAATCAAACCTATTAATTTAAAATTTTGATGCGGATAATTTTTACTAAACCTTCTGAAAAAAAAACAATTGATGCTTGTCAGAAGGGAGACCGCAAAGCACAAAAAATCATTTATGAAAAGTATTCGTCAAGGATGTTAGGTTTATGCAGCAGGTATGTTGCAGATGAAATGCAGGCAGAAGACATAATGATAACAGGTTTTTTAAGGGTTTTTGATAAAATATCTCAATTTAAATTTGAAGGAAGTTTTGAGGGATGGATAAGAAAAATAATGGTAAATGAAGCCTTAGGATACCTTAGGAAAAATAAAAATTTAAATTTAACCATTGCACTTGATAATGTAAATCACAATACAATTGAAAATTATGATGGAACGGAATTGGAAGTAGAAGATTTATTAAAACTGGTTAATCAATTGCCTGATGGTTATAGAACTGTATTTAATTTATATGCCATTGAAGGCTATTCTCATAAAGAAATTGCTGAAAAGCTTGGCGTAACAGAAAGTACATCTAAATCACAATTAAGTCGCGCACGCAATTTATTGCAGCAAAATTTAGAAAAAATTGAAAAAAAAACTTCGCACGGCCTTCCCATTATAATGTGTAAAAGCATGGAAATTTAAATACTAAAAAATTATGGAAAACGATAAAATAGATAAATTTTTTTCTGAAAAATTGACTTCGATAGAGATAAAACCCAGACCTGAAGCTTGGGAAAAGCTTTCATCAAAAATGAGTACGTCCAAAAAGTATGGTCATGCTTTCTATTTTTCTATTGCAGCTTCGCTCTTACTCTTACTTTCGATTAGTATTGTTTACAAACTTAATCTTAAACAAGGCGAAAAAATTTATACAACTATCAACATATCAAAAATTAAAGAAATCCCGCAAAAAAACACAAAATTAAATGTTGAAAAAATATTAATTGAAAAGAAAAATCCGATTGATAAAATTATAATAAAAGCAGAAAATAGAAATAAAATCAATAGTAAAAAAAGGAATGAAAATAAGAATCTTAATATAATTAAAGAAGAAAAGTTTGAAGAAGTAACAATTGTAAAAACTTTAGAAAAAAACCGGGAAACAAATTTAAATTTTTTACCAATTGAATCAATTTCCTCCATTGCTTCCACTAAATTAAATGGGAAACAAACCATAATTCTTTACCAAACTGAATTAGATATACCAACACCACATATAAAAAGTAAAACTAAGGTGGGGAAAATTTTAACGCAATTAAAACGATTTAAGAAAGGAGAACCTGTAGACTTAAATGAAATAGGAATTGATAAACAAACTTTATTGGCAACGCTCAAGGAAAAATTTAATTAAAATTTTAATCAATACAATTATGAAATACATATTTTTTAGTCTTGTTTTTATCAGCATACAATTTTTTGCTTTTGCTCAAACCGAAAGCAAAAAAGATTCTACAAAAAAAGATGATGATGACGAAATTATTATCCGGTTCCGTAAAGATAAAAACGAACATGGGCATAATTCAATAAACTTTAAAAGACATGATAAATCTAAAGACTCCAGTAAAATAAAACGACTAGATACAGAATGGTTAATTGATTTGGGCTTTAATAATTTTGTCGAAAAAGGTAATTTCCCTTCTTCCGGCTCTCAATATCATCTTCGTAATGCGGTAAAATATGTTGCATTTACTTATTTGAAACAGGTTCACATAGGTAAGGATAAAAGTCCATTCTTTTTCAATACGGGCATTGAATTGTCGTGGAATGGATTTATGTTTGAGAAAGATGTTCGATTGTCCACTTCCGATTCACTTCACCACGCCACTTTAACAGACAAAGATCCTAATGGGGGAATGCTTCACTTGCGAAAAAGTAAATTAGGAGTAGCATATTTAAGCGTACCTATTATGTTCACTTTGGATTTAAATGATGCTCACCAAGGAAAACTTAAACTTGGCCTTGGAGGTTATGCCGGAATCAGATTAAAAAGTTGGAATAAATTAAAATATGATGACGGTAAAAAAGAAAAAACAGTCAATAGCTTTTTTCTTAATGATTTTCGCTATGGCCTAATGGCCGAAGTTGGTTTTAGTGATATAAGTTTATTTATAAAATATGATCTTAATCCATTGTTTCAAACCGGAAAAGGATTTAACCCCAATGAAGATATTAATGCAATAAATATTGGAATAAGGCTTTAGCTATATTAAGAAGGGATAAAAAAATCCCTTCTTTTAATTCTGTTCACTTTTAACTCCCTTCCCGGCTATTTTAAAAAAATTTATTCCATAAATTTTTTAACGCTCAATAAGATTTGAAACAAATCACAAACCCATATTCATTGCTGTTACAGAGTAATAAATAGCCCAGCCAATAAAACCAATTATTATTACATAAAGCCATGCAGGTATTGAATGTGGGGATTCGCTACCTTCTATTAAAAACTGTTTTTGATCGCCTTTTCCATATGCATTTATCATCAAAGGGATAACACCATCAATCACTTCATTATCACTCATTCCTTCCAAAGCTATACCGGGGCCATTCCTTACAATAAAAGGAACTTTACGAATGCCTTCTTTACCCATCGGGTCTTTACTTACAATTTTCAGAACATGTTCTCCATCCACAAGTTTACGTGAATCCAGTTCAAAATTAACCGGAACTAAAAACTCTCCGATAGGCTTAGGATCGTTATCTAGAAATAAAAATACAGTGCTTGTATGATTCATAAACAGTTATTTTAAAATTGAATATTTAATGTGGTTTGAATCTTTTTCACCCGGCTTTAATAACCATTTAATAGTATAAATTAATGTAAAAATGACCAGCGTACCAATGGCTGTTACACCAACATAATCCCAATTGCTCTCCGGACCGGAACCATGTATAATTCCTCGCAAGGCCTTAATTTGATTGCGTTCGCAAACGGGACAACATATCCCTGACATTTGAATGACCAGAATTAAAAACATCGTTATTTTATATTTCTTCATTTCTTTATTTTGTTTCCGCTTTTTTATTTTTTACAAGAACCAAAATTTTATTTACTTCTTCAGGCGTTACTTTTTTTCCGGTATTACCCCAGCTGCTTCTTTCATAGTTAATAATAGCTGCCACATGATGCTCATCAAAATTCATATTAGTACCAACTGCAGCCATAACTCCATAATCAGCTCTAGCATCATATCCATTCATAATAATATCTACATACAATTCTAAATTTTCTCCATTTACAACCGCGCTACCTTTTAGAGGTGGGAACGCTCCTTTCAAGCCTTCACCATTTTCTTGATGGCATGCCTGGCAATTGGCTGCATATAATGCTTTTCCGTCTAATGCAGGTTCACTGCCTTTAGTCGATGCAACTTCTACAATAGGTTTTTTATATAAAAAATCAAAAGGTTTAATACCATCCGGCAATGGTGTTTGTTTGAGTGATTGTAAATAAGCAACCAAATTTAAAGCATCATTAGTTGCAACAACTTTTCCTGTTTGTCCTTCTAAAAATTTAGTAGGAATATTTACGATTACATCATTTTTTGAAGGATTTTCTTTTATTTCAAAAAGCCATTTATATGATGGCATTATAGACTGTGCAACAACCGATCTGGGATTAAAAAGATGCATCAGGTTCCAATCTTTACTTGGTTGCCTGTTACCAACATCAGTAAGATCAGGACCTGTGCGTTCTGTTCCCATAAGAGTGGCAGTATTTTGCCAAATACTGGTTCGACCTATATTGGCATAATCTGCAGCCATCCCGGGTCTTGAACCAAACATTTTATCCATTTCCACATTTCTTACTTGCTGCGAATGGCATCCAACACATCCTTCACCGATATATATTAATTTACCTTCCTTAGCATTGCCCGATAATGGTTTTGTACCGGGCAACGGTGCATTATTTCTTTGATTTTCAAACGCAGGACCGATAACTACTAAATATGTTAAAAATGCAAACAAGGCTCCTGCAATAGGAAACAATTTTTTATGATCATTAAATAAATTCATGTCTTTATATATTATTGTGGCAAGGCTTGATTTTCAATTATCTTGAAGGCTTCAGTTGTTACGTCCACATCTTCAACCTCCTTCCAAGTCATTTTGTAAAGATTAAACGCAAATACCAAGTGAGAAACAAACATCAAACTCCCTCCTATTGCTCGCCAAAGCCAATAATCAAACATTAACACTACACTATCAATAAATGGTTTTCCTTCCATCCACATTAAACCGCGTAAAGTGGCACCATAAGACAACGGAAGGGCGTAAAATAAAAGACCAATAAATGCCAGCCAAAAATGAGCACCAACTAATACTTGAGGTGGTTCTTTACCCGTGAGGCGAGGTATAATTGCATACATGCCACCCCATAGTGCGAATGTGATGATGCCATAGAAACCTAAATGGGCATGCGCAACAGTAAAATCTGTAAAATGCCATAGCAAATTAGTAAATTTAAAAGCTTCAGCTGTACCTTGCATCGAAACAATAAAATAATATACTACCGCAACAAGGAAAAACGGCAAAGTATAACTATGTGATACTCTATGCCATTGGCCTTTAAATGTCATAGAAAAATTTACTGTCGCAGCTACAACAGGGATAATCATACCTGCACTACCAATAATTGCAACCGTTTGTAACCACCAGGGAAGGGGAGCAAATATGAAGTGATGAGTACCGATAATGGTATAGAATATAATTTGAGTCCAAAAAGCTAATATCCCTAAACTATAAGCATAAATGGGTTTGTTAACTTGTTGTGGAATAAAATAATAAAGTAAGCCAACTGTATATAAAGTAAACCACATGCCAACACCCGAATGCATAAAATACCCTTGCACAATGGTTTCACTTACACCATCTTGCCAAAAAGGTAAATAAGCTGTGAGGGCAACAATTATGGTAAAAATGAGAGCGGAAATGATAAACCAATTGGATATATAAATTTCTTTGGTTGATCGCTTTGCAACCGTTAATAAAAAATTTGCCAATGTAAGTATAAGTGCAACAGCAAAAAGCGCCATCACAGGCCAAATATATTCCCTAAATTCCCCTCCTCCATTGTTAAGACCACTCATTAAACAAATGGAGCCTAGTATAACCATTAAATTGGTACAAGCTAAAGCAATCCAACCCCATTTAATGCTGTATATTTTGGCATTACTAACCATTGGAACTACATAATAACCAAGCCCAATCATACCTAAAGAAGCCCAACCCCAAAAAACAATATTGGTATGAACAGGTCTTAACCTTCCAAAACTTAACCAACTAATGTGATCAACATCAGGCGAAACAAATTTTATTCCTAAATATTCTCCAATACCTGTGCCTATTACTAACCAAAAAGCAGAGCATACACAATAACCTATAATAAGTTTACTAATATCCGGTTCTAAAAGAGGACGGTGTGTCGACTTCTTTTTTTGTTCTGTAAAAGAACTTTTTCGCTTATCTCCCACATCAATTATTATTCCTTTTATATCTTCAGCTTTTTCAGATCCCGAAAGTTCGTTGTTTGCAATGTTATAGTTTAATATATTTCTACGGTTCAGCAATTCCGTTTCCAACTCAGGGTCTTCCAGTGTTTTTAAATGTTCAGCAAAGTTCTCGGCTTCTTTAAGTTTTGATTTGTTAATAATTTTCTTTACTGCATTATTAGCCTGAACCAAAGCAAAAATGACACCCAACAAAATAGGTATAGCCATTAATATCAATGTGATAATTATTCCGGGTTGACTTAATAATGGCTTATGTGCAGCCTCAGGATTTTGAGCAAATAAATCGTTACCGCAGAAAAATAAAATTAAAATGATTGAGATTTTTTTTATTTTTTCATTATCTTTTAATTTTAAAAAATGTTCAATTTGGTTTGAATTTAAATTTTTAAAATATTCTGAAAAGTGATTGTTTAAACTTCTTTTTTTCCAATGTAAATTTTCAACTATTCGATTTTGAAGTAGGATAAACAAATTAAAAATTAAAAATATAAAAGGTGTTATACAAACAAACATAATTAGCCATAGCCCAAATGAGGTATTATTAATAATATTATTCACCCCCTCTGCGTATATATTTTCCGAAAAAATTAGAAACGCAATAAATATTATAGTCACTTTAAAATTTAACTTCATTTTTTGAAAATTAATTAACCTAAACTTTGATCAAAAGATTTAATAATATTTAAGCAAGGCTAAACATGTCAATTAATTACAGGACGGAGCATTTGACACAAAAAGTAATTTACTTTAGTTGCAAAAATCAAATGTAGATTGATTTGTAGGAGAAAAAGTTACATAAATGCTAGAATTATTTACATAAATCACACATTCTTAGAATGCTAATCAAGTTGTAATTTTTATTATAGAATATAGTTAAAAGATTTCTTTATTCTATATCTAGTTCATAATTAAACGTAAAGAATGGTTTATATTGAGGAATATTTTAATAAATAATTCATTTTTTAGCCAAATAGTTATTATATAAGAATTTATACAATGTCAAACGCCTTATCCAACCAGGATCAAAAATTCGAAAACATAGATTATTCAGAAAAAAAATTAACTAAGATAGAGTATATTGATTGCGAATTTATAAACTGTAATTTCACAAAAAGCAATTTAACAAATACTGATTTTATCGATTGCAGTTTTATTGCATGCAATTTTTCAATGGCAATAATGAAAAATTCCGGAATAAAAACAGTGAAATTTAAGGAGTGTAAATTAATGGGCGCAGACTTTAGTAAATGTAATAGTTTTCTTTTTTCTGCATCCTTTAATAACTGCCAATTAGACTATTGTTCGTTCTTTCAAATGAAGATGAAAAAAACATTATTTGTTGAATGCTCATTAAAAGAAGTTGATTTTGTAGAAACCGATTTATCAATGGCGGTTTTTAAAAATTGCGATCTCCTGAACGCTAACTTTGAAAGAACAAATTTGGAGAAAACAGATTTTCGCACCGCCTTTAATTATTCTTTTGATCCGGAGATTAATAAAATTAAAAAAGCAAAATTTTCGAAGGAAGGAATTATTGGCTTGTTAAGTAAATATGATATTGAGATAGAATAGGTAAAGTATTTGGACTTATAAATAACCTATTAACCTCCCCCGACCCCTTCTTGAAAAAAGGAGGGGTGTTTTTAGAGATCAATATTTTTTAAGGTAATGTGGTGGTAGGTATATTTTAAAAATTTCCAATAAATTTTATTTTAAATCATTCCCCTCCTTTTTTCAAGGAGGGGCTAGGTGAGGTTTTATTCTATAATTTTAATCCACTCTCTTCACCAACATTAAGCCATGCTGTTCCCCTTTATGGGTATTATAAATTAAAATATTTTTATAATTTTTTTCAGAAGTTTTATTTTTAAAACAATGTTTTGGGATTGAAGTTTTTTTACCTAATACATTACAAGCCAGCCAAAGAGCAAAAGCTGAAGCAGTGGAATACTCTCCACTCATGTGTTTAAATCTTACAATTGAAATTTCATTATCTAAAAGGCTCTCACAAGCCAAGTAATATTTTAATAATCTCTCATCTCCGTTTTCTCCATTAATAAGTAAATCTATTTTTTCTTCGGGTGGTAAATTTGCAGATAAAAATTGTTGGATTTTTTCCTTCACTACCTGCAAATCACTAGTGTGAACAGTAGTAAATGATTGTATCTTCGCCAGAGAATTTTCTTTATTATTACTCAATATAAACATTGCAGCTCCTTCACCGGCAATGCTTCCAGCCGTGCCGGATTCATATAAGTATTTATTTGAAATTCTTTCCTTTTTATACCAACCTTCCTGATCATCCAATTGATAATGATAAGATGAGGTTTCATCAACACCACCTATTAAATAATTTTTTGAAGGATTTTCTTTTAGTAACATTGCAGCATCCAACATGGAATTTTCGAAAGCCAAGCCTTTGTGGACATGAGTGATATTATAATTTTTATTTTTTGTGAGTAAACTTATTTGCCCTGTTATTGCATTGGGCGAACTTTGTACAAAATTACCGGGGGTAAGCATTCCTTCGTTGTATTCAATAAGCTGGTCTAAAAACTTTCCGGTTTCTTCCATGGATCCGTTACCGCTTCCAATTATAATTCCGTCGCAGGTTGAGGAGTTTCTTTTAAGAACTGATAGACTTGCAACTAAAGCAGTACGTACACTTTTGCTCATTCGGCGCAGAGCATTGTGAGACAGGCCTTCATAAATGGGTTCTAAAACTTTTAAGAAATTGTTTTCACATTCATTAAGAATTTCAATATTAATATCCGAAAAAGTGTGTTGAGGTGAAATGCAAACTGTATCGTTTATATAAAACATTTTTTCAGAATTTTGAGAAAATTAATGACGTACAATTTCCTCCGAATCCAAAAGAATTTGACATTACATGATTTATAGAAGTTTTTTTATTTGATAAAACGGGGATTAAATCTGTACCGTCAATAGCATTTTCAAATCCAATATTTTTATAAACTTCCTGATATTTAATATTTAAAATACTAAAAACAGCTTCTAAGGCACTTGCTGCGCCGAGGGTATGACCGGTAAAAGATTTTGTTGAAGCGAAATCAGGTACATTCTTAAATAAATTAATCATTGCTTTACTTTCCGATTCATCATTATTCTCGGTTCCGGTTCCATGTGCGTTTATGAAATCAATTTGATCAGGTTTTAACATGGCAAGCTTTAGCGCCCCTTCCATACATAAAAAAGGCCCGTCACCTTGCTCTGATAAAGATGAAGGATGAAAAGAATCGTTCGAATTATAGTAGCCACTTACTTCTGCATAAACCTTTTTATTGTAAGCATCTGCTTCTTTTTCTAAAACTAAAAATGCTGCTCCTTCTCCCAAATTTAATCCTTTTCTATTTTTGTCGAAGGGTTTACAATTTTCATCCGAGAGAATACGCAACGCATTAAAACCATTTATAGTAAATTTAGAGAGGCTATCTGCCCCACCTGCTATAACTTTATTTGCAAATCCATTTTTTATAAGTCTGCAACCATACATAATTGCATTGGCAGAAGAAGAGCAAGCCGTGTTGATTGTATTCACTATTCCCTGCATTTTATAGTGATGTTGAATACTTAAAAATACAGAAGCAAAATCGTAGGATGATAAAAATGTTTTGTCTTTTTCATTTCCTTTAGAAGCCCGATATAACTCATCTGTTAAACATATTCCGCCAACTGTAGTGCCTCCAACTAATGCAGTTTCAGGAGAAACTAAATCTTTAAGAGATAGATTTGCATCATTGAGTGCTTCCTTAAAAGCATGGTGTGCCAACAAACTTGTGCGAGTAATCCCTGAATCAGTAATATTCAATTTTTCTTTGAAAGCTTCATTGGAGAGCGAAACTTGCCCCATAGGGAGAATTACTGAATATTTTGATGGAAAATTGTCTGATAAGGATATTCCGGAATGGTTATTAATTAGTGAGTTGTAATTTTCACTAACAGAATTTCCAATAGCACTTATTATACCAATCCCTGTTACTACAATCTTGCTCAATTTATAAAGTTTGTGTGCTCTTGAAATTTAAAATATAATCGGCCATGGTATTTACATCCACTAATATTTTACGCCCTTCTTTTGGATCTTGAATTACTATTCCATACTCCCTTTGCAATAATACTATTAATTCAAGTGAGTCTATTGAATCTAAACCCAAACCTTCTCCAAATAAAGGCTCGTCGTCTTTTATTTGATCCGTTGTTTTATCTAAATTTAAAAATTTAATTATTTGTTCTTTTAATTGTTCTTTTAACGCTTCTTTTTCCATTTGATTTTATATTAAATTTTTTCTCTTCAAGCCCAAAATAGTAATAAATTGTAATAACAAAGTTATCACAATCAAAGGTATTAAATTTGAAATAACATCTTTCAATTTACCTCCTTCTAAAAATAAACCCTGATAAGCTTCAAGGCACCAATGCAAAGGTGAAAAGTTTATAACTGTTTTAAAAGCACCCTGCAAAGCAAAACTGGGAATTATTAAACCACCAACTATTGCAAGTATTACAATTGAAACAGCACCAAATCCATTGGCCTGCTCTTGTGTTTGTGCAAAAGTACCGAGGCAAATAGCATAACTAACTGCACACCAACCACAAATAAAAGTAACAAAGATTAAGCCTGCAATATCATTTGGCAAACGCAAAGCCGGTAAATTGATAAATGGAAATAACCATACGCCGATAGAAAAAATTACAAAGGCTTGCAATATGGTTACCATTAAATAGGTAATTTGTTTTGATAATAAACCTACTAAATAACCGGTAGGTAACGTTTTTAATCTGATAAAACTTCCACTAATTTTTTCACGAACCACGTTTCCTCCTAAAGACATTACGATAAAAAACATGGCAAATATTGTCCATGCAGGCACATTATGTTGTGTGGCATTGGGTACTATTTTATTTCCGTTATGCGAAATAGGTATTTCATTTATTTTTGTCTGATTATTAAGCATTTCATCTTCAAGCTTTTCCGGAAGTGGTTTTTCATTAATAGAAAAATAAAGCTTTCGCAATGTTTCACGTGTTTCAATGAGTTGCAAAGCACTTCTTAAAGCACCTTGAACCGAATATTTTAAAGATTCTTCAATAATGGGATTGTAGTAAAGTGTGAGAGGAGAAACACTCAATTTATTTTCAGACAAGGTATCGCTTTGTAAACCAAAACCATTTAAAGCCTTTCCGGAAGAATTTTTTGCTTTTGCTTTTACTTCATTTGTAAAGTTAGGAGGGATTATTATTGCTAAAAGTATATCATGTTTATGCATTTGATCATTGATCGTTTTTTCATCTGCATTTTTTGAGAGTTGATCAACTTTAAACAATCCAATTTTATCAATGGCCACTATAAATTGTTCGCTTAATAAACCTTTATCCTTATTACAAATTAAAATTGATAATTTATTTTTATTAATTAATTGGAAAGTGCTGTTTTGGATGCTGGTTACAATGATCACAAGTATAACCGGCATAATAAACATAAGTAAAATTCCAACCTTATCGCGAAGGAGAATTTTTACATCTTTTAATATGGTTGACCATAGCTTGAACATTAATTCCTGTAGTCTTTGCCTGTCAAATTAAGAAATAAATCTTCCAGATTCTCATGCCCATGAAATGTAATTAACTCTTTAAGTTTACCCTGTACAATTATCTTTCCATTATCAATAAGTGCAATCCGGTTGCAAAGTTCTTCTGCTTCGGTTAATAAATGTGAAGTATAAATTAGAGTTGTTCCCTGTTTATTTATTTCTTTCAGGTAATCAATTATAGAGTAGCGTGTTTGAACATCTACACCTACAGTTGGTTCATCTAAAAATAATATTTTAGGTTTGTGAATAACGCCAATGGCGAGGTTAACTCTGCGTTTCATTCCACCGGAAAAGTTTTGCACCTGCTTATCTTTCACTTCTACTAAACCTAGTATTTTAAGTAATTCTGCCGTTCTGGATTTAATTTCTTTTGCCTGCAATCCTGCCCATGCTCCAAAAAATTCAAGATTTTCAATTGGTGAAAGTTCGTGATAAAAAGAAAAATCCTGAGGTACAAAACCAAAAAAACGATTTACTATTTTTTTTTTTGTTCCTATTGTTCTTCCTAAAAGTTTTATACTTCCTTGATCTGATAAAATTAAGCCTGTCATCAGGCTCATCAATGTAGTTTTTCCGGCACCATTGGGGCCAAATAAACCAAAACTTTCTCCTTCAGAAATTTTTAAATTTATTTCCGATAAAGTTGAAGTTGCATTCGCCGGATAACGAAAACTTACATTTTCTATATCAACAGCGATATTATTCATGCCATTTTATTTTTTGTAATTCAGTGAAAGCTTTTTTTTCAATTTCCGAAATTTCAAATAAAAAATCTCCCATCATATCAAAATCAGCTTGAGAGCCCAACCTTCCTTTATATATACCTGCTGCGTGAACTGCAGCATTGCGCCAAAGATCACCTGCTGAAGTAATTTTTTTTGAAACTTCCAATAATTCATCATTTTTTGGAAGATATTGATGTGCTTGTTGTAAAAATGCACCATACATATACCTGAAACCACCACCTCCTGTGCCAATTTCTTCTTGCATCCTTACCAATTGAGCCAAGTATAAGCCTGCTTTTTCCAAACCCAATTTATTCCTCCACTTTTTAATTTTGTTACCTGTATATTTTATTCCTTTTACACCGGCTATATTACCGGGGATTGATAACATATTAAACGCATTTTTTTTTATACCTTTTTTAATGGCTTTTTTTATTTGATCGTCGGTTATTATTTTATTGTTTTCCGGATAATAAATTTGTCCCTTAGGAGCCAATGCACCTTTTGCAAATCTTACGCGTTCTAATTCATAAGACGTCATGGTGGTTACCGTTTCCATTATGGGATCGCTTATTAAATAATTATCATTTTCTTTTCCATATACAATTATATTATGGGCATTAAAATGAAAGCGATATTCTTTAGGAAAATAAGGTAAGTAGTATACACCCACCTGGCAACCGACAGGGTTACCGGCATCCAATTGAGAATTTAAAAAATTTACAGCTTGTTCTTTTGAATTGAATTTTTTGCGAGTGACCGGAATATCTAATGCCTTACAAGTTCTTTGAAAAATTAAACCGGGCATGGTTCTGAAAGCAAATGCCGGTCCGTTGTTTATCTTTATAAATGGAATATAAACAAAAAACAGGCCTTGGCCTATACCGAAAGCCAATGGTTCAGTAATTTTATTCTGTGTATTCTTACTTAATAAATTACTCGTTACACCCGACTCACAATGAGCTGACTGACGGTGTTCAAAATCAATCTTCATCAGTTTTCATTTGTTTTATATCCTCTGCTTTTACATTAAAAGCTTCGGCATATTTTTGTAATTTTTTATCCGATAATTTATCAAAAACATTGGCTTTTAAATGATTTTTTATTTGCCACTTCCAAAATCCTGTATATGCCGATAAAATATCCATATCCATTAACCTGTATTCCATAAAAAATAAAATAGGGCTTGCCTCCTTATTTATAACTTTTTGTTTGGCAATTAAAATACGGTTTTTAATATCGTCCCAAGCTACATCTAAAGCGTTAACTTTAATTTCCCAACCGGTGCTTAGTTCAGTAGTATAATTTCCTGAATCATCAATAGCATAGCACATCTCTTTTGTATGCCTGCCAAGGGCACTTAAATCCTGCGGAACGTTTTCTTTTTTCATTTGAATATTATTTATACTCAACTACAATATTGCCTATTGTTATTCAATCACCTTCTTATACTACTGTTAACAAGGAGTACATATAGGAAAATCTGGAGCTTTCGGGTACAAGTAAAAGAATTTTTTCGCCTTTTTTTAATTTTCCGGTATTAAATAACTCATTAATCATTAAATAAACAGATGCAGCGCCTACATTACCAACAGTATACAAATTCATAAACCATTTTTCGTAAGGGATACCGCCTCCATAAAATTCAATCATATCATAAATTTTACTTCTAAAAAAATCACTTGAAATATGAGGTAAAAAATGATCGACGTCAGACATTTTTAATCCCTTTTTATCCATTATTTCCATAATTTTTTTTCCTCCCAAGGGCACAATATTATCACCTAATAAACCAATATCTTGTTTAATACTAAAAATTGATTTGGTCATAATTTCTTCCGGTGTAAACTCCATGAAACCTTTAAGCGTGCCATCGGGCATTTTTTCAGCACCCATATACATACATGTTTCCATTTCATTTGCATAGGAAACGCCCTCAATCCATTCAATTCTTAAACTTAAACCATTTTCATTTGGTTTGTCAGACAATAAAAAAGCCGAAGCACCATCTGATAACATCCATCTTAAAAATTCTTTTTGAAAAGAAATAAAAGGGTTTTCATCCAGTTCAATAAGTTTTTGAGCTTCTTCTTCAAAAACATCAGAAACAAGTAAACCCGAAAATTTTTCAGAACCTGTAGCCACCGCCTGCGTTACTTCACCTGATTTAATTGCTAAATACGCATACTTCAAAGCATGCATACCCGCGCAACAAACACCTGATGGGGACACAACTTCAATTCCTTCAGCTTCCGGCAACCATCCATGCGTCATCACACCATGGCTTGGCATCATTTGATCGGGTGAAGAAGTGCCACACGATAATAATTGAATATTTTTTAATTTTTCCGGATCATTACCCAATAAAGCCCTTATCGCTAAAGAAGTCATTTCAGCATTGGTATGCGTTGATTTACCTTCTTTGTTAAGAGCGTAATACCGGGTTTTGATACCATTATTTCTTAATACTATTTTTTTTGATTTTGAAGGTTTGTTATTTATAAAACCTAAATAAGTTTCCATTTCATCTACAAGTACCGGGTCATTGGGTAGAAATGCGGATGTTGAATTAATATAAACCTGCTTAATAGACATTTTAAAATTTTATAATTACTTGTACAAAATACATTCGAAAACAGGTTCAACAATTTATTTCAGACTTTTTTTAAAAGCAAATGTAATTTTATCGGCTGATAAATATCTATTTAACCGGCAAAGTAATTAAAGAAAAGATACAATTTCAAAGATTCATTGATATTTCCAACAATGTTTATTATCTAACCTTGTAAAGTTGATTTTATAAGAGGAAATTAAATTGAAAAGGAATAGAATTTTCTAAATTATTTTTATTTTTTTTAAATCCTTTCAATCTTCGCTCCCAAAGCGTTTAACCTTTGATCAATATATTGATAACCACGGTCAATCTGTTCTACATTATCTATAATACTCGTTCCTTTTGCTGATAAGGCTGCGATTAACAAGGCTACACCCGCCCTTATGTCAGGGGAGGTCATCCGAATACCTCTCAATGGAATTTTTCTATCCAAACCTATTACAGTTGCTCGATGTGGGTCGCAAAGAATTATCTGGGCACCCATTTCAATTAATTTATCTACAAAAAACAAACGACTTTCAAACATCTTTTGATGTATTAGAGCAGTTCCTCTTGCTTGTACGGCAGTTACCAACACAATGCTCAATAAATCCGGTGTGAAACCGGGCCATGGATGGTCGGAAACGGTTAAAATTGAACCATCAATAAAAGTATCTATAATATATTGCTCTTGAGCAGGAACATAAATATCATCTCCCTTAATTTCTAAATTAATACCTAATCTTTGAAAAACTTCAGGAATAATTCCCAGATGATCAACGCCTACATTTTTAATTGTGATTTCAGATTGAGTCATAGCTGCAAGACCAATGAAGCTGCCAATTTCAATCATATCGGGTAGCATGGTATGTTCTGTTCCACCTAATTTTTCAACCCCTTCAATTGTTAATAAATTTGAGCCAATTCCTGAAATTTTTGCACCCATTCTATTCAACATTTTAGAAAGTTGTTGAATATATGGTTCACATGCTGCATGATAGATGGTAGTTACTCCTTTTGCCAGAACTGCTGCCAAAAGTATATTGGCTGTACCTGTCACAGAAGCTTCGTCTAATAACATGTAGCAGCCCTTTAAATCTGTGGCGTCTATTTCATAAAAGCCTGATATAGCATCGTAATTAAATTTTGCACCTAATTTCTCAAATCCTAAAAAATGTGTATCTAATCTTCTTCTTCCAATTTTATCACCACCCGGCCTGGGGATTTTTCCTTTCCCAAACCTGGCGAGCAATGGACCTAATAACATTATAGATCCTCTTAGCGCAGCTGCTTTATTTTTATAATTTTCGGTTTCTAAAAAATCTAAATTAACGTTGTCGGCCTTAAAACTATACGAATGTTCGTTGAGTTTTGTAACCCTTACACCCATATCCCCAACAAGCTCAATTAATTTCATTACATCTCTAATGTGTGGAATGTTATTAATTATAATTGTTTCTTCAGTTAATAAAACAGCACAAATAATTTGCAATGCCTCATTTTTAGCTCCTTGCGGAACAATTTCTCCTTGTAAGCGATGTCCGCCGTCTATGCGAAAAGAATTCATTAAAAAGTTATTAAAAATTGTACCTATTGGCAAATATAAAAAAAATCCCTTCAGCTTTAGAATGGGATTTTTTATTTTAAATTAAAACACTTACTTTCAGTAGGCAAGTAACATTTGCATAGAAAGCCTATCATTGCCTTACTTAATTATCTTATACTAAATTTTTAAAAATGTTGGTTAAGCCAGAACCACAAATTGCGAATTTTGGTAGAGGCTATACTTATTAAAAATTAAGATCGAAAAGGAATTAAGCTTTCATTATCTCCATACATATTAATAATTCTCAACATTTATTTTCCGTTCACTATATTTATATAATATTAACGCAACAATTATATATGAATATTTTTATAAAAGGGATTACTTATTTTAGCGGGAAACAATCTTTCTAAAAAGTTAGGATTACTCCTTGAACCTGCCTTAAATAATAAAGAACAAATGTTGATTTTTATTCAGCAATGGGCACTCCGCACCTACCGCAAATCGTTTCCCCAAGTCATGCCGGAACCTGATTTAAATAAAAATTTAATGGTAACAAGACCTGTTTTTTCTACAAATCCGCTTCTACAGCAATTATCAATATTTCGATATCAAGATACTCATATTTTCATTGCTGTTTGAAATAAAATGACGAAATTTAGGTATCAGAAAAAAGACACTTAAAAAAATAAAAATATGCTACATAAAACCACTTCTTCATCTATCGAGAATGTTTTAATGAAATTAACTTTTAAGAAAAAGAATTTTATTTACACTATAGCAAGGCTTGAATACAGGATATGGAATGCTTTAACCATGTTGGAAACAGTAAATAATTTAATTGCTGAAGAGGAAGAAAATATTACTTCTATCAATGCCGCCTTAGCCGCAAGCGGAAAGGGAAAAGTAACTGATAAATTAACAGTTTGGAAAATAAAAGCTGAGTATAAGCTTTTCAAACTTCATTTACGAAAAAATAAAATCGATGTGGTTAAAATATTGATCAATCAATCAAAACTGGAGCAAGCAAAACAGGCACTCATTGTTTTAGAAAAAGATATTGCAGATGTAGAAAAACAAAAGTTAAAAGTACCTGTAAATGTGGAGGTTATAAAAAGTGCTCTTGCTTTTGAAAAGTTAACTGTGCATGACAACATTGGATTCCAAAACAAAATACTTTTGGAATCCATCGATAAATATGTAAGGAATTATCTCAAAATGGCATCCTGATGGTTATTGAATGCCATTAATTGTGAAAAATTCCGACACAATTCATGTTATAAATTGTTTGGCTTTCTATAAAATCCATGCATAAACAAGCATCCACCAATTAAACCAATATCTTTAAAAGTATTGCCGGTACCCCTGGCCTTTATCATAGGGTTAGTGCTAAACATATCCGGGCCATGTACAGTAAAAATAAATATCAATATCATTATTGCAAGCAGTAAAGTAGCCAAGGCTATTTGCTTCTTTATAACTATACTTATTGAAGCGGCTATCAAACATATGCCGGTAAAATAAATCAAATACTCGGCACCCTTAACCGGTAAAAGCTCTGCGAATGAAGAAACACTCGTAAAGTGACCGATTCCATAAAGGAAGAAACAAATTGCAAATGTTATTCTTCCCACTTTTAAGAAAATATTCTCCATAATTTTATTATTTATTTTAAACTATTAATCCAAGTAAGTATATATCCTGCCACTTCATTCCAGCCATCTGCTCTTATTGAAAAGTGATTTCGATTTTCAAAATTCTTTAAATTTGTTACAGAGCCCTTGTCTTTATATTTCTTGGCATTTCTTTTGTTTAATGATGCAGGAATAATATGATCAGAAGTTCCACTTATAAATAACAATGGAGCATGAGGTTTTTTAAAATCTACTTTTGCGATTTTTGTAGTTGCATCTTTTGCTATCTGCGAACTTTCAGGCGTTAAAAACTTATTATAAGTAAGTTCTTGTTGTTCTGCGCTCATTCCATTTGTAAAGGAATATTTCCATTGCTTGTGCGACAATAAATATGGTTTTTTCTTAGAAGCCATCAACAGAGGAAGATTTGATTTTAAAAAAGGCCACTTAAATGATATCAAACCTTTCGGTGGCCCCGAGTGGATGCATACACCCGCACTGCCATAACCTTGATTAATTAGGAGTTGAACTAAATTACCACCTATAGAATGCCCTATCAAAATAGGTTTCCCACCAATTTTGTGAAGTGTGTCTTTGTAAAATTTTATAATCGTTTCCAAACCCAGCGTCTCTATTTTTCCTTTATCAATATTTTTCCTTAAATTTTGTGGACTGTCATTTTTAAGCGGGTAGGCCGGCGCATAACATGTAAATCCTTTTGATTCAAAATATACCTTCCATTCGTCCCAGCAATTGCCGGTTACAAAAAGTCCATGAATAAAAACAATTGTTTTGGATTTTTTATTATTTACAGGAGATGCTAATTGCTGAGAAAAAGAATTTATGGTACTTATCATTAAGATAAATACCATAATAAAAGTTTTTATTTGCATTTAAGTGTTTTTAATAAAATAATTAATAAAGTGAAATTTCATAAAAAATTTTTACCAACGCATCAGGGTCTGATAAATGCGGACAGTGGCCGGTATTAAGTGAAAATGTTTTCTTCACAGATCCGTTCATTACCATTTCTTTTTGTAAATCAATGCCTACAGCATGATCCTGTAATGTTTCGATATAGTATTTATCAACCATGCCGAAATTTTTAGAAGTCAGGTGAACCGGAGTATAAAATGGCCTGATAGGTTCCGGTTTATGTTTTTGTACAATTAATCGCTTATCCCGGTCGTTACAATCCCGGCAAAAAATTTCAGGTATTTGACTGGTTTTAATTGGAAACACTCAAACTGTCCGGGCTAATTATCAGATTTTTTGGCGTTAAACTTAGTTTATCCCTGCCTCCAATAACAATAGATGCTTCCCCATCTTTAGGAAGAAACGCGGCAAGATAAACCAGTTTAGAAATTTTATTAGGGATTTGTTCACCTACGGAAGAGATAACCATACCACCAAAACTATGTCCTACTAGTATAACTTTTCCGGATTCAGGATTATCTGTTGTGATAACATTTACTACATTATCTACATAACTTTTAAAAATTACCGCAGATATTGGCGTATTATCTTCACCATGAGTAGGCAAATCAACTACTTTTACTTTATTTCCTTCTTTTTCCAGTAAACTCTTAACTTTGTCCCATGCATAGGCGCCTTCCCATGCGCCATGTACCAATACATAAGTCGATTTTCTGTTAGATATAGTAGGATCTTTTCTGCACGATAAAAAACCGAAACTAAAAATTAATATATATAATAATAAAACTTGTAAATTTTTCATTTTTCATTTTTTTTTAATGTTGAGTCAAAGGTATTTAATGTAGAGAAATGCAAATAATACCAATAAGGGAGGAACTGTTCAATTTCACGGATTTTTTCATTCCGGTTAATTATGTAATAAATATTATAGCTATTACAAAATTTAGTATTGAAGTTATTTAGGTTGGTAAATTTTAACTTGTATTACAAATGAGGGCTTTTAATGAAATTAATGAATTATTTGAAGCTTGCGATTTTCCAAAGAGAACTATAATACAAGATTTTCATCTAATCAGATTCAGTGATTTAATTCCAAAGGTAAAAATGATAATGCCACCCTATTATCAGAATTTTTTTGGTATAGTTTTAAAAAAGCATGTTGGAGATACCAAACTGTCAATTAACAGTAATCATTTACAATCATCTAATAATTCATTGCTTTTTATAGCTCAAGGTCAGGTATTCTCATGGAATAGAAAAGTAGATGCAAAAAAGAATATTGAAGGGTATGTTGTATTTTTTAAAAAGGAGTTTTTGTCTTATTATCCTCTTCCTATAAATGAAGTTTTTCCCTTTTTCAATATTCTGGAAATTAACTTTTTAACGATAGGTCAGGAAGAGCTTGAAGAACTATTGATTGAATGCGAAAAAATGCTTTCCGTCCTTCATAACAAAGATCTCTACACAAAAGAGATACTTCAGTCATATTTGTTAGCTTTTCTTTTTAAAAGCAAGAGTATTTATCAGAAATATATAATCAACCTTCAAAAGCAACCAAAGAACATGGTATTTATTAATAGATTTTGTTGAATTGGTTAATAAATATTATATCACAAAAAAAACTGTAAAGGAATATGCAGAACTAATGCATATTACGCCAAATCATCTTACAGATACTGTTAAAGATGTTACCGGTAAAACACCTAAAAGCTTTATAACTGAAAGAATTTTACTGGAAGCTAAAAATTTATTGTCTTATACATATTACGACATAGCCGAGATAGCTTATCTTTTAGGCTTTTACAATCCTTCACATTTTGGAAGATTTTTTAAAAAATTTGAAGGCTTTACTCCTAAAGATTTTCGTATTGAAAACTACCGTGAAAAAGAATAGTTTTTTCAGAGACTTGTACTTTCAAAACAGTTGTCACATGTTAATTTTTGCTAAAGCATGCTTTAACCTCAAAACTGCTAAAAAGTTGCGTTCAGGAGCGTAAGTAAGCGATCTCTCTTAAAACTCTAAGAATTTTTTTAGTCTGCGGAATACTAATAATTTAAATTTTATTTACAGGTATAATTAAATTTTATATCATATTTTTCAACTCTTAAACTAAGATATAAATTTAAAAAAGTTGGTTAATCCGGAACCTTAAAAAGTGACAGCTTCTGTTGGTAATTGCAAAGTTCATTCTAACAATACAGCCTAAAGTTTTTTCAATCACTTATTTTTTAGTGATCCTTATTTGAAGACCGGGAACTGTTTTAATACTTACGTCCTCTATAACAAAATGTAAATTTTTATTATCTCCGATAGTTTTATTGCTGTCTTTTTTAAAAATGTTACCATACTTTTCGATGAAATATTGTGTCATCTCATGAGAAAGGCTATCAACTGATTGTTGTGTGTTAAGATAAGGGTCGATACCAATTTCTGTAATTACTTCATCATTGTTAAAAAAAAAAATAATATCTGCATCCTCATAATTATTTAAAGATGTAACAAATTTAAATTTACCCGCAGCGGGTTTTATTTTAATTTGAGTGGTATCCATTTCATTTTGAACATCCGAAAATTTATCTCCCAAGCTTACTCCCCGAATTATGCCTTTATCATTAATAAATATTTTTTGAAGTTTTTCACTGTATTTGGAAATAATTTTATGATTATTTAATAAATCTTGTGCCTGCAAAGATTTTTTTTCTTCTGATGATTGGTTTTTATTCTCACAGGCTGCCAGAAATAATATAAGAGGTAAGATAAAATATAAAGTTTTCATTATAAATACTAAGGTGGAAATTTTAATGGAAGTTAAATGTCTCTTACTAATCGAAGAAAGAAATTATTTTGCCTTTCTAAATTAACAGTATAATCAATACCGATAACGATACTGTAAAATGTTACTATATCTATGCCCACTCCTCCGCCTGTCATTAAATTATTGGCAAATCTTTTATTGAATGCTATATGTTGGTTATCCCATACATAACCCATATCAATATATGTTCTCAAATAAATATCCAAAGGTATGGTTTCGAATTGTTTAATGGGAATAAGTTTTGGAAAAGATCTTTTAAATTTAAGCAATTGTCTTTTAAAACTAAATTTACCTAATGCAAAGTGATTGCCATCAATTACATAAAGGTCATACCCCCTCACTAAATCATAATATCCCAAAGCTTTTGAATTATAATAGGGTTGTCGGGTTGGACCCAAAAATCTGCCGGTAATACCTGCAGAAAAAAAATATTTTTTACTTAATTGTTTATAATACCAATACCTGCCGAGCACATACCATTGGTGAACATCATCAAGTTTTGTAAAACCTACTTTACCTATCTCAAGCCCAATATATTTTCCATTTAGTGTGTAAACAATGTTATCCCGGCGATCGTAAGTGAAATTATAAGCCATGTAAATAACGCTTTGAGTTGTTTTTTTATCTAAAAAGTAATTTGGATTAAGTAATGCAATTGTATCCTGAATGGTATTATAATTATAACCCAATTCAATTTCATGAAAGGTGTAAAATTTACTTCGCCTTGTAAATACTACACTTGCATTAAAGCGTGATCGCAAAATCAATTCAGACTTTAAATAATCCAGCTTATTAAATATTGTATCTTTTATTTGATTAAACCGATCATGCCTTATTATACCTGAGCGATAGGCAACTTGTTTATTGTCGGAATAGGAAGTAGAAAATGAAAGGCCGTTTTTTAAACTTTTATCAATATAGGGTAAACTGTATGAAAAAATTAACCTTTTTGTAAAGCCAAATTGAGCTGTAGCTCTCAAGGTTTCGTTTCGGCCTCTGAAATTTCTCCATGCTATCTGAGTTCCATAATTTACTCTGCTCAAATCCCTGCCACGGTCGTACCACCATTCATTAAAATTTCTGTCGGCAAGTTCGAAGATGATAGAAGGGAAAATATACCACCTTTCTGTAACCTTAACCAATAAATGATAAGAACTATCGTGAGGAGAAAGAATTAAATCAACAGAATTAAATAATTGGGTATTAAAAATTCGATTCCGATTTAATTTTATGAGAGAATCTATTTTGTTTTTTGGAATGGTATCGCCCGAATGAATGTCGAGCTCACGGAAAATAATATAATTTTTAGTTTTTTTATTTCCTTCAATTCTTACACTGTCTATAATAATATTTTCAGATATAATTTGCCCAAAAGCAGATGAAAGGTTTCCAAAAAAAATAGAAATGTATATAAAAATTATAAATACTGAGCGATTCAATTTTTGAAAATAAATAAAAGAAAAATGTTTGAGATTTTTATAGAATTTTATCAAAATAACGATATTGATATATTCATAAAAAATAATGTCGGTTTAAATTGTTATGAATATTAATTTAAAAATAGTTTTTTTATATTAATACATTTAAGAAAACTCAACAACAGCCTGTTAATTATATTTCATCAAAAAAAGATTTCCCTGTTGATTCATTTTGTAAAATAATGGGCTCAGGGTTTTGAGGAATTACTTTTTGAACAGGTTGTGATTCTACAGTTTGAGTAGTTTGAGTTAGAGTTCTATGACCTAAATTGTCTTCCAGTTGTTTTATTTTATCCTCCAGAAAATTTTTATTGTTTCGGGTATCCGCATTACTTACTTTTTCGAGCGTTCCGACAATTAATTCTTTAATTTCATTCATTAAATTTTCTTTTTCTGTATTAATAGAATGTACATCATTCTCCATACCCTTTAATTCATTAAGCGTATTGAGGAGAATATGTTTTGATTGATATTCCGCCTCATCAACGGTAAATCTTGCTTTTTCTCTTGCTTCCCTTGTAATTCTATCGGCCTGGTTTTGTGCCTCCCTTATTTGTTGGTCGGCAGTTTTATGTGCATCTTCAAGTAAATGCATACTTGTTTCTTCGGCGGATTTTAATGTTTTATAAAGTGCCGATTCTATTTCCCTAAGTCTTCTAACTTCTTTTTCTGCCAATTCAAGCTTTATCCTCGTTTCTCTTGTTTCATCAGTAATTTTCTCCCACTCGTTGGATAATGCTCTTAAAAATGCATATACTTCTTCTTTATCAAATCCTCCAGTTAAAACTCTTTTAAAGGTTTTTTGATTTATTTCGGCAGGCGTTATCTTCATAATAATAATTAATAAATATCAGAAGAAAGCAGATTTGTATTTATTTCGGGCTCATACTCACTACTTTCCTCACGAAAATAATATTTAATTTTTAAAATTCAATTTCCATGCTGATAATGTTCGATCATCACTTGCAGAAATTATAATATCCCGGTAAGTTGTCCATAGCAATTTGTTGATAGAAGTATTGTGGCCCGCATGCCTTGCCTTATCAATTACCTTTAATAATTTGAAGGTTTTAGCATCCCAAACCTTTATAGTTTTATCCATGCTGCATGAAATAAAGTAATTATTATCCACGCTGTAACAAACCTCATTAATAGCATATAAGTGAGCAACGATTGATTCGTGTAAATTATAATTTCCCGTTTCCCATATTTTTAAATGTGCATCACGACTGCCACTTACTAAAAAGTGTTGATCGGGAGAATAGGCAAGAGTAAAAACAGAATTTTTGTGCGCAATAATATCATGCATGAGGGTGAAATCTTTTAAATTAAATACCCTTATGTTATTATCGCTGTAACCAATGGCAAATGTTTGATTTAAAGGACTGATAGCTATAGTACGGGCACTTTTATCTGAAAGTTTAAATCTGGTAAATATTGTAAATGTTATTTTATCAATAATAACAACCTCTCCATTTCCGGTAGCAACAAAAATATTATCTTCATGTATTTTTATATCGAAAATGTATTGATCAGTCATTTTTATTGACCGTGTTTCTTTTTTAGTTTTTAAATCTATTTCATGAATTCCTTCAAAGTTCTGACCGATTAATAGATGATTTTGTTTGTCATAACATAAAGAATAAACTGAATTAGGCATTTTTGCGACTAAAATACCTTCTTCCGGCTTGTTTATATCCCACTCTGCTACCATTCCATTTCCATCACCGGAAAGAAATACATTTGATATTCCTGAAGCACAAACAGCATACACACAATCTCTGTGGCCCGTAAATGTGTTTATTTTTTCAACAACAATTTCCATATCAAACAAAGTAAAACAAACTTTAAGAAATAAAGCTAAAAAATTAATTTTGGTGATAAAATTTTTGCACTTTAGCATTTCAGAGTTGGAAACTATGCCTTTAATAAATATAAGAGAAATAGAAAATGATTGCTTGATAGGCATTTGGCACATTACAGAATCGTTAAATAAAACAGATATATCATTTTTACATCATGATAAATATTTAAAAAGTATAAATATTGAATCTCGAAAAATGGCCTCAATTGCTGCACGCATGTTAATTAAACAAATGCTTGCACATTGGAAAGAACCATACAGAGGATTATTTAAAAATGAAAATGGTGAGCCCGGTTTAGAAGATTGCGATTTTAAAGTTTCATTATCGCACAGTGGCGATTATGCAATGGCAATAATTAATAAAGATAAAAAAGTTGGTATAGATATTGAACTTATAAAAGAAAAAATTTTAAGAATTGCGCATAGAGTTTTTTCGGCAAATGAAATAGAAATGGCAGGGGAAGATATTGAAAAACTAACTTTACTATGGTGCGCTAAAGAAGCTCTTTATAAAATGTACGGTGATAAAAAATTAAGTTTTAGAGATAATATTTTTATAAATCTTTTAGCATTTAATAGAGTAGGGGAGATAAGCGGAGAAATAAAGTTTAACGAATATCAACAGATTTATAAAATTCATTTTGAAAAGTTTGGTGATTACATAATGGCTTATAGTTACCAACATATTTAAATTGCTTATATGAAAGTTTTAAAAAATTTAATTTGCATTTTTTATTTATTATTCCTCTCCGAAATCTCATTTGCGCAAGGAAAAATAGAAAATTTTACTTTATTAAATGTTATCAATAACCAGTCATTTTCATTAGCGGAATACAAAAAAGAAAAATGTATTGTCATTATTTTTACAAGCAATTATTGCCCTTACTCTAAGCTATATGAAGATAGGCTTTTAAAGATGTATAATACATTCTCAAACGAAGGAGTGAAATTTATTTTTATCAATTCAAATATATCCGACGATTATAACGACGATAGCATTGAACAGATGGAAAAAAAAGCTGCTGATAAGAAATTCAATTTCCCTTACTTAGCCGATAAAAAACAAGAAGTTGCAATAAAATTTGGAGTTATAAAAAATCCTGATGCTTTTGTACTTATTAATATTGATGGGAATTTTATAGTAAAATATAAGGGAGCGATTGACAATAACCCACAAGTGGAAGAGGATGTAACGCAACATTATTTAAAAGATGCTATCCGGGCAGTAATTAATCATAAAAATATTGAGGTAGCAGAAAAGAAAACGACAGGATGTGTAATTAGAAAAGATTAATATTTTATTTTCTCCAATTCGATATTTTTTCAACAAGTACCTCATTAATTCTCACATATGATTCGTGTGTCCAACCGGCTACATGCGGGGAAAAAATAACCTTGTCTGATTGAAAAAGTTTTTCTAAAATCTCATCTTGTTCAGTTGATAAATAATTCAATTTTTCGTTTTCCAAAACATCAAGGCAAGCACCTAAAACTTTACCGGTTTCGAGTGTGGTCAATAAATCTTTTAACACAAGTATTTCACCCCTTGCCGTATTAATTATAAAAATGTTTTTTTTAAAATTATTTAAAAATTGAAGGTCGATAAGATTTTTGCTCTCTATGGTAAGTGGGATATGAAGGCTTAGTACATCTGCTGCTTCAAATATTTTATCCATCGGAACCTCCCTTACAAAACCATCTTTATAATTTGTCAGATACTTATCATAAGCCAACACAGTACAATCGAATGATGAAAGCCTTTTAGCGAAAGATTTACCCATGTTTCCATAACCAATTATTCCAATTGTTTTCCCTTTAATTTCAATTCCTCGATTTGCTTCGCGTTTCCATATTTTTTGTCTTATCTCTCTATCAGCTGTTGGTATTTTATTAAAAAGTGCTAAAAGCATTCCGACAGCATGTTCTGCCACTGCATCGCGATTGCCTTCAGGAGCATTAAAAATTTCTATTCCTCTTTTTTTTATTTCATTCAAATCTATTTTTTCAATCCCGGCACCGGCTCTGGCAATAAATTTAAGTTTTGGTGCTTTTTCTAATAATTCATAGTCAATTGTTGTTTTACTTCTAATCACTATTCCGTTATAATCAAAAATTAAATTTAAAATCTCTTCTCTTTTAATGTGAGGTAAGTAACTAAAATCCCAATCATTATTATCAAACATGGTTAATAAGGATGGGTGCATTTCATCAACAATAAGTATTTTCACAGGAATTGTTTTGTTTTTGACATATTTGAATAAAAAACGTAATAAAGTTAACGCTTTGCAATAATTTTTTTGACAATGCTTTAATAATAATGTTCAGGCTAAATATAAATTTTCAGAAAAAAAATAAATTTATATTTTTATTTTACTGAAAACCACTATATTTGCATCCTATTTTTGGAATCAGAGATCAATAATAATTTTTAATAAGTCATGGCTAAGAAAGGCAATAGAATCCAAGTGATTTTAGAATGCACAGAACACAAACATACAGGTGCTCCCGGAATGTCTCGTTATATTACGACTAAAAACCGTAAAAATACAACAGAACGATTGGAATTGAAGAAATTTAATCCTTTTCTTAAAAAAGTAACTGTTCATAAAGAAATTAAATAATTTCAATCTAGAGTTTTAAATTTATATTTTAAACTTATTAACAAAATAAAGACATGGCAAAGAAAGTAGTTGCTACGCTTAAAAAAGAAGGTGGTAAAAGTTATGCAAAAATTATTAAAGCTGTAAGGTCCGAAAAAACCGGAGCTTATACTTTTAGAGAGGAAATAGTTCCTTTAGATGAAGTACAAAGCGCATTGAAAAAATAATTGTTTTCATAAAAGTGCTTATTATAAAAAAAGTCCCGATGATATGGGACTTTTTTTGTTATTTTTTTTCTGCTTTTCTATTAAAATCCAATTTTTTAAAAGCGATTGGAATTTATGACCTTTATTTTTGTTGTTTTAGGATATTGTATCTCTCTTTAAGTCGATAATTTTTACCTCATTACTAAATATTAAAATATAATACTATTTAATTTATGGGACTTTTTGATTTTCTTTCGAAAAAAGAACAAAAGGAGGCTTTGGATGAAGGTCTTTCTAAAACAAAAGATAATTTCCTTACTAAACTTTCTAAAGCAATAGTCGGTAAAACAGTTGTAGACGAAAGTGTTTTAGATGAATTGGAAGAAATTTTAATCTCTTCGGATGTTGGTGTTCAAACCACATTAAAAATTATAGAAAGGATTCAACGCAGAGTAGAAAAGGATAAATATTTAAATGCAAAAGAATTAAATAATTTACTCAAAGAGGAAATTGCTAATCTGCTTTCAGAAAATAAAACAACCGATATTCATAAGTTCGATATACCTGCTAATGCAAAGCCTTACGTAATAATGGTAGTAGGTGTAAATGGAGTTGGTAAAACAACAACAATTGGTAAACTGGCGGCACAATTTCATAAAGCAGGTAAAAAAGTTGTACTTGGTGCAGGAGATACATTTAGGGCGGCAGCTGTTGATCAATTAAAATTATGGGGAGAGAGAGTAGGTGTGCCGGTAGTTGAAAAAGGAATGAATACCGACCCGGCTGCTGTTGCTTATGAAGCAGTAGCAAAAGCAAAAGAAATTGGTGCAGATGTAGTAATTGTGGATACTGCAGGTAGGTTACACACCAAAATTAACTTGATGAATGAACTAACCAAAATCAAAAACGTAATGGCTAAAGTTATTCCTGAAGCACCTCACGAGGTTTTGTTGGTGCTTGATGGAAGTACAGGTCAAAATGCATTTATACAAGCAACAGAATTTACGAAAGCAACGGATGTAACTGCTTTGGCCATAACAAAGTTGGACGGGACTGCTAAAGGTGGAGTGGTGATTGGTATATCTGATCAGTTTAAAATACCTGTAAAATATATTGGAGTTGGAGAAAAAATAGATGATCTGCAATTATTTAATAAAACAGAATTTGTAGAATCTTTATTTAAGAAATAGTTGATTTAAATTAATGAAAACCAAAGGATTAGTAAATAATAAAATAAATATTGTAACACTGGGTTGTTCTAAAAATCTGGTAGATTCGGAAGAAATATTTACGCAGCTTAGAGCAAATCAATTTGATGTTACACACGAATCTAAAAAAGACGATGCCAATATTGTAATCGTTAATACATGTGGCTTTATCGACAATGCAAAGCAAGAATCGATTGATACTATACTGCGTTATGCTGATGCAAAAAGTGAAGGATTGATTGATAAATTATATGTAACAGGTTGCCTTTCGCATAGGTATAAAGATGATTTGGAAAGAGAAATACCTATTGTGGATGCTTTTTTCGGAACAAATGAGTTACCTCGCCTTTTAAAAACATTAAAAGCAGATTATAAACACGAATTAGTTGGTGAGAGATTAATCACTACCCCATCCCATTACGCCTATTTAAAAATTGCTGAAGGTTGCGACCGCCCATGTTCATTTTGTGCAATTCCATTAATGCGTGGCAATCACGTTTCAAAATCTATTGATCAGATAATTACAGAAGCAAGAGGATTAGTGAAGAAAGGTACAAAAGAATTAATTTTGATTGCTCAAGACTTAACTTTTTATGGTTTAGATATTTATAAAAAAAGAAATCTTTCTGAATTATTAAAAAATCTTTCAGATGTGGAAGGTTTAGAATGGATTCGTTTACAATATGCGTATCCTGCAGGTTTTCCAATGGAAATTTTGGATGTAATGCAAGAAAGGGAAAATATTTGCAACTATTTAGATATGCCATTGCAGCATGGCTCCGATAAGATATTAAAATCAATGCGTAGAGGCATTACGCGCGAAAAAACGGAAGAATTAATAAATACGATACGAGCAAAAGTTCCAAACATAGCACTTAGAACTACATTAATTTCAGGTCACCCAGGTGAAACTGAAGAAGATTTTGAAGAAATGTTTCAATTTGTTGAAAAAATGCGTTTCGACAGATTAGGAATTTTTACTTATTCTCATGAAGAAAACACGCACGCTTATTCAATGATTGATGATGTTGAAGAAGATATAAAACAGGAAAGAGCAGATGCTATTATGGAATTGCAAGAAGGTATTTCTCATGAATTAAACCGGCAAAAAATCGGAAAACAATTTAAAATACTTTTTGATAGGAAAGAAAATGGTCAATACATTGGTCGTACGGAATTTGATTCACCCGAAGTTGATAACGAAGTGTTAGTTGCTACTGAAAATACTTATATTCGTTTAGGAGATTTTGCAAAAGTGGAAATTACTGATGCTACTGAGTTTGATTTATACGGGAAGTTGGTTTAACTCCCCGTTATATTTAATATCCTTAAACAGAAACAGCCGAGTGTTGATTTATTATTTTTTTGTAAAAATCTTCATACATAGGCATAATATTGTGAATATCAAATTCTTGCGCCCTTGCTAATGCATTAACTTTAAATGTTGGTAAATTTTCGTCTTTTAAAATAAATAAAGCATTTTTTACCATATCATCTACATCTCCAACATTACTTGTAAAACCGGTTACTCCATTAATATTTAATTCCGGCAATCCACCAGCATTTGTAGAAATAACAGGTACTTCGCATGCCATTGCTTCCAAAGCTGCTAAACCAAAACTTTCTTGAGCTGAAGGCATTATAAATAAATCGCAAACAGATAAAACCTCTTCAACAGCATCTAATTTTCCTAAAAAACGCACTTCTTCATCAAGTTGAAGTTTTCTAACCAATTTTTCAATATGAGTTCTTTCAGGTCCATCGCCCACTAATAATAATTTGGCATTAATATGTTTTTTCACTTCATTAAAAACGTAAACAACATCTTCAATTCTTTTAACTTTTCTAAAATTTGAAGTATGTATTAATAATTTTTCTCCATTTGGAGAAATTGCTTTTTTGAAATGATCTTTCTTTTGTTTTTTAAATCTTTCGAGGTCAATAAAGTTAGGTATCACCTCAATATCTTTGGTAACAGCAAAATGTTTGTAAGTATCTTTTTTTAAATCTTCCGACACGGCAGTAACACCATCCGATTGATTGATGCTAAAAGTAACAACGGGTTCGTAAGAATCATCTTTGCCTACTAAAGTAATATCTGTTCCATGTAAAGTGGTTACAATTGGTATTTCAATTCCTTGCGAGCGCAAAATTTGTCTAGCTAAATAAGCAGATGAAGCATGTGGAATAGCATAATGAACATGCAAAACATCTAATTGTTCATATTTAACAACGCTTACCATTTTACTTGCTAGAGCTGTTTCGTATGGAGGATATTGAAAAAGTGGATAATTTGCAATAGGAACTTCGTGATAAAAAAGATTTTCATTAAAAAAATCTAATCTTACCGGCTGCGTGTAAGTAATAAAATGTATCGCATGCCCTGCTTTTGCTAAAGCCTTACCTAATTCTGTTGCAACTACTCCACTACCTCCAAATGTTGGATAACAGACAATGCCTATTTTCATAAAAAAGTAAATTTATTTTCTATTGATTATCCGTTTAAATAAACTGAATTTAAATTTTATTTCAGCTCGCAACTTTATAACAAAAAAAACATTTTTTAGTTGCAAACGAAAACTATAATTGAGTGTGTTAAGATAATTTAACAATGAGGAAATATTTAGTGCTGTTACGTAAAACCACCCCTAACCCCTCCTAAAAATAGGAGGGGAATTACTTGGAAAAGAATTAAAACTTTGTTTTATAAAAATTCGACATAGTAGTAAAAGGAAATAATATTTTGAGATATAAAATTATTTTTCATTTTATGAATATACTGATATCGATAAATTCATAATTTAAATTAATTTTCTCTTTTCTCTTTTCTCTTTTCTCTTTTTTCTTTTTTCTTTTTTCTTTTTTCTTTTTTCTTTTTTCTTTTCTCTTTTTTCTTTTCTCTTTTTTCTTTTTTCTTTTCTTCTTCAAAACAATATCATTTTTCAATTGTTCTTAACTGAAATTTTGATATTGTTTTATGCTCAATCTGAAAATTACAATTGATGAACAATCCGGTTTTTGTTTTGGTGTTGTTTATGCTGTAGAAATGGCAGAAAGTATGTTGGAGGAACAAGATTATTTATTTTGCCTTGGTGATATTGTTCATAACGACGAAGAAGTAAAGAGGCTTGAAATGAAAGGATTGAGAATTATTGATCATTCACAATTTAAAAACCTTAAAAATGAAAAAGTTTTAATTCGCGCGCATGGCGAACCACCATCCACTTATCAAACGGCTTTAAATAATAACATAGAATTAATAGATGCATCATGCCCTGTTGTTTTAAAATTACAAAACAGGATTAAAAATTCTTATGATAAAAACGAAAAAATATTGATTTATGGAAAGCATGGTCATGCTGAAGTAATTGGTTTGTTAGGTCAAACAAACAATGAAGCTCAGATTTTTCAAGATTTGGATGAAATAAATATGAATTCACTCCCTCAAAAAATTACTGTTTATAGTCAAACAACAAAAAGTACGGATAAATTTTATGAAATAATTGCCAGATTAAAAAACTCGGGTTTCGAAGTAGATGTGAATGATACTATTTGTCGTCAGGTATCAAACAGAGATGTTTCCTTACGAAAATTTTCCATGAAATTTGATAAAATTATATTTGTGTCAGGTTCAAAATCATCTAATGGCAAGGTTTTATATAAAGTATGTAAGGATACTAATGAAAATACCTTTTTCGTTTCTAATATTACTGAATTAAATAAAAGTTTATTCTCTGAAAATGAAAGTGTTGGTATTTGTGGTGCTACTTCAACCCCTATGTGGCTAATGGAAGCAGTTAAAGAAAAGCTTTTAGAATATTAATAAATAATAATACTTAAACCTTAGTGAGTAAAGATTTACTTATTAAATTTAAGAAATTTTATACTCATGAATAACAGCGAAGTAATCAGTTCTTTAATTTTAATGGAAGTTCCTGAGTCGATTGGCATTCATATGTTTAATTTGAAAGATGGTAAAAGATATGAAGGTTTTATTTTAAGTTGTTGGCATAATATAGTTACATTTTTTGACAGAGGGATTTATACTCAGGCCGAACCTTTTTTCTTCAATGCTGATGATGTTGACATAGAATCATTATGTGTTTATGATCAAATAAAAATGTGTTGGCAAAAATACAATCCTTTCGAATGAATAATATTAAAATCTCATCTTCAAAAGGTATTATAATAGCTTGTGGGATAATCGTTCTTTGGTTTTCCTCACTATTATTTTTATTATTTTCTAATTTTAATTTAAAAAACCCGCTTAACTACCTTTTTATTTTATTTCAAACCCACCTTTATACTGGCTTGTTTATTACCGCTCACGATGCTATGCATGGAGTGGTATCGGGAAATAAAAAAATAAATAATTTTATTGGAAAGCTGTGTGCCGGGCTTTTTATGTTCAATTCATATAAGATTCTTTTTCCAAAACATCATTTACATCACCAATTTGTAGCAACAGAAAAAGACCCGGATTATCATCATGGAAATTTTTTTAAATGGTATTTTCATTTTGTAAAACAATACATAACCATTTGGCAATTTTTAGCTATTGCTATACTTTTTAATTTGTTAAAATTATATTTTCCAACAGAAAACTTATTGTTATTTTGGATTTTGCCTTCATTGCTTTCCACTTTTCAACTTTTTTATTTCGGTACTTTTTTACCACATAAAGGCGAACAAAAAAATAAGCATTTTTCCGGAAGCCAGAATATAAACCATGTTTGGGCTTTTGTAAGTTGTTATTTTTTTGGTTATCATTTTGAGCATCACGATTCACCCATCACACCATGGTGGCTACTCTATAAGAAAAAGGAAGAAAAAAAATTGGATAAAATATAGCTTGATAAAATAACTGATTTTGTGCACAATATTAAAATTAAAATAATCTTTGTGGGTTACCTGCGGCCCGGGCTTTAAGCTCCGACCTTTTTATTCGTACCTCATAAAAAGGATTTCCACTTCAATCCTGGGGACAAGTCATATAGGAATCAGTTGCATATTCACTTAGGTAAAGCTAGGTCTGAATCACGGATTTAAATGGATTTCTGGATTTCACTGATTAATTATTGATTTTCTAATCTAACAATGATGATCTAATTAAAAACTAAGATGAAACTGTGAAAGAACAACTGTTCAAATATTATGAGCAACATCACTAAGTGATAAGTTTTTCGTTTATTTGTTTTTTATTTTCTTTAGTTATAAATATATATGCTTAGGAAGGATCTTTTTAGTAAAAAAAAAATTTATAAAAGTAATAGTGAATAATTTAGCAGCAATAATGCATAAATATAATTTGAAATTTTACCCAACATTTTCCTCAATTGGAGGTTTTGTAGCATCAATAGTTATAATATCCATAATACTTATTTCATCATGCACAAAGCGTGAATGCAGGGGTACAATAGCAAGGCCTGTTTTAAAACTTAAATTGAAAAAACAATATGTTACAAAGGCGGGAAATATTTTATTTACTAAAGACACATTTTTACGTATCACCCAAATAATAGGTATTGGGAGTATTAAGGACAGTGGTTCCGTTTATAAAGCCATTGGACCAAAAGATTCACTCAATATTTTAAACCTTCCTTTATCTCCATTGAGTGATACATCTTCTTATTATATAACCTGGAAAGATACCAATACCAAAAATCCAACTAAGATTAAAGAATATATAAAATTTAAGTATGAAAAACGCCAAGTTCAAACATCAGAACTTTGTGGCTTTCAGTTTTATTTTAATATTTTAAGTGTTGACTCACTTAAAAGGCCTTTAAAAACGAATGGCTTTCAGGATATAGTTATTACAAAGTCAACAGTCAATCTTGTTAATGATACTGTTCACGCTTATATATATTTGAATCAAAAACGATAAATTATTTTTTGATATATTAGAATTTAAAAAATATACCTGTTTGAAAAATTTATTCTTCATAAATTATAGATGGAAATTTTGTGTTTTATATTTCGTCATTCCTTTTTTGTTTCAATCGCAAAACATAGTTGCACAAACCGGAAAAGATACTATTAAAACCAATGGAATAAGATTAGGATTTGATATTGGAGGGTTTGCTGCAGGGCTTACGAATGTTAGTAACAAAAAAGTGGAATTTTCAGGAGATGTGGGTTACAAAAAAATGTTTTTTGTCGGTGAGCTCGGTTTTGGAAATAAAAACGAAAAAAATGATTTGTATAATTACAAACAACAAGGATATTACGCTACGAATAGGTATTAGAAAAAAATTTACTTAAAGGTGATGATGCTTTGTTTGTAGGTATGCGATATGGATTAAGTTATCAACGGCATCAGGCAAGTGATATATTTATAAATGATCCGAATTGGGGACAAATTTCGGGTGTTAGTATACCAGTTAGTGAATTTTCTGTGCATTGGTTGGAAGGAGTTGGCGGTATAAAAGTTAAACTTTTTCATAACTTTTATATGGGATATACGCTGAGATTAAAAATAAAAATTTATAACTCGGATTATGGAGATTATCAACCTTTTACAGTAATTGGTTTTGGAAAACCCGATAAAAGCGTGCAGGCAGGAATGAGTTATTATATATTTTATAGAATTCCTTTCAAACGTAAAAAATAAAAAAAACACTTTACCCGCATTTGCAGTAAGTGTTTTCAAAATATCACGTAAAAACAATTATGAGATTCAAAGATAATAAATATTTATAAAAAGATAATCTTTTACTGTATAAATATTGAAGGAGATTTTTTTTATTCTTAAATATATTTCTATACAGCCACAGGAGCTTTTATTCCGGGATAAGGTTCATAATTTTCAATGGCAAAATCTTCAAACTTAAAATCAAAAATATTTTTTATACTTGGGTTAATCTTCAAATGAGGCAACTCTTTTGGTTCACGACCTAATTGTAAATTTACCTGATCTAAATGATTAATGTATAAATGTGTATCTCCGCCTGTCCAAATAAATTCACCCGTTTTTTAAATTACAAACCTGCGCAACCATTTCTGTAAGCAGTGCATAAGAAGCAATATTAAAAGGCACACCCAAAAAAACATCTGCACTTCTTTGATATAATTGACAGGATAATTTACCACCGGCAACATAAAACTGAAAAAAGGCATGGCAGGGAGGTAATTTCATTTTATTAATGTCTGCTACATTCCAGGCACTCACAATTAACCTTCTCGAATCAGGATTTTTTTTAATTTGTTCAATCACATTTTTAATTTGGTCAAATGTTTCTCCGTTTGCTCCTTCCCAACTTCTCCATTGTTTTCCATAAACAGGGCCGAGCTCACCATTTTCATCAGCCCATTCATCCCAAATTCCAACACCATTTTCTTTTAAATAAGAAAATATTTGTAGAGCCTTTTAAAAACCATAATAATTCATGAATTATAGATTTTATATGAAGTTTTTTAGTAGTTGTTAAAGGAAACCCATCTTGCAAGTCGAATCTCATTTGATAACCGAAAACGCTTAAAGTACCTGTGCCGGTTCTGTCTTCTTTTTTTATTCCTTTATCTAATATAAACTTCAGT
>CBDFKQ010000009.1:0-39993 GCA_965248855.1 Spirosomataceae bacterium | reverse complement strand
CTAAATTCACAATCGGTACTCCGGAAAAATCTTTAAATTTATTTATAACGATTTCCTGATAATCTAAATCCCTTTCTTTTAATTCCGCAAATGATCGAACTGCTATTATATCGCAATACTGAGCAATAACGGGCGCTGCTTCTCTCACGTGTTCGGCTTTGTTACCGTCCATTATTAATCCATCCATCATTTCCAAACCCCAACTATCCTGAGTAACATTCATTACTATTACATTCAAACCTAAATTTTGAGCTGCGCGTTGAGTGCTTAAGCGTGTTCGTAAACTTGCATTAAAAAACAGTAAGCCTATTGTTTTATTTTTACCTAAATGGGTATGAGAAAAAGGATTTTTTTTTAATTCCAATGCTTGTTTAACCAAATCATCAGGATTTTCAACATCATTAAGGGATATGAAATTTTTCAATTTTAAGTTTTTACAGAATGAAATATATAAGAAGGCCTGAAAGTAGTATAATTTTAAAAAATAAAATCATTTACAAATGAAAATAATTGTTGATAAAATAAATTTTACATTAATTATGCCTGGCGATAATAAAAATGAGTCCTAATATTATTAAAGAATATTTTTAAAATTCACAAACCTCAACACTTTACTGTTTTTTTCTTTTTCCCTAGCTTACCTGATTTATTTACCTTGGCGATATACACAGCAGCATTTGGCACTTTACAACTTGTACCATTCATATTAACATGCACTTCACCAATTTTAACGGTTGCATTAAAAGCTTCATCTGTTAAAGGTGCTATATACGAGCCTACATTAATCACAAAATTATTCATACAATACTTTACTCTTGCTCCGGAAGCATGAATCGAATTTATAACCCGATGTAACAAAATCAGGTAAGAGGCTATATTTAAATCATTATCCGGTTTTAATGCTGCAATGTTACCTAAGGTAGCCCATCCTGCAGCTGCGATATAATCATGTTGACTTTCTATCCATTCCATCGCAATCTCATAGCCAAACTTACTACCTGCAGCTACCCATGGCACAGTATATTCATTAATATTATTTGAAATTGCCTGTTCCACCCATTTTTGTAAATTGGCTTTTGTCATCTTTTCGTCATCGGCAATTAAGCCGGCCAAATACATGGCATCGGCATTACCGGTTGCGTAAAGATCAAGAGCTAATTGATAATCTTTTTTAATTTTTTTTTGGAGCGTTTTTAAATCGGCAATCTTAACTCCAAAAAGTGGTTCTTTTATTCCATGTTTTAAAAATATCCTTTTAACTCCTTCGCTTCCAAATGATTGCAGTTCAGTCATTATTTCATTCACAGTCATTATAAATAAAGTAAATTAATTTAAAGAATGATTAATAATTGAATATTTAATTAATCTAAAAAACTCTACTCCCATTCGATTGTTGCAGGCGGTTTACTGCTGATATCATAAACTACCCGGTTCACTCCTTTTACTTTATTAATTATTTCGTTTGAAATATCAGCCAAAAAATCATAAGGTAAATGAGCCCAATCTGCAGTCATTCCATCAATACTGGTTACCGCTCGCAAAGCAACGGCATTTTCATAAGTTCTTTCATCACCCATCACTCCTACTGATTGAACCGGTAATAATATAGCACCTGCCTGCCAAACATTGTGATATAAATTATGATTTTTAAGTCCGTTTATAAAAATCGAATCTACTTCTTGAAGCATAGTTACTTTTTCGGCTGTAATATCACCTAAAATCCTTATTCCTAAACCGGGACCCGGGAAAGGATGCCTTCCAATAATGTTTTCGCTGATTGATAAAGATCTGCCTACGAGCCTCACTTCATCTTTAAACAAACTCCTGAGTGGTTCGACCACTTTCATATTCATTTTTTCCGGTAATCCACCAACATTATGATGCGATTTAATTGTAACAGAGGGACCGTTAACAGAAACTGATTCAATAACATCAGGGTATATTGTTCCTTGTCCAAGCCACTTAACATCTGTTAAACGATGTGCCTCTTTGTCGAAAATTTCAATAAATGTTCTGCCAATTGCCTTCCGTTTTTCTTCCGGATCTTTCAATCCTGAAAGGGCGTGGTAAAATTCATGTTTCGCATCAATTCCTTTCACATTCAAACCCATATCTTTGTAAGAATCCAGAACGCTTGCAAATTCATCTTTCCTTAATAAACCGTTATCAACAAATATGCAAAATAAATTATCTCCTATCGCTTTTTGAATGAGTGTAGCAGCCACTGAAGAATCAACTCCTCCCGAAAGTGCCATTACGACCTTATCATTCCCTAATTTTTCTTTTAATTCCTTTACTGTATCGTCTATAAAGTGAACCGGGGTCCAATCCTGAATGCATCCGCAGATATCAACAATAAAATTTTTGAGTAATATTTTACCTTCAGTACTGTGCGTTACCTCCGGATGGAATTGAATGCCGTACGTTTTTTCATTATGAATTTGGAAAGCAGCAATTTTTACCGTATCTGTACCGGCAATGATATCAAAGTTTTTGGGCACTAAATTAATGGTATCGGCATGCGACATCCATACTTGTGTATTGATAGATAAATTTTTTAATAATTCGGTGTTATTAACTAAATGATTAATTTTTGCCCGTCCATATTCCCTCGTTGAAGAAGGTAAAACTTCACCTCCCTCCTGATAAGCCAATAATTGTGCTCCGTAACAGATACCTAAAACCGGCAATTTACCACGAAAAACCGCCAAATCGGGTTTAGGAGAATTTTCTTCTCGAACTGAACAAGGGCTTCCGGAAAGTATAACTCCTTTAACCGATGCATCGAGAGGTGGAAAATGATTAAAAGGATATATTTCACAATACACATTTAACTCCCTTACCCTGCGTGCTATCAACTGAGTGTATTGAGAACCAAAATCAAGAACAATTATTTTTTCTGCTATCATGCGGCAAAAATAATTAATTGATATGGAAAGACAATAAAAATGAAAAATAGGAAAGTTGAAGAAAAGGTTTTTGTATTTTTTAAAAGATGCAAATAAAAAAATTTACAGGCACATTAAAGTTGATTATATTTTCTTAATCATAATAAATAATCTGATTTTTATGAATCCGTAATAAGAATATGAATATAACGATATTGATATTTCAATAATTTTTGAATTAAAATATAAATAAAAAATTGTTTTTTTGTAAAAATAAATTTATCATTGTCACGACATCACGTTGAAGCCCCTTTAAAATTTCAGTTTAAATTTATTTTATTTTCACGATATCTTTGATTTAGTTGAAAATCTCTTAAAAAAATCTAGTCTTTATTATTTCTTTAAGTTTCGAGCCATATAAAGGTTTGGACATTATTTAATTTTTTTATACACCATCTATGAAAAAAATAAATTGGCTACAAGCCAAGGTGATATTGTATTGTCTTTTTTTTAATAAATTAAAAAACTTTAGAAAATTAATCCTTCTTGAAGTATTAAAGAATAAATATCAAATCCTCAAGTTAAGCGAAGCATTAAAAAGTCATTTAAGAGTTTATAATCTTGCTTTTCGCGATTCTTCTAACAACTTCCATAAAAATAATTCAAAATACGGAAACATTAAGTCTCTGTATTTTATTAAAAATAAACCAAATATTTTTTTAAGGCATTATATACCCTGCCTGATTTAGCCATCCATTCAACCAAGAAGTTTTCCATTCCCATGGAATTTTATCCTTTTCCAACCTTTTTAATAACTCAATAATAAATAAGTAATGAAAGAGCAATCACACAGCAGTTCTTCTTCTCAATTTCTTAAAACTGATGGAGGGAAAACTAAATCAAATGCGATTGATATCCCTTCCATATCTCTTCCCAAAGGTGGAGGGGCGATGAAAGGGATTGATGAAAAATTTTCAGTAAATGCCGTCAATGGTACAGCTTCCTTTTCTATTCCGCTTCCTTTCTCTCCGGCTCGCGGAGCATCACCTTCATTAAGTTTATCTTATAACTCCGGTGCCGGAAACGGAGTATTCGGATTGGGTTGGAATTTAGGCCTTTCATCCATAAAAAGAAAAACCGACAAAGCACTTCCCGAGTACCTGGATGCAATAGACTCTGATACCTTTCTCTTTTCCGAAGCTGAAGATTTGGTACCCGAATTTAAAAAAGAAGCTGACGGAAGTTTTTCACTTGATTTAAATGGCGATTACATTATTAATGAAAAAGATTCTACCGATAATCTCTTCACAATTCGATTTTACAAGCCACGAATAGAAGGTTTATTTGCGAGAATAGAACGGTGGTATAGAAAATCCAACTGCGAAATAAAATGGAGAGTCATCGCCAGAGATAATACAACTACACTATTTGGATGGAGCATTCACTCAAGAATTGCTGACCCAAATGACATAAACAAAATTTATGAATGGCTGCCGGAATTTGTTTTTGACGACAAAGGCAACTGTGCAAATTATATTTATAAAAAAGAGGATGAAAAGGGGTTGGACCTATCTCTTACGTACAATCATAACCGATTTAAAAAAGACAGCATAACTTATACAAACCTGTATTTGGAGAAGGTGTTATATGGCAATAAAACTCCATATAAGAAATTTAATGACGCTTTTCCGACAGAAACAGATTACTTATTTTCAACCATTTTTGATTATGGTGAGTATGATTTAAACTCTCCTTATAATAAAATAAAAGACTGGGATTTTAGGTTAGATGCTTTTTCAGATTATAAATCCGGTTTTGAAATACGCACCACACGCCTTTGCAAAAGGGTATTTTTATTCCATCATTTTGCAGGGATTGACGAATACGAGGGGTTGGTAAAGTCTGTTATCTTTGAACATGACAAAACAGTTGAAAAAGATTTTACCTTTCTTAAAGCCATTACAAGTTTTGGCTACATCAAAAAAAATGATGGCAGTTATTCGCAAAAAAGCCTTCCACCAATTGAATTCGAATATCAAAAGCATAAGTGGAGTGATGAAGTAAAAGAAATTTCACCCGACAATGGAGTAAATTTGCCCTCAGGCCTGGAAGGATCAAGCTATCAATTCACTGATTTATTTAACGAAGGCCTTTCAGGGATACTTACCGAGCAGGCAGGCGGCTGGTATTATAAACATAACCTGGGAGACGGTAACTTTGAACAGATCCGGTTAGTGAGCCCCAAACCTTCATTTACAGGCTTGGGCAATGCATTACAATTAGTCGATTTGGATGCCGACGGCGGTAAACAGTTGGTAAGTTTTAACATGGAGCCCAAAGGATATTTTGAATTAGACGATGAAAATATATGGCACCCGCTGCATTCATTTCAAAACCTGCCCAATATAAATTTTAATGATGCCAATACCCGAATGATTGACCTGAACGGTGACGGTAAGCCGGAAATAATCATCTCGGAAGATAATGTATTCACCTGGTATCCGTCAAAAGGGAGGGATGGTTTTTCGCAATCGCAAAAAACACCCAAATCTTTTGATGAAGAAGCAGGGCCGCATATTGTTTTTGCCGATGAAAAGCAAACTGTTTTCATGGCTGATATGTCGGGCGACGGAATGACCGACATTGCACGCATTCGCAACGGCGAAGTGTGCTACTGGCCTAATTTGGGTTATGGCAAGTTCGGTGCTAAAGTAGCAATGGACAATTCACCGGTATTTGACAACCCCGATTCTTTTAATCCTGCATATATAAAGCTGGCTGATATTGACGGTTCAGGTACAACGGACATTATTTATCTGGGTAAAAATAATTTTACTTGCTGGTTGAATTTAAGCGGCAACCGTTTTGGTGAAAAACCTTTCGAGATAAATCACTTTCCGGAAATTCATGACCACGCCACAATAACTGTCGCTGATTTACTTGGCAATGGCGTAGCGTGTATCATTTGGTCTAGTAATTTACCCAAAAATAATTCTTCATCCATACGCTATGTTGACCTGATGAACAGCAGGAAACCACACATCATGGTTTCGTATAAAAATAATTTAGGTAAAGAGGCCTCCCTCGAATATACGCCGTCCACAAAATTTTATATTCAGGATAAACTTGCAGGCACACCGTGGGTAAGCAAACTTCATTTTCCCGTTCACTGTGTTTCCAAAACCGAAACAAGAGATAAAATATCGGGCTATCGTTTTGTAAGTTCTTATACTTATCATCATGGCTATTATGACCATGCCGAAAGGGAATTTAGAGGCTTTGGCAGGGTAGAGCAAACCGATTCGGAGCATTTTGAACATTGGCAAAAAGGAGATGCCTCTAATATTGTTGATAAAGAATTACATCAGGAACCTGTGGTTTCAAAGTCATGGCACCACACGGGAGCTTTTATAAGTCGCGAAAAAATCCTTAACCAATTTGCCCATGAATATTGGTATGAAGAGATGGCAAGGCAGGGCTTTTCGGTTACCCATCATGAAGTGAGTTTGCCGGATGCAAGGTTAATTCCTTCACCGTGTTTAACTCAATCCATCATCGACCAATTAAGTGCCGGTGAATGGCGAGAGGCATTAAGGGCGTGCAAAGGAATGGGTTTACGCTCCGAAACTTTTGCCAAAGATGCTTCCAATTACGGAGATACGACTGAAGCAAAACAAAAAGAACTAACACCTTATACGGTTGCCACACATAATTGCCTGATTGAACTCCTGCAACCAAAAGGGAAAAACAAATTTGCTGTTTTTGCGGTGAAGGAAAGCGAAGCCATTACCTACAGCTATGAAAGAAATACAGAAGATCCACGCCTTGCCCACACCCTCAATATTAAACTGGATGAGTATGGCAATGTTCTGGAATCTGCTTCGGTAGTTTATCCAAGACTTACACCGGACATATCTCTCCCTCCCGAAACTCAAACCGAGCAATCAAAAACTGTAATTATTTATAATCAAAATCAATTTACCAATGATGTGATTGGGAATGATGTGTATCGCTTGCGTCTGACATCTGAAGTTAAAACTTATGAATTAAAAGGAATTTCCAAAACAGGTACATTATACACGCCTCAGGATTTTAATTCAACCCTCGGCAGTGCTCAGGAAATACCATATCATCAGGTTGAAAATGTTCCTACCTCAGGCAACCCGCAAAAAAGACTAATTGAACATGCTCGAACCAACTATCGCCGTAATGACCTTACGGGAGCCTTGCCTGTGCATAAACTCGAATCCCTTGCGCTTCCCTTTGAAAGTTACCAATTATCCTACACGCCCGAACTGCTCTATGATATCTACAGCTCAAAAATAGATTCATCCATGATGGATGAAGGCAAATTCACACACATCGAAGGTGATAACAATTGGTGGATACGCTCAGGCATTACCCAATTTATTGATTCACCGGAAACGGTTATTGATGCTCAAAACAGGTTTTATGCTCCTATTTCTTATACTGATTCGTATGGGGCAATTACTAAAGTGAAATATTACGGCAATTATTTTCTCTTCATTCAGGAAACCGAAGATGCATTGGGAAATAAAAGTAAGGTAGACAAATTTAATTTCAGGACTTTTTCCCCGCAAAGGATGAAAGATGTAAACGGCAACTTATCCGAAGCCATTGCAGATGAGTTGGGTTTGATAAAAGCCATGGCTGTTTTCGGAAAAGGAAATGAAGCTGATGATTTGCTCGGATTGAATGAATTCACTGCCGGATCAGAAATAAATCAAATAAATAACTTTTTCAATGCTTTTGATTCAGGTCAGTTAACCGCTATTGGGAAAGACCTTCTTCAGCATGCTTCTGCACGTTTTGTATATGATTTTGATATTTATAGAAATACGGGGGAACCGGTTTCAATAGCCTCAATAGTTCGAGAAGAACATTTCAAAAAGAATATTAATTCTCCGGTGCAACTCAGCTTTGAGTATTCTAACGGACTCGGAAAGGTTGTGTTAAAAAAAGTACAGGCAGAGCCCGGGCCCGCCAAAAAAGTGGTGGTGAATAACGATAATACTTACACAGTTACTGATGAAGATACCTCCGGTGCAAATCAATTGCGATGGATTGGTAACGGAAAAACCATCCTCAACAATAAAGGCAATGCCGTAAAACAATATGAGCCTTATTTTTCCACTACCCATCGGTATGAAGACTTTAAAGAGCTGGTTGAAACCGGTGTAACTCCCGTTATGTACTATGATGCTGCAGGCCGGCTTATAAAAACTCAAATGCCTGACGGTACTTTTTCAAAAGTGATATTTGATTCATGGAAACAGGCCGTTTACGATGCCAATGATACCGTCCTTGAATCAACATGGTATCACAACCGCAGCAACCGGCTTATCGATGTAGAGTTGCTGGCCCAAGGCAAGGATCCGGTAAGAGAAAAAGAGGCAGCTGATAAAGCTGCAAAACATGCCGATACACCGAATGTTTTACATTTTGACACCCTAGGAAGGCCGGTATTGTCGGTAGAAAACAATAGAAATATAAGCTCACAAGCCAATGAATATTATTATACCAAAGTAGTGCTGGATGTAGAAGGCAATTTGCGCAAAGTAACAGATGCACGGGGTAATATTGTAATGCAATATAAGTATGATATGCTGGGCAAATTAGTATATCAAAACAGTATGGATGCCGGGCAGCGCTGGTTATTAACCAATAGCCTGAGCAATCTTTTGAGAACCTGGGATGAACGAAACCATGAGTTTCAATATTTTTATGATATCCTGCACAGGCCCACCTATAGCAAGGTAATGGGTGGTGGTGGAGCATCTCCATTGGATCATATTTTTGATAAAAGTATTTATGGTGAAAGTTTGCTTTTGCCAAACAGAAGCAACGAAGTGGTCATTCAAAAGAAAAATATTATCGGCAAACCTATCAAACATTATGATACCGGGGGAATGATTGATACACCGGAATACGACTTTAAAGGGCAGGCTCTCAGTACTACACGAAAATTATTTAAAAAATATAAAGAAACAGTAAACTGGATTGATGCTAATCTGGCTTCTGATTTAGAAAGCGATGCTTTTACTTTTACTACCGAAACTGATGCAATCGGAAGAATTACCAAACAAATTGCTCCCGATAACAGTGTTATCACGCCATCATACAATGAAGCAGGATTGTTAAACAGTGAAAAAGTGCTTCATCCAGGTGCAATCCTTGCAAGCCCTTACATCAAAGACATTCATTACAATGAAAAAGGGCAGCGCAGTAAAATTATTTATGGCAATGATGTAATCACTAAATTTTATTACGACAAAGAAACATTTCGTTTAAAACGCCTAACAACAAAACGCCAAAACAACGACCCCCTGCAAGATTGGAATTATACTTTTGATGCCGTAGGTAATATCACCCACATCGAAGATAAAAATATACCCGTCACTTTTTTTAACAACCAGAAAGTAACAGGAGTATCAGAATATACTTATGATACTATTTACCGATTAGCCAATGCCACCGGCAGGGAAAATGATGCAGCACTTACTTTTAATAACCGGGATAACTGGAACGATGCCCCGTACATGCAAATGTATAATGCCAACGACCCGATGGCAGTCCGTAATTATACGCAAAGTTATCGCTACGATGCTGTAGGTAACATTTTGCAGATGAAACACACTTCAGCCAATAATAACTGGACTCGGGATTATGTGTATGAAATGATTAACAACCGGTTAAAAACCACGCAAATCGGTTCAGAAACCTATCGCTATCCACACCACAGCGCACACGGATTTATCACTGCCATGCCGCATTTGGAAGAAATGGCTTGGAATTTTAAGGAGGAATTAGTAAAAAGCATCAGGCAGAAGCGCACCGATGGAGGTTCTCCCGAAACCACTTATTATCAATATGACGGTCAAGGCCAGCGCATCAGGAAAATAACTGAGAACCATGCTGATGCGGGCAACGATCCCGCATTAAAAGACCAACGAATTTATATATCCGGGTATGAATTATATAAAAATAGTAATAATGGTTTAGAAAGGACTTCCTTAAGTTTAATGGATGAAGGCCACCGCTTTGTAATGGTGGATACGGAAACGGAACCGAAAAAAATATTAGGCATTCCTGCCGGGAGAACGTCACCCATACAAACGGTTCGTTATCAATTACACAACCACTTGGGTTCTTCCGCACTGGAGCTTAATGATATCTCACAGGTGATTAGTTATGAAGAGTATCATCCATATGGAACAACTTCTTATCAGGCAACAAACGCTGCTATAAAAACAGCTGCCAAGCGATACCGTTACACAGGTATGGAGCGGGATGAGGAAACCGGGCTTGAATACCATAGTGCTAGGTATTATTTGCCGTGGTTAGGCAGGTGGTTGAATAGTGATCCCATTGGGATTGGGGATGGGGTGAATTTGTATAGGTATTGTTCTTGCAATCCAATTACACTATATGACAAGAAGGGCACTGATGGAACCAATTGGAAAACTATAGACGATAATGGAAAGCAAGGTTATGAATCTACTGGCGATCAAGCAAAGACTGATATGGGTAAGGTGGTTAAGGCGGTGAGTGACCCAGCACTTAAATCTGATGCCGTAAAAAATGTCAAAAAACTGATCTTGGATCCTGAACTGAGCAAACTCAAAACTTCCTTATTAAAAGATTGGAATGGAAAAGATGAACAAGGCAGAAGCAATAAGCCTGGGATCATTGTTGGAGGATTGGTATTACTCCTCCCTACTTTAGGTGTACTCGGTGCGCTAGCGGTAAAGAACGATAAATTGGATGTTCCTATTATAGGTGATTTTTATCCAAGACAAGGGGTATTTGCACTGGGTTCTCTGGGTGTAGGGGCATTAACAGAAGGATTAACCAATGACCGTTTTAAAATAGGTTTTGGATATGAGAAAAAAAAGGGTACAGATGTTTATAGTTTTGAATTAACATTAAAAGGACCCAAAGCTTCGGATGCCGACAAACCAATTACTGATAGCAACAAGATGACTCCAGTAAAAACACCCAAGCAAAAAGAACAGGATAAAACAAGGGCGGAAATTAATGCACCAGCCTCAATCACCTTATCGGCAAAAGTGGGCAGTAATCTGGGTGAAGGAACTTTAAAATTTGAAAAACCAACAGATATTGGACGGGTTACAATCGCAACTACCTTAAAAATTGATCCTCAGACAGGACCTTCTCAAGGGGTTAAGGCATCCATAACATCGTCCATATTTGGCAGTCGCGTTGAGTTTAGTGGTCAGGCATTCATCAATGCACCGAAAACAACCGCCTCACCTTTTGATGTTAAGATACCCGGCCCAACCGTAATTACTTCACCGCCATTATCTGGAAATGGATTCAGCTTTGGTATTATAGGAACTTTTTAAAAATGTAATCAAAAAAATATCGCAGAAGATTATTTCAAATGAAAAACCAAGCCCGAAGAGCATGTTGAACTCAATAATAGGATTTGCAATTCGGTGAAGTCCAAAAAAAGATAAAAATGATAAAATATAACAGATTTAAAAAACTTCAAGCCATTAAATTTAAAAACCAAATAAATTAATCTATGAACCAACGTGTAAGAAAAATATTGGAAAATATTCCTAATGATAACGAAGAGAAAATTCATTATGTAGAAAGAATGAAGAAATATAACAACGAATGCGGATGCTTCTGGGGGGCAAACCTTTTCTGTTTTAAGACTTCTGCCTTAAATCCGTTATGAAAAGCAGGACTATGTCGGTAACTATTATGATAACAAGATATCGTTTTAAATACATTAATTAATTGGAAATCAATGAATTAATAAATAAATAAAATATTTTAAACCTTAAAACAAATCACCATGGTAAAACAAACCTTAAACCAACCAATACCAGATAAGAAGGCAACATTTTTTAAGTCTGACCTAAAAACAGATACGCTTAAAACAGCATTTGCCAACATTTACGAAACCCATTTAGGTGATTGGAAAGCCATTAAAACAGAACTAACACCAGACAAAGGCTTTACTCCCGAAATAGTCCAACCACGCTCTTCAAATTTATAATTCCGAAGTCTTAGGATTTGAATCCAATAAAGTAAATAAAATATTTAACATAAAATAATAATATGAAAACAGAGAAAAAAACAACAGCTTCTGCAATGAAGCAAACTTTTGAGGTAAATGATGAAGTGTTTAAGATGGTATACGACGCGCCGTCATCACTACCCGGCAAATTCAAATGGGTTACAATTGAAGAAGATGTAAGAAAGATTGAAAAGTTGCTGAAGATGCCAGAGAAAACAATTGGTGCTCCTCTCTGGGTAAGCGGAGATCAAAAATCATGTCATAAATGTGAAAGGGAAATAAATTGGCTAGATATTGTAAACTCTGCTACAAAGCATGTGCATAGTAAGGCAATGATAGTCAAAGTAATATTGGGTGAGCAAAAATATATTAACACAGAAGCACCACGGGCCATTGCAGATTTAAATTGTTTTAATTGTGGAGCAAAGATCGACGGTTTGAGAAGTTTTAAATGTCATAATTGGGCATATGCAATCGGAGAAATGCGTGAAATTATTTTAGAAATAAATAAAGCAAAATAAAAATAAAATATCTTTTCTGTTTAAACTTCGCTAATCATGAAACAAAAAAATCATATGGCTTTTTTAATAAAATATCGAATAGATAAAATACTTGAGGGTATTCCCAACGATAATGAAGAAAAGATAAAATACATAATAAAAATTAAAAAGTATAGTAATGAATGCGGATGTGCTTGGGGTGCTAATTTTTTAATGATTTCAGTTCTAGGCCTGATTGTGTATCTGTTATTTTATTATAATTGGTCAAACGTAAATCCTTTTAAACTGGGTTTAACGTCAATGATATCCATATTTATTTGTGCCTGTACCGGCAAAATGATTGGAATTGCAATAGCAAAAATCAAACTCAATTTGCTTTATAAATTATTAATTAACACTTATAAATCTTAAATAAAAAAAAATGTCAACATGTACAAAATGGGTAGATCAATTTGATATTAGTTGTAAAAATTGGGCGGAGGAAATAGATTATAAATGCACTACATATGCAGATGAAGGCTCTAACCAATGTTCCACCTGGGCAGATGAAGGCTCTAACCAATGTTCATCATGGGGAGAATGTCATTGGTATACACCTTGGAACTGTATTGCAGGTTGGTTTTGCCAGGCTTTTTACTGGCTTGCAAAGTGGGTTTGCAAAGCTTATTATTGGCTTGCAAAGTGGGTTTGCAAAGCTTATTATTGGCTTGCCAAATGGGTTTGTAAGGCATTTGCCTGGATTGTTAAGGCAGTATGCACGATTTGGTCATGGATTGTAAAGCTGGTTTGCGTAGCATGGGATACCATCAGATGCTTTTTTGTAAATATTTTTTCCGACAAAAAAAATACACCACATAATATAGAACATATTTTCGTTCTGATGCTAGAAAACAGAGCATTTGATCATATGCTTGGCTTTAGTAAAATCGTAGGTATGGATGCAATAACCGGATTACCGAGAACCATTGAAGGTGTAGATCCTACGATAAATAAAAATACAAACCCTGTTGGAGGTGTAGATGTATTTGTTAATACACCTGCCGACTTCAAGTTGAAAGATATTGACATAGATCCCGGGCATGAATTTAACAATGTATTAGTTCAACTATGCGGTGATGGCGCTGTTTATCCCGACCCGATTTCCGGAGGATATCCCCCAATTAATAATTCAGGCTTTATATCATCTTATCATACTGAAGGTTCTGCAACTCCGGAACGTATCATGAAATGTTTTGACCCAACTCAGTTGCCCATACTAAATACTTTGGCAAAAGAATTTGCGGTTTGCGATAATTGGTTTTCATCTTTACCCGGACCTACATGGCCAAACAGATTCTTTCTATTAGCAGGAACGTCGGGAGGCTTAGATGATAGCCCAAGTATAGGGGAATTAATTGCTGCCACCGCTCTTGATGGATATCACTTTGAAAACGGCAACATATTTGATATGTTAGACGAATACTGTTTAGAATGGAAAATTTATGAAGGAGATGAATTCCCGGTTAGCTTTGCCTTAAGTGGCATGAATCTTAATGCCTTGCAAGGTAGATTTAAAGATTTTAATGATTTTGAAAGTGAAATTAACGAAGCGGATTTCAGTCAGAAATTTATATTTATTGAGCCACAATACGGTTCACATAATTTCGATATAACGGGTCCGGGAGATTATACTTGCGGAAACTCCATGCATCCCTTAGATGATGTAACGCGCGGAGAAAAGCTGATTAAAAAGGTTTACGAAACCATCCGTAATTCTCCTCACTGGGAAAAAAGTATGTTAGTAATAACTTTTGATGAACATGGAGGATTTTATGATCATGTTAAACCACCTACGGCCGTACCGCCAGGCGATGTGCCATCAACCGGAAATATTCATCATAATTTCAAATTTGATCAATTGGGTGTGAGAGTACCAGCTATTGTAATATCCCCTTTTGTAAAAAAAGGCGTAATTGACAATACAGTATACGACCATACCTCTGTATTAGCTACTACGGAAAAAATATTTGGTATGAAAAACTTAACTGATAGAGATAAAAATGCAAATGATTTTCTACATCTCTTAAGTTTGGAGAGACCAAGGACGGATGCACCAACATTGTTGCCTGAAATTGCTGATTCAGGTTTCAGATGTGATGAAGATAGCGAAAATCAAGAACGACTCATTGCAATAAGATCGGAGTTGATCAGTGCTCAAAAAAGTGGTTATTATAGAGATCAAAATATCCGTGAATCTAAAGCATCAAATATGCAGGCCGGATTCGCTTATGTAGCCTTATTAAAGTTGCTTCAAAAATCTGCTTATCCTGAGCGTGTCAAGTGGACAGAAGAGTTTAAAGCCATAGAAACAAAAATTGATGCAGCGAAATTTTTAGTAGAAGCAAAACTTAAAATAAAATACCGTATAGATATAAAAAAGATACTACGAGAGGGGGATTCAGAAAAATTAAAAGAGGAACGCAAAAACAGAAATAAATAGATAGATATTATTTAAATTCTCTAGTAAGACTTCTGACTTAAATCCATTATAAGAAGCAGGACTCGATCCGTAATAATATTGCTTAACCAACTAATACCAACCTATCATTATGGAAACAAGATATGTTTTGCAGATAATACCTCTTCTCATTATTACCTGCGCTGTAGTTAATTGGATAGGTGTTTTTATGTAGATACATAAGAAAATATTATTATAAAGCTTAATGTATTGTATTAAAGAAAAAGACTAAGCTGAGGTTTGATTTTAGAAGCGGAGGATTATAGTACAGTAGTGCGTGAGATTATTATTATAAAAATGAAATGGGTTTTACCTCTTGAAATGACCTAAGGCATGACCGACAGGAGTTTTGTTTGTAATATATTTTTAAGACAGAAGGCTTATATGAGGAAAAGGAATTTATAATCCGAAGCCTTATGATAGGCCTTGCAATCCAATGAAGTAAAAAAAATATAATAAATAAAATATTTTAACATAAAATAAAAACTTCAAACCATAAAAACAAATTACCATGGCAAAACAAACCTTAAACCAATCAATACCGGATAAAAAGTCAACTTTTTTTAAGTCTGACCTAAAAACAGATACACTTCAAACAGCATTCGCCAATATTTATGAAACCCATTTAGGTAATTGGCAAGCCATTAAAACAGAACTGACACCTGAGAAAGGCTTTACACCCGAAATGGTAAAGAACTTGGAATTCACTCACCACTTATCCAACTGGAGCAATGACAATGAAAAGTTAATTACTCTTTTTCAAAGCGATACGAGTACAAACTCAACCAGAGATATCGCATTAAAATTAAATAAAACAGACTTTATCAATAAAGTAATGGATACTGCTCCAAGCGGGACTCCGGAAGAAAAAACTGCATTTGCTACCAACCTGCATAACGCACTCTTTCATATTGAGCCTACATCAATGGTAGTTAATATGGTGAGAGACCCTCAAATTCCAATTTTGAATGATGCTATCGGAGGTAATGTCGCAACGGTTTTAGAAAAGCAAGCCGATTTTAATATTAAAACAACATCTATTTACACCATACTAAATAACGAAGAAACCTTTAAAAATATTCCTAAAGAATCTCAAGAAGCAGTAAAAACACAACTCAAAACCTTGCAGCGCATCTCCGCTATAAGCCCTGTGCCTGAGGCAGTGCCAATGCTTTACAATGCAAAATTGACCACTGCATTTCAAGTTTCCGAAATGCCCCAAGCGCAGTTTATGATGATGATGAAAAATAAAGGTTTGGATGATGCCTCATTAATGCAATTACATAACACTGCTCAGCAAGCACGCGTACGCAATGAGCATGCGCTGATGTCTTTAAAGGAAGCAGGGCAGGATACAGGCATAGCCATGATTGATAAGAGCATGAAAATAACTGATAGCCCCAATGCCAACAACATGCGCATGGAAAGCATGAGTTATACAACATCCGGTTCTCATGATAATGCCATGGAAACCTTTAAAAAAAATAATCTTTCGTGGAATTTGCTTTTTGGGGATGCTGATTTTTGTGAATGTGGTGAGTGTACCTCAGTGTATAGTGCAGCGTCATATTATGTAGAACTTTTACAATACTTAAGAAACAATAATTTAGATATCCACGCAACGGGTACTATTCAAATAAAAAGTGATCCAAAAGATATCACAGGTACACCACTCGAAAAACTTTTTGATCGCAGGCCGGACCTCGGATGTTTGGAATTAACCTGCGCAAATACCAATACCATTTTACCTTATGTTGATTTGGTAAATGAAGTAATGGAAAATTATGTTGCTTTCAAGCATATTAAACCTTTTAATGTTGAAGATGAAACCAGTAGCGAATTATTGGCAGAGCCACAACATACTGAATACCAAGCATATTGTATTTTGAAAAATGCAGTATATCCTTTCACATTGCCTTACCATCAACCCATTGATGCGGCACGCATTTACTTAAAGTATTTGGAAACCGGTCGAGATGAGCTAATTGATACCTTTAGAAAAAACAATGTGGATAGCGATGCCACACTTACTAAATTAAAAGATGAGACTATTGATAGAGCCGTTAATGCAGAATTTTTAAATATTACCAAAGAGGAGTATGTGATTCTTACCAAAGAATGCTTTGAGAGTAAAGCTTTGATGGATAAAATCAAAAGCAAAGTATTTACAGATACTGAATATCAAGACTTAATTGGTGTAAAACCGGTTTGTAAATATTACGGCTATGATGATGATGCTACTATGCTTGGTGATTCCGGATTGACACAAATCAAAAAAGAATTTCTTCATTGCACAGGTATTGATTATTTTAACCTGGTTGATTTACTCTTAACACGGTTTATCAATCCATGTATACCCAAAGGCAAATCGAAAACTATTATGGAAAGCCTGCGATTTAGCTATCGATTTTTACAAGCCTATGCCAAAGTGAATGGAATTGATAAAATGGCTGAAGACTTGGTAAGGATGGAAAAACTCGCCGACCTATATCCACTACTAAAGGATTTAATTGAAGGCATACAAAATAAAAAAGCACTTAAATGTCCTAACCCTAGTGTAGAACAAATCGAAATTACAGATAAAGATATTATCCATTGGGTGAAATGCCATTTTGAAAAAGTTGGCAAAATGATCGTGATTGAAAGTGGAACATCTTGTGTAAATGGTGAAATATCTGTTAAGGGTACTGACAGATTAAAAATTTTAGTAAAAGATTGTAAAATATTTTATCAGGATTATAACAAACAGGAAATAGAACTTGGAAGCATAGATAAAAAAACAGGCAAGGTTACAATAAATGATCAACAAGGCGGTACAAAAGCAGGAGATTTAAAAGATTTAGTTTTTATTGGTGAGAAAGGTGAGAAAGGAATTTTTATGCTTATTGGCAATGATATTTATCTTATTTTTTTAGAACAAAAAGATAGCTGCAATCTTGATTCTGCATTACTACAACACTTGGATGGCACCCCGGTTACTATAGAAGAATATGATAAAATACATCGTTTTATTCGCTTATGGCGAAAATTGGATTGGTCGATTGATGAAACAGACAAAGCCATCATAGGTTTGAGCGCTGAGGATGTTGCAATCGTAAGTTCAAAGATTAATTCAACTGATGATTCTATTTGTGCCGCTGACGACAATTGTGCCGCTGATGATTGTAAAGAATGTGATGATTGTGCAGAAACCGATTTTCATCACTATGATATCAATCCTTTTTTAATTCATCAACTGGTTGCTGTTAAAAAACTGCTGGATAAAACAGGTATTGAACTTATTAAACTGTTATCATTTTGGGCAGATATCAGCATTGCAGGCGAAAAATCCTTATACCAAAGGTTATTTTTAAAGCACAATGTATTAGGTATTGATAAAGTATTCAAGGCAGATCCAACCGGCAATTATCTTACAGGCGCAATTCAAATTACTGATCATATCCCGGTTTTGATGGCATCACTTAATTTGTCATCAGAGGATATTGATGACATCAGAGAAGCAGCTGTCATGCCTGATGAACTCACTTTAAAAAACCTATCCACCCTTTATCGTTACCGTTTATTATCTAAAGCCATAGGTTTAAAAATTCCTGCTTTTATTGTTGCATTGCCTTTGTTTGGAGATATTTTCAAAAATGCAAATGCAACACTTCAGTTTATAATCCATTGGTCAACAATGGAAGATGCCGGATTTACCTATCAACAGCTTAATTACATAATCCGCAATATTGACGAGGTTAAAAAGCCTTTCTCACCATCTCAAAAACAAATCCTACAATTAGCCAAAACTTTATACGATGGCCTAAATGCAATTGATCTAGCCCATCCTGATTTGAAAGCAGATGATTCCATTACTGATGCTTCATTACAACTGCTTAATATTCAAGACAAAGCCATAAGCCCATTTGTTAGAGCAAAAGCGAGTTTATTATTTGATACAAATACTGTTGAAAAGATTATCGGTTTGCTCGAAGGCACAGCTACTTTTATTACCAATGCACCTAAAAGTTTACTTATAACCCTTGCAGATGGCAAAACCCTCAAGAAAAAACTATTATACATTCCCACATTGGGCACCGTTCAAATAACAGGCATACTTACCGATGCAGAGAGCATTGATTTCAAAGCATTAAGCAATGACCCTAAATGGGCTGAAGCCCTGATTAGAATAGAAAAACAGCAAAAGAGATTGTTTAAAGAGTTGATGTTAGGCATCTTTGAAAATGAAAAAACAAAAACTGATGCTAATAAAACTCAACTGGAAACAATCATTAAAGCCGGCGATATAATAATTCCTTTAGATCAAATTCCTGTTGGACAAGAAAATACCAATACTGCACCTCAAAAACGGATTGCCTTTTTAGATATTTATTTGCCATACTTACGCCAACAACTTACTCATAGCTTTGTGGTTACCACGCTTTCCGGATTTGCCGGTTTGGATAATAAAATTACTGATGTGCTGATTTCAGAAATACTAATGTTAGGCACACCCGAAGAACCTATATATAATATTTTTGAAAAAATAAAGGAAAGTACGAAACCTGTAGAAAATGATTGGACCGGCTATCTTATACCTTCCGCCGAGGCAGCTTATACTTTTATTATTCGAAACAGTGACCCAAAACCGGTTATCAGTTTAGATGGATTGGCTTTGGATTTTAATGTTCAGGAAGACCCTACCAATGAATGGTGGAGCACAACATTAAACCTTCAATCCGGAAAGCTTTATAAACTTGCCACTACAGGCATAGAATTAAAAAATATTTTTTGGAAAACACCTTCATTATCCATCACAGCCGTTCCTTCATCGGCCTTAATACCCGATTTTGCTTCAAAACAATGTGAGCCGGCTTTAATTGAATTAAAAAAAGCAGCCATACTTATATCTACCTTCGATTTAAGTGTAGATGAAATTAAATTCTTTGCACTTCATAAAATCGATTTCGACAATCTGAATTTTAATTCCCTCACTCTTAATCAATGGTTAAGGTTGGACGCATTTACACGCTTGCGTAATTCTCTGCCAACAACTAAATTAAACATTCTTGATTTTTGGGATTGGACTGATAATGCTACATCAGATGCTACAAAACTAAGTGAAAAAATTGCTAAACTCACCGACTGGAAAAAAGAAAACATAGATAAACTAATAGCCGACAATCATTTCAAAATCAATAAACCGGAAAACTACCGCAATGAAATAAATTTATTAAAGCTTCAAAAAGCTTTATCTGTAGCCGGTAAAATTGGTATGGACATTAATTTGCTCTTTGATTGGGCAGTGCCAACATCTAAATTTAATATTTGCCGAGGCATAGCTGATAGTATTAGAAACGCTATTCGTGCCAAATACACCCAAACGGATTGGGAACAAGTAGTAAAACCTTTAGAAGATGAACTTAGAAACCATCAAAAAGATGCCTTAACAGCTTATCTGCTTCAACAAAAAGAATTGATTGATTGGGGAGTATATGATGCGAACGGGCTATTTGAATTCTTTTTGATTGATGTTCAAATGGATGCTTGTATGGAAACCTCTCGCATTAAACAAGCTATTTCTTCTGTACAATTGTTTGTTCAGCGGTGCATGCTTGGGCTTGAAGAAGAACACAATGGTATTACATCTGATGTTTTAGACAGGCATCGTTGGGAATGGATGCAAAGATACCGCGTGTGGGAAGCCAATAGAAAAGTATTTCTATATCCGGAAAATTGGATTGAAAGCAACCTCAGGGATGATAAGAGCCCTTTCTTTAAAGAATTGGAAAGCGAACTTTTACAAAAAGATATCAATAAACAAAATGTGACTGATGCACTAAAATCTTACTTATATAAGGTGGATGATGTGGCTAATATGGAGGTGGTAGGTTTGTATATAGATAAGAAGGATTCTCAGCAGAGCAAAGATGCAAAACTTCACGTGTTTTCACGTACACGGAACGCACCGTACTTCTTTTACTATCGGTATTTGGATCTTAATGAAATGAATTGGTACCCATGGGAAAAAGTTCAAATTGATATTCCAAGCTATGATATTACAGATGCCGACAATGTGGTTACAGGGAACGGATGTTACTTAACCCCGGTAGTTTGGAATAATCGTTTGCTGGTTTTCTTTCCACAGATTATGAAAAAATTGAAACCAAGTGCTGCTTCAAAAACCGGAAGTTTGAACGATCTTGTAAATGCTCCGGACGGAATAGGTCAATCAATACCGAAGGAGTATTATGAAATAAAAATGGGAATGAGTGAATATCGAAACAAAAAATGGACTCAAAAACAACTTTCAAATAATAACTTAATTATTGACTATAGGACAGGAAGAAGAATTGATCAATTTTCATTTATCCCTGATATTTCTGACGACAAAATAATTATTCATATAGAAGATCAGGCAGTAATTGATATTGCTACATTTAAAGGTTTTACATTTTCAGGCAGCATATTTAATGAAGATGACCAGGTTAGTGCAATACAAAATAATATACCATCCAGTATAAATTCAGAATTTGGAGTCACTATCTTTCAAAAAGCATCAAATAATATCGAGTCTGTTCAATTAGCTAACAATACTTGGGGTAATGATCATGCTACATTCACGGTAAATCCTAATTCTGTTTCATTCAATTATTCAAATGCGAATATTTCAGCAATTGATTTTTATCATCCATATACCCATGAGCTACTAAACAAGGTTAATTTAGGCAGGCTGGAAGAATTATTTAAGTATAACTTGGATATGGCATTAGATGATTTTGGTCCGCTCGATGAAAATAATACTTCCTCCACTATTTATCACGAACTCAAACGACCTTACTCGCTTTACCATTGGGAGTTATTTTTTCATACACCAACTTTATTAGGCGATGCCTTGAGTAAAGCTCAACAATTTGAAGAGGCCATGAAGTGGTACCATTTTGTATTTAACCCCATTGCCGATGGTAAGGATGATACGCGTTTTTGGCAATTTCATCCGTTCAAAAAAATAAATAATCAACATGTTTTAGATAACATTTTTAACAACTTAAAACCCAATAAAGCAGATCAAACCATTAGTGAATGGCGTGATAAACCTTTTATGCCCCATGTAGTAGCTCGGAGCAGGCCTGTAGCTTATATGAAATGGGTAGTAATGAAATACTTAGATAACCTTATCGCCTGGGGCGATTACTTATTCAGGCAATATACCATTGAAAGCATCAATCAGGCAACACAACTTTATATTTTAGCATGGCATATTCTGGGTGAAAGACCAATGACAATACCCAAGCGAGGAAAAATAAAACCACAAACCTACTTGAGTTTATTAGATAAATGGGATGCCTTTGGCAACGCTGTGGTAGAGTTAGAGCTGGCAGCACCATTCAGTAATCAAACCGCATTACCTATAGGTGTAATTAATGGAGAAATAGCATTCGCAAATATCTTTGGCTTAGCTTCAACACTTTATTTCTGTATTCCAAACAATCCAAAACTAATGGGATATTGGGATACTTTAGATGACCGCTTATATAAGATACGCCATTGCGAAAACATTCAGGGCGTATTTAGAAAATTACCTTTGTTCGAGCCGCCAATCGATCCTGCTTTATTGGTAAAAGCTGCTGCCCAAGGTTTAAGCATAGCTTCGGTATTGAATGACTTAAATACCCCGTTGCCTAATTACCGCTTCTACTACTTGCTTCAAAAAGCATTAGAGCTTTGCAGTGAATTAAAATCAATGGGTAATGGCATGCTATCGGCCATTGAGAAAAAAGATAACGAAACCATTGCTCTAATACGTGCCAAACATGAAAGTGTGATGCAGAATTTAGTAATGGAAGTCAAGAAAAAACAGCTGGAAGAAGCACAGAAAAGCTTGGAAGGCCTTCAACAAAACCGAAAAGCACCGGAGCATAGGATGAGGTATTATTTGAAATTAATTGGTGAAGATATTAATAAAGTACCCGGTGACAGCGATTTTACTGAAATAGCAAATAGTATCGAAAATCCTGTTGATGAAGGCGGATTAAAATTAATTAAATATGAGAAAGAAGACATGGACAAGGCGAGTGAGGCACAAGATTGGCAAAGAGGTATTGGTATAGTTGAAACACTAGCAAGTATTTTCCATATTATACCTTCAATAGAACCAAAAGCATCCCCTTTTGGTGTTGGACTAGGTACAGTTGTATTTGCCGGCAGTATGTTAGGCAACGCTGCCCAAGCAGTCGGGAGAGGATTACAAGTCCATGCAAGTGATCTCTCATTTGCATCAAGCAACTCCAGCAAAAAAGGTGGTTTCACCCGCGCTTTACAAGACCGCGTTATGCAAGCCAACTCCGCAGGCTACGAAATAAAACAAATTGACAAACAGATCACTTCACAAAAAATAAGAATTGAACTTGCCAATCAGGAAATTACCAATCAACAAAAGATGATTGATAATTCACTTGAAATCGAAGACTTCTTAAAAAATAAATACACTAATGATGAGCTATATACCTGGATGCGCGGCAGTTTAAAAACACTTTATTATCAAGTATATAGTTTAGCTTACGAATTATCTAAAAAGGCTGAAAAAGTTTTCCGTTTTGAGCGTGGTTTAAGTTCTTCAAACTTTATTCAATCAGGTTATTGGGATGCCGGAATGGACGGCTTGCATGCAGGTGAGCAATTATATGTCGGCCTTAAGCAATTGGAGGCAGCTTATCAAAACGAACGCGGTTATGATTATGAAATTACCAAGCACGTTTCCTTAAGGCAAATTAATCCCTTGGCACTGATGCAGCTTAGAGAGAAAGGTATATGCGAGTTTGCATTACCCGAAATTTTATTTGATATGGACTATCCCGGTCATTATAAACGAAGGATTAAATCGGTATCGGTATCGATTCCTTGTATAGTGGGGCCTTATACAGGTATCAATGCCACATTTAGGCTTTTAGAAAATAAATTCAGAAATACCGCCATTTCCGGTAAAGCTTACGAAGAAAATACTGAAGAAACAGATGAACGCTTTAGTACTTATCTTATCCCTATCACCGCCATTGCAGCAAGCACTGCGCAAAATGATAGTGGAATGTTTGAACTCAATTTTAAAGATGAGCGATATTTACCTTTTGAAGGCGCGGGCACAATTAGTAAGTGGCGATTAGAATTGCCTGATTTACAGCAATTTGATTACAATACTATTTCAGATATTATTATTCATGTTCTCTATACTTCATCTGAAGGCGGTGAACGATTAAAGAAGTCAGCACTGGAAAGCGTAAAGAAATTTGTAAAGAATAATGAAGAACTCACTCAAGATCAAGGATTGTTCACCATCATTGATCTTAAGCATGATTTATCAACTGAATGGTACAAAGGCACCACCATACCCGATGGAGACGGTAAATTTTTTATGGATCTCAGCAGAACAAAGCAATTTATACCTTATTATATTAGTATGGGTAAATCTTTAAAAGCAACCGATATTGTTTTGGCAACAGATCTAAATGATAATGGTTATGCCTTGCAAGATCAACCATTTAATGAAGGTGTAAAAATCGGTAATTTAAAAACGTTTTCTTTAACAGGGCAATCTTTTACGATTTCCGATTGGAAGCTTTTACTTCCCCCAACTGCAAAAGACGCCAAACAAATGTTTATGATTGTGAGAATGACAATAGATAAATAATTTTGAATAAAGTGTAAACTGTACGTAAGAAATTTCTTTCCAAATATAAAATGTCATTTTATTATTTTTTTACCCAAAATGATAATTACACTTTGAGAAGTAGGAGCATAATTCGGCTCCTCTTCTCGATAAATATGTAGCATAAAATGCATTTTATATAATCTTTTTAATATTATACTATTTTCAAGGCCATAATGTACCCATGTGCAACCTTCGTTAAACTGTAAAAAAATTTACAGCGTCATTGATATTTTTTATTTCAACATCATTCCCGGAGTTCTATGATTTGTATTCTTTAAAAGCATTACTGTCAAAATCATTTTCAAGCAAATTGAAGAAGTAAATAAAAAATTTACTTCTTCAATTTCTGTTTCATTAAGTAATTTTTCGGGTTTTGAATCAGGCTATATCTTTTTTTATTATTCACAAACATAGTCATTGAAACAGATTTCAATGACTATGTTTTAACAAACTAAAAACAAGAACTTACCAAGGTTTAACCAACTATTTTTGGCTATTATGTCTAAAAAGTATGATTTGACAATTATATTAATTTCCTACTCCAATTTTAACGATTTCAAATTCAACTCTTCGATTAATTTGCCTGTCCTGATCATTATTTTCATCTATCAATGGTTTGGAGCTTCCATATCCAATAGCTTCAATTCTTTGGGTTTTAATTATTTTCCCTTTTTTTAAAATATAATCTTTAATTGAATCTGCACGCCTTTGCGATAGCTTTAAATTATCTTTCTGCAACCCTTGGCCATCCGTATGACCTGAAATTTTTAATTTAAATATCGGGTGATCAACTAAAAATATGACCAGTTTATTTAAATCGGGTTTTGATTTTTCTAATATATCTGCACTTGCCTGAGCAAATTCTAATGTAAGAAAAGCCCATTTCTTTAATTTTAAAGATGGGGTAATAATTTCAACATATGTATCGCCTTCTAATTTAAATTGCCTTTCAACTCTAAAAAAATCTTCGCCTGTAATAATGGCAAGATAGTCGTGGCCATTAATTAATTCGAAAGTAAATCTCCCATCATGCCCTAAAGCTCGGGGAGCAACTTCAATTCTTTCAGTTAAGTCGATTATAGAAACAATACCGGTATATGGGTTCCCTGTCGAATCTTTTACAACACCACCAAATTTTGTAGTGGCTAAAGGTTGCGCTTCCATTGGTAACGGAAAAGAATATAGATCGAGGTTATCTCTTGAAACTGAATCAGTTTGAGCGAAAAACAGATATTTCGATTTATAATCAATTGTAAAATAATATTCATCTCCCGATGTATTTACTAAAGGTCCTATATTTTTTGGATCAAGCCAATGACCCTTAGCATTTCTATAGGATTTATAAATATCAAACCTGCCAAAATTTAAAAGTTGACCATTCGAACTAAAATATAGAACATCATGAACCGGGTGCATATACGGGCTTACTTCATTATTCCGTGTGTTAATTACCGGACCCATGTTTTGTGCCGCCGACCATGTATTTTCAGATATTTTATATGTAAAATAAATATCCGACATTCCAAATCCGTTTACTCTGTCAGAAGCAAAAAAAAGTGTATCCTCTGAGTGTGATAATGAAGGATGAGAATCCCATGCGACTGAATTTACGTTAGGACCTAAATTACGAATATTTCCCCAAGTACTATCGGGCATTAAATCTGCAACATACAAATCACAATTACCATATCCATCCGAGCTTTCACAACGCGCAAAATACATTGTTTTTCCATCTCTGCTGATGTGTGCAGAGCCTTCATTTGCCTTTGTATTGATATTATCAAGCGCAACAGCATCATTCCAATAACCTTCTCCTAAATTTTTAGAAAAGAAAATATCCTCATTGATAACATTCTTTCCGTTTTGATTTTTAAATGTGTTTCTCTTTGAAGTGAAAAGTAAATTATTATTTCTATCAACGGTAGGGCCATAATCATCAGCAGGAGAATTAATTGCACCTCCCATATTGAGTTGAATGCCAACAGGTGGCAATAAAGTATCAATGGATTTTCTGTATTCTACTAATTCGTAATAATATTCAATGGGCAAATAATTTTCTTTTTCATTAACCGAAATTGAATCATAATATTTTCTTACAGTTTTTATGTCACCTGTTCGTTGGTGTTTTAATATGAGGCGGTATAAGGATTTTGCTTTTTCTACATCATCCAATTTTTCTGCCAATTGAGCAAGTTTCCAAACCAGGTATAAATCACGATCTTCAAAGAAATTTTTAAGTCCAAAATTTCCGACATATTCTTTTAACAATTCGTAAACAAGGGGATAGTTTTTTTTCTGTTCCGCAATATTTATTTTTTTCAATAAATCCGGATTGGAATAATATGAAATGCGATTGATATTTTTGAAATCAAAAATATCTTCAACATCTTTAGTATTTTGATTTTGAAAACGCGGTTTTACACTTTTGTAACTTTTCTTTCCTACTTTTTGAGCAAAAGAAATTTGAATAAGTAATATAAAAAAAAGATATGTTATCGTTTTTATATAAGCTTTCATATTATAAGCTTGTTGCATTAATCCTCTTCAAGGTTATTAAAATAAATATTTATTAATTAAAGTGCCATCAGATTATTAACCGGCATCTTTGTCTTTCTTAATTAAATTTTATTTTGTATGACAATTTCAGAGCAAGGTATGTATTTTCTCTATTATATGCTATTATTGGAATAAATGTTACGAAAATCATAGAATTTTTAAATTGGCATGAAGTTCGATGAACTTAAAGGATTATATTTTTACAAATTTGTATAAATTTTAAATAGGCAGGTTGAGTTTCAATTCCAAAGTTTTAAGCTTAATAACTATTTCTTTTTCATCCGGAACCATATTATTTTTTTAAATTAAATTACACATTTCTGTCATTTTGGCATTCTTAGTTCATTTTATGAATAATTACAAAAAAACGCCTTTTTCAAATAAATTTTCTTCCGACCTCGCAGATGATGAAACATTAGAGATGATTCCTTTATTGCCAACAGAGGAAGATGATGTGAGTAAAGATATTATCCCTGAAGAGCTTCCGATACTTCCGGTAAAAAACACTGTTTTATTTCCCGGAGTTGTAATTCCTATTACTGTCGGCCGCCAAAAATCTATTAAATTAATTAAGAAGGCTTATAAAGGAAATAGAATAATAGGGGTTGTTGCTCAGGCAAATGACACAAAAGAGGAACCCACATCCGGTGATTTATATAAAACAGGAACAGTTGCACAAATTTTACAAATGCTGGTGTTGCCTGATGGGAATACAACTATTATTATAAGAGGCAGAAAAAGGTTTTCGGTGGAGGAATATTTGCAGGAAACACCTTATATGACAGCTAAAATAAAAATTTTAACTGAAAAATTTCCGGATACGAATAAGAGAGAAACTAAAGCCCTAATTCGCTCCCTTAAAGAATCGGCATTTAAAATATTAAAATTAAATCCCGAAATACCTCAGGAGGCACAAATTGCTTTGGATAATATCGACAGTCCGAGTTTTTTAACCCATTTTCTCTCATCTAATATAAATGCCGAGGTAGCAGATAAACAAAAAATCCTTGAAACTGAAGATGGCCTAACAAGGGCAACTTTGTTGTTGGAATATATGATGAAGGATGTTCAGTTGTTGGAATTAAAACACGAAATTCAGAGCAAAGTAAATTTTGATATTGACCTTCAACAACGTGATTATTATTTACGCCAGCAGATAAAGGTTTTACAAGACGAACTGGGTTTTGAAAGTCAAGAAAAAGAAATAGAAACACTCCGTGCAAAAGGTGCAAAGAAGAAATGGCCTGAAGCTGTATTAAAGCATTTTAATAAGGAACTTGATAAAGTTGTAAGATTAAATCCGGCTGCTGCAGAGTACCCGATGTCCATGACTTATGTTGAATTATTATTGGATCTGCCTTGGGGTGAATATTCCAAAGACAATTTTGATTTAAAGAAAGCTCAAAAAGTTTTGGATAACGACCACTATGGTTTGGAAAAAGTAAAAGAAAGAATAATTGAATACCTGGCAGTATTGAAATTGAAAAACAATATGCGCGGCCCTATTTTATGTTTATATGGCCCTCCCGGTGTTGGTAAAACATCTTTAGGCAGATCAATTGCAAAAGCATTAGGCAGAAAATATGTACGAATGTCGTTAGGTGGCATTCACGATGAAGCAGAAATAAGAGGACACCGTAAAACTTATATTGGTGCTATGCCGGGCAAAATAATTGCAAATATTAAAAAAGCAGGTTCTTCAAACCCCGTTTTTATATTGGATGAAATCGATAAAGTATCTTCCGATTTCAGAGGAGATCCTTCATCGGCTTTATTGGAAGTGTTGGATCCTGAACAAAATACTAGTTTTCTGGATAATTATTTGGAAGTTGAATACGATCTTTCCAAAATACTTTTCATCGCTACTGCAAATTCTCTGGATACCATTCATCCCGCACTTCGAGATAGGATGGAAATCATTGATATTACAGGATATACAATGGAAGAGAAATTACAAATTTCTAAAAAACATTTGGTTCAAAAACAAAAAACCGATCATGGATTGCGTACAGGCGACTTAAGATTTGACGACAAAGCCATAATAAAAGTAATTGAAGATTATACGAGGGAATCTGGTGTGAGAAATTTAGAAAGGCAATTAGGAAGTATTGTCAGAAAAATTGCAAAAAACATTGCCCTCGAGGAAAAATATAATAAATTAATTAAGCCGGAAGATGTTTCTAAATTATTAGGTGCAGAGATTTTTGATAAAGAAAGCTACGAAACTGAAGATGTGGCAGGTATTGTTACAGGTTTAGCCTGGACGCAAGTAGGTGGTGAAATTTTATTAATAGAATCCAGCTTAAACAGAGGGAAAGGTCAGTTAATTTTATCGGGCCAACTTGGAGATGTAATGAAAGAATCGGCCACTGCGGCATTATCATATCTAAAAGCCCATGCGGAAGACTTGGATATTGATTTTGCCTTATTTAATAATTTTGATTTACATATCCATGTTCCTGCCGGCGCAGTCCCCAAAGATGGCCCATCTGCCGGTATAACTATTTTTACATCTTTAGCATCTGTTTTTACACAAAGAAAAGTAAAAGATAATTTAGCAATGACAGGTGAAATTACTTTAAGAGGTAAGGTATTGCCTGTTGGCGGAATAAAAGAAAAGATTCTTGCTGCCAAACGCGCAGGAATTAAAGAAATTATTTTGTGTGTAAAAAACAAAAAAGATATTGAAGAAATTAATGCTGCCTATATTAAAGACCTTCGTTTTTATTATGTAAACAATGCAAGTGAAGTGCTGGATATTGCCTTGTTAAAAGAGAAAGTAAATAAACCACTTGATTTAAGTATTAAAAATAACCTGGGCTTAGTAAATTCAAACTAATCCTTAAGAGGTTAATTTCTTAACTTTTTTATAACCCTTCATTGAAAAGTGAGGGGTTTATTTTTCAAATTATTAGGATGCCATTTTTAAATTTGCTTTTAAAAATTCAGCGATTGACTTTGTGAGTAGATTTTCCTTTTCAATATCCTTTTGCATTTTCCGGCCTGCAAAAAGATCTTTATAATTTGTTTCAGATACATTTTCAATTTTAATAACCGGATAAAAACTTTCTTTTTGACTAATAATTTCTTTTATATCTGTTTCAAGAGAAATCAAGGCTTTTTTAAGTTGCTTCAGCTTAGATTGGTTTAATATTAACCTAGGGATATCAATTTTATTTTTACGCAGATTTAGTTTAAAAAGTTTATGTTCAGCCTTTGCTTTCCAAATCAATAGTTTTTCGGCGACACTCCCCTCTCCTGCGGCTTTAATGGCTGCGATCAATGATTTAATATTTCTTTCTTCTGTTGATATTAAAATTTCCAATTCATTCCACTTTGATAATCCTTTGTAAATCCTGTATTCTAACCTCGCAATCTGATATATAAATTGCTTTTGCTTCATAATTAATTTCATTAAAACTGTTTCAATTGCCGGGATTGTAGAGAGTTTCTTAAGCATCGTTTTAATATTTTAGTTTCTTTTTTTTTGTATAATGTCTTTTTTTCTGATACTAATTTCGTCATTTAATTTCATATCACAATACAAATATCAATATCTTGATATCGAAATATTCATAAGAATACCACGGTTAATAGGTAATAGAATGGGGAAAAGCTTAAAAATTAATTGAATATTATAGGCTTCGCTTCCTTTCTAATTCTAAATGAAAAACAAAATTTTCAAATAATATTATCATTTACTTTCCTATGTTTATAATATTAATACACTAAAATTATTATCATAACAAAATACAACAAATGAATAAATCGACAATTGAAGAGATAAAAGAAAGATTTGATAATGATGTGGAACGATTTTCAAATCTTGATACAGGTCAACTTTCAACGATTGACGCAAAAATATCGTTGGAGCTTATCACAGAAGCTTCAAAAAGGATTGTACCACATGCTCAAAATTTATTGGATATTGGATGTGGCGCCGGTAACTATTCATTAATGATGCTCTCAAAAATCCCTAATTTAAATTGTACATTGGTTGATTTAAGTAAACCAATGCTAAACAAAGCATTAGAAAGAGTTTCTCAGGTTACTAATAAAAAAGTTGATATATTTCATGGAGATATAAGAGAAGTTAATCTTAAAGAAAACCACTTCGATATTATTCTCGCCGGTGCTGTTTTACATCATTTAAGGGATGACAATGATTGGGAAACCACATTCAAAAAACTTTATAAACTATTAAAACCCGGAGGTTGTTTAATGATTTCAGACTTAATAACACAAGATACTGAATCAGTTACCGATTACATTTGGGAAAGATATGGCAATTATTTGGAAGAATTGGATGGAAAGGGTTATCGTAAGAAAGTTTTAGACTATGTCGAAAAAGAAGATTCGCCCAGGTCTATGAATTATCAATTGGAACTAATGAAAAAGGTTGGATTTTCAAGTATAGAAATATTGCATAAAAATATGTGTTTCGGTGCTTTTGGAGGAATTAAATAATAAAATGATTGAATAAATATTAAATTGTAATTTATCTTTTTACAAGGTGATTTTAAAATAAATAAAATGCAAATTAATATTCCCAAATCTTGCAATGAAAACCGGAGTAGCATGTCTCCGGAAAAAAATGGAAGATTTTGTAAAAGCTGCAACAAAAATGTAATAGACTTCACTAAGTATAGCGATACAGAACTTTTTAACTATTTTAAAAAAGAAGAAAAAGAAACATGCGGAATTTTCGCAGCTCAACAGGTAAACCGTAAACTACATTTAAAAAAATATAATAATACCTTTCGCCTGCCTAAAGGTATTTTAAGTCTTTATGTTTTACTTGGACTTAATAATAAACTTCAAGCGCAACAAAAAAAACAGGTTGAAATTCCTATAGTTTACCAAAAAATTATAGACCCAAAACTTTCGTTACTTAGTGATTTAAAAGAAACTGAAAAGATTAAAGTAATTATTTCAGGACAAATAGTTGATTCAAATATGAGTCCTTTACAAGGCGTTAATGTTTTTTTAAAAGATTTAAATTTAGGGACAAACTCCGACAAGGAAGGGAATTTTGTTATTATATTTAACAACAAATCTGTACTTAAAAAAGTAAATATAATTTTTTCGTTTATTGGATACGAAAGTATAGAATCCAATTTTAAAAATATCGACAAACCTTTAAAAATTGTAATGAAGGATGATGTAAGGCTTATGGGTGAAGTCATAATTACCGGATATAACGATAAGAATAAATTTAAAGCAAAAATTAAGAGATTTTTTAATAGAAAGTAAATATACTTGGGTTTAATTTAATCTAAACTCCCTAAAACCCACATTTTAAACATAAATTAAGATATATAAAAAAACCTTACTTATATTTAACCTGAAATTTTTCATTTATTACAAAAATTGAATTTTGATTTTCAACGGTAAATTTTTCTTACTGATAATTTTCCTATTTACCCCTCTCTTTGCTATCTCTCAACAAATTGGAGGCCGGCAATTATTTTCATTTTTAAAACTTCCTTCAACTGCACGCATAAACAGCCTTGGTGGCATTAATGTTTCTTTAAGAGAAGGCAATGATGTTAATATGATGGTTGGCAATACCGCATTGCTTAATAAAAATCATTCCGGTATTGCATCAGTAAATTATATACCACTTTTTGGCGCCATTAAACAATCAATGGTAAGTTATGCACACGATTTTAAAAAAACAGGAGTTTTAGGTGCTAACCTGCAATATATAAATTATGGTACTTTGGATGAAACAGATATTACCGGAAATATAATTGGCAGTTTTCACGTAAGTGAGTATGCATTTAGCATTGTACATTCACGAACAGTAAATTATTTTACTTTAGGTGCGGGAGTAAAGTTAGCAGGATCGAACATTGCCAATTATAGTGCATACGGTTTGTTATTTGATGTTGGCGGCTTGTTTAAACATCCCGAAAAAGATTTTACTGTTGGGGTTACAATTAAAAATTTTGGATTTATTTTAAAAAATTATACTGCGGGTTCTAATACATCATTACCATTTGATGTTCAGATAGGTACAAGTTTTAAACCAAAAAGAATGCCCTTACGCTTTTCTATTACTGCGCAAAAATTAACTGCATTTGATATTGCTTATAACGACCCAACTCAAAATTTTCAATTTGATGTAAATGGAAAACCTGTTCAAAAAAATATTAGTTTTGCAGATAAATTTTTCAGGCATTTTGTATTTGGAGCAGAAATATTACTCAGTAAAAATTTTCAATTAAGAGCCGGGTATAATTATTTAATAAGAAAGGAATTAAAGTTAGAAAATACTTCAGCGGGTGCGGGTTTTTCTTTTGGGGCAATGATTAAAGTAAAATCGTGGGAAGTAGCTTATTCACGGCAATGGTATCATGTGGCCGGTGGAACAAATTGCCTGACTATAATTGCTGATTTAAAGACTTTATCGAAATAAATTTGATATTGGTAAATAAAAAATAAATGAAATATTTAAACAGGATTACACAAATTCCGGATGTTTGCAATGGGAAACCTACCATTAGGGGAATGAGAATTTCTGTTAAAACAGTATTAGAATTCCTAGCTGCCGGTGATCCGGCTGAAGATATTTTATTAGCTTATTCATTTCTAGAACCTGAAGATATTATGGCTTGTTTAGAATTTGCTACAAAAGCTTCTGACTAAAAAATAAAATTCAGAAAAGTTAGGAAACGCATCTTTAAAACAACTCAATTCTTATTTTAATCTATATTGGGATTGTAATTGGGGAAGCTTTATGTAACCATTTTTTAATTGTTGCATAATGAAATGGAATTGACCCTTTTTTATAATAATATTTCTCGAGATAAATAAATAATTACAAATAATAAAATGCAAAATAAAGTACACCTTACTCCAAAACAAATAGTAGAAGAACTTGACAAATACATTATTGGCCAGCATAATGCAAAAAGAAATGTAGCTATTGCATTGAGAAACAGATGGAGGAGGATGAACGCAGCAATTGAAATCCGTGATGAAATAGTACCAAATAATATTTTAATGATAGGTGCCACGGGAGTTGGAAAAACTGAAATCGCAATGAGATTAGCAAAAATTGCCGATGCACCTTTTACAAAAGTAGAAGCTTCAAAATTTACTGAAGTAGGTTATGTAGGTCGGGATGTTGAAAGTATGGTACGCGACCTGATGGAACAATCTATAAACCTGGTAAAAACTGCCAAGAAGGAACAAGTTAAAGAAAAAGCAATGCAGGCAGTGGAAGATATTATACTTGATGCATTAATACCACCCATTAAAAAAATGCAAGATGCCAACACTATTCACATAGATAGTGAGGATGAATCTTTAAATGAAAAAACGCGCGAAAGGTTCAGGCAGAAAATCAGATCGGGCGAACTTGATGAAAAAAAAATAGAAATTACCATACAGCAAGGTGGCGCACAAGGCATTGGTTTCGCAGGACCGGGTATTGATGAAATGACAATGGTTAATATTCAGGAAATGATTGGAGGCATGATGCCTAAAAAATCCAAAAAACGAAAATTAAGTATTGCCGAAGCAAAAAGAATATTGCTTGATGAGGAATCGTCCAAATTAATTGATATGGACGAAGTAAAAGAAGAAGCTATTTGGAGGGCAGAAAATACCGGAATAATTTTTATTGATGAAATTGATAAAATTGCAAATTCCTCTAAAGGTGGCTCAAGCGGTCCGGATGTAAGTCGTGAAGGCGTTCAGCGGGATTTGTTACCAATTGTAGAAGGCAGCAGTGTAAATACCAAACACGGAGTTGTAAATACCGATCATATTCTTTTTATTGCCGCAGGCGCCTTTCATGTCTCAAAACCATCTGATTTAATTCCTGAATTACAAGGAAGATTTCCTATTAGAGTTGAATTACAAGGTTTAACGAAAGATGATTTTTATCAGATACTCAAGGAACCAAAAAATGCTTTAACAAAACAATATGTTGCTTTGTTATCTGCCGAAGATGTAGAATTAAGTTTCTCTGATGAATCTTTGGAAAAAATAGCCGAAATCGCTTTTGAAATTAATGCCGAAGTCGAAAACATAGGCGCCCGCCGCTTGCATACAGTAATGAGCCATTTATTAAATGATTTCTTGTTTGAAATACCGGATACCATTGGAGCCAACGCTAAAATCGTTATCACTCCACAAATGGTCGAAGATAAATTATCGGGTTTGGTGAAAAATAAAGATTTAAGTCAGTATATATTATAAAAACTAAATGGAATTTGATTCCATTCTTTTCCGCTTTCTTGAAGATATGATTTGGGTTAACATGAAAAGCGGTTTGAAAGAATTGATTGGCTTAAAGTTTATGGACATAACATCACATATCATTAATGCGTTTCTTTTGTGTGGACATACATCATAGCCTTTACCCCGCTGTATATCCTCCATCGACAAGCATGGAATGCCCTGTAAGAAAGCCGGCATCGTCAGACAACATGAATACAACTGCATGTGCGATTTCTTCAGGTGTTGCAAGTCGGCCTATAGGATGAATTGACTTTGCCCAATCAATCGAAGCCCGGTCACCTCCAAAGCTTCTGTCAAAAGTTCCCGTATCTTGTACTGCTCCCGGTAATATGGCATTTATTCTTATATTGCTTTTTGCATATTCTAATGCGACTGCTTTTGTCAGGCCAACAACCGCATGCTTACTTGCAACATATAATGGAATGGTAGCAAAAGCAATTTCACCACTAAACGATGAAGTGTTAACAATTGCTCCGCTACCATTTTTCTGCATCGCCGGTATTTGATGTTTAAGACACAACCAAACACCTTTTACATTTACGTCCATTACCCGGTAATATAATTCTTCTGTTTGATTAAATAGCGCCATTGGAGGCTGTTCTATACCGGCGTTATTGAAAGCCAAATCTAGCTTTCCATATTTTTGCAATGTTGCATCCACAAGATTTTTAACTTCAGCCTCAACAGTTACATCTGTCTTTATAAAAAGTGCATCACCCCCGTTACTTTTAATGTCATCGACCGTTTTTAAAGCGGCCTGTTCACCTCGGCTACCTATTATTACTGAAACACCTTTCGCAGCCAATGAAATTGCTGTTGCTTTTCCTATTCCTGAACTGCCACCTGTGATAATCGCAACCTTCTTTTCGAATTTATTTTCCATTGTTACTTTTTTATTACGCAAAGATAATTTTTAAAAAAAAGAATAACTTGTAAAATATTGCTAAATTAAGATTTCCGAAGTTTACTTGGAGAAACTCCGGTATATTTTTTAAACTGATTGCTAAAGTGTGCCTGATCCATAAAACCAAGTTCATAGGCAATTTCAGTAAAGGATAAATTAGTTTTTTTAATTAAGCCAAGAGCCCTTTCGATTTTTATTTTTAGAAAATATTGATGGGGCGCTATACCAATGGTTTGACTAAATAATCTTGCTAAGTGAAATGGGCTAAGATGTATTTCCTTTGAAAGTTCGCTCAACAGTACTTTATTGTTTAGGTTCGAATGAAAATACTCTAAAACCGAATTAAGTTGTTTGGCTGACAATTTCCCTTTAGGTTTTAATATTTTTTGATTCCTGCCATATTTTTCAACTAAATGTATCGCCATCGTTATAGCTATGCTCTCACCATATATACTCCCCATAAAGCATTCCGTCTCTAACTCCTTAATTAAAGTACGAGATAAGGTTAAAAGAACCTTATCCTCTTTCGCGCGCTGTTCCGAGAATGATTGATTATTAACTTCTATCAGATTATTTATGAATGTAGGGGAATAGGAAATTGCAATAAAATTAAACTCTTTATCCCACCTCGGCTGATGAAGCTCTCCATGTGATAACATTGTAAAACTACCGCTTGGGTAATATTTGTCTACCCATTTTTTATTTGTCTTCCACTCAAATGTCAACGGTTTACCAACATTTACAGTTAACCGATGGCCCTGAACAAAATGTTCGGGCATCTCCTGCGGAGGCAGAAGATGGTGCTCAATAATAATACCTTGCCACTTTTCGGCGCTTCCTAACAATACCGCATTGTTCGGGGCTGCCGGAAGTATTAAACCGTCGTCGGCCTTAATAATATTTATTTGAGATCCTTTCATTACCCTTTTTGCTTGAAGAAGTTAAGCTTTAAAATATTCGTCTCAAATATGCAAATATAAACCAGGCACCTAATTCGACATCTAATCATAAAATCACCTCTCTATCCTTAGATACTGAATTTATAACTATGGCAAAGGCGGTTTCGTTGCACTTATCCATTCAGCCACTATTTTTGTTAATTCAACTCTTCCATTTTCAATGTCTTGCATGTTTTTAAAAGTTGCAATTGCTCTGTCATTTTCTTTCCAAAGTAGCATTTTACTAGTATTTGCTATCAATTTATCTTTTGGTTGCTCCTGCTTTTTTGCTCCTCTATGAAAAATTAATTGAACCTGTTTAGTCGGTGGCTGAATTCTCATGGTAATTCTATCTTCGTTGTCAATGCAATAATTTGGGCCATTCCATTTAATATTTTCTGTCAAATCGCTGTTTGCAATTAATATGCAATTTCGTAACAGTTCTATTTCATTTCTAAACGGGTGGTTTTGCTCGTCTAAAAAATTAGTTACTTCTTTGTTTAGATTAGATTTTTGTAAAGTCATTCAGTTTATTTTAAAAATAATTTTCCGCCAAGCAAAGTATTGTAGCCGGCTACCAAATAAATATTCAGTGAGTTTTCTTCATTTGTTCGATGGATATCCAACCTTCCGGCGTTATGCCCATAATTTCAGTAGCAACACCAATAGTTTGGTAAGTGTCGAAGAAAGCCATTCGTGCAATTGTATGGTCCACTTCGCTGATCATTGCAAAACCTTGTGCTTCAAAACTACCGTTAACTTTATTGAAATCGATAACAGGCAAGCGAAACGCTAAATGTTGGATGCCGCCTAAGGGATTTTTCGCAATATAATCATGGAATATGCTCTGACCAGAAACAGGCTGGATGAGTTCGATGAAGGTGCCACCGTTAAATGTTTGGGTAGTTAGCCATTCGCCGTTTACCACCTTTCCATAATATTTCATTCCCAAATCTTGAGCCCGAGTATTTTCGGGTATGGGAAAGCCGGAGATGCTTAAAGCATTCCTAAGGAAATCTATACCGGTATAAATATTAGGAACTACCCAACCGATTTGTGCGAGTTCTAATCCGGTGATAATATTATTGATATTGCTCATATTGTTTGCTATTAATTTAATTTTTCAACAACTTAAAACTTTAAATATTTGCTTACGATGAAACAATAAATTAATCCCAAGGAACCCAATATAATTGGTTCATAAACTCTAAAAATGTAGGTGCGATACATACAAAATCACCGGGTTCAATAGTTTGCTCCAATTCAAATTTTTCGACGTATTTATCTCCTCCAATCAAAACCCGGCCTTTAGTATCTCCGTCAAGACCTAAAAAAATCTTAAGGTTTCCGGCTGTTGTGGCGAAAACCAAAAGACTTTTAGGAACTCCCCAATCTTCCGTCATCACTCTATATCTTTGTAAAATATCATAATCATTTGGATCATTTGATAAAGAGTTAAATGAAGAAACATCAAATATATATTCTCCCCTTTCTTCGAAATTTGGAACCTTAAACATTAAATCACCATCGGTTTTTAAATGTTCCAATGCTTGAAATTTTCCTCCATTTATTTCTTTTATAAATTGAAAATATTCCGTTGGTAATTCAAAACCAATTGCTTTCTCAAAATTTTTAATATCCTCCTCAGAAACTACTCTTTCATGAGGAAGAAATATTATTGATGAATTAAAAATCATTCTTTTTTTTTAATTGTTACTTAATTTTAAATTGTTTTTGGTGCCCCTGCTAAAATTTCTTCGTTCGCAAAATCTTTAAAATTATTAAAATTTTCTACGAAAGCTTTTGCAAGTTTGTTGGCAACATTATCATAGTCCTCTTTATTTTCCCATGTGTTTTTAGGATCAAGCATTTCGGCCGGAACATTGGGGCAAGATTCCGGAACTAAAATATTAAAAATATCATGAGAATTAAATTTTATATTTTCAAATTTATTTTCCAAAGCCGCAGTAATCAGGCTTCTGGTTAATTTTAATTTCATTCGTTTTCCTTTTCCATAACTTCCACCGCTCCAGCCGGTATTTACAAGCCAAACGTTAACTTTATTTTCTTTGATTTTTTTTCCCAACATTTCTGCATACTTAGTGGGATGTAAAGATAAAAACGCCTGGCCAAAGCAAGCAGAGAAAGTTGTTTGTGGTTCGGTAACGCCCATTTCGGTTCCTGCCAGCTTTGCAGTATAGCCCGAAATAAAATGATACATTGCCTGCCCGTCAGTTAATTTTGAAATTGGAGGCAACACTCCAAATGCATCAGCAGTAAGAAAAAATATATTTTTAGGAATGCCTCCTACTGAGGGTTTAACAGAATTAGGAATGTAATAAATCGGATAAGAAACCCTCGTGTTTTCCGTAATTGATTTATCATCATAATTTACCTTACGCGATCCCTGAAAAAAAACAACATTCTCCAATAAAGCTCCAAATCTGACAGCTTCAAAAATTTCAGGTTCATCTTCATCAGAAAGCCCGATCACTTTTGCATAACAACCCCCTTCAAAATTAAAAACACCTTCTTTTCCCCATCCATGTTCATCATCACCAATTAAAAATCTGTCGGGATCGGTTGATAAAGTTGTTTTTCCGGTACCCGATAAACCAAAAAACAAGGCCGTATCACCATATTCTTTACCTAAGTTTGCTGAGGAATGTAATGAAAGTACGTCTTTTTTAAGTGGAAGT